>CAMELR010000089.1 GCA_945923775.1 uncultured Clostridia bacterium | reverse complement strand
TCAAGGTTGTTGATGTTGAACTGACCAACAGCGTACTTGCCGTCGCGAGCCTTGTTCAGCATTTCTTTTGCAGAAACTAACATTCTTATGATCTCCTTTGAATTAAAGTTGGATAATATTCAATCCAAAGCTATTATAACACGTTTCTCGGAAAAAAGCAATATATTTTCTGATTTTTTTTCCAGATAACCTGCCGTTGGTGATCGTTTGAGATTCCGGCGCATCACTTTAACTGAGTTTCCTGCGGAGCCGACAGCTTTCTGACGATATCCACGAACGCCCGCGAGACCTTCGACAGAACGGCCGTGCGTTTCCAGACCAGAGCGTAGGTGACATTCAGCTCAGGGAACAACGGGCGGAAGCAAACGCTTTCTCCGAGGCGTTCCGGGAGCTGATCTTCAACGGTCAGATAGTATCCCAGCCCGCTATTTACGAAGCGCTCCGGAGAGCCGCTCACAACATTGTACGTTGCAGTGATGTTCAGATTGTCGATATCGGTTTCTGCCCATCTCGTTATAATGCGCTGTAAGCCCGCGCGTCGATGAAAAATCAGGGGCACTGACAGCAGGTCAGTCCTCTGAACATATTGTTTTTTTGCCAGTTCGCAGCTATAAGGAACTAGCAGCCCCCATTTAGCTGTGTCAGGCAATGAAATGAAATTGAATTTCACATTGTCTATAGGCTCAAGGAAAACAGCGAGGTCAAGACTGCCATGCTCGAGGAGCTCCACAACGTCGGTCGCGTCGCTGCTGTAAAACCGGAACTGCACCTCCGGGTTTTCAGCTCGGAGCGTTGAAGCCGCATTAAGAATCGTGTTGGTGGGATTTCCTCCGATGGCGACCTCTCCGCTTACCTGCGAAGAATCCGCGCTTAACTCGTGCTCGGTCTTTTCGAGTAATTTCACTATTTCGTCGGCACGCTTGCGGAGAAGCACGCCGTCCTCAGTGAGCGTTATCTTGCGCTTGCCGCGGACTAAAAGCTGCTTTCCGGTTTCCTGCTCCAGCTCCATCAATTGTTTTGACAGCGACGGCTGCGAAATGTGCAGGCTCTCGGCGGCACGGGTAATGTTTTCCTCCCGCGCGACAGCCAGAAAATACCTGAGAATACGAATGTCCATAGCACTCACCCCGCAATTATTATAGCGCATTTTATAATGCTTGTCAACTATGATGAACTATTCATTATAAGTATTTGCTATTAATCCAAGGCGGTGATATAATAAAATAGAGAACTTATAAGAAAGAAGAGATAATGTGAAAAATCAGCTTGACATGCTTAACGGTCCGATCTGGAGCCGCATTCCGAGGTTTGCGCTTCCGGTGGCAGCAACGGCTATTCTGGAGCAGCTTTTTAACGCCTCCGATGTGGCGATAGTAGGTAACTTCACGGGCGATGAACGCACTGCGGCGGTCGCGGCAGTTGGAGCGAACAGCCCGATAATCAGCCTTATAGTCAACCTGTTTGTGGGAATCGCGCTGGGCGCCAACGTAGTAATTGCGAACGCGATAGGCCGCGGCGACAGGGAAGCGGTCCGGAAAGCGGTACATACTTCAGTTGTATTTGCAGTTATAGGAGGTGTACTCGTTTCCGTTGTCGGAGAACTCACGGCGGATATCCTGCTGCGGTCGCTCAATGTCCCGGACGATGTGTTCCCGCTGGCGCTGATGTACTTGCGGATTTACCTGCTCGGAATGCCGGTGATATTGCTGTATAACTTTGAAGCCGCGATTTTCCGCAGCATAGGCGACACGAAGAATCCGCTGATTGCGCTTGCAATATCCGGAGTTCTGAACGTACTGCTGAACCTGTTCTTTGTTGCGGTTCTTCATATGACGGTAAACGGTGTAGCTATCGCAACTGTGATTTCCAATGCGATAAGTTCAGTCCTGCTTTTCTGGCGGCTTCGGAAAACGCAGCAGAGCATACATGTTGAATTCAGGGAACTCCGCGTCGACTGGGGCACTTTTGCTAAAATAATGAAGATCGGGCTTCCGGCAGGAATACAGACTGCGGTTTTCGCAGTCTCCAATATTGTGATACAGTCCGCGATAAACAGCCTTGGAAAGGTGGTCATGGCGGCATCAAGCGCAGCGTACAATATCGAGATATTCGCGTATGATGTATTTAATTCGTTCAGCCAGGCATGCACGACATTTGTCGGTCAGAATTACGGAGCAGGTCAGATCAAGCGCTGCCGCAGGACGCTGTTCCTGTGCATTGCGGAGGACGCTATAGCTACCGCTGCGGCTGTTACGCTGGTGCTTTTATCTGGTAGATTCCTGCTGTCGATATTCAACAGCGACCCGGAGGTCGTCGAGATAGGCTACACCAGACTTACTATGATTTTCACGGCGTATACGTTCAGTATGCTGTATGAGGTCATGTCAGGTTATCTTCGCGGTTTTGGATTTTCTCTGGTTCCGGCGATACTTACAATGATAGGCGTATGCGGAGTGCGTATCGCGTGGATACAGCTAGTATTTTCGCACAGTCAGACGTTCCAGACGATAATGACCGCATATCCGCTGAGTCTTGCTACAACGGCGGTGCTGATATTCATTGCATTGCTGTGTTATCACCCGGCGAAAAGGTTCGCGGCTATGGAGAAGAATAAAGCAGGTGAGACAATGAAATGAACGAGACTATAACTTTGAATGATGTTGTTACATCTTAGTGATGGATTACAAATTAGCGTAGGTATAAAAAGAGCTGACCGTTTGTTTTGCGGTCAGCTCTTTTTTAGGGTCTGAAAAATAAACTGTGTAAACACGAATAATCCCGAAAAACGTACCAATAC
>CAMELR010000088.1 GCA_945923775.1 uncultured Clostridia bacterium | reverse complement strand
TTTGAGGATACCAGCATTCTCGACTTTCTAAAATATGCTGTGAAATATTTCTTTGTTGAGCAGCAGGAATTCAGGTGGAAATTACAATGAAGAAGAAAAACAACCCCCAGCAGTCCACCCGGCAGCTCATGGGCATAACCGAGATAACAGAATATTCGTTAAAGACCGCTTCCTCCGAGGCGGTCTTTTTCAGCGTCAAGCCCTGCAATATCTCGATTCTGTCGGAGGAAAGTCTGTCGGGAAAAATCTACTCGCTCATGTCCGTGCTGAAAGGTGTTGCGGAAATAGAGTTCCTCTGCCTTAACAGCCGGGAGAGCTTTGAAAGCAACAAAAACTTCCTCCGCAGCCGCATTGCGAAAGAGGATAACCCTGCCGTCCGCAGCCTGCTGGAGCAGGATATCCAGTACCTTGACCACATTCAGGCACAGACAGCTACTGCACGGGAATTCCTTTTAGTGGTGCGGATTCGCGGGCTTAAGGACAAGGAGATTTTCTCTTATCTCAACAGAATAGAGAAAATTCTCACAGAAAACGGCTTTACTGTTCGAAGATACGCCAGAGAGGATATAAAGACTCTGCTTGCTGTGTACTACGAGCAGAATGTTACAACAGAAATGTTCGAAAACCATGACGGAGAAAGGTGGCTTATCCATGAACGAAAAACTCATAATTAACACAAGCCTTCTGCGGAAGGAATCTTGCTTTGAACCCAAGCCCTGCCTTGTGGAAAAGGTGGTAGAAATGCCTGCCGCAGCGTTCGCAAGGCTCATTTCCAGACCGCTGGACGACCAGTATGTCATCGCGCAGAACAAGCCGCTGATGTACTGCGACAACGAGTTCTACCACTGCATTCTTGCTGTGGATATGCACAACGGCGACGGTCTGCTCATCGAATCTGAGGGCAGCAATTACGCGAGATATTCGCAGTATATTCCCCATGCGCGGGAGATAGTTGCGGCGCATAAGCAGACAATGTCGTTTTCGCGGCTGAAAGATATAGTGGCGGATTTCGTGAATAATGCTGTTTCAGAGAGCGCGGACAAGGAGGATTTTTCTGTTGATTTGCAGGACTTGATTGATAGTTCAATAATGCGTGAAACTCTTTTAAAATGTGCGTGTGAAACATTAGGCGATTGCACGGAGATTGCTGCTTGTTCATTATCCGGCAGTACTATACAGGCAGCGAAAAAAGCCCTTGTGGAAACCAAGCTGTACTGCCCTCTTTATGTAGTAGCAGAGCCGCCGGATTACGACTCGGATATGTTCGAAGTCCCTGCCTCACAGCTTGCCAAGTACGCTGACATTATCAACAAAAAAATAAAAGCCTCGCTGACCGACTATGACGAAAAGCTCCGTGGTTTAATAGCATGGACGGACGATCCAGAACTTGACCACAAGGTGCGTTCAGTGTTTCCGTCAGTCGAAAACAGAGGCGGCGAGCTGTACGGTGTTATGACTGTAACGTCTTATGGGGAGCTGTCTAAGGCAGAGCTTATTTCCTTAACGGACGAAGTCACCGGGCAGCTCTCGGACGGCTGGGGTGAGAGCTTCGAGCAGAACGAGGTTAGACTAGACGGCTGCAAGTATTTCATTTCGTTCTGGAACTCGGATTATTTCTATCTCAAGCCGGAAGCCGAGGTGTTTCACCAGCCCACAAACGAACTGAAAATGTGAGGTCAGAATGAAGAAGAAAATAGACGAAAACGGCTTTGCAGCCAAATCCGGCAAGGATTTTCTGGACATGATAGCGCCGTCCACAGTAAAATTCTACACGGATTATTATATCTGCGGAAACACGTTCCGCTGCGTGTGGGCGCTTCGGGAATACCCGACTTCCACCAATGAACAGGCTATCCTGCGGTATCTCGGCGAGAAAGAGGGCGTCACGCTGCACATCTACGCACGGCACGTCACTCCTGCGGAGGAAAAGCGGATAATCTCCAACGCCGCCAACAAAAACAGAATGCAGCGAAATTCCACGAACGACCTCCAGCAGACTGTCGCCGCAGAAAGTAATCTTCAGGACGTAACGCAGCTTGTAGCCGAAATGCACCGCAGCCGCGAGCCTCTGCTTCATACCGCTGTTTATATCGAGATGACAGCGCTTTCGCTTGAAGCTCTGCGCAATATGCAGACCGAGGTTCAGACAGAACTGGTGCGCTCTAAGCTGAACGTTGACAGGCTCATGCTTCGCCAGCAGGCAGGGTTCAACAGCATAAAGCCCGGCGGGTGGAATGTGTTCAGAGAGCAGTTCGAGAGGGTTCTCCCCGCCAGCAGCGCGGCGAATCTGTATCCCTTCAGCTTTTCGGGCAAGACCGATGAGCACGGCTGTTACCTCGGTCGGGACAAGTTCGGGAGCAATATTATCGTGGATTTCGACAAGCGTTCGGACGATAAGACCAACGCGAATATGCTTATTCTTGGCAACTCCGGGCAGGGCAAGTCCTACCTGCTAAAGCTGATCCTCACCAACCTCCGCGAAAGCGGCAAGCGTATAATCTGCCTTGACCCGGAGCTGGAATATGCCGAGCTGACCGAGAACCTCGGCGGCTGTTTTATCGACCTCATGTCCGGCGAGTACATCATAAACGTGCTTGAACCTAAGACGTGGGACGAGGGCGTGGAGGCAGATGAAACCGCTCCAAAAGCGTTCCGCGGCAAAACACGGCTTAGCCAGCACATCAGCTTTCTGCGTGACTTTTTCCGCTGCTACAAGGATTTTTCTGACCGGGAAATCGACACCATTGAACTTATGCTTATAAAGCTGTACGAGCGTTTCGGAATCTCTGACCGCACAGACTTCTCAAAACTGAAACGCACGGATTATCCTGTGTTGTCCGACCTCTACGACATTGCCGAGGAGGAATTCCGCAGCTACAATGAGGATAAAAACAACATCTATACTGCGGAAACTTTGCAGAATATCTGCCTCGGATTGCACTCCATGTGCAGGGGCGCAGAGAGCAAGTTCTTCAACGGACACACCAATATAACGGACAGCAGTTTCGTCACATTTGGCGTTAAAGGATTGCGTCAGGCAAGCAGGAATATCCGCAGCGCACTGCTGTTCAATGTGCTGTCGTATATGTCGAACGAGCTTCTGACCTCCGGAAACACCGTTGCCAGCGTTGACGAGTTCTATCTGTTCCTTTCAAATCTCGTTGCCGTGGAGTATATCCGCAATTTCATGAAGCGTGTGCGCAAGAAGAATTCGGCTGTAATTCTCGCTTCCCAGAACCTTGAGGACTTCAATCTGGAGGGAATTCGAGAGCTTACAAAGCCGCTGTTCGCAATACCAACGCACCAGTT
>CAMELR010000087.1 GCA_945923775.1 uncultured Clostridia bacterium | reverse complement strand
TTTACTAATCGTGCTTAATTCCTAATTTGTGGGATTTGTGCGGTGTTGCCCTAACTTTATTCTACAATCCATCTTCTTACCTCCATGTGATTTATTGATTTAATTATAGCTTTTCCGAAGCATTCATACAATAGAGATTTATGCTAATTAGCTGAATTATTCTGCAAAGCTCACGCCTCTGAGCAGAATATGTTAGTCATTGTGCAGAAAATGTTATTGCAGGATATGTTAGTGAATGATATAATATATAATGTGGGGAGGGATTTTGAGTGAAAATTAACAAAATAGGATATAATCACCGCCATGACGCTGATTTCTTTGTTTCGCGCCCGAACGGCTCCGGAGATAATCTTCTTCTGCTGCTGAAAACCCCCGCAATTTTTGAAATAAACGGCGAGGAGATCCACACAGAGAAGGATTCCTTTATTCTTTTCCGCGAGGGCACTCCGCAGAACTATCGCTCGGCAGGCGGGGAATTTGCAAAAGACTGGTTTCATTTTACATATACAGAGTCTGAAAAGGATTTTTTCAGGGAGCTTGACATACCGTTCGACAAAGTGATACCTATTGGAGATATGAGCGATCTGTCTCTGATGGTAAAAAACATGAGCTATGAAAATTACTCTGCAAACCTGTACCGTACGGATTCCGTGGAGCTTTACATGAAGCTGTTTTTACTGAAGCTCAGCGAGAAGCTCCACCCAACAGAGCAGAGCACCGTGTCAAGCTATTACGAGAAAATGTCGATGCTTCGCTCACAGATATACAGCAACCCTAAATACAACTGGAACATTGAGGATCTGGCGCACAGGCTCACAATGAGCCGTTCTCATTTTGAGCACACCTATAAGAAGCTGTTCGGAATAAGCCCGATGAACGAGGTCATAAACAGCCGCCTGGAGCATGCAAAGTTCATGCTCACCTCCACGGACGTTCCCATAAACCAGATAGCCGAAATGTGCGGATACAAGAGCGACATACATTTCATGCGGCAGTTCAAGTCGAGAATGGGCATGACTCCGACGGAATTTCGCAGTCGCAATACAGTCAAATAAAAATGCCTTGCACCTGTGTTCGCCAAGACACGCCCTTCTGGCTTGGTCAGGTGAACTCCATGCATATCAGCAAATAAAACGAAAAGCAGGACAAAGCTTTCTGAAAGGAGTTATTCTATGGGATTCAAAACGGATTTCGTATGGGGCGCAGCCTCGGCGGCATATCAGATAGAGGGCGCCGCTTTCGAAGATGGAAAAGGAAGTAACATCTGGGACAGTTTTTCGCATATCCCCGGGACAGTATACGGCGGTCACAACGGCGACATTGCCTGCGACCACTATCACCGTCTGGAGGAAGACCTTGACGCAATGGCTGCACTGGAAATTAAAAGCTACCGCTTTTCGGTAAGCTGGGCAAGGGTGATACCCGGAGGCATCGGTGCAGTGAACGAAAAGGGAATAGCATTCTACGACCGACTGATAAACGGGCTTGTCAAGCGTGGAATAAAGCCCTGCATGACGCTGTATCACTGGGACCTTCCGTATGCGCTGCATATCAGGGGCGGCTGGCTGAACCCTGACAGTCCGGAGTGGTTTGCAGAATATGCAAGGCTTATCAGAGAGCGCTTCGGTGACCGCGTGCATGATTTCATCACCTTCAATGAACCGCAGGTATTTGTCGGCTGCGGATATTACAACGGCGAACACGCGCCCGGTTACAAGCTGCCGAAATGGGAGCTTCTGCGGATAGGTCACAATGTGCTGAAAGCGCACGGACTGGCTGTCAAAGAACTGCGCCGTGGCGAACCGTGCAGAATAGGCTTCACCGGAGCCTCCTGCCCTGCTGTTCCGGCGACTGAAAAAAACGAAGATATCGAAGCGGCAAGGAAAAACTACTTTGAAAGCGACTACGACGCGTTTGCTTTCTCTGACGCATACTGGTTCGACCCGGTCATAACAGGAAAATACCCTGAATGGGTGTACAATTATGAATCACATTTCAAGCCGGAGATAACAGACGATGACATGGAACTGATATCTCAGCCGATAGATTTCATCGGGCTTAACATCTATCAGGGCAAATATATATCGGCACAGGGACTTGTCGGAGAAACGCCGGGAACTCCCCGTACGTCCATCGGCTGGCCGATAACTCCGCAGGCACTGTACTGGGGACCCCGCTTTATGTTTGAGCGCTACGGCAAGCCGATAATCATAACCGAAAACGGAATGGCGTGCCATGATGCGGTTTCCCTTGACGGAAAGGTCCACGATCCTAACCGCACGGATTATCTGCACCGTTACCTCAGCGAGCTGAAACGCGCCGCTGATTCCGGAACTGAAATCGACGGATATTACGTCTGGTCGCTCACCGACAACTTTGAGTGGGCAAAGGGCTACAGCGAGCGCTTCGGTCTTGTGTATGTGGATTATGCAGCGCAGCGTCGTGTTATAAAGGATTCTGCAGAGTTCATAAAAAACGTCATATCCACTAACGGAAAAGACCTGTAATCATATTTCCCCCATCGCTTTATACGGTGGGGGAACTTTTATGCTCACAGTTGATTCAAAGAATAATATGTCAGTCAATTTGCAGCATATTACATTGTTTTAGAATGCCAGATGATGTACAATTTATGTAAAGAAGGCAACGGCTATGTACAGAAAGGAAGATAATTATGAAATCATTTACCGGTTATATACACGGGGTCAACCTGGGCGGCTGGCCCTCAGTGCAGTCACTCTGTTGAGCACTACAAATCGTTCATCAGCGAGGAAGATATCAGGAAAATTGCGGATATGTGTGCAGATCATGTTAGGCTGCCGATAGACTTTGAATGTATTGAAGCCATTTACGATATTGTATCGGCGAGCACCCCATAATCTGGCGGAACTGACGGGCAAAATATTTCTCGTCGGTATATCCGTACTGCATTGCTACTGCATAAACACTCATAACGGTTGTATATGACATTTTCAAAATTGAGAAATTCGTCCCTTATCCAGTGATTATAAATGTTTGAAAACACCACCACGTCCGTATTCGCGGCAAATGCCGCCTCGGCTATTCCGCATATGATATCCTTCTGGGTGCGGTCGTCGGCTCTTGCGGTTATTACGGCAATTTTTTTCTTGACATTTCGTTCGTCCTTTCACACGTTCATAAAAAGCCCGTTCCCGCAGCCGCTCAACCCCTGTTCTGCGGTAAATTCTGCCGCTGACGGGGAAGGATTTTTGACGCGTTCGGCGACAGAGTATGCCGGAAACAAGCTTTCGTATATATTATAAGGCAATACCGCACAAATCCCACAAATTAGGAATTAAGCACGATTAGTAAACAAACCGGTTG
>CAMELR010000086.1 GCA_945923775.1 uncultured Clostridia bacterium | reverse complement strand
ATCCTCACCGCAATAAATCCCATTACGGACGATTTCGGAGAGAAGAAGCTCCAGCCGGACGAATTCCGTGAAATCGTAAGCAAGGTGAATGCTTTCTACTCGCATTCCAAGCCGAATGTTATGGCAGCGAACGTTAATCGTCAGGCGCTGGAAAAGGGCAGAATCTATCTGGACAACATCATGAACTACGGCGCGCCGACATGGTACGAGTGGCGGGTAAAAGCGTGGGGATGCAAGTGGGAGGCTAGCAATCAGGAGGCAGTTAGCAGCGACACGATCGAATTCACGACCCCGTGGTCTGCGCCCGTCCCCATACTGCAAGCCTTGTCCGAGAAGTTCCCCGACATCACAATTACAATTCGCTGGGCAGACGAGGACGTCGGTGTAAATACCGGAGAAGCAGTATTCAAGGGCGGCGAGATTTTGGAGCTGACCCGCTTTGATGCTCACAGCAAGGAGGCATTCGAGCTTACGGCGGAGCTGTGGGGTTTGGATCTCGCCGAGGAGGGCTTCGCGTTCAACGAAAAGACCCAGACCTATGAATACCATGACTCGGAAGAAGCCCCTAATATTTCTCCTACAATGTAAATAATGCAATCAGCCTGTGAACGCAGGCGTTTGCACGAACTCACAATACTATTTTCGGTTGAAACCGCTTTCGTTCACAGCAGAATTGCCGAAAGAGGTGATGAGTATCAACAGCTTTATGAGCTGGATCGGCGGCAAGAAAAGCAGCCGAGACATTATCATTCCGAGATTTCCGGTGTACTACGAAAAGTACATCGAGGTTTTCGGAGGAGGCGGTTGGATTCTTTTTGCGAAACCGCCCAACAACGATTTCGAGGTGTTCAACGACTTCAACAGCAACATCTCAAATCTGTACACCTGCGTTCGCGACCACAGTACAGAGCTTATCGAACGGCTTCGTTTCGTGCTGAACAGCCGGGAGGACTTCGACCGGATAAAGCACATAATCAGCGAACCGGCGCAAATCGGCGATGTGAAACGTGCTGCGGAGTTCTACCAGCTAATCCGGTACAGCTACGCAAGCTCCTGCGACAGCTTCGGAGGCAAGCCCCATTCCATGTGGAGCAACTTCCCGCTTATTGAGCAGGCTTGCCGTAGGTTGCAGAAGGTCGTAATTGAAAACAAAGATTTCGAGAAGCTCATTTCGCAGCAGGACAGCGAGGTGAGCTTTTTCTATTGCGACCCTCCGTACTTCAACACGGAGAGCTATTATGAGAACGTCGGCTTCGGGACTGCCGACCATGAACGGCTTCGCAATGTGCTTTCCGGGATATCCGGCAAGTTCATGGTGTCCTACAACGACTGCCCGGAAATACGCAGTCTGTATGACGGCTGCGAGATGTACGCATACGAGCGTCTGAACAATATCCGCCAGCGGTTTGACGGCGGCAGTATGTTCGGCGAGCTGCTCATTGCGAACTACGACCTGAACGAACGTTTGAACAGCAACAGACAGATTTCATTTTTTGACGAGGAGGACAATTATGGTAACATTTAACTGCAAGATCACTGGTAACGGCAATCTGAAGCTCTCGGAGCAGGCACAGGAGATTCTCGACCTGCGCCCCGGCGATGAGGTGAGAATCTCAATACACCTCGGCGATGAGGAAATCATCGTTCCGCAGGTATACCTTGACGACGCCGGAATTCCCGCAGGCAGTACGCTGGAGGTCTGCGCCGAGAACGGGCGGCTTATAATTCAGGAGGCTGTCGATGAGTGATTCGGAAGTAATACTGTTCCGTCATGAGCAGTTCGGAGAAATCCGCACGCTGAAAATTGACGGAGAGCCGTGGTTTGTGGGCAAGGACATTGCGATTTCGCTCGGCTACACTAATCCTGCAAAGGCTCTTCGCGACCATGTTGACAGCGATGATATAACGGTGAACGATTCGTTCACCGTCAATGGAACGCAAGGTAAATTGATAAACGAAAGCGGTCTGTACAGTCTTATCCTCTCAAGCAAACTGCCCTCCGCAAAGGCGTTCAAGCATTGGGTGACTGCCGAGGTTCTTCCCTCGATCCGCAGGAACGGTGCATATCTCAACTCCGAAACGCTGCACAAAACAATGAGCGACCCCCGTGAACTGGCAAAGCTGCTGAACACCCTTGCGGACGAGCAGGAAAAGCGGAAGAAACTCGAAGAAGAAAACGCTTTCCTCACAGTCAAGGCGAGGTATTACGACCAGATCCTGAACAGCAGAAATTCCGTTCCTGTCACGCAGATCGCAAAGGACTACGGAATGTCCGCAGTTGCGTTCAACAAGCTGCTGCATGAGCTTAGAATCCAGTTTCCTATCCGCAATTCGTGGGTGCTGTATGCGGAGTACGCCGACAAAAACTACACCCAGAGCAAAACCTACCAGATAGGCGAGGACAAATCTGTTATGCACACCTGCTGGACGCAGACGGGGCGGCTGTTCTTGTACCAGTTCCTCAAGGAAAGAGGAATCCTCCCCATGTGCGAACAGGAGGATTGAATGGAGCATTTGTACAGATATTCGCTCCGCGAAGCCAAAAGTACCGATCGAGTGCAGCTTTGGAAAGACAGCCTTCGCGAGAATATCCGCTGCCGGGATTTCCTGGACAAAATCGTTGCGGAGAAGTTCGGCGGATATAATCTTCCCTCGGAGTGCATTCAGCAGACCGTCAAGGAATTCGGCTACGACCGCACCATGTGGGTAATCTCTAACACGATAGAACAGCGCAGCGGTGACGGCAGAATATGCCGGGACAACAGGACATGGGCAAAGTCGTTCAATATTCCGAAAAGCGAACGAAACAGCGAATTTGCGCTGAAATGCCATAGCTGTCTGGTGGACGGGCTTGCAGGTCAGGTGCAGAAAATGTACTCGGAGCTGGGGCTGTTCTCCGGCAAGCATATTGTCCAGTCGGACGAGCCGCAGGACTACACCGGAAAGCTGTTAATACTGCGGGACACCTCTCTCAGAGAGGAATACAGGACGCCGGAAAATCAGCTTTTTCTGGCGGAAAACGGGTTCGGCTGCTCTCCGACTGCAAGCGGTCGAAAGGTGTTTGGAAGATTTCTTTCGGACGGCGAACAGGCGCAGTTCAACCGCACAGATTTTCTCGGAATAATTGACGAGCAGTATATCCCGGAATGGGCTGCGCAAAAGCTTTCAGAGCTTACAGAAAAGCAGCACCACGAACCACAACTTAATATGTAATTCCGCAGAGCAATCTGCGGATTTTTGCATAAATACAACATTTTTATGGAGGAAAAACACATGAAGAAATTAATCACAAGAATCACCCTCAAGGCGCTTCAGGCAAAGGAGCTTATGCGTTCCACCCGCGGCGAGAATTTCGTGGACAGCGGCATCAAGATCCTCATCGCCGTGGTAATCGGCGCGCTCCTGCTGGGCGGTCTGTATGCGCTGTTCGGCGAAACTATCCTGCCCACTCTCACCGAAAAGGTAGAGGATATGTTCAACTTCGCCGGCTGATGGAGGTAGTACATGGAGATCGATGTAAAAATCACGAGGCTCGGCGCGCCTGACAGCAACGTCAAGGCGTATGTTTCCGCAACCATTGGGAACTGCTTTGCCGTGCGCGGCATGAAGCTGGTCGAGGGCAAAAACGGGCTGT
>CAMELR010000085.1 GCA_945923775.1 uncultured Clostridia bacterium | reverse complement strand
GGAACGGTGTAGTACTTCTCGAAGAAGCCCTTGAACTCTTCGTTCCAAGCGTAGATGTTGAATACCTTACCTTCGCTCTCGCTTACGGTGATACCAGTACCAGCAGTCTTAGCGGAATCATCAGCCTCAGCAGCGGGTGTGCTGGACTCCTCAGCAGCGGAGCTGGACTCGTCTGCAGCAGGTGTGCTGGACTCGTCAGCAGCAGGTGTGCTGGACTCGTCAGCAGCGGAGCTGGAGTTATCAGCAGCGGGTGTGCTGGAGCTTGTTGTGTTGCTGGAGCAGCCAGCAAAGGACAGAACTGCAGCAGATGCGAGCAGAGCTGCTAAAATTCTCTTCTTCATAGATTTTTCCTCCCAAAATAGGTTTCATTTTGTTCCCGAGGGAACTGAATTAATCATCAAGGTTCTCGGGTAATTATACTCTGTCTGAAGCGTTTCAATCACCGCCCCTTGATTACATTTGTAAGTTTATCATAAATCATTTCATTTTTCAACCCCTTTTTTAGAACTTTTTGAACAGAAAAAATGGGAAAACGTTTTCAATTTTCACCTCTTGTTCATATTCACAATACAACAGCGGGAATTGTTAATTTCAGTTTAATTTTTCTGTTAACTTAATTTATCCGCAAGTTAATGCGGTTTTGCTGACGCTCATTTCTTGTTGTTACTCTACTGTTACCGAATTTGTAACCGTTTTGTAACCGGTTTGTAATCATTCATTTGTGCAAATCGCCGAAAAATCTGTAAAACCGCATTGTAAACGATATCATTGTATTTTTACTGTATTTCCTATTACAATCGCGCTCGCAGGTGTTCCCTGTTCCATTCATCGCCCACTCCGTTTTCACATCAATTACACACTATTTATGCATTTTCGACAATCCGCTGATTTTGCTGTTAAAAATAAAATGTCCCCGCAGCCGGAGCCGCAGGGACATAAAATTCAGTTATCAGACGGGGTGAACCTTGTTGGTCTTGTCAGCGTGGTCGGCGTCGATGCCTACCTGTCTGTCGCGGCGCTTCTCGAAGAACTTCGGAGCAACCTTCGGGAACATCGCATAAGTGAGCACGTCCTCAACGGAAGCGTCCTCAACGTACTGCTTGACCTCTTCCTTCATTGCGTCGAACTCGGGCTTGAGAAGATCAGCAGGACGGCATGTGATGGGCTCCTCTGCGCCGAGGATCTTCTTCTGGAACTCAGGATCGATTGCGACAGGAGTCTTTCCGTATTCGCCCTTAACGAGACCCTTGAACTCCTTGGTAACGGTCTTGTAGCGCTCGCCTGTAATTACGTTGAACACAGCCTGTGTACCAACAATCTGGGAAGTAGGTGTAACGAGGGGCGGGAAGCCGGAATCCTTACGAACACGCGGAACTTCCTGGAGCACGGCCTCGAGCTGATCAGCCTTTCCAGCCTGCTTGAGCTGAGACAGCAGGTTAGAGAGCATTCCGCCCGGAACCTGATAAATCAGTGCATTGGTATTGGTAGCCAGCATGGAGGGATCCAGCAGACCGTTGTCGATGTACTTTTTGCGGAGCTTCATGAAGTAGTCACGGATCTCGTTGAGCTTAACGAGGTCAAGACCAGTATCATACTCTGTGCCCTGGAATGTAGCCACGATGGACTCCGTAGGAGCATGAGACGTGCCGAGTGCGAGCGGGGACATAGCGGTATCAACGCCGTCAACGCCTGCCTCAACAGCCTTCATGATGCACATGGAAGCAAGACCGGAAGTGTAGTGAGTGTGAAGCTGGATCGGGATCTTAACGGTAGCCTTCAGATCCTTTACAAGGCTTGCAGCCTCATAAGGAGTCAGCAGAGCCGCCATATCCTTGATGCAGATGGAATCTGCGCCGGCATTCTCGATCTGCTTAGCGTAGTTCATGTAATACTCGTGAGTGAATACCTCGCCGAGGGTGTAGGAAATAGCTACCTGAGCGTGACCCTGCTCCTTCTTTGCTGCCTTGATGGCGGTCTCGAGGTTGCGGATATCGTTCAGCGCGTCGAAGATACGGATAATGTCGATACCGTTTGCGATGGACTTCTGTACGAAGTACTCAACCAGGTCGTCAGCATAGTGACGGTAACCCAGCATGTTCTGACCTCTGAACAGCATCTGGAGCTTGGTGTTCGGCATTTCCTTTCTCAGGATACGGAGTCTCTCCCACGGATCCTCGTCCAGGAAGCGTATGCAGGAATCGAAGGTCGCGCCACCCCAGCACTCAGCGGAGTAGAAGCCGATCTTGTCCATCTCGGAGAGGATAGGACGCATTTCGTCCATAGACATTCTTGTGGCAAGCAGGGACTGGTGCGCGTCACGAAGAACGGTTTCAGTTATCTTTAATTTTGCCATTTCTGTTCTCCTTAATAATTACGCGTTCAGTGTAGCAACAACAGCGCCGGTCTCAACAGCGTCGCCCTTGTTAACGTTAACGGAAGCAACAACGCCGTCCTTATCGGAAACGATGTCGTTCTCCATCTTCATAGCCTCGAGAACTGCGATAACGGTGCCGTTTGTAACCTTATCGCCTACCTTGACCTTAACGTCAACGATAGTGCCGTTCATAGGGGCGTTAACAGTTGCGTTGCCCTGTGCGCCAGCGGGAGCAGCAGCCTTCTTAGCGGGAGCTGCCTTCTTGGGAGCGGGAGCAGCAGCAACGGGAGCTGCGGAACCGTCAGCCTCGTCAACAGTTACATCGTATGCATTGCCGTTTACTGTGATGGTGTATCTTTTCATGTCAAAAACCTCTCTATATTTTAATTAAAATACGAAATTAACGTGCTTTCTGGTGGGAGCAACTACTCTTTTGCTGGAGCAGAGGTCAACAGCGGAAGCAACAGCCTGCTTGGTATCCTCAGCGGCGATAACGCCGTCGATCATACCGAGGGAAGCAGCCTTGAACGGAGTGGTGTCAGCCTCTTCGCCCATGAATACCTTGACAGCCTCAGGGCTCATCGGAGCGATAACAGCCTTCTCCCATGCGTAGGAGATGTCTGCGCTGTCGAATGCAGCGTAAGCCGCGCCGATAGCCTTACCGGTGATGAGGTTGATCTTGGTCGTGGTAGCGGAAGCGTAAACCTGAGCGAGCTTAGCGGCGTCGCGTACGGAGCCTGCGAGCTCAGCAGCGCTGGAAGCCTCGAAGCCCTCGGTGTTTACAACTGTAACTACCGGAATGGAGAATACGTCAGCGAGCTGAACGAATCTTGCGATTTTAGCGCAGTCAGCAGCGGTGAGCTTTGCAGCCTTATCGGTAGCTACGAAAGCTACGGTTGCCCAGTTAACGCTTGCAAATGCGGTGTAAGCAGCGGTGCCGAACTCAGCGCCGAGCTCTACAGTGGAGTTCTTGTCAGCGAGAGCTGCAACAAGGTCAGCGCCCTTCATGGAAGCGGAAACCGCAGCGTCGTTCTCTGCGAAATCATCGTTGCCTGCGAGGGAAATGTTGTTTGCAGGAAGGATAGCAGCCAGCTTCTTAGCCTTAGCGATAGCCTCTGCGTCGTCCTTAGCAAGGATATCGGCAACGCCGGACTTAGCAGCGTTTGCAGCCTTGCCTGCGCCCTCGAGCTTGCCGTCGGGTGTGTTGAACGGAGCGTTCAGGAACAGCTCAGCCTTCTCTGTCATGATCGTAACGTCAGCCATGGAAGCGATGACAGCAGCTGCGCCTGCGCACACGCCGGTGATGACCGCGATCTGCGGAACTACGCCGGAGATAGCAGCGGAAGCCTTGATGATATCGCCGTAGTCAGCGAGTACTTCCATACCCTCGTTGATGTCGCCGCCCTTGCTGTCGAATACTGCGACAACGGGAGCGCCGTTCTTTGCAGCGAGCTCATACAGCTTCTTGATCTTGAGAGCCGCGCTCTTGTCAACTGCGCCGCCCTTAACGGAAACGTCCTGTGCGTAAGCGTAAACAGTCGCGCCGTTTACTGTGCCGTAACCGGATACTACGCTGCCTACAGCTCCGTCAGTCGACAGGAACTTGTCGAGCTCGTTAAAGCTGTCCTCGTCGAAGAGGGCATTCAGTTTCTTTCTTGCGTCGCTGTCAGGAACGTTCTGTTCCATCTCAGCCAGTGTCTTTGAAAACGCCATTTTTTCTCCTCCATACCTGCTATTGAGATCGGTGCAGACATAGCTGCCCCGTCTTAATTAAAATTTATCCACAATAATTATACTACATTGAATATGAAAACTCAAGTGAAAATCTGAGATTTTTGCATTTTTTATCTTATGCATTAAAACCATTGCATGAAATGGTTAAATTTTTGTCAATTTC
>CAMELR010000084.1 GCA_945923775.1 uncultured Clostridia bacterium | reverse complement strand
TTCTTGGTCAGAATGTGGCGTCTGTTGGTGTGACCCATCTTTACCAGACCGTTCTTGGTCAGCTTGAAGCGCTTCTTAGCACCGCTGTGAGTTTTGATCTTAGGCATTGTGTTATCCTCCTTGAGTTTTCATTAAAGTGTGCCGCTCGACTGCGCCTATCTTACTTCTTGGGGCTGAGAACTATCGCGTAGTTCTTGCCCTCAAGCTTTGACGGCTTCTCAGAACCGCCGTACTCTGAAACGGCATCGAGGAATTTCTTCATCAGTTCTTCACTGAGATTCATGTGCGACATCTCTCTTGCACGTCTGAAGCGGATAGTGACCTTTACCTTGTCACCGTTCTGGAGGAATTTGATGCAGTTCTTTACCTTGATGTTGAAGTCGTTGGTGTCGATGTTCAGGGACATCTTGATCTCCTTGACCTCAGCCTGCTTCTGGTTCTTCCGGGCTTCCTTCTCCCTCTTGGTCTGCTCAAAACGGTATTTGCCGAAATCCATGATGCGGCATACCGGAGGAGTCGCTGTAGGAGCGATGAGTACGAGATCTAGATCTGCTTCGATCGCCTTATTGAGTGCGTCAGCCGTAGCCATAATGCCGAGCTGCTCGCCGTCAGCGCCGATTACTCTTACTTCCTTCTCGCGGATATCCTCGTTGATGAGCTGTTCTTTCGTGCCGATATCAAAGCACCGCCTTTCTAAATTACGTTTCAGCCTTGAAATAAAATAAGCGTGAGTACACACGCTCACGCTTAACTGAAATGCCTCTCGGCTTATTCTCATTAAACATACCGCGCCTGACAGACTTAACGCCGGCGGGTGAGAGTGTGGTGGCTCTGCTTTATTACTCAAATATTATAACACCACAAATTCAATTTGTCAAGTAGTTTCCTGAATTTTTTCAGAAATATTCTGATTTTCTTTCAGGAACTCAAGATACTTGTCAGCCGGGATCGGCTTCTGATAGTAGTAGCCCTGGAGATAATCGCAGCCCATATCAATGAGCAGCTTCGCCATCTCATTGGTCTCCACGCCCTCGACTACTATGCGCTTTTTCAGCGATTTCAGCATTTCAACGGTGTGCTTCAGGATCACGAACGCTTCTTCGTTCTCCATTGCCGGCCACAGGATACTCTTGTCAATTTTTACAATATCCATCGGCAGAGTTATCAGGTAGTTTGCGGTGGAGAACCCCGTGCCATAGTCGTCCATGGAGAATGTAACACCCTTTGAGATCAGGCAGTTCATGTTCTTCAGCAGCGCGTCGTAGTTTGCGAGGCCTGCGGTCTCGGTTATCTCGAAATTTATCTCCTCGGGAGGTATTCCGTACTCCGCCATTATTTCCATAAGGCGGTCGGAAAGCTGCTCCTGCACGCACTGGAGCACCGACAGGTTCACCTCGATGTACTTCACGCCGAGGGCCTGCGCCTGCCCGCTCTTCATGAACTCGCACACCTTGCGGAACGCGATCTCGCCTATCTCGATTATCATGCCGTTTGATTCCGCCAGGGGTATGAACTCCTCGGGGCTGACGTAGCCTAGCTCCGGATCCTTCATTCTGATAAGCGCCTCGGAGCACACAAACCCATGCTCCGCCGGCTCGTAGATGGGCTGGTAGTACATCTCGAAGCTCTTGTTGACGATGCAGTGCTTGATAGTGCTGAGAATATGCATTTCGCGCTTTTTGGCGGTGATCGACTCCTTGCTTGCGACGAACACGCTGCCCTCCGCCTTTTCAGTGGTTCGCAGGGTGTACTCTATCGCGTCGCGGACGTCCTCCGCGGACTGCGCGAAATCCGGATAGCGCACGACGCATATCTTCGGAGTGAGATTCGCTTCTATTCCGTGGATCGTCACCGGTTTTGAGAATATGCTGAGTATCCTGTCGGTGAGGTACTTTTCGGTTATCTTGCGCTTTTCGTTCGTGAACATCGCGAACTCACAGCCGCCGAGGTGGTACACCTCCCCGGTGCCGAATCCGGACATAAGTTTCGCCGCGACCGCTCTTGGAGCTGCGCTGCGCTCTCCCACGCTGAACAGCCCGTTGATATAATTCAGACCATCGAACCGGAACGCTGCGATAGCAAAGGGCTTCCTTTCGTCAATGCGTACCTCAACGCTGTTGAAAAACGCCTCATCGTTGAAGCAGTCGGCGGCCTTGTCGGTGAAATCGTCGGGATTCTGTATAATTATAAGGAACATCACGAGAACCAGCGCAATAGCATAGTTCCCCATCACCTGCCGCGGAAGGAAGAGCTGCACAACTGTAGCCGCGACGGTCACAACGAAGAAAAACAGCATCGAAGCCGCCTGGATAGTTTCGCTCTTGCGGCGGTACTTCACGAACATGAGCGAGCCGAACATCATCAGCAGCAGCGCAATGATCGGGTAGACATAGAACAGCGGCCCATGGCAGTACTCCATCTTATCGTTGAAGTAAATTATCAGCTTTGTGAACGGCGTTGTGACAAGCAGCAGAGTTTCCGCGCCGATAAGCGAGAGCGTGAAAATCGTACTCGCCTTTGACATCTTGTTTCTCTTTGTGAGTGCGATAACGTACATCATGTAGAGGATAGCTTCAAGGTCGTAGAAAAACAGGTACGATATATGTATGACGTAGTTCAGCCACAGCGGAAGCGACGACGCCACCGGAAGCGACTTCATCGCAAACACGTGTGTCAGCGACGAAAAAAACGTGCAGATAAGCATTCCGGCATAGATGCGGTTTGACATTCCCGGGTACTTCCGGCGGGCGCAGAAGATCAGCACAAGAACAGCGATAAGCCCCATCGCAGCGTATTCATATTCAACCACATAGCTGATCGTATTCATGCCGCACCTCCATTATTCCACTTATGTCAATAATATTGTATCACAATTTAATTAACTTGTCAACACAAAAAGGGCGTGCAGAATACTGCACGCCCAGTTCAAAGCGCATTTTACTTGATAACTCTTACGGAAACAACGCCGGAAACAGCCTTGATAGCTGCTTCAATTCCGGAAGCGTCGCCCTTTACGTCGAGGCAGGTGTACGCGTAGTCCTTCTTGGACTTGCTTACCATGTTCTCGATATTCAGACCAGCAGCGGAAACCGGTGCGGTGATGTTGTTCAGCAGACCCTCTGCATTCTTGTGGATAACGCAGATCTTTGCGTTGCCGGAAATTGCCATCTCAACATTCGGCAGGTTAACGGAGTTCTTGATGTTGCCGTTTTCGATGTAGTCAACGATCTCCTTGACTGCCATAACTGCGCAGTTATCCTCGCTCTCGGGAGTGGAAGCGCCCAGGTGCGGCATTGCAACAACGCCGTCCAGACCGATAAGTCCATCGGTAGCGAAGTCGGTAACGTAGCAAGCCATGCCGCCGTTTGCGAGCGCGTCGATGATTGCCTTCTCGTCAACCAGGGTGTCTCTTGCGAAATTCAGCAGGCGGACGGTCTTCTTCATGGAAGCGATTGCTTCTGCATTGATCATGCCCTTTGTGTCAGGCAGAGCCGGAACGTGCAGGGTGATGTAGTCGCACTTCTCGAAGATCTCCTTGTTGCTCTTTACGTAATGAACCTTGCCGGAGAGCTTCAGAGCGTTCTCAACGGAGAGGTACGGGTCAGCGCCGTAAACGTCCATGCCGAGTTCAGCGGCTGCGTTGGCTACCAGGATACCGATAGCGCCCAGACCGATAACGCCGAGCTTCTTGCCCATGATCTCAGGACCTACGAACTGGCTCTTGCCCTTCTCGACCAGCTTTCCGACCTCGTCGCCCTTGCCCTTGAGGGTCTTGATCCAATCCATAGCTGCCGGGATCTTTCTGGAGGACAGCAGCAGACCTGCAATGACAAGCTCCTTAACGGCGTTTGCATTTGCTCCGGGGGTGTTGAATACTACAACGCCCTTCTCGGTGCACTTGTCGATCGGGATATTGTTAACGCCTGCGCCTGCTCTTGCGATAGCGAGCAGATTAGAAGGCAGCTCCATCTCATGCATGGAAGCGGAGCGCACCAGGATAGCGTCAGGGTTCTTTTCATCGTCGCTTACGGCGTACTTGCTCTTGTCGAGCAGGTCGGTGCCGCATGCGGCTATCTTATTAAGTGTAAGTACGTTATACATTTCAGTGAATCTCCTTTACAGAACTCAGCCGTTCTCAGCCTCGAACTTCTTCATGAATTCAACCAGCTTCTCAACGCCCTCGATAGGCATTGCGTTGTAGATGGAAGCTCTCATGCCGCCAACGGTTCTGTGACCCTTGAGGTTAACGAAGCCAGCCGCGGTAGCCTCCTTGACGAACTTTGCGTCAAGCTCCTCGTTGCCGGTAACGAACGGAACGTTCA
>CAMELR010000083.1 GCA_945923775.1 uncultured Clostridia bacterium | reverse complement strand
TCTTCATCGTAACTTGCCATTGTTTTTCCCTCCTGTGTTTATTATATCACTTTGGTGGTGGGTGTTACAATTTTATTATAGCACGTCAAGGGCAGCATTCACATTGAAGTGGAGAGAGCCACAGAAGCAGTGGAGCCGGACGTTGTGGCTTTGACGGCGGATGATTCTATAATGGCAGATTAATTGGGATAAGGCGTTCTCCGATGATATAGATGCGGACAATGTAATTTTGCCAAAACAACGCATGTTAAAAATAACATAAAAGATGCCTAATAGAGCCACATTGTAACTTCCATTATATCTCACTAAGGCTGCCTGATGGGTTACTTTTTTATTGTGTGTTGCACTTATATTGTAAATCTAAGATGCAAACAATCTCTGGGTAAAAAAGTGGAAATGATCCCATGGGATAAAATCGAGGAAAAATACGCAGAGCTTTTCCCAAGCAAAACAGGAATGCCCGCAAAGCCGCTGAGAATGGCACTTGGTTCATTGCTTATTCAGAAACAGTATGGCTACTCCGATGAGGAGCTTGTGGAACAGCTCAGAGAAAATCCATACTATCAGTATTTTATCGTAATGCCGGGATATGAGGACAAATATCCGTTTGTGCCATCACTTCTTGTCGAGTTCAGAAAACGTCTTTCCGAGGAAATTCTCAGCGAGGTCAATGAAATCATAATATCTTCAGCAATGTCTGAAAAAGATGATTCTGACAATGACGACAACAACAATTCCGACAACGGAAGCTCAAACGATAAAGAAAACGAAACTGCAAACAACGGCACACTGATGCTTGACGCGACCTGTGCACCTCAGAATATTGAATATCCGCAAGATGTGAATCTCCTTAACGAATGTCGTGAAAAGCTTGAAAAACTCATCGACAAGATCTGTTATGACTTCAATTATTACACTCCCCGTATGTATCGTGAAAAGGCAAGAAAGGATTATCTCAGCCTGGCAAAGTGTAAGAATCGTCCTGCAAAACGTATACGCAAGGCTGTTAAGCAGCAGCTTCAATATGTGCGCCGTGACCTGAAATATGTTGATGAATTTCTTGCTTTGGACGATGTTAAGCTTACGGAAAAGCAGTCCGAACTGCTTGATGTGATACGCAAGATTTTTGAGCAGCAGAAGTTTATGTTTGAAAACAACACACATTCGGTAGAAAACAGGATCGTAAGCATAAGTCAGCCGTTTATTCGTCCAATCGTCAGAGGCAAGGCAAAGTCACCGGTTGAATTCGGAGCAAAGCTTGATTTGTCGGTTGATGAAAACGGAATGGCACGTGTGGAAAAGCTTTCATTTGATGCTTACAACGAGAGCAAAGTACTGAAAACTGCTGTTGAGAATTACAAAAAACGAACCGGGCATTATCCCGAGAGGGTTCTTGTTGATCAGATTTACAGAAACAGTACAAATCTGAACTTCTGTAAAGAACATGGAATCAGGATTTCGGGCAAAAGACTTGGTAGACCTAAACAACAGACAGCTGACAAGAAAATTGAATACATCGATAATACAGACCGTATTGAAGTTGAGCGTAAGTTCAGTCTTGCAAAACGTAAATTCGGTCTTTTTTTGCTGTACACTAAACTGAAAAGTACAACAGAAGCATCAATTATTCTTTCAGTTATTGCTATGAACATTGACCGCCTGGCGGCAATGTTTGTTCGCACTATTTGGATTTTGCTGTTATGTGACCCAGACTTCTAATTGTGGGGTTATTCAGGAGACACTATTTACTGTTCCTGATAATTTGCAATGATAGCGTCGGCAACCTTGGGGGAATACCATGTCAGCTCGCTGCGGTTGAATATGCCGAAATGCTCGTTGCCGCTGTAATACTGGTTGTTATCCCACCATACGCACGGAACTCCATATTCCTTTGCAACGGACAGATAATCGTTCACCCACTTAACCACCTCGTCGTTATTATATATCATTTCGTTGGGGATCGTCTTTGTAACAGAACCGTACTCTGTGATTATGACCGGGATATCTTTGCTGAGCACATATTTATCCATCATCTTGAACACGGCTTCAATGCTCTTTTTTTCGCTACCGTCCCACTTGAAAAGCTCCCACGATTCCCCATTGTGATAGGTGAAGCTGTACGGAATGTAGGCGTGAAGCGCAACTCCGGTATATTCATCGTAATCCGTGTCGAAATCCCGGAATGCGTCCATGGTCACCTGTTGTGCGTATGTTGAGATAAGAAGCAGCCGCTGTGCATTGTTTCCTCCGGTAGCCCTTACCGTGTCATAGAAAACGCGGTTAAGCTTATTAATGCAGGCTCTGCCGTCCTCTGTGCCGCCGGTCCATTCTTCGGGAATGCCCTTGACGCGTGGTTCGTTCATCCCTTCGAACACAAGATGATCTCCATAATCCGCAAAACGCTCTGCTATCTGCTGCCATAAAGCCGTCAGCTGCGGAACGACCTCGTCCATGCTTTCGCTCTGCGGCAGGAGCCATGTATCAGGCTCATGGTGAATGTTTATGATAACGTACATTCCGTCTGCAATGCCGTAATCAACGACTTCCGCCACACGCTCCATCCACTCCGGCTCTACCGTGTAATCAGGAGCTTCACCCATATGATTTCCCCATGTTACGGGAACGCGCAGCACGTCAAATCCCTGCGCCTTTACGGCGTCGATCATTTCCTGAGTTGTGACCGGATTCCCCCATGAGGTTTCGTCCGCGCCGGTTGCGTCGAGCGAGTTTCCGAGATTCCAGCCTGTTTTCATTTCTGAAACGAGGGACTTTGCGTCAAGACCTCTCATTTTGCCCCGGTCGATAACTGGGGCGGTAGCTTCTTCTGTGACCACCGTCGAGGTTTCTGCGCCGCTGCCGGAATCATTTGCCGCACAGCCGCACATCATCACTCCTGCAAGGAGTATTGCTGCGATTTTAGTAAATCTTTGCTTCATATCTGATCCTCCATTCTAAATCTGAGTACATTCCATGACTGCGCGGGAAGAACCGGAGTTTTCTCCACCGGTATATCACGTTCGGTTATTTGTTCCTCGTCGGCGGAGTTCACCGCTTTGAGATCGTTTCCTGTTACCACGGTATGGCTTATCTGAGTCAGTTTGACATCAGAGTTGATATCCAGCCTGAATGGTTCCTGCTGAGAGCGGTTCACTGCGAAAACAGTAAGTTCACGAGTGTCGTCATTGTATACCGCTGTCGCTTCTATGTAGGGAATATTCTTTCCTCCTGCAGTGTAGCTGCCGCATTCCGGCTTTATGTCTACGACTGTCCCCCTGCCGTATTTCAGCGCATGGAGATAGGGATAGAATATCGTCTGCTTCCACACCCTGCCGCCGGTTTCAGTCATGATAGGGGCGATAACGTTGACAAGCTGCGCAAGGCAGGCTATCTTCACACGATCACAGTTCTTCATCAGGGTTATGAGAAGAGTTCCGACAACCAGTGCGTCCTCAAGATTATAAATATCTTCAAGAAGCGGCGGTGCGACCGTCCACTTGGGTACCTGCTTATCCTGCTCTGAGGAATGGAACCACACATTCCACTCGTCAAAGGAGAGGTTTATTTTCTTATCTGTGCCCTTTTCTCTGCCAATCTTGTCGCAGATAGCGGCGACCTGCTTGATGAAATCGTCCATGTCGAGTGAGCAGCCAAGATAAGCGTCGGAATCGTTGTCCGGATTTCCGTAGTAATTATGCAGGGATATGTAGTCGATGTACTCGTAGCACTCACGCAGGACGGTTTCTTCCCATATGCCGAACGTCGGCATATCGCGGTTGGAGCTTCCGCAGGCGACCAGTTCAATGCTGTCATCCACCCACTTCATCACCTTTGCAGCCTCGCAGGCTTTACGGGCGTATTCCTTAGGGGTCTGGGAGCATATCTGCCACTTGCCGTCCATTTCATTGCCAAGGCACCACAGCTTAATGCCAAACGGCTTTTCATAACCGTTTTTGCGGCGCATATCCGCATAATATGTCGGAGCGGTACTATTGCAGTATTCCACGCAGTTTCTCGCTTCGTCAGCGCCCCTTGTTCCGAGGTTCACTGCCATCATGATATTCGTGCCGGCTGCCTTTGCCCATTTCTGGAACTCGTCGATACCTACTTCATTGGTTTCAACGCTGTGCCACGCAAGTTCCATTTTGTGAGGTCTTTTTGACTTATCGCCGGTTCCGTCATCCCAGTTGTACCCGGAAACGAAATTTCCTCCGGGATAACGCACAATAGGAACGTCAAGCTGCTTTACAAGCTCCATGACGTCGCTGCGGAATCCGTTTTCATCGGCAGTCGGGTGTCCCGGCTCATATATTCCGCCGTAGACTGCGCGCCCGAGATGTTCAATGAACGAACCGAAAATGCGGCGGTCTATCTCGCCGACCTGCCTTTGGAGATCTAAGGCAACACCGCACAATTAACGCCCCATTGCCACAAAAAGAGTGACATGC
>CAMELR010000082.1 GCA_945923775.1 uncultured Clostridia bacterium | reverse complement strand
ACGCCCTTGTTTCTGTAAGAAGTACCGCAGGTAACGGGAACGAACTTGTTCTCGATGGTGCCCTTTCTGATGGCAGCCTTGATCTCCTCGGTGGTGAAGTCCTCACCCTCGGTCTCGAAGTATCTCTCCATCAGCTCGTCGTCGAGCTCTGCAACCTTCTCGAGAAGGTTCTTTCTGTACTCCTTAGCCTTATCCAGCATATCGGCAGGGATCTCTTCTACACGCATATCCTTGCCCATATCATCGTAATAAACGTCTGCATTCATCTCAATGAGGTCGATGATTCCCTTGAAATCAGCCTCAGAGCCGATAGGGAGCTGAATCGGAACAGCGTTGCACTTGAGTCTGTCGTGCATCATCTGAACAACATTGTAGAAGTCTGCGCCCATGATATCCATCTTGTTGACATAAGCCATTCTGGGTACATGGTATTCATCTGCCTGACGCCATACTGTTTCTGACTGAGGCTCTACGCCGCCCTTTGCACAGAAAACAGTTACGGAACCGTCAAGCACTCTCAGGGAACGCTGAACTTCAACGGTGAAGTCAACGTGACCAGGGGTGTCGATAATATTGATTCTGTGACCCTTCCAGAAGGCTGTGGTCGCAGCGGAGGTGATTGTGATACCTCTCTCCTGCTCCTGAGCCATCCAGTCCATCGTAGCAGTACCATCGTGAGTTTCACCGATCTTGTGGTTTACACCAGTATAGAACAGGATACGCTCGGTGGTGGTTGTCTTACCTGCGTCGATGTGCGCCATGATACCAATATTACGGGTCATTTCGAGAGATACGTCTCTTTTCATAAATTCCTCCGTAATTCTGGAATTACCCGGGGTTTTGCCCCCGGATAACTCATCTGTTTCTGATTACCACTTATAATGTGCGAAAGCCTTGTTAGCTTCAGCCATCTTATGAGTATCGTCACGCTTCTTGCAAGCGCCGCCCTGATTGTTGAGTGCGTCAAGGATCTCGTTTGCAAGTCTTTCCTTCATTGTCTTTTCGTTACGCGCACGGCTGTAGGTGGTGATCCATCTCAGACCGAGTGTGCGTCTTCTCTCGGGGCGAACCTCCATAGGAACCTGGTAGGTTGCACCGCCGACACGGCGAGCCTTAACCTCGAGCTGCGGCATGATGTTCTCCATTGCCTCCTCGAAAGCTTCCAGAGCGTCCTTGCCGGTCTTCTCAGCAACGATCTCAAATGCGCCGTAAACGATCTTCTGGGCTACGCCCTTCTTTCCGTCGAGCATGATATTGTTAACCAGTCTTGTTACGAGCTCAGAGCCGTACACAGGATCCGGAAGAACTTCACGCTTCGGAACATTACCTCTTCTTGGCACTTTACTTCCCTCCTTCATACGAAATGAAAATCATAGGTACTCGAAAGCATAAGAGCCATACTTTACATAGTGTGGCTTGACCTTCCGCCGTCCAAACAGAGGCTCTATCAAAAATAATGCCTTGTCTGACAGCAATAAGTCAGAAATTACGCTTTCTTTCCAGCCTTCGGACGCTTAGCACCGTACTTGGAGCGTCCCTGCATTCTCTTGTCTACACCCTGAGCGTCGAGTGTACCTCTGATGATGTGGTAACGCACACCAGGAAGGTCCTTAACACGGCCGCCACGGATCAGAACAACGGAGTGTTCCTGCAGTTTATGTCCGATACCGGGAATATAAGCTGTAACTTCATAACCGTTAGAAAGCTTAACTCTGGCAACCTTTCTCATCGCGGAGTTCGGCTTCTTAGGGGTCTGAGTACGAACGGCTGTGCACACGCCTCTCTTCTGGGGAGAAGACTGGTCTACCTGCTGCTTGCGCAGTGTGTTCATAGACTTCTGGAGTGCAGGAGCCTTGGATTTCTTTTCAGAAACCTCGCGTCCCTTGCGGACAAGCTGATTAAACGTTGGCATTATTTCACCTCCAATAAATTATCGCACGATCATATTTTTCCGGAGCTGTCCGAAAATATACTCACACGCAATTATAAATTATAAAGCAAAGAACGGTGTTTGTCAAGAGTTTCGCAGAATTTCGCCGAAACTTTGTAGCAAACACCGTTACTTATCAATTATACGCTTTTATTTTTGTGCATTTTAACCAGCGTTATCTTCGGGAGCTGATTCAGCCTCTGCTGCTGCGGCCGCAGCGGCGGCAGCCTTCTCAGCCTCGCGCTCCTCAGCGTAGAGACCTGTACCAGCGGGAATGAGCTTACCGATGATAACGTTCTCCTTCAGACCGAGCAGCGGATCAATCTTGCCGCGGATAGCCGCGTCTGTGAGCACTCTGGTGGTCTCCTGGAAGGAAGCCGCGGACAGGAAGCTGTCCGTTGCCAGAGAAGCCTTAGTGATACCAAGCAGAACCGCCTCGCTCTCGGGCATTCTGAGTCCGACCTCGCCTGCGTCGATCCTTGCCTGGATCTCCTCGCAAACGGTGGTAAGCTCGTTCTTGCCGATGATGGAGCCGGGAAGCAGGAAGCTGTCGCCCGGGTCGGTGATGCGGATCTTACGCATCATCTGGCGCACGATGACTTCGATATGCTTATCGTTGATATCAACACCCTGTAAACGGTAAACCTTCTGTACTTCGGCGATGATGTAGTTCTGAACTGCTTCCTCGCCCTTTACCTCGAGCACGTCGTGCGGGTTGATGGAACCCTCGGTCAGTGCGTCGCCGGCAATAACGGTATCTCCGTCGTATACCTTAGGTCTGTAACCGAACGGAACTGCATACGCTTCCTCGGTGCCGTCAGCCTGGGTGATTATTGCGTGTCTTGTCTTTTTGATCTCTTCGTAGCGTACCTTACCGGAAACCTTGGTGATGATCGCAGCGTTCTTCGGGCGGCGGGACTCGAAAAGTTCCTCAACTCGAGGAAGACCCTGTGTGATATCCTCGGCGGACGCGATACCACCGGTATGGAACGTTCTCATGGTAAGCTGTGTACCCGGCTCACCGATGGACTGCGCCGCGATGATACCAACAGCCTCGCCGATATTGATGAGCTGACCGTTAGCCAGCGATGCGCCGTAGCAGTGAGCGCAAACGCCGTTCTTCAGTCCGCAGGTGAGAACCGAGCGTACCTTTACCTTCTCAGCGCCGGTAGCTACGATCTTTGCTGCGTCCTGATCGTTCATCAGCTTGTCTCTTGAAACGATGACGTTGCCGTCTGCGTCCTTGAAGTCCTCGGAGAGGTATCTGCCGACAAGTCGCTCTGCAAGCGGCTCTACGAGCTGGTTGCCCTCGCGGATCTCGTAAACGTCGATACCGTCGGTGGTTCCGCAGTCCTCCTCGCGAATGATAACTTCCTGGGATACGTCGACCAGTCGTCTGGTCAGATAACCAGAGTCGGCGGTTCTCAGCGCGGTATCGGCAAGTCCCTTACGCGCGCCTCGGGAAGAAATGAAGTATTCCAGAATGTTAAGACCTTCACGGTAGTTAGCCCTGATAGGCATTTCGATGGTCGCACCGGACGTGTTGGCGATAAGTCCTCTCATTCCGGCGAGCTGACGGATCTGGTTCTTAGAACCACGCGCTCCGGAGTCCGCCATCATGTAGATGTTGTTGTACTTATCGAGGTTGTCGTTCAGCGCGGTACCAACATCTTCGGTTGCCTGGTTCCAGATGCTGATGAACTCTGCCTTTCTCTCGGTATCGGAGATAAAGCCGCGGTTGAACTGCTTGTTCAGCTTTGCGATCTTAGCGTCAGCGTCTGCGAGGATCTGAGCCTTCTGCGGAGGAATATCCGCGTCGCAGACAGCAACGGTGATACCGGATCTGGTGGAGTACTTATAGCCCATTGCCTTGATCTTATCGAGTACCTGGGCGGTAGTAGCGGTTCCGTGGTTCTTCAGGCAGCGGTCGATGATCTTACCGAGCTGGCTCTTGCCGACCTTGAAGGATATCTCATAGTCGAGCTGGTGCTCCGGATCGGTTCTGTCAACGTAGCCGAGATCCTGCGGAATGTGTTCGTTGAATATGATACGTCCAACGGTAGTGGGAACGAGCTTTGTGATCTTGGTGTCGCCGAGATCCTTTGTAACTCTTACCTTGATCGCAGCGTGAATTGAGATCACGCCGTCCTGGTAAGCCATCAGAGCCTCGTTAGCGTCGCGGAATACCTTGCCCTCGCCCTTTTCACCGGGCTTATCGAGGGTCAGATAGTAGGAACCGAGGACCATATCCTGAGTAGGAACGGTAACAGGACGTCCGTCGGACGGCTTTAACAGGTTCTTTGCAGCGAGCATGAGTGTGCGCGCCTCTTCCTGAGCCTCTGCGGACAGGGGAAGATGAACCGCCATCTGGTCGCCGTCGAAGTCCGCGTTGAACGCGGTACAGCACAGCGGGTGGAGCTTGATCGCACGACCCTCAACGAGTACCGGCGAGAACGCCTGGATACCAAGTCTGTGCAGCGTAGGCGCACGGTTGAGGAGCACGTGGTGATCCTTGATAACGCACTCGAGGGAGTCCCAGACCTTATCCTCTGCGCGCTCTACCATCTTCTTAGCCTGCTTGATGTTCTG
>CAMELR010000081.1 GCA_945923775.1 uncultured Clostridia bacterium | reverse complement strand
CACTGCTGCTCAAAATTTTTGAGTGAAATGTGTAAAGCTATATTGACAATATCAGTAATATTAGCTGAAAAGAGTTGCAATCCTGCCGAAAATATGATATAATCTATTTTGCTCACTATTAAGAAAAGAGGTAAAATCAATGGCAGACCAGAACATCTACACACTAACCCGCGAGACCTACAAGCAGATAAAGAGCTTCAACCGCGAGCAAATGCAGCATTTTGTCGGACAGATCTACAAAAATGCCGAAGCGAATCACACCGAATCAGCGGTAGATATCAACGAACTCCGCAGCAGGATCGGCGAGATCAAGGGAATCGGAGAAAACAGGCTGAACGAGATCATGTCAGTTATTTCTGAATATCTGAATTCCTGATAATCTGAATTCATTTCACACGGCATGCAGCCGCACAAATACGAAAAATCCACCTGACCGGTGGATTTTTTTGCAGTATTTAATCGGTACTTCCACAGCAAACGCAGCGCCGCTTCCACCCGCACTGCATGCATTTATCAGCAATCGGACAAACCAAGAGGAGGGTGCCGGAATGGACAGCACATTCAACACAAATCTCCGCAGGATACGCAAGGAAAAGGGCGTGACCCAGGAACAGCTCTCCGAGGCAGTGGGAGATGAACAGCTTCCTGTACGCGGCTTTGATGCCGAAAATCGCAGAACGGCTCGGAGTCTCAACCGACGAGCTTTGCGGGCTGAAAAACGAGAGCATATCCATATATGACAGAGTTATGCAGCACATCAGCGATACTCAGGTAATGAACATCGCTTTTCAGCGCCTTGAGGCTCCTGACGTCATGGACTGCTAGCCGATGTCCTCGCTGTCGTGCTGCTCCCAGGTGCGGTCGCTGATGATGTACCGCGGACGGTGCTTTACTTCCATGTAGATTTTCCCGATGTATTCGCCGATAACTCCCACCGAAATGAGCTGAACTCCGCTTAGGAAGCATATAATGCAGGTCGTGGAAGCCCACCCCATTACGGTTTTCCCGAGGATAGCCTCCACCACCGCCCAGATTATCCCGATGAAGCTGATGAAAGCAACGATAACTCCCATTCCGATTATCATTTTGATGGGCTTTATTGAGAGACTGGTTATTCCGTCGAAAGCCAGAGCCAGCATTTTGCTGAGCGGGTAATGGGACTTCCCTGCCGCGCGCTCGCTGCGCTCGTAGTAGACGCTGGTGCTCTTGAATCCAACAAGCGGCACCATTCCGCGGAGGAAAATGTTGACCTCCTTGAATTTCGCCAACTCCTGGAGCGCCCGGGAACTTATCAGCCGGTAATCTGCATGGTTGTATACCACCTCGGCTCCCATGGAATTCAGCAGCTTGTAAAAGCTCTCTGCGGTGAAGCGCTTGAAGAAGGTGTCGGTGTCCCGCTTGGAGCGCACTCCGTAGACTATTTCGCAGCCGTCGAGGTACGCCTTTACCATTTCGTCCATCGCGTTGATGTCGTCCTGACCGTCGCAGTCAATGCTTATTGTGATATCGCACATATCCTTCGCTTCCATGAGACCCGCCAGCACGGCGTTCTGATGTCCGCGGTTGCGGCTCTGGGCAATGCCGATATAGTGTTCGTCCTGGGCGGCGAGACGCTGGATTATGTTCCAGGTGTCGTCCTTGCTGCCGTCGTTGACGAACATCACGCGGCTGTCGCCGGAAATAAGCCCTTCGGCGGCAAGCTGGTTTATTTTCGCAAGGAACTGCGGAGCGGTTATAGGAAGCACCTCCTGCTCATTGTAACAGGGGATAACAATTATTAGTCTGGGAATCATTTTGTCCTCTTTTCGTATTGCTGAAGTAACTATAGACATTATATCATTCCGGGTGTTCTGTGTCAAGTAATTAAGTCAGCAGGCAAGCGGTATTCAGGACTTGACAACCGCCCTCAAAAATAGTATCATATTAGTGTAAATTAATTATTCCAGGAGGATATAAAAATGACTATAATTCTTGCAGCGGACAGTGACTGGGCAATCGGCAGAGACGGCGGACTTCTTGCGCATATCCCGGAGGATATGAAGTTCTTCAAAGAAACCACCGCGAATTCCACGGTAGTTATGGGACGAAAGACCTGGGAGAGCATAGGCGCTAAGCCGCTTCCCGGGAGAGTAAACTGCGTGATCTCCCGCAGCGTGAAGCAGCTTGACGGCGCGCAGGTATTCGGAAGCGTTGAGGAGTTCCTCAGTTTCGCTGAAAAGGCGGAGGGCAAGGTGTTCGTGATCGGCGGCGGCGAAATTTACCGTGAGCTCCTGCCATACTGCGATGAGGCATTCATCACCAGGATCTATGAGAGCTTTAACGGTGATGTGTTCTTCACAGACCTCGAGCACGATAAGGATTGGGAGATCGTCGAGACCTCTCCGGTTATGAGTTCCGAGTGCAGGAATATCAGATTCTTCCATTATATCAGGAAGAAGTGATACCGCAATTTTGATTTGCCGAGAATATGGGTTGGCAAATTGTTGTTTAGAGGCGCAGTATGCTTCCGAAACAGTCCACCGGACTGTTTCGGAGAATAGGCGATGGTAAGACAATAACTAGCTTGTGGGGGAAAACTCTAGAGCGATACCCAAAGCGCACACTAATCGACTTTCCCAATAAATCTGTAATACACCCGCATTGTATTAGTTACGCAGTCACGCTCGTGAACAACGATTTTCTCAATCAACAGGTGAACCAGCTCCTCCGAAAGTTCCGTAATGTCGGTGTATCGCCGAATAAGTTCCGCGAATTTCTCGGCATTTTCGGTGAGCTGCCGGGACTTTCCCAGCTGTTCGGAAATCTGTCTGAGCCTTTCCTGGATCTCCGTGCGCTCTCGCTCAACATTACCGCTTAGCTCGGAATATACCTCCTCGCTGAGCTTCCCGAGCGCCTTGTCCTCGTAAAGGCTCTGAAATATTTTGGCTAACGCCAGTTTTCGTGCGGTCAGCTTTTCCGCTCCTTTCTTCATAGCGGAAAGCTCCGCGTTACGTTGAACACTCATCAGAACAATCTGCTTTATTTGTTTCAGAGTAATGCTGTGCCGCGAGCACTCGGACTTTCCGTACCGCTTGTAAATCGCGCAGGAATACCGTCCGGATTTGCCGCTTTTGCTGAACACCATTTTTCGACCGCACTCTCCGCAGAGCATAAGTCCGCGAAAGATATTGTCGGGATTTTCGACCTTTCGGTGCTGCTTTACAGCAATCCTCTGCCCAACCGCCTCGAAATCATCGCGGGAAATCAGCGGCTCATGGTTGTCACGAACCACGATCCAATCGTCATCGGAGGTCTTGCACACCTTTTTGCTTTTGAACGACTTGCATTTTCTTCGACCGTTCACCAAATCTCCTACATAAACCGGATTTGTCGCAATCGAATAAACGCTCCTGTCCTCCCATGCGTATGGGTGCTTCGCGGAAGCCGAATTTTTGTACACGCCGTACTTTTCAGTAAGGAACGCTCTCGGCGTAAGTATTATGTCCTGCTCCAGATATTTCGCAACCTCATAGCAGCTTTTTCCCTCCAAAAGAAGTTCAAAAATTTGCTTCACGATAGGCGCATTCTCGTCGGGGACAAGTCTGTGACGATCGTCATCGGAACGCTTGTAGCCATACGCGGGATAACCTCCGAGAAATTCACCATTTCTTGCTTTAAGGTGCAGAGCAGACTTGATCTTCCAGCTGCAATCTTTGGCGTACCACTCGTTGATTATGTTCTTAAACGGCGCAAACTCGTTTTCGCCGTGGTCGGAGTCAACATTGTCGTTCACCGCAATGAACCGCACGTCATGTTCCGGAAAGAATATCTCGGTGTAGTAGCCGGTTTTGAGGTACTCCCGCCCAAGTCTGGAAAGGTCTTTTACAATGACCGACCCTATCTTGCCGCGCTCAATATCATCAATCATGCGACAAAAATCGGGTCTGTCAAAATTCGTCCCGCTGTAACCATCGTCAACATAGAATTCTGTTACGGTAAAGCCATTGTCCCGTGCATACTGCACAAGCATAGTTTTCTGGGTCTGTATGCTCACGCTGTCACCGCCGAAATCATCATCGCGGCTGAGCCTGCAATAAAGCGCTGTTGTTCTGTTCTGCTGTATGTTCATAATAACCGTCCTTTCTTTCAGCAGACAGAATCGGAATATTTGCACTTTATATTATACACTATTCTCAAAGAGAATTCAAGACGCTAAAGCGTAAAAGCTGCAAATTTGATACTGTTTACCGTTGTAAAAGATTTGGTTCTGTGGTATAATAAACGTCCTCGCACATACGCAAATCATAGATTTGCTCCGTGCGTATCGGACAATTATACCATAACCTCACGGTTATGGTATAATTGAAAAAAATAATGGGGGGGTGACAAGGTGAAAAGAGTAGATTTCAGCAGCGTAATAAAAATTCTGCTCAGCTATCGGAGCCTGAGCGAGAGCTTCTCGCATGGCGAGTTTATCGCAAAACTGTTCAGTGCATTCTATGAAAAGAGCGACGCTTCCGTAGACGACGGACAGGTCAGCCGCTGGGTGAACGGAGATGAACGCGTCCCCGAGCGCTACGCGGCTTTCTACTCGGAAAATCTGAATTCCCTATGCAAGGACATTCTAACGAATATTTTTCCCGTACTTTCCGACCGCTGGCAGGCTGTCAATGAAATTCGCGATTTAGTGCTTTACGACACCGGAATTTCTGAAAATTTGATTTGTCAATACAAGTGCAACAGTTATTTCAAAAATTTTTTAATGACCTCA
>CAMELR010000080.1 GCA_945923775.1 uncultured Clostridia bacterium | reverse complement strand
TATCTTTTAACAAAGGTTGATGATAGATGGATAGATTTCAGATTTATTATACAAATCAAAAGTGGCATTTTGAATTAATACCCGGAAACAAAGGAAAACAGCCTATGGCATTTTCTGTTTTATATAATTCTGAATCTGAATGTAAACAGGCTATCATGTCATTTAAACAACACGTCATCGAAAAGCAAATATGTTCATGTTCTTCTAATTTTGTAGGCATATTTCAAGAAAATAACCGATTTGTTTATAAATATTTTGATGAATCTGGTAGGCTTTTAGTATATAGCCGTCAATTAGAACAAAAAAAATCAGCAAAAAATGCAATAAAGAGAATATTTGAACAATATATTTATTCAGAGATAATTGTCTGATTCTTTTTTGATTTTTCTCACTTTATAATCAATCAAGCTGTTTACAGTTTATCATAATATTTAAGGAGTGTTTTTATGTTTTGCTCAAAATGTGGAACCGAAATTAATGAAGAGGATATCTTTTGTCCGAAATGCGGAAATAAAAGAAAAGGAAGCAATCTCGATGTTAAACAGACGGATTCAAGTTTAGCTTCAGAAGAATATAATTCTATTGATACAGGAATATCGGTTAAAAAGAAAACAAACAAACTACCATTCATTATTTCTGCAATTGCTGTGGTAATAGTGGTTGTAATAGTTGCGTTTGTCAATTTGTTTAGTGGAACAGGCTCAAGTCATTTTTCTAATTCTGATGATGTAACAATTATTGCAACTAGTGTATCGCACGGTTATGGTTATTTATCTATTAAAAACACTGGTAACAATGTTATTCGTGATGTTAAAATAGCAATAAAAGGTTTTGATTCAAATGGTTTTTTGATTCCAATTGAAGGAAATGAAGACTATGTTGAATTTGATATTCCAAGTGTCAACTTATTGGCTGGAAAAACGTATGGACCAGTATCCAAGTGGTTAAGTTCTGACGTAAAATATATAGATGCTGTTGTTACTCATATTACATATATGGATAACAAGGAATGGTCTGTTAATGCGGACTCATGGACATCTGATTTTTCAATTGATAGTAGGATTAAGCAAATAGAAGATATGCGCGAAAATGCCATCTCAGCGGAAAACAATCCCTATTTGAAAATAGTTTCATCTGAAAAGTGGCATGGCAATAAATTCGATTCTTCACAAAATATATCTATCACAGTTAAGAATATCGGTGATAAACCAATTTCAACAATATACATTACAGTAATGGAATATGACGAAAATGGTTATCCTTTAAATGTTAATAAGCCTGGGTATGCTGCTTTACCTAATGCAGATAAACTAAAATTAGACTTTTCAGTTGTCGATGCAGGCGATACACAAGAGTATGAAGCTCATTTGTTTTTCATGTCTGATTGTAAAGACTATGTTTTGTTAGTTAGTTCGATTGACTTTACCGATGGAACTACATGGAACAACGAAAATACACTTCCCTGGATTATTTATAACGAATTTAAGAGGTGAATAATAAGCTCCTCATCCCTGGATGTATGCCAGTGATGAGGAGCTTGTCTTTTCCTATGGATACTATACCTCAATCTTAATAATAACCCCCGACTTCAACTCCACCGAAAGCCTATCGTCCCACACGACAATCTCCTTAAGCCACCGCCGAGCAAGGCTCTCATCAAACTCGGTAAGCTCGGTGTCCTGCTGGGAAATAAAGTCATTCAGCTCGTTGATACGCTTGACCTGCTCGTCACGAACGGCGGTGTCGGTGAAGTTCTTCTGCTTCATCTCACGGAGTCGGAATATCTCATCGGCGATGTCATTATAGTCCTCCTTGCGGGAAGCGTGGTTTATAAGTTCCTGTTGCAGTTTGGCAAGCCGCTTATCTATTTCTAGAGCCTCGTCATCAGCATACCCACGAATCACCGCCGCAAGATTGTCCAGCAGCCGTTTCTGATAAGTGCTCTTACTGCCGAGCAGTTCATTGAATGCCTGCAAAACCACATTTTTCAGCACTTCCTCGTTTACCGTCCGGGCATGACAAATCACGCCTGTTGACTGCAGCCGACTAAGACACCGCCAAACAATTGAGCGGCAGCCGTGGTTGTTCCAATGAACACGGCGAAACAGCTCGCCGCACTCCCCGCAGACTATCATCTGCGAAAACACATGGTTACTGCTGAAACCGTGCTTTCTCCCGTTTGGGCTGACCTTTACAAGCCTGCGGCGCACAAGTTCGTCCTGCACCCGCATAAAAATCTCTTTCGGAATTATCGCCTCGTGGTCGTTCTCAACATAATACTGTGGCATAATGCCGTTGTTCTTGATTCGCTTTTTGGAAAGATAATCCACCGTGTAGGTCTTTTGAAGAAGCGCATCACCCATGTACTTTTCGTTGCGGAGTATTTTCGCCACCGTGCTGGTGTGCCAGCGTGGATTTCCCGCGCCGGTGAGTATTCCGTCACGCTCCAGCCCCGCTGCTATCTTGTCGGTACTGTAACCATCAAGGTACTCACGGAAAATTCTCCGCACCACCTCTGCCTGTTCGGGGTCAATTACAAGCCTGCCGTTCTCGTCTTTGGTGTAGCCAAGAAAACGGCTGTGATTGACCTGCACCTCGCCGCGCTGATAGCGGAACTGCAAGCCGAGTTTCACATTCTGCGACAGCGACATTGACTCCTGCTGCGCCAGAGAAGCCATTATCGTAAGCAGAACTTCGCCCTTTGCGTCCAGAGTGTTGATGTTCTCTTTCTCAAAGAACACAGGGATATTCCTGTCCTTAAGCTGACGTATGTATTTCAGGCAGTCAACAATTATCTTTCCGGTTTGTATTTATCAAATGGTTGCAGACAGTTTGATACATTACCATTTAACAGATCTCCAATTGGGCATAATCCAAAATTAGGTGCTATATTCGATTGTATTCCTTGTAAGGGTAAACGCCCTGAATTATTCGCAAGGTTTATAAGGAATAATACAGAAGGTAAAGGTCATCTCTTCACTGATATTGATGAACTGAATAATTTTCCCGATTATCCAAGACTCATCGAAAGCTATAACAATAGTCTTTGGTCAGGACACAGACCTGCAAGTGATTTAATGCTTGAACACAATCAAGTATTTATAAACGATTACAAACTTGATACCTGCAAGATAATCGAAAAGTTACAAGAGCTGGCAAAATCAGGCGTTGAAGATTACAGTGACGATGTTGAACTCTGGCTACTATTCGGTGATTACAAAATTGACTGTGAAGAAAAGAAAGCTATCATCACTCGTATATTTTCAAAATCAAAAGTAGGCGTAATATATGGCTCTGCGGGTGTAGGTAAATCTACGCTAATAAATCATGTTTCTCACTTTTTTAATGAAGAAGATAAATTATACCTAACACAAACAAATCCTGCGAAAGAGAACTTGATGAGAAAGATTGATGCTGAAAATACAACCTTTTCAACAATTGAAAGTTTTAAACACCAAGGCTCCCCTTTTGCAAAATATAAATTACTGGTTATCGATGAATGTAGTACCGTTAGCAATAAAGATATGGTTGAGGTACTGCAAAAAACAAACTTTGAAATGCTTTTATTGGTTGGGGACCCTTATCAAATTGATGCAATTCAGTTTGGAAATTGGTTTTCGATACTAAAATCATTTTTGCCTGAAAATGCTGTATTTGAACTTACCCATCCACATCGAACTAAGGACGAGCGATTGCTTGAACTTTGGGATAAGGTTAGACACATGGAGGACACAGCAAAAGAAGTTATTGAGAGAGAAAGCTACTCTTTAAAAGTAGATGAAACCCTCCTCTCTCCACTTGAACCGGGCGAAGCCATCCTGTGCTTAAATTATGATGGTTTATATGGAATCAATAACATCAACAGATTCCTACAGGAAAGCAATCCTAACCCTGCTGTTCAATGGGACATTCAACAATACAAAATCGGAGATCCTATTCTCTTCCTTGACTCAGACAGATTTCGCCCTGTCATACACAACAATATGAAAGGCATTATTCAAGGAGTAGAAATCATAGATGAAGGCACTACGGAAGAACGCATTCAATTTGATGTCGAAATTCCTAAACTGGTATTTGAACATGACGTTTTGGATCTTGATCTTGAACTTCTTGAAAACAGCGAGAAAGAAAAAAAGTCTCTGATTAGATTTTATGTTCATAAGCTAAAAAGTGCTGATGAAGATGGTGAAGATTCTAGAACAGTAGTCCCTTTTCAGGTTGCCTATGCTGTATCAATACATAAAGCCCAAGGTCTCGAATATGACTCTGTAAAGATAGTTATTACAGATGAAGTGGAGGAACTCGTGACACATAATATCTTCTACACCGCTATCACAAGAGCCAGGAAGAAATTGAGAATTTATTGGACTCCAGAGGTTGAAGAAAAGGTAATCAAAAGAATTAAGCCTCGAGACATAAGTAAAGATGTTGAAATCTTGAAGACGTATTTAATTTAATCCGCTAAACCCAAGCGAAGTGCAACACATGTTGCATTACAAAGATTGCGGTGACAAATGACAAAAACGCCTTGAACTTTCGAACAAAATGTGTTATAATATAATTAATTAGGCATATTCGAAACTTCATTGGCTATGCTTAGAGATTTCGCACATATCAAAGATCCAGTTGAAAAGGGGTGTTACTATGGCAAGCTCATCTTGTAAAGCAGCTTACAAGACTACTGCTATAAACAATAGACGCTATCTTGGCAACAAGTATCGTCTACTCCCTTTCATAAAGAGCGTAGTCGATGAAAATTGTGAGGGGATAAATGTTTTCGCTGACATTTTTTCGGGGACAGGCGCAGTATCTTCTGCTTTCCTTGACAAGCGGTTAATCACCAACGATATTCTGTATAGTAACT
>CAMELR010000079.1 GCA_945923775.1 uncultured Clostridia bacterium | reverse complement strand
TGCGTCGACAATACTCGATGGGCAACTGTCCGGGAAGATAGATAGGCGCCGACACCTAAATAAACACAGCAAGCTATAAACTTGCTGTGTTTCTATATTCCTCCGTAGCTCAGTCGGTAGTAGCACCTGACTGTTAATCAGGGTGTCACTGGTTCAAGTCCAGTCGGGGGAGCCAGATTTCTGAAAGCGCATTGCAGAGCCATTCACGGCATGCAAGGCGCTTTCGCTGTATCTGGGCAAATTACAAAAAGGTGTCAGTGGATTCAGTTTTACTGCTGCAGAAGTATCAGCAATCGAATAGCTTATCGATATGCGAGTTATGCCGGCTGCGCTGGAGCTTCAAATTAAACGCTAAATGCAGATACATCTGCGTTGTCTGAATGTCGCTGTGTCCGAGAATAAGCCGGAGGGTCTCCAGATCTCCGCCGTCAGCAAGGTAATACGTAGCGAACGTGTGCCGGAGTAAATGCGGGTGAAGCCGTTCTATTCCGGTGGTATCTTTTAAGCGTTTGAAAATCTGCTTGATAAGGTTATCTGAACAGCGTCCCCCGCTCTGATCGACGAAGAACGGCTCGGATCCGGAAGCGCCGTGACGATATTTCAAGCAATAATTCAGAAGCTGTTCACAAGTCTGATAGCCTATAGGTATAAGCCGCTGTTTACTGCCTTTGCCGCGAATGATCATTGATTTGCTGGAAAACGTGATATCACCCATGTTGATCCGGGGAATCTCTCCGCGGCGCAGTCCGCTGTCAAGCATAAGCAGCACAAAGCACTTATTGCGCAGGCTGTAGTGAGAAAATGAATCATCGCAAGCGTGCAGCAGCTTGATGATCTCCTGATCATCGAGTATTAACTGCTCCTTGCAGTGAACCTTAGGCAGCCGGAGCTGTCGGGAGAAGTCCTCGAGGTAATCTTCGCCGATACAAAAGTTATAGAAAGCCTTGACGGCTCGCAGCGATCCGTGAACTGAACTGCTGCTCAGTCTGTCGCCGTTCCGTTTGGTTTGCTGCTTAAGATGTACACCATAACGCTTAAAATTAAGCAGGTTTAATTGCGCCGGGTCATTATAGGCTTTCGGAATATTGTCCATAAGCCAGATGAAGAACTCCTCGAGCTGATCTTTATACCAGCTGATAGTTACCGGGCTGTTATTCCGGAACTCCTGCTCAAGGAGAAACATATCATACATTTCTTGTATGGTCATAAAAAATCAACTCCAATGCGCATGGGGCGCCCCGCTCGCACGCTCGCAGCCCCATGCGCGTTTACTTGATTGTTTTCGCCCATCTGAGTATAGTCTGATATAGATAATACACGCCGATAGCCGTAAGCCATGTAGTTCCGATCGCAAGCATAGCGGTCACCGGAACGAAGTAATTCACGTAGCCGAATAGCTGCTTGACTTCGGCGGGGATCTCCACATTTTTAAACGGGCTGTCGGGGAGAAGAAGGACGATAGCGTTGACGATATCGTCAAGAACATCTGTTATAGCGTTCCAGATTCCTTTTACTGTGGATTCCACATTATTCCCCCCTTAATGATTGATCATCTTCGGCGTGATGTAGATAAGCAGCACCACAAAGCTAATGATGAATACCGTGTAGCATATAGGCTGCACAAGGGGAATGCAGGAAAGATCTATAACTAGTTCCTCATCGATTTCAAACATCGGCTCGAAGTCCTCCGGAATTTCTCCGATCGTCTGATTACCTGCGAACGGCTCCAGATTCTTCATATCCGTTGAAATGGGTATCCGGAACACCGGAGCTACTGGATCAGCGCCCAGAACGGACATGATCCGGATAAGATCGAAGGGAATGCAGAACGGGAATTTACTAGCGATAAGGGAAGGAATATCTATATCAAGCCGGGTATTTGTTTTTAGCTGCGTGAGTGTCTGATCTGCCTCTCCCGGAACGTCGGTAACAGTAACCGCGTCAGTGGGTATTACTATTGATGGATCGGTGTCAACCTCTAGCGTTGGATCCTTCGTCTTATCCAGGGGAAGAACTCCGGAAAGATCGTCAAGCGAGACATCAGGAACCACGGTGTAGTTCTGAAGAGACTTGAGGAAATCCAAGTAGCTGCCTTTTACATTGAGAATACCCATTTTCATATGTGAAAAATCAACGTTGTCGACCTGCTCGAATTTCCCCGGAGCCTTTCCGAACGTGAACCATTTGTTTATAGCTGCCGAGGTTTCACGATAAGATAACTTAGGTGGTGTAAGAGAAACAAGGAGCCGGGAGGAGTCAAAGTTAATTGAATATTTATAGGCGGAGAAAAGATCGCGGTAATCCTGACCAACGAGTCCATCTGGATAAACGGCAGCTACGCCCATGCCATTGGTTAGAGTACTATCAATTGTATACATTGTACCAAATAACCAGGTTCGAAAATCCGTTGAGGAGTACCTAGAAAATGTCATGTTAAAGAACGTGTCCGGGAAGTAAATAGTATCCTCAGTGTAGTATACATTTACAAAGCTCATATTTGCTTGTGAAACCGGGAGATCCTCATCTCCCTTGAGGATAGTTATTGATGTATCGAGGCTGTATGTAAGACCCGAATTTGCCTTGATGAACAAATAAGGGGTGTCGGTGATGAGCTGCACGGAGTCCGTAACGGCTGACTGTCCGACGAGATCGCAAAGCTCCAGGTACTGACTGTACTTCAAGCTTACTTTTCCGTTATCTATGGTGGCTTCGCCTGAATCGACCCATGAAGTTATAGTGGCGCAGATTTGCTTGTATCCGGTGACGATCCAGGCATCATTAGATTCAATGACCTGTCCGCAGAAGGTTTTCTCGGTGCCTATGAAGGCTTTCTCGAAGCCCTCCCAGCCGTTTTCAAGCACGGAACCAATACCGTTGGCGGTATCATCATAATGCCCGGTTATAATTCCCATGAGAAAAACGGCTCCGCAGCCTATTGCAGTAGCTGCAGCGACAGCTCCGGCAACTGCCTTCGGGCGAACGGCAAGGACGTTGAACGCGAGGACGACCGCCAGAGCCGCGGTGATGATTCTTTTTTTCATTCCGATTTTCCTTTCGCGTTGAATGCAGCTATGCGCGCTTTCATGTCCGTGAGCTCCTGAGACTGCTCTTCCTTGGGCTTGTCGAACTTCTTGAAGGTGTCGTAGAGCCTGCAGACGGATTTCCGCAGATTGAAGAACTCGGAGTCGACACGCTCCTGAATCGGGTACCAGTATTGAACGGCGACGAACATCTTGTGAAATACCACTATCATGAACATGCCTTTAGCGCCGTAGTTCGTCAACTTTCTGTGCTTGTACTCCGTTTCGACCAGAGATCTGATCTGACGGTCAATCATGCGGTCGTTCTGGGTGATGAGGATAATGTCATAGAAGTAGTGCCGGTGCTGCGAGAAAAACTCGATCCACTTCATGCGGTCTTTGTTCAGTCCGTCTCGGCTGTTGAATGGTATCTGCGCTTCGTCTATGATGATAACCCCCTGATGTTCGTCCCGCTTGGAGCTGTCGAAGTGTTCCTGCGCGTACTGCTTGAACTTATCAACTGTCATTTCAAGCGTGGGGATATAGACGAATTCGCCCTTGTGCTTCTTCGGGTTTAAATTGACCTGGAAGTTTGCAATTACAGGGATCTTCCGGCGCAATGCCCGGTCAACTACCTCGGCAGCGTGATAACTCTTTCCTGATCCGGGAGTTCCGGTATACATAACCACAGCCATATTAATCATCCTCGTCCAGTAACTTCATGTATAAGCGGATACACCGCCAGATGATAAAGCTCCGGGAGTATCCGGATTGAGCACACATTTCATCTAGATCGTGGAGCAGATCCGGCGGGATCGTGATGGTAATACGTTCTTTTTTAGTCATATATGTTAACCTCGTGAGGTGTGTATTTTGTCATACTGTACTTTTGTAAAGGAATGGCGGCTCAGGAGAACCGAACCGCCGCGGGGAATATTAGCCGGCTACCTTGCCGAAAATGCGCTTGCCAAGCTTCACAAGAGCGAAAACGCCGAAGATTACAAGCGCACTGCCAAGAATGCCAAGCACTACGGGGATAAGAGTCATAACAAGGTCGCTGAACGACTTCTGAAGCTGGTTTCCGGCTTCTGCGAGCATAGATTTCATATCCGTTCCGGAAGCTTCAGTAGTAGCAGCCGAAGCGCAAACCGAAACAACTGCCGAAGAAACAGCAGCTACAGCAGCAACTACAGCCACCTTGCTGCGTTTAGCGAGTGACTTGACCTTTGAAAGGAACTTTTTCATGTAAATACCTCCTTTTCTAGTTATTATGCTTAACAATGGCGCTGTAACATATGGTATAGATCAATCCTAATAACCACACTACACCGGATATCCCAAAACCCATTACAAGCCCATAAAAGCCAAAAGTCAGCAGATACATCTCGACACCTACTTTCTGAGGTGGCGGAAGATCTGCGCCCCTGCGATGATTCCAAGCATGATTATTATGATGATCAATGCTATGTAGATATCGTCGAGGGTCGTTCCGCTGGCGATGAAATCGCCGTCTACGAAGTCAACGTAGTTACTCATACGGAAGTAATACCGGTTACTCTGCCCTTAAGGTTGGTTTCAATGTCTACGACCTGTCCTATCATGGGTTCGAGATCATCAACGGTAATGCCGAGGTTCTTGCAAGCCTGCGCAGTCAGAAACTTGGTATCACATGCATAACCCATCACGTTTTCGTCCTGGAATGATACGTGCAGCTTGATTCCCTTGATCTGATCGCCCTCGTTAGTGGTGAAGTCCATGGGCTGAACTCCACAAAGATTTACTTTAGCCATTTTTACCTTCTTTCTGCCCCGTTCCGGGCGTGCTTATATGTTATCGGCGTTATTGCCGTGGAGCCAATACAAGGGACATTGACCCATGTACCAGCGTGAAGCCCGTTATTACCCTCACGTTAACGGAGCCGAATCCGTGCCGACATTTCGAAAACCTATTCTCAGGCGCCACAATTCATTTTTTATGTAGGAAAGCTCGGTCGGTAACCCTCAAAGGGCTTGGAGGTGGTTTTATTTTCACTCGCAACCACTAAACGAGCCTTTAAAGGTAGGTCTATTTAGA
>CAMELR010000078.1 GCA_945923775.1 uncultured Clostridia bacterium | reverse complement strand
GTTTTATTTTCACTCGCAACCACTAAACGAGCCTTTAAAGGTAGGTCTATTTAGAAACTTCGATGATAACAGATGATGAATCCTGAAGCGTGCCTATAAACTCAGTGCTAAGTTTTCGGATCTTCGCTATTTCCCGGTGTAAATCGTATTCGTTGCAGGCTTCGGGGTCTTCCTTGAGCAGATCGCGCCAGGAGAGTTCCGAGCATGAAAGCGCTTCTTCCAGAACTTAGATATCCTCGGAGGTGATTGTTATTTTCTCAATCTTCATTACTCTGCCTCCTTAAGCTTATAGCAGAGATTATCAATGAATGCAATGCGTTCCTTGTCACCATCGATTACACGGTTGACAATATCCCGATATTCAGGGCTAAATTGGCAGAAGTCTGTATTAAGACATTCGGTAATTTCGCGACCAATTGCAACACGCTTTGCATTGAGCGATTCAAGAATGATAATGCATTCGATCATATTGATTTCAATATTCATACCTGTTCACCTCGCTGATCAAAACGGGTCACAGCCGTGAAGATCACAGTATGCAGGTGACATATACTTGATATATCCGCAGATCGTGCACACGCCCCAAGGAGTGTAATCATGATCATGCGCGTCAGGATCGAAATAATCATCAGGATCATCAGAATCTTCATGATCAGAAGCAATTTCCGGTTCTTCTCCTGTCGGGACAAGCTCCGGGTGACCGCCGAACTCGGCAAGCTCGCCGTCTGCAACCTCGAGCAGCTGACGACGAAGGACACAAGCGTTATGACGCTTTTCCTTGTCCTGCTCTTCCTGCGCTTCGTCCATGAGGAGCCCTAAGCCCTCGATTACTCGAACCAGCTCATCACGTGTTAATTCAATACTGTACTTTTCCATGTTCATTATCCTTTCTTAGTTACCTTGTTCTAGGTGGGATTAAATATAACCGTTTGGTTATATTACAATTATATAACTGAACGGTTATAAAGTCAAGCGCCAAACTAAAGTTTGGTAGTTTCTACAAATCGAAAGGAGTATTTTTGATGTTTTACACAAGAATCAAAGAATTAAGGCTGGCGAACAGCCTTACACAAAAACAAGTAGCCGAAGTATTGGAGATGAAACAAGAGCAATACCAGCGCTATGAAAGCGGAAAACGTGAAATTCCTCTGCACTTGCTAATAAAGCTTGCCGATCTCTACGGCGTAACACTCGACTACATCGCGGGACGTTCCGAAGATACAGGAGCCGAAGAGCTCGGCAACATCGGGTAAAGCGTTCCAGCGGTTGTATAATACATATTTTTAGGAGGTAATATGGGAAATATAATAGCAGGAGTACTATTTGTATCACAGATTTTCTTTCTGATTCAAGCAATGAGGGGGAAATATTACAAATATGCCTTGTTTCTGTTTACATTCATTAAGTTGTTTTTAATCATACTAATGGTGATTTATATGATAGTAAAAGGAAACATAAAAACGGGGAGCATAGTATATAACCTAATTGATTGCGCAATTACAATTGCGTTTCCGTTTATTATTAAATTTATTTATAATAAACAGAAATGAATTAAGCTATCGAGACAGCCCGCCCAGGGGCATTTTCCTGCGTATCTCCTCGAGCTTCTCGGCGTTTATCTGCTTGTACTCGTCGATTAGTGCCTGCTGGTTAGCGTTCAGCAGGGAATCACGGTGCTTGAGCATTTCCCGGAACTTCTGGAAGCCCACGCACTGAATGTATGTATCTATGCTGTTACCTGCCTGATTGAACAGATAGCGCTCAAGCTTCGTGAGGTTGTATTCAACGCCCTTCGGAGTGTACAGGCTGATTTTCTCGACTGATAGCAGGAACTTTTCCCACCAGACAGGCGAGGGAGCGCGGCGGCGGTTTGTGTCGGTCTTGCTCGGTACTATAAACCGCATGTAGTTGTTCAGAACGCCGAAGAACCGTTCCCCCCAAGACTGTTTCAGCTTGAGGAACGCAAGCGCACGTTCCCGCCGGAGCTGCAGCTCACAGCGTACCCAGTGATATTCAAGTCCGCCTCGTTCCTGCGCTTTGTCGTAGAACCTTATTCGAAGCTCTGATTTAGGACTGCCGAAATAGCAGCTATGCGCGCGGGTGACTCTGCCGTCCTGGTCGGTGTCGCAGTCAACCTCCGGGTGCGATTTGCTGAACTTGCTGATGTAGCGCCCGAAGTATGCGAACTTGCAGATCTTAACGATATCGAGCAGACCGGAGCCGTTCTCGCTCTTGTCTATGTCGTCATATGCTACGTCTAGTCTTGTGATGTGGAACTGCTCCTCGTCCGCGGTGACTTCTTCGAACAGCTGCGCGAAGCTCTTGCAGCTGAAGCTCTCAAAATGGCGGCAGCCTTGCCCGGACATCTCCACACATACGCCCATATCGTCGCCGAAGCCGTCCCACATGATCCATATACCGCCGCAGAAATGCGCCTGCTTATATCCGTAGTGACCGGATTTTTCGAGCCAGTCGCAGCCCGAAGCCAGACCGAGGAAGTCTTTGACCTGCTCGATCGTCATGCTGTTGTGCAGCGTAAAGGAAAACCAGTCTACAAGGATTATGTTTTCGTCCATGTGGTGACCTCCGGAATTGGAAATTTTGTTTTCTGTATGCTGAAATTGCGCTCAAGCGGGATTTGATGCGTATCGCGACCGCCTGAGTCTGTACACAGTGCCCCCCTGTTAGCTAGGGGGGCTCGCGCGGAATTTTTCCAGTTTTCGCATTTTTGAAAACCAGAAAAACTCCGTCGGAGAATATGATCATTGAAAACTGCAGGGCCTGCGTCATATTCACACAGAACCATTGAAAACTTTACTACCTCTGCCGCAGGCGCAACACAGAGGTAGTAAAGTTTCCAACCGCTCCGCGTGAAAATTACTCAACCCGGCGAGTTTCCAACAAAGTTTCGAACACGCGTGTGCGTTTTCGAGCATTCGCCTGCTGCGCTCCAAAGTGATTGATAGATAGATAAAACAAAAAAAGGGCACAAGAGCATACAAGCGGGATTCATGATCCTTTTTGTATGCCCTTGTGCCCTTGGGAAACTGTTAATCAGGGTGTCACTGGTTCAAGTCCAGTCGGGGGAGCCATCTATGTTAGACAAAAATGATATTATGCCCGCAAACGGCTTGACAGAGCCAGTTGCGGGCATATATCTTGTTCAAAATCAGAAATGCACTTCCGTAGATATTTTTTGAGGGAAAATGGACTTGAACTACCTTGTAGAAAATTTTCTTATGGAATTTTGTTTACTCTGCACAATCAGCCTGCGAATGTCGGAAACGGTACTCGCAGGCTTTTTTATTTTCGCCGAAAAATACAAAATAGATTTTCGGTAGGTTTGAACCCTTATCATGTAGAAAAAATCCCAATATATTTATATAGTATGCACAAATCGCCTGTGGCTGCTTCGGTATTCCCGAACGCAAGCCGCAGGCTTTTTTTATTCCCATAAAAACTATGAAAGGAGAAAATCAAGATGTCAGTTAAAGAAGTACAGTAGAGTAAGTATGCAGCGGCAAATGCCGTTTCATAAATATTTTCAAATGGAGGTAATCAAATGAACAGACAGAGAATCCGGCTGCTCCAGGAGCAGTACCCGCCCGGAACACGAATTCAGCTCGATAGCATGAGCGACGACCCTCGCCCCATTCCTGCCGGAACTAAGGGAACGGTGCGGCTGGTGGACGATATGGGTACCCTGCATTGCGATTTCGACAACGGCAGGCATCTGGGCATTTGTCCTGAAGTTGATTCGTTTCACAGGATCACCGAACAGAAAGAGGACATCAGTCCAAAGCAGTCAATGTAAGCAAAAACAAAAACGAGAGGAGTGATTATCGCAGCAATTAAGTATTTCGATTGTTTCTCCGGGATAGGCGGATTCCGAAGTGGTCTTGAACAGGCAGGCGGTTATGAGTGCGTGGGTTTCTGTGAAATAGATAAGCACGCCGAGACTGCATACCGTGCGATGTATAATACCGAAAAGGAGGTTTTCTACCATGACATCACCGAAATCAAAGGAACTGAGCTGCCTGACTTCGACCTCTTTGTCGGAGGATTCCCATGTCAGCCATTTAGCGTTGCAGGAAAGCGGCTTGGATTTGAGGACACAAGAGGCACTATGTTCTATCACATTGCCAGAATCCTTGAAACCAAACACCCTGCTGCTTTCCTGCTTGAAAATGTTCCCGGTCTGCTGTCGCATGAGGGCGGGAAAACTTTCAACACAATCCTTTCAGCGTTATCTGCATTGGGGTATAGTATTGAATGGTGCTTGCATCACAGCGCAGATTTCGGAGTCCCCCAGTCAAGGCGAAGGGTGTACATTGTCGGATATCTTAGAACCGAATGCGCCGGAAAAATATTTCCTATCCCCCACTCAGCAGGAAAAACTCCTGACCGCATCATTGACGGAGCGCAAGGATCGATAGTGTACTCCACAAACGGAACAGCAGTAACGCAGTGTGCCGGCTCCGGCGGTGGCGGCGGCAGGACGGGTCTTTATCTTATCGATATGAACCCCGATGCCGAAATATCCGATAACGCTCGCTGTCTTATTGCTAGGTATAATTCCGGAATAACTCACCACAAGGGTACAAATTCCGGCGTTCTGGTTGAATGCAGCAATGGGCAAAACGAACCGCTTTCGGCAAATCCCGAAAACACCATTTCGGTGGCAGATAAACAGGGAATTCTGCATCGGGGCAGAGTTCGCAGACTTATGCCGCTGGAGTGCTGGCGACTTCAGGGTTTTTCCGATGAGCAGTTTAACAAAGCCGTTTCAACCGGTTTGTCCGATGGGCATTTGTATAAAATGGCAGGAAATGCGGTTTCAGTTCCTGTTATCGCAGCTATCGGAAAACGAATTAGGGAGGTGATATTCAACGATACCACTTAACGCAGCAGAGGTCAGCTAATACAATCAGCCTGTGAACTCAGGCGTTTGCACGAACCCACCTTCAATTTTTCGGTTGAAGCGCCTAGCCAACGCATTATGGGGCGGCGTCCATGCCGCCCTTTTGCGTTGGCTTTGCAACATCGTGTTGCTCGTTCACAGCAGAATTGTCGAGGAGGTAATAACCATTCCAAACTATATTATTAACCAAGTCCGCTTCAGCGGAGATGAAAGCCGTATCGCCGAGCTTATGGACTTCATCAAACCGGACAAGAACGAAAGCAGCGAGCATTCCGCCGTAATCGACTTCAACAAAATAATCCCCATGCCGGAGAGCCTGAACGTCGATGCCGGCAGCATGGAAGTCCCCTGCCTGTCAGCGATCCTCACCGCAATAAATCCCATTACGGACGATTTCGGAGAGAAGAAGCTCCAGC
>CAMELR010000077.1 GCA_945923775.1 uncultured Clostridia bacterium | reverse complement strand
ACAACGGCGGCATGGAGCACACCACGCTCCACCTGCTGTACAGCCGCTTCTGGCATAAGTTCCTGTATGATCAGGGCGTAGTTCCCTGCAAGGAGCCGTACATGAAGCGTACCTCCCACGGAATGATACTCGGTAAGGATCCCGAGCGTCCCGGCGAGTTCACAAAGATGTCCAAGTCCAAGGGCAACGTTGTAAATCCTGACGATGTTGTAAAGGAATACGGCGCCGATACCCTCCGTCTCTACGAGATGTTCGTGGGCGACTTCGAAAAGGCTGCTCCGTGGCAGGAAAACGGCATCAAGGGCTGCAAGCGCTTCCTCGACAGAGTATGGGCTATGCAGGAGAAGGTCGTTCCCGGCGACGAGTACAGCGACAAGCTCCGCGCCTCCATGCACAAGACCATCAAGAAGGTAAGCGAGGACATCGAAACACTGAAGTTCAACACCGCCATCGCTACGATGATGGGTCTGCTCAATGAAATAGACGCCGCAGGCTCCCTTACCCGTGCAGACTACAGAACACTGCTGATACTGCTCAATCCGTTCGCTCCGCACATCACCGAGGAGCTGTACCAGGTAATGGGCTACGAGGGCGTGCTCAACGAGCAGAAGTGGGTAGAGTATGACGAGAAGCTCTGCGTTGAGGACAGCGTTGAGATCGTAGTTCAGGTCAACGGCAAGGTAAAGGCTCGCTTCAACGCGCCTGTTGACTGCGCTAAGGAGGAGCTTGAAAACCTCGCGTTCGATCTCCCCGAGATAAAGGCTCTGACCGACGGCAAGACCGTAGTTAAGAAGATCACAGTTCCGAACAAGCTTGTAAACATCGTTGTAAAGTAAGATGAAAACGAACATGATAATCAAGACTATCCTAGCCGCTTTGACCGCTGTGACGATGCTCTCCGCCTGCGCGGGAGCGCCGTCCGGCAGTTCCGCAGGCTCAACGCAGGGCGCGGAGAGCGCGGCGGGTACAACGGATACGGCGGATTCCGCGAGCGTTTCAAGCACTATCGAGAAGATAACTTCCGAAGTGGAAAAGCTCACCGGGGAAATCACCGCCGGAACATCAGACAGCACCCAAAACGATACAGCGGAGGAAACAGAAATGAGCCAAGACGTAAAGTACATCGCGCTGACCTTTGACGACGGCCCTAATGCTACGACAACCAACGACGTTATAGACAAGCTGGAGAAGTACGACATAGTGGCTTCGTTCTTCCTCATCGGCAACAACATCAACGATGAGAGCGCCAAGGCGGTAAAACGCGCCTATGACCTCGGCTGCGAGATAGACAACCACAGCCGCACACACAGCAACATGACGGAGCTTTCCGCCGAGGATATCAGGGCTGAGTTCGAGTACACCGACGAAAAGGTTTACGAGATAACCGGCGAGCACACGAAGTTCTTCCGACCGCCGTACATTTCGGTACATCAGATAATGTTCGACAATATCGACGTTCCGTTCATCGCCGGAATCGGCGCGAACGACTGGGAGGACAGAGTAACCGCTGAAATGCGTGCGAGAATGATCCTCAAGCAGGCGAAGGACGGCGATATAATCCTGCTCCACGACGCAGAGGGCAACTCCATGACCGTGGAAGCGCTGGACACCATAATCCCGGAGCTTCAGAAGCAGGGTTACAAGTTCGTGACAGTCACTGAGCTGTTCAAAATCAAGGGTATCGAACCCGACATGGAAAAGGTCTACACTAACGTACTCCAGAAGAACATGTACAACTGATAAGCAAAAATAACCCCCGGCAGACCGCCGGGGGTTATTTTATGTAATGTCACAAAATGCTCAGGTTCAATTACTGACGTCAGACCGCTCAGTTTCTTGGGTGGCGCTTGTGCCTTGCCTTGTCTGAGTACATCAGGCGGTCTGCAAGCTCTATCAGCTCATCAATGGAATCCACGCCGTCAAGCGACGCTGAGTACACTCCAATACTTACCTTCACCGCAAACGGTCTGCCGCTCGAGGCGTTCAGCTCGGAAAGGGCTTTCACGAAGCCTTCGCGGAACTTATCCGCCTTCTCCTTCGCGCTGCCCTGGCAGACCTCCGCCGCTACGAACTCGTCTCCGCCAAACCTTGAGCATATAACGTTCCCGCCGCAGTACTCCGCCGCCCGGGTCAGTGCCGCGGAGGTTATGCACAGCGCGTCGTCGCCTGCCGCATGGCCGTAGTTGTCGTTGATGTACTTCATATCGTTAAGGTCTATCGACACGATAAAGACCTCCCTGGAGCCGACGATATCAGCGCAGCTCCTGCGGAATCCATTGTAGAACCCGTATCGGTTGTAGATCTGCGTAAGATGATCATGTGTGAACATGAACTCCAGGCGGCGGTTAAGTATACTCATGTGCTCGTGAGCGCACATCGTTTCAAGGCAGCGGTTGAGGCTGGTGCAGAAGGTATACAGCCGCTCGCTGTGATGTTCGTCAAGCACGTAATGCGTTATGAAGTACCCATGCACCGTATCCTGGAAGTGCAGCGGGATTATGAACAATGTATTGTTCGCGCCGAAGGAATTCTCAAGCTGAGGTATCAGCCTTGCCGCCGGGAATACCGTTCCCTCGTCGCTCCTGCCCTCGAATGTCGACAGGAACACCCGCATGTCCCCGAATCCGGAGAACGCAGGCAATGAGTCGTCCTGACCGTGGAAGTAACGGTTCAGTTCCTCAGTAAGGCAAATCATCGCATTACCCGGGCAGTATTTTTTCAGCACGTCGTGAACGTTCCCCGGAGTAGGATCTGCGGCGATCGCGTTTTCCATGCGGTTCACGTACTCCTCGTAATTCAGGGCGTTACTGTAGTCCTCCATTATATTCGCGACCACGCGGTTAGGATCCGCGCTCTTCCCTGTTCCGCAGCCGCAGCTCTCACTGAATACAGGATCGTATTTCAACTCTACCTTATAAGGCTCCAGACCCGGCTCCGCGCATAATCTGGCAATTATGCCGAGCACCGTGTCCGCGATCTGGGAATGATCCCTGGAAGCTGTAGTCAGCCTCGGTTTGTGGTACCGCTCCAGATTTATCCCGTCAAAGCCGGTCACTATCACGTCCTTGGGCACGGAATATCCGTGCTCCGTAAGTTTCAGGCAGACCGCCATAGCCATTGCGTCGTTGCAGCAGATGAACGCTTCCGGCAGCGGTTCGCCGGATTCAAAGAACCTGTCCATTGCTTCGTATGTCGGATTCTCCCAGAATTCGCCGCATATTATGTCGCTGTCATTCAAGGTCAGACCGTGCTGCCGCATTATCTCCCGGCAGCGCTCGACCCGCTGCTGCGAAAACGGATTGTCCGCAGGACCCGACACCAGCTTTATCCGCCTGCACCCGTGGACGTCCAGAACATGCTCCACGATAGCGCCGAACGCCTCTCCGTAGCCAAACTGCACGGTAAACGCGCCGGGTATCTCCGTATCAATGGAGATAAGCGGAACTTCGTGCTTTATGCACTCCTGCACCACCTGGTCGATAACGGCGTGATCGTGCATAGAAAACGGCACGATGACCATTGCGTCGAGCATGTCGTAATTTATCAGTTTATACACGGAAGCACCGCCGATATCAGTCGGGGTGTTCATGTACATATCTTCGAAGCACTGGAACACCAGCATTTTGTGACTTCCGGTCTTTTCAAGATGTTTCGCGATGGCGTCGATTATAGGCTTGGACGGCTCTTTGTTTGCCGCCGTACAGCACAGACCTATAATTCCCGATCTATTCAGCATTTAAGCGCGTCCTTTCTGTCTGCAGGCCATTGGAGTTCCGGCCGAAAAATTATTATTTATATTTTATCACACCCCGCCGGAAAAATCAAGACGATATTCCCGATACACCTCAAATTCTACCGTTTAAACTGCGCCAGTATCCTGCAATTTTCGGCAGAAAACTACTCGCTCAGGTCAAAGCGACAAAAGCGAACAAAAACGATCCCCCCCCGCACATGCATGCGGGGGAATCAGTCATATCATTCGGAAAGATCAGTTCGGCGTACTGCGTCGCGCACCTTCAGCACGAAGCTGGGAGATACGGAAAGCTCGTCTATTCCCATTCTGAGGAACCGCTCCGTAAGCGTGGTATCTGCGGCAAGCTCGCCGCATATTCCTATCCATGCGCCGTTCTTGTGGGCGTTCTCGGCGCTCATTTCAATGAGCCTGAGTATAGCTTCATGGTGCGTGTCGATAAACTCCTCAATATCGGGATTCTGTCGGTCGCAGGCAAGCGTGTACTGCGTCAGGTCGTTGGTGCCTACGCTGAAAAAGTCCACCATCGGAGCCAGCCTGTCGCTTATCAGCGCGGCTGCGGGAGTCTCTATCATGATACCAAGCTCGATTTTGTCGGAGTACTCAATGCCATCGCTGCGAAGCTCAGCCTTGACCTCCTCGCATATTTCCTTGATACGCTCGACTTCCTTCACGCTGGTTATCATCGGGAACATTATGCCGAGATTGCCGTAAACGGAAGCGCGGTACAGCGCCCGGAGCTGCGTTTTAAATATCTCGGGGCGGGTAAGGCAGATACGGATAGCGCGATAGCCAAGCGCGGGGTTCTCTTCCTTTTTCAGCCCGAAATAGCCTACCTGCTTATCAGCGCCGATATCCAGCGTGCGTATGATGACCTTCTTGCCAGCCATGCTCTCGAGAACGCGCTTGTAGGCGTGGAACTGCTGTTCCTCAGTCGGGAAGTCGCTGTTCTCAAGATACAGGAACTCGCTGCGGAAAAGTCCGATGCCGCCCGCGTCGTTGAGCAGCACGGCGCCGATGTTGTCGATTCCGCTGATGTTGGCGTAGATGTTGATTTTCCTGCCGTCAACGGTGACGTTCTCCTTGCCCTTTAGCTCCTGAAGAAGGCGCTTTTTCTCCTCGTCGGAAGTGCGCTTTGCGGTGTACTCGGCGACTGTCGCCTCGTCCGGGTCGACTATCACGGTGCCGGTGTAGCCGTCGACTATCGCCGGAGTTCCGGAGAATATCTCGGTCAAGAACTCATCGCCCATGCCTATTACAGCCGGAATATTCATGTTCCTCGCAAGTATGGCGGTGTGAGAATTAGACGAGCCGTGCGCCGTCACAAACGCAAGCACCTTGTCCTTGTCGAGCGCCACGGTCTCGCTGGGAGCGAGGTCGTCCGCGCAGACTATCATGCTGTCGCAGGACTCAGCGGAGCTGTCCGCAGCGCCGGTGAGGTTAGCGATTATGCGGTTGGAGATATCCCGGACATCGGCCGAACGCGCCTGCATGTACGCGTCGTCCATTGCGGCGAACATCTCTGCGAAATTGTCGGAGGTCACGGCTACGGCGTATTCTGCGTTGACCTGCTGGGTGTCGATGATGTTCGCGATGGATTCGTTGTAGTCCTCGTCCTCCAGCATCATTATGTGTATCTCGAAGATCTGCGCGTTGGTCTCGCCGACCTCTTTGAGCGCCTTGTCGTGAATAGCCTGGAGCTGCTCCGCAGCCGCCTGCTTCGCCTTTTCGACACGCGCCTTTTCGGCGGCTGTGTCCTCTACATGCACGCGTGTGACTGCTGCGTCATTCTTTTTCAGTACGGAAATTTTTCCGATGGCTATAGCGCCGTATACGCCCTTGCCGGAATACTTTTTCATACAAACACCCCACTCTTTTTAATTCGGAATTAAGAATTAGGAATTATGGTGCCGCCTGCGGCGGTTATTTAAATCCGTCCCACGAAATGGGACACATTAATTCCGAATTCATAATTTTGATTTGTCAATACAAGTGCAACAGTTATTTCAAAA
>CAMELR010000076.1 GCA_945923775.1 uncultured Clostridia bacterium | reverse complement strand
TGTCACTCTTTTTTTGATGTGTTGCACTTATATTGTACATCCATCATTCAGAATTTCGGTGTCCCGCTGCGCGGGACGAATTTAAAAGCTAATTAAATTGAAATCCGTCCGGCGAAGCCGGACACATTAATTCCGAATTCTTAATTCCGAATTCCGAATTAAATTATTTATATTATATACTATCAGAGTAACATAATCAAGCGTTATTTTTCAGCTCAAATTGTTAGATTTGCACAAAACAGAATATGGAATTTGTATATCGAGCAATAAAAAACTTCACAAAACCGGTTGAATTTTGTACAGCTTTACTATATAATAGAATCATGGAGTTCGAAAACAAACGGGCTGCAAATTCTTAATTCGGAGGTCTACCTATGACATTCACTGCTGACAAAATCAGAAACATATTACTTGCCGGCCACGGCGGAAGCGGAAAGACCGCATTAGCAGAAGCTATGCTGTTCAAATCAGGAGCAACTGAGAGAATGGGCAGCACCAACGAGGGCAGCACCGTGAGCGACTTCGACCCGGAGGAGATACGCCGCAAGATCTCGATAAACACCTCCCTCGCCGCGACGGTATGGCAGGACACCCGCATAAACATCATCGACGCGCCTGGTCAGTTCGACTTCATCGGCGGAATGTACGAGGGTATCCGCGCCGCTGAATCGGTGATAATCACGGTAAACGGCAAGGACGGAGTATGCCCCGGCACCATCAAGGCGTACAATCTCGCCGCGGGTCAGAACAAGGCAAGAATGCTCGCCGTAACCTGCATGGAAGTCGAGAACTCCGATTTTTATAAGGTGCACACACAGCTCAAGACCGTTTTCGGCCCGTCGGTGTGCCCGATAGTGGTTCCGTACGACAAGAACGGCCCCGTTGAAGCTTACATAAATCTGCTCACCATGAAGGCGTACAAGTACGACAGCAAGGGAGTTCCGACTGAAGTTCCCATGCCCGCTTCCGAGAACCGCATCGCGGGTCTGCGCGCTTCAATGGCTGAGGCGGTCGCTGAGACCAACGAGGAATTCATGGAGAAATTCTTCAGCGGCGAGGACTTCACCCACGACGAACTTGTGAAGGGTATCCACGACGGCGTTGCAAGCGGCGCTATAACTCCGCTCGTATGCTGCGCCAACGACACGCTCTCCGGCGTTGACATGCTGCTCGACGCGGTGGTTTCCATGCTCCCCTCCCCCAACGAGAGGAAGCTCGAGACGCTCGACGGAGAGACCCTCGACTACGACGAGAACAAGCCGCTCAAGGCGTTCGTGTTCAAGACCGTAGCCGACCCGTTCGTAGGCAAGATAAGCATGCTCAAGATAATCCAGGGCAAGCTCACCGCGGGAGTTTCCGCCGTGAACGCCACCACCGGCGAGACCGTCCGCATCGGCAAGCTGCTGAAGCTCACCGGCAAGAAGCAGGAGGAGATCTCCGAAGCGTTCGCCGGGGACATCGCTGCCGTCACCAAGCTGGAAGCAGCCACAAACGACACCCTGTGCGCTCCCGAAGCAGTCGCAGCGCTGGCGCCTACGGAGTTCCCGCAGGCATGCTACTTCCGCGCCGTTAACCTCGCGGGAGGCGGCGACGAGGGCAAGCTCTCCGGCGCTATCCGCAGGCTGCTGGAGGAGGATCCCACGCTGAAATACGTCCACAACCACGAGACCCACCAGCGCATGATAGGCGGCCTGGGCGACCAGCACCTTGACGTCGCGGCGGCAAAGCTGAAATCAAAGTTCGGCATGGAGGTCAAGATGTCCGAGCCGAAGATCGCGTACCGTGAAGCTATCCGCAAGCCAGTGACGATCGAGAGCAAATACAAGAAGCAGTCCGGCGGCCACGGTCAGTACGGACACGTAAAGATAGAATTCGAGCCATACGACGGCGACGAGCTGATGTTCTGCGAAAAGGTGTTCGGCGGCGCGGTTCCGAAGAACTTCTTCCCTGCAGTCGAGAAGGGGCTCCAGGAGGCCGCAGAGCACGGCTACATCGGAGGATTCCCGGTAGTGCGCCTGAAAGCTACCCTCATCGACGGAAGCTACCACCCGGTTGACAGCTCCGAAATGGCGTTCAAGACCGCAGCCTCGATGGCGTTCAAGGACTGCATGAAGGAGGCTCAGCCCTACCTGCTCGAGCCTGTAGACAGCCTGAAGATACTCCTCCCCGACGACAAGCAGGGCGACGTCATGAGCGTGCTCTCAAAGCGCCGCGGCTCCGTCCTCGGCATGAACTCCGTCGGCGATGGCATGACCGAACTCCTCGCGGAGGCTCCCGAAGCCGAACTCGGCGATTTCGCGCTGACGCTCCGCCAGATCACGCAGGGTCTCGGCGAGTTCACATCTGAGTTCGCGAGATACGACATGCTTCCTCCCGGAACTGAGATAAAATCCTGACAAACAATAAGCTCCCCGGACTCCGGGGAGCTTGTTGTTTTCGAGAAATCGCCTTTCTAAACTGACTAAAGGGGCGGCGTTATGCCGCCCCTTTGGTTTTACTTCATGATCACGAATCCGTCAAGCATAAAGAGCTGCCTGCCCTTCATCTCGCCAGCGAACCAGCCTTCGTAGCCGCTCTCCGCAACCAGGAACACCGCGTGGCGTCCGGTAGCCGCCTTTATTCTGGCGCCGGCGGTTCCGCTGTCCTCCGCGAAATCCACCGTGCCAAGCTCCTCGCCGTCCTCGGAATCAAGCCGGACGTGCACGCGCCCGCGTGAGCCTGTACCGCGTAATTTCAGCCGTATCTGCATGGTCTTTGACGCGAAGTCCTCGCCGAAATCGAAGTACTTCCAGCCCATCACGCAGCCGTCGGTGACGTTCACGATCGGGCGTTCGAACACGCTAGTTTCCGTGATATAGCAGCCGCCCTTCAGTACGCACGCGGTGTCCGCCGGTGTAAAATCGTAGGGGTTCAGCGACTCCTCAAAGCCGAGGGAGGTCATCTCCACCTGTGGTATCGTGCCGTCCGGAAGTATTTCGATACGCTCAACGCAGCCTCTTCTGGACATGATCGTGCCGTTTGTCATGCGATGATAAAAAATGTACCACTGCCCGTTTATGCAGCAGACCGAGCCGTGATCATTTCCGCCAGGAAAATCAATTCCGTTGTCGATGATGGTACCGCGGTAGGTGAATGGACCCGTCGGAGAATCGGAAGTCGCGTAGTCAAGGCAGCTTCCGCGCTGGGGCGAGTATATAAGATAGTACGTCCCGTTTATCTTGCGCGGGGAGCACGCCTCGAAGAAGCGGTGCGGCTCCGCAGTCGGGATTATGTCCAGCTTGTAGCTCCCGGGGACTGCCTCGTACATGTTGTCCTTCAGCTCGCACATGTAGCTTCCCTGATAGCCGCAGTAGATGTACACCCTGCCGTCGTCGTCGACCAGCACGCCGGGGTCGATGAAAGTACCGTTGTCGTAGTGGTTCGGAATATCGTACTCATACCGGGACAGCAGCCTGAACGGACCCTCCGGGCGGTCGGCGACTGCAACACAGCCCTTTGCATTCACGATGTACGCGTATAGATAGTATTTACCGCCGCGCTCCACAACGTCCGGGGCGAACAGCAGTTCGTCTGTCCAGTCTACGTCCGATGGGGAGTCGTGACCGTCGCGGCTGCGGAAAATGTCGCCGTGGCACACCCACTTCGTGGGGTCGCTCACCGGCGCAGACCACACTTTCAGCTTGTAGTCGCAGAAGTCGATGGAATCCTTGCGGTCATGCGAACCGTAGACGTAAATTCTGTCGCCGAATACTCTCGGCTCTCCGTCTGGTACATATTCCCAGCTTGGTAAGTATGGATTTGCCATAATTATGCACCTCACATTAATGTTTCAAAAAAAACTCCGTATTGAAGCGGTCGGGTTTGTAACTATTATTATATCAAAGTTGGTCAGATTTCACAACGATTAACACGACATAATACAGCACTTTTTTGCCTTTTTAACGAAATGTAACTTTTTCCACGCGTTTTGGTTAAAATATACATATTTCTGTTGACTTTTTTTGCAAAAAGTGCTAGAATAAAAATTAGGATATAAACATTTAAAGCTGTTAAACATATGATTTGTTATTTCTACAGGCAAAATGCCGTTTCTGATCCAGCTGTGGCACATTTAAACATGTAATTAATTCGGCGGACGCCGTAAAATAATCAGAAGGAGAAAAGAAAGCATGAAAAACCTAAAAGTAGCGACTAAACTTATCATTTCATTCGGGCTTGTCATCATAATGACCATTGCATGTACGCTCGTATCAGTCATCGGACTGAAAAGCGTACAGAGCAAAATGGATATGATACTTGACTACGATGTCAACAACCTGCTGCAAGTCAAGAACGTACAGAGCCAGGTAGAAGCAATCAGCAGAAACATTCTGGCAGCTTCCCTTGAAGACGACAGCAACGTTGAAGCAGAGTATATCAAGGAAGCGACAAATGCAGCGGACACGATGCTTGAAAAGCTCGACCTTATTACATACACCGGCTCCGACGCAAAGATAGACGAGCTGAAGTCCGTATGCAACGAGATCTACACGGTTATTCCAGAAGTTACCGAAGTAGCTGCCAGCTGCACCAACGAAGAAGCTCTTGCAGCTTACAATGAAAAGCTTTCTGCAAAGATAGCCCAGTGCCTTTCCATCGGCGACGACGCTGACGCTGTTCTTACCGCCGCTTGCCAGGGCACAAGAAAAACAATAACATCTGAAGCAAACACAGTTACCACAGTAGCCCTGATCGTCGGGATTTTTGCCGTTGCACTCGGCGTTGCAGGGATCATCAACCTGACCACGCTTATCACAAAGCCTATCTCAGAAATCAAGAACGCGCTCAACAAGATCGCAAAGGGCGAGCTTGACAGCGAGATCACCTATGTAAGCCGCGACGAGTTCGGCGAGATGGCTGACGCAATGCGCACCACCAACGACAGCCTCAGCAAGCTCATCAAGGACAGCTCCTACATGTACGGCGAGCTTGCAAAGGGCAACTTTGACGTACACACCAAAGCACGCGAGGTATATATCGGCGAGTTCGCTCCGCTGCTTGACAACCTGAGAGTACTCTCATACGACCTCAGCGACACTATGGCTCAGATTTTCCAGTCCGCTGACCAGGTTGACTCCGGCTCCGAGCAGGTTTCCGCAGGCGCACAGGCTAACGCACAGGGCGCAACTGAGCAGGCTGGTTCCGTTGAGGAGCTGGCAGCTACCATCGAGGAGATCTCCGATAAGATCACCAAGAACGCTGACGACTCCAAGACTGCAAGCGGCAGCATGGCAGAGGTCGGCAAGCAGGCTGAGCTTTCCAACGACCGCATGAAGGAAATGCTCAGCGCTATGCAGGAGATCAGCGATACCTCCGCACAGATCAGCGATATCATCAAGACCATCGAGGACATCGCATTCCAGACCAACATTCTGGCGCTCAACGCGGCTGTCGAGGCTGCAAGAGCCGGCGAGGCAGGCAAGGGCTTCGCAGTAGTTGCAGACGAGGTAAGAAACCTTGCTTCCAAGTCCGCAGTTGCTTCCCAGAACACCGCAGAGCTTATTCAGCGCTCCATCAGGGCGGTTGAGAACGGCTCCCACATCGCAGACGATACCGCAGAGGCTCTCAGCGGCGTTGTAAAGCAGATCGAGGATATCGTAGTAACCATCGACCGCATCTCCTCCGTAAGCGAGGAGCAGGCTCAGTCCATCGCCCAGGTTACAACAGGCATCGAGCAGATCTCCAACGTTGTTCAGACAAACTCCGCAACAGCAGAGCAGAGCGCGGCTGCTTCCGAGGAGCTTTCCGCTCAGGCTACTGCCATGAAGTCCCTTGTTTCCAGATTCAAGCTCAGAGAAGCGAAAAAGAACTGATCGTTCCTGTAACTGAAATCAGGATTATAAAAAAGGAGGACAGAAAGGTCGCCTCACATAGGGATTAAATAACCTTGAAAAGTATCGGCATAGCTAGGTAAATCCGGCTATGCCGATATTTTCTGTTCTTTAGAGGCTGTATACCGAACCGTGTAAATGCCAATAATACCCACAGAGAAAGTGAGGT
>CAMELR010000075.1 GCA_945923775.1 uncultured Clostridia bacterium | reverse complement strand
AAATTTTTGAAATAACTGTTGCACTTGTATTGACAAATCAAAATTCCGAATTTAAAACTCGCCTCGTCCGTACTTTCCTGTTCACTGACGCCATCGTCAGTTCATCGTAAGTCCTGCGGCTTTCCAGCCGGACTCGGTGTTTACCGCGTATATCGTGTTGTCAGCTGGGTAGCTGTAGGTCTCGCCGCCGTAGTACACGTTGTGAACGTAGCTTACGCGCACCGCGAAGCAGTCGGCGGAGTACTGCGTTACGCGCCGCACCTGCTCCTCCGTGAAGTCGTAGCCGCTGTGATAGGTGTAGAACTGCCCCTCGTAGGTGCTGAGGTTGCTGTAAAGCTCGGTATCCTGCGGGATATACCCCGATATCGACGAAAAGTACACGTCGTTCGCAATGTACTTCGAGTACAGCCCGGAGAACTCCAGCGCGAACTCCTTCGCCTGCTCTGCCGCGGCTGAGTCTGTCACAGGAAGCCCGCAGCTATACGCGCCGTTTTCGTCCCGGAGCGTCTCCAGCGGCTTCCCGGGGCCGTCGTAGAACTCCACCTCCGGCGGGTACATCAGCCCGGTAACTACGTAGCTGTCCATCTGCGGGGCGCTCGCCAGGTACTCCCCGAACTCCGCCGCTTCCGGAATTTCAGCCGTTTCGTGCTCCGACCAGCTTGACAGCTCCACGCCGTTTATTTTCGCCGTGCAGCCCATCGGAAGGCTCAGCCTTACGCTCTCGTTCTGCACTAGCTGGACGCCGTAGACCCGCTCCACGCCGTATATCTCGAAGCCGTAAAGCTCGTCTGCGCCGGTCTGGGCAAGCCTTGCGAATGCCGCAGGCTCCCCGCCGCACAGCACCGTGTACACCGGATTTTCCTTCGTGCTCTCCTTGATGTTCTTCTTCAGCGTGAACTCCCCGGTGAACCGCTCGGAAAGCTGCCGCCGCGCCGCTCCCTCGCTCTCGTAGGGGGAGATATCGCCCTCGATACCGCTGTAAAGCAGGTCGAGATTCCCGGAGTTCAGCTCCTCCGCCACCGCGTCGATGGTGTGGTATATCTGGCACGCTTCGTAGTGCTGGAGGAACTCCCACAGCTTCCCCAGCCCCACAACTGCCGCCGCCAGCGCAGCCGCAAGCAGCACAAAATATATCGAGTAGAACACGACCGTTCCGGTGCTGCGCGTCCTCTCTGCGTAATGTTCGCCCTTCACTGCTGCTCACCGCCCTTCACGAGTATCGCGGTGCACATCTTGCGCAGTCCGATGAGGCTTGCGTTCTGGTTTATCATCTCGCCGTTGTATATCATGCTGGTGGACGAGCCGCCGTCCAGGTTAGCGGCGTTGACCGCTCCGAAATCCAGCATAACGTCCCGGACGTCCGCCAGGCTTGCGCCGATGCTGTTGGACTGCCTGCCGTCTATCGTCAGCAGGAGCATCGCGCCGTCCGCCCGCTGACCTATCGCCGTGCGCGGATTCAGCCCGCTGCCGTCGCCGAGAGCCTCCACCGGTTCGCCGTTGACGATGAGGATAGGTCCGAACTTCACCGCGTCCCGCACGCCCATGTCAACTGCCTCCTGCACGGTCATCTTGCCGACTACAAGCTTGTTGTCGTAGGTTATGCCGATGGTGTCCCAGGTGTAGTACATCGGAGTTCCCCACAGCACCTCCCCCTGCGACATCACTATACCCCAGGGTTCGCCGCCGGTCATGTGGCCGGGGCGGTCGTCGAAGCCGCCGCCGTTTATCGCGCCGACTATATTATCGTAGGAATCGTATATCTCCGGGAGGGTCTTGCCCTGCTCCTCAAGCCCGAATTTCCCCGAAATTCCAACGAACACCCGGGAGGGGTCGTAGACCACCATCATCTTGCCCTTGAACGTGGAGCCGCTGACGTCGATAATGTCTATCCCGTCGCCGTCAGGGTCGATGTCAGGGTCGGAGCCTGCGGCTTCCTTGATGTCCGCCGGAGCGGGTATCTGCACAAGACCCGGGTCGGTGATGTTGTCGGTCTCCTGGATAGCGTTCTGCGCCGCTATCAGCTCCACCTGCTCGTTTGACAGGAAGATGTTCGGCACCCACTTTATCGCGCTGGTCTCACGGCAGGATATCACGAACAGGTTCCGCGCCGTTTCCGACGGCCCCTTCTCCATGACGTACACCACGCCCAGCAGCGCCGCCAGCACCGCGAGTATCACGGTCAGCAGCACCAGCAGAATCCGCCGGATAACGCAGGCGGCGCGGCTCTTCTTTTTCTTCTTGAACCGCGGCTTGCTGCGCGGTCTCTCCTCTGAAACTATGTTGTCGGTCAAGCGTAGGCTCCTTTCAGTCTGCATAGACCCAGTCGCGCTGTATTCCGAAGCTGACGAAGAACAGCGCTGTATCCACGATTATTTTTATTACGGTCTGCCAAACGCTGGCTCCGCCGCCGAAAAGAAGCGCAAGCCCGTTCACGCAGAGGTAGGAAACGATGAGCTGGCACGCCGCAAGCGTGTAGTACCTCACGGCGGCGCGCCTGATGTTCTTCCCGGAACGGAACACACCGCTCCTGTTCACAAGGAAATTCACCAGGGAGGATACCACCCGGGCGCCGACTGTGGCGGTGAGTATCCGCAGCTCCGTGCTGCTGAAAAGCGGAGCAGTCAGCAGATTTATCAGCGTGAACAGCCCGATGTCGATGAGCGAGCAAAGTCCGGAGCTGAGCATAAACCGGAATATCACGGCGTATATCTTGATGGAATCCCTCAGCGGGTGGAAATGCGAACCGCTGTTCTTATCGTTGTAGATGGTCTGTATCCTGACCTCGCCGAACGGAAGCCCCAGCCGCTTCATCTCAAGCAGCATGTTGGTCTCGTACTCGAACCGCTCGCCGCTGAGCTTCGCAAGCGCCGGAAGATAGCTTACGGGAAGCGCCCTCAGCCCGGTCTGGGTGTCGGTTATCCTGATGCCGCAGAGCGCCCGGAACACGAACCGCGTGCAGTTGTTTCCGAACCGGCTGCGGGGCGGGACGTCGTCACCGGTGAAATCCCTGGCTCCCAGCACCGCCCTGCCGGACTGCTCCATTTTTTCGGCGCAGCGCAGAATGTCCTCCGGCGAGTGCTGACCGTCGTCGTCGGTGGTGACGACCCCGCAGCATTCCGGCATGTGCTCCAGGATATACGCGAATCCGGTCTTTAGTCCGCGGCCCTTTCCGCGGTTCACGTCATGGTGCAGCAGAGTGCACTGCGGTATCTCCGCAAGCTCGGCGAATATCGGGGAGCACTCCGTGCGGCTGCCGTCGTCGACGATTATCAGCCGTTCGAATCCGGCGGAGATAAGGCTCCGTACCACCTCAATTATACGCTCCGTCGGGTTGTATGTAGGTATCAGCACGGGAACATTCACGGCTATTTTCACCCCTTTTTCGAGAAAATCATGTATTTTCTGACAATGCTGTCAAGGCTATTATAGCACGCCTGACCGCCTTTGTAAACCCATTTCACAGCACTGTAACCATTTTGTAACAGCGCGGAGGTCTCGAAAGCGGCTCCGGCGGATTTTTTCCTCTGCATATAAAACAACCGGAACCGGGGAAATGTTGCATTTTAGATAAAAAATTTCCTCTGTTACAGGTAGTCGGCGGTAACAGAGGAAAAGTTTCAGGTGATTTAATTTGTTTTCTCATTTTCGCGGCGCTGAGCCTCCTGCTTTGAGAACACGCAGCCGCAGTAGTTCTGGCGGTACAGTCCGTACTCCCTGGAAAGCTCGATGGAGCGCAGGTAGCCGCCCTTTTTCTTGAAGTCGGAGGGCAGCAGCTTCACGGGGTATATCCCGGAAAGCTCCGCGCCTATCTCGTTAAGCTTGGCGGCGTTTTTCATCGGGCTTATCGACAGCGTGGAGCAGAAGTAGTCGAAGCCGTGCTCCGCCGCGTACTGCGCCGACCTCTCCAGCCGCAGGCGGTAGCACACGAAGCAGCGCTCGCCGCCCTCCGGGAGGGACTCCATGCCCTTCACCGCCGAGTAGAATTCCTCCGGGCGGTACTCCGGCACCACCACCTCGGCGGGGTGCTTCATCGGAAGCTCCCTTACCAGGCGGCGCAGCTCCTCAACGCGCTTGCGGAACTCCTCCTCCGGGGAGATGTTCGGGTTGTAGTACAGCAGCGTTATCCGGAAGTACTGCGCCAGGTACTCCAGGCAGTAGCTCGAGCAGGGGGCGCAGCAGCTATGAAGCAGCAGCGTGGGAGCTTCTCCCTCCGGGATAGCGGCGATTATGGATTCCAGCATTTTCTGGTAGTTTGGTTTCTGCATTGCGGCTCCTTTTCAGTCGGACTGCTTTTCGGGGGTCCTGCGCTCGAAATTCACGATGAATATACCCAGGCACACCAGCGCCAGCGCGCCGGCGGAGCGCAGGCTGAACGCCTGCTCGGTCTCGCCGAGGAGCAGAGCCGAGAGCAGCACTCCGCACACCGGGTTGAGGAACCCGAACACGGCGACCCGGCTCACGGGGTTGTGCTTGAGCAGCACCGCCCACAGGCTGTAAGCCGCCGCCGAAACGAATGCCAGCCACATCAGCGTGCCGAATCCGGCTCCGGTGAAGCTCCACTGCTCGGAGGCTCCGCCCATCAGCAGCCCGAGGAGGGTCAGCACTATGCCGCCGAAAACGAATTGCAGCGAGGACATCATAACGGGGTCTGCGCCCTCTCCGGTGAATCTCTTGATTAAAATAGTCGACCCGGCGTAGCTGAGTACGGTCATGAAGATGAACCCCTCGCCGTTCCAGGCGAACCCGGACATATCCCCGCCGAGGTTTATCAGGATAATCCCCGCGAAGCCGAGAATGCAGCCCGCGAGCTTCTTCCAGGTCATTTTCTCCATGCGGAACACCAGGGTAGTCAGGATTATCACGACGAACGCCCCGGAGCCGTTTATTATCGAGGATTTCACCCCGGTGCAGCTGGCAAGCCCGAGGTAGAAGAAAAAGTACTGCAAGATGGTCTGGAACAGGCTGAGCAGCATTACTCTGCGCCAGTCTGCGGCGCGCCTGCCCTTTTCCGGGAGCAGGGGTCTTTTCTGCGCGAGGCTCCCGGCGAGCCACGCGAGAACTCCGGCGATGATGAACCTCACCCCGGCGAAAAGTATCTTTGCTCCGGCGCCGCTGTCGGTTATGCCGAACTGCTCGTAGCCTATCTTTATCATCGGGAACGCGCTGCCCCACAGCGCGCAGGATATAAACGCAAGCAGCACGACCGCCCATATTCTGTTAAGGTATCTGGTCATTTTGTCACTTCCCTGTTTTTTTCAACATTTCAACATTAAATATTATAGTACTATTACGCGGGAATGTCAACCAGGGAAGGTTTTAGCGCGAAACTTCCGGTTGCATTTTTGGGGTTTTTGTTATATAATATGTGTATCAAAACCAAATCAGGAGGTAACACCATGACTGTATTATTAGTAAACGGCAGCCCGCACGAGCACGGCTGCACCGACACCGCGCTGAAGCACACCGCATCCGTGCTTGAGGAACAGGGAATACATACCGAGATATTCTGGATAGGCAACAAGCCGATATCCGGCTGTATCGGCTGCGGAGCCTGCAAGAAGGGTCTGGGCAAGTGCTGTATCGACGACGTTGTGAACGAGTTCGTACTCAAAGCGGCAGAGGCTGACGGGTACATTTTCGGCTCTCCGGTGCACTATGCGGCTATCGGCGGAGCTATGGGCGCGTTCATGGACAGGGCGTTCTACTCCGGCGGTAAGAGCATGGCGTTCAAGCCGGCGGCGGGAGTCGTAAGCTGCCGCAGGGGCGGAGCCTCCGCAGCGTTCGACCAGCTCAACAAGTACTTCACCATCAATAACATGCCGGTGGTAGGTTCGCAGTACTGGAACCAGGTTCACGGAAACCTGCCGGAGCAGGTGCTCCAGGACGCGGAGGGCCTCCAGACGCTTTCCACGCTTGCGAAGAACATGGCGTGGCTGCTGAAGTGTATCGAAGCGGGAAAGAACGCGGGTATCGCCTGTCCAGTCCCGGAGAAGGTTATCAGAACTAATTTCATTAGATAAAACTGTATAATTTGTGCGACGAGTGTTCCGATTACTGCAGTCCCCCTTGACTCCCGATAGGGAGTTGCAGTAAGTGGAACACTCGCCGCTAAATTATAGTTTACCGCTACCCCACTTACCCCATATCCACCACAAAAAAACTCCCCCCGGTCACCCGAGGGGAGCTTCTATGCACTTAAAGAGCAGAAATTACTTGAGCTCTGCGAAGTACTTGATGGTTCTAACCATCTGAGAGGTGTAGGAGTTCTCGTTATCATACCAAGAAACAACCTGAACCTCATAGAGATCGTCAGCGATCTTAGCTACCATTGTCTGAGTAGCGTCGAACAGGGAGCCGTATCTCATACCGATAACATCGGAAGAAACGATCTGATCCTCGTTGTAGCCGAAGGACTCGGAAGCAGCAGCCTTCATAGCAGCGTTGATGCCTTCCTT
>CAMELR010000074.1 GCA_945923775.1 uncultured Clostridia bacterium | reverse complement strand
GTTTACTAATCGTGCTTAATTCCTAATTTGTGGGATTTGTGCGGTGTTGCCTTAATAAAAGTACTTGCGTGGTATCCACCGCTAAATTGACGATTAATGATAAAAACCACCAAGAAAACAAGTGCGCTTAAGAATTCTCCTAAAAGAACACCTACAATACATACTAATGCGATACCTATAAAAGATGAAATCAACAGTTCATTTCCATATATATAGATTTCCTTATCTTCTTCAGGAATAATACTTTTTTCACATAAAAAATCGGCTAACTTTGAACTCAAAAGCCTGATCATAAAAATCACCCTTAAGTTAATATTAGCCGATTATGAACAAGAAATCAATATCCATTTCACAAAATGTCGAAATTCTTCGCAACGTGTAGCAATTTACTGCTTTTTTAACCAGATGTCTGCAATAAACTCATTCCCGGCGACATTAAAGTTATGAATTCCATTATATTTTTCTGCTATTTCACAGATTGTCTTTATCCCAAATCCATGATTTTTCTTATCCGCTTTGGTCGTTTTTAATAATAGTTTTCCTCCCGAACAACTGTTCTTCATCAATATACTGACATATCCCATGTGCTCATTAATTCGAAGACTCAGATATCTGCCGTCATTAAGTTTCATACATGATTCAATTGCATTATCGAACAGATTTGACAGCAAAATACTTATCTCCATCTCTGGAAAGCCATCTGTGCAGTCGGAAACCTCTGTATCCAATCGTATATTATTTCTTTTACACTCAGACAGCTTAGAATTGATTACTGCACTTACAACCCCGCTTTTCATTACATAATATTCCTTTACAGTTCCAAGCTTTTCCGTAGACAGTTCGCCCAGATATTTCTCAGCTTCTGAATATTTTTTCTGTTGTAATAGTACAGCAGCACTATTAATGCACTTCCGTATATCGTGCCTGATTTGAAGAATTTCATTATACATGATGTCTATTTCTTTCATTCGCTCCTTCTGCTCACTGACTTGAAGCTGCAACATCGCCATTTCTGTTTTCTGAGCATTATCCCTGCTCAATTTCCTAAGAAGCATATATGTAATTACGTTTATTAATATAAGCCCAACTGCCAATACCGAAAGGACATATTCATTATACTCTTTCTTCCATACAGCTTCAAACATCATAACTCCAACTAATAAAGTTAAAGCAAATATACCTAGCACCGACAGCCACTCTTTTGACGAAAGTGAATATGAATCTCCTCTCTTTACTTTCAACATAAGCCTTGTGCACAAGAAGTAAAGAAACTTGGTTGTTACAAGTATCATTACTCTTGCGGAATTTCTCATCATTGCCAGTTCGTCGAGATCTGCGTCAAGAGCACCACCAAATAATGTTAACACAAGTGTATTTACTACTAATATCATTACAATATTGAAAAAAACAATAAATATTTTCTCAAATATACTGCCTTTTAAGAATACACAGCTATAACCAAGTGAAATAGCTATTAGAACCACTGAAGATACTATTTCCGACTGTATTATCTCTGATAATACCAGCAGATTGATCATCTCAAGGACAAAAAAGATAAGACACTTCAGCCAAACTTTCGTTTTATCCTTATATCCAAGATACTTCCCTAGAAAATCTACTATGAGTACTGTCTCAACAATACACGCCGCAATTTCAACCATATCCCAAATCATATATCCATACTCCTTGTAAAAACCTGCAGCTTGGTTTTAGTTTCGTTAATGCGGTTTCTGCTCAGCGGAAGCCTTTTGCCGTCATCCAACACAATGTCCTTTTGTTCTATTGAATAGATATTACGGAAATTCACAAGAAACCCCTTATGTATACGAATAAATCCTTTGGCACTGAGCTTCTTCTCATACTCACGCATTGTTCCCATAACCTGCTCCGTTGTATCTCCACAATTTACAGTCACATTATGCCCCTGAACTTCTATATATCTGATCTCAGATATCTTTTTCGAGAACTCTCCTCCAGGCTTTTTGAATATTATCAATTCATTCACAGAATCAAAAAATTTCTCCAAGGAAGCCATAGTTTCCGGCAGTTCCTGTTCAAAGCAGCTTTTCCTCATGAACCTGAACGCTCCGTATCTGTAACCCTGGAAAACGCATTCTTCCTTATTCGTGACAAACACGATCTTCACATACTGGTTTTCTTCACGAATAGTTTCGGCAACCTGCATGCCGTCCATTCCTGGCATATCTATATCCAAAAATAAAACGTCGAAAACCTGTTTCCGGCTGTCCGCCAACAGATTTTCGCCGTCCTCATACTTGACTATTTCACAGTCGCAGGAGCAGCCGTGCTCTATTTTCTCAGCAAGGTACTCCAGATCAACCTTTTCATCATCGCAAACCGCAATACGAACCATAATTCCCCAACCCTCCTTTTCAGCCTAATCTGCCATGAATGGTGTCATACATTGCTTTCACAGCTTCAGTTCCTTGTCGGTGCATTTATCGACAATTTCTGCAAGCTCACCTGTAAAAATATGCTTTGATTTGGTCAGGCTATCGCACAGCAACTCGTCCATTGAGACTTCAAGGGAATTCGCAATCTTCAGCAACGTAGGCAGGCTGACCTTTGCTACACCTCGTTCTATGTGTGAAATATTGGTTGCCGCCACTTCCGCAAGCGCAGCAAGATTATGCTGCTTGAGACCTTTTCGCTCCCTCGCCGCCCTTATCCTCCTACCTATCGCCTTGTAATCTATATCCAAATCCACATCATAGTACATCCCATTCACTCCATTTCTGCTTTTATTCTACATTATTTGCAGACAGAATGGAATAATTCACATATCCTTTTAGGATATTTAGATATAGTTAAACATAATTTTTTAAATCTTGTTTTTGAAAAAAATCCCCTGCTTCGTGGAAACAGGGGATTTGAGATAAATTTATTGGTTTTTCTCGGCGTCGCGTTCCTATGGTCAGATTTCCGAATGCGTCAAAGGTGTAGGTATCGGTTACAGAACCGCCCTCGTCCGTCAGCATTCTTACGGAATCAAAGCCATCGTACAGATAGTAATGCTTCTCACCGCCGCGCTCCTGCGAAATAAGCTCATCACCGCGAGTGTATAAGGTTGTCAAAGAGCCATTCTCGTCATACTCCGCAAGCACCTGCGAAAGCGCTCCGTTTGTATCAACGAGATAATAAGTTGTGCTAAGCTCGCTGATTTTAGCTATACGGTTGCCCGCATAGTCGTACAGATATTCCTCAACATTCACCTGCTGTCCGCTCTGAACGGTAACTCTGATGAGCCGGTTCTGAGCGTTGTAGGCATAGCTGATGACATCGCCGTCAACCGTCTTTGTAAGGCGGTTGCTGTTGCGGTCGTAGGTGTACTCGGTGACGGTTGTGCCGTTATCGTTAGATACGGTTTCCTTTACCAAGCGGTAAAGCTCGTCATACTCATACTCAACGATGCGGTCGGAAGCTGCTCCGGTTTCTTCAACCTTAATGCGCTCTCCGGCTGCCCCAAGGGTATAGGTATATTCTACCACAGGTGCGCCGTTCTTGTCAAGTATTTTCTCACGGACAAGACGGTTGACCTCGTCGTACTCATAGGTTACGACAAGTCCGTTGGCATAGCGGACGGCTGTTCTGTTGCCGTTTGCGTCATATTCGTAGAGCGTAGCCGTGCCATCGTGAGCCACAACGCGCACGATTCTGTCCATGAGGTCGTACTCATACTGCGTCGCCCCGAACGGAGTTTCCACAGATGTAAGTCTGCAAGCCTCATCGTAGGTGTAATCAATGGTTTTGCCGTCATACAGCGTTACCGAGGTAAGACCATTCATTACATCGTAGTTATAGCTTATCGTGCCGTTTTTGTCTGTTACGCTGGAAAGCATGCCATCAGCGGTATAGGCGTAGCGAATAGTATCACCGCCAACCGCCTTTGCAATTACTCTGTCAAAAGCGTCATAGGTGTAGGTGGTAACATTTCCTGCGTAATCCGTGGATTTCAGGACGTTCCCCGCCTCATCATAAACCACGGTCGCAGAGCTTCCCGCAGCATTTGTGGTCTTTATTACTCTGCCTGCGTTGTCGTACTCATAGCGGGTGACATTGCCGTTTGCGTCCGTTATGGAAACAAGCTCGCCGACAGAACCGTAGCCTTACATCTTTTGCACATAAAATGGAATAACTTAGATACACTAGTAGGATATTTCGTTTAATTTATAGGAATTTTTTCAAAATTTCCCCTTGTCTGCAGAAACAAGGGGAAATTAATGAATTGGTTTACTGTGAGATTATTCGATTACGAAGAAGTCGTCTTTAATCTCTCCAGATTCTGCAAAACAAACATCATAATAGCCTAAATATTTAGCATTTCGATTTTTTATGGTGATTCTTAGAATAATGTACTCATTGCCACTTTCTAAAAAATGTTTATAACAAATAGAATCCAAATTAGGACAAATCGAATTTCTATCAATCAACGAGTACTCTGCAGACTCATCTGGACATTCTACAATGTAATCATCATAATTGTGCCAAAAAAGTGACCAAGATGTATCAACAAGATTTTTTGATGATACAATTTCATCAAGTTCTTGCATAAAATTTGCCAATCAATGTTCCCCCCTGTCAAATTTATCAAATATAATATGACCGGATGTTTCATCATAGTTGCCGAATATTCTAAAATCTCCAAATTTACCCTTAACCTTTATTTCATAATGGTATGTGGTATTTCCTCTATTTATGCCATCTTTAAGGTATTTTATTCCATTTTCACCTTCTTTACCAACAATACCCTTTTTCATTGAGTTTACGAATTTCTCGACAACGCTTTTTCCATATTTATTAACCACTTCATTGTAGGTATCGTGCTGTATCCAAGCTTTGGGCTTATCGACTGAATAGTTATGAACCAGAATCCGTGTGCTACCTACGAAATAGGAATGGAGATCCTCAACCTCAAGGTTATAGACAAGCACAGGCTCGTCAAGTTTCTCAACCTTAAAACCGAGTATAGTAGAGGCAGTTCCGTCAAGGTTATAAACCTCATCACCTACAGCAATGTCATCCACTGCAACCCGAACTTTGCCAACTGCGTCAAATTATATTTGCTAGAGCGTGTTCACATGACCGCTCAACGGCCGTCTTGCGGCGTATTTTCCGCATAACTTCGTCAAAAATTCTTAAAGCACATAAAGTACATTGGCGAATTTTTTCCTCGTTCTGCGAAAAATACGCTCGCAATCCAACCATTTCGGGTAATGTGAACAAGCTATATATCAAGCAAAAGTACAAGGCTTAAATTTTATCAAAAACTAAAATCCATCCATATAACAACTTTAACTTGAATATGCACTCAGCCTTTATACCAACAATTAAATTCGCATCGGTAGTCAGAGATGATTGCCGATTTTATATACTCAATGAATTTGTCAGAATCATTGATAATTGTTGTAATACTTGATATATTATCGTTTAAATCAGGAAATTCCCAATAGAAAACTAAAACTTGAGAACATACTGGTAATATTTGCTTCAAAAAATCCATCAAATAAATATTATCGTTATTTTGATTAGTATACCAAGAATTGTATGCATCTAAACAGAAATCATCGAAATAATCCGTTGTCCAAGTAATATGCGTATTAATTAAGTACTTTTCTTTAATGTTTTCTACATTAAATCTTACAACATTGTACTCTTTACAATATATTGACAAGTCTTCACTTGATTCACAAATTATTGTCATGCTCATAAACAATTACTCCTGATACCTAAATTGTTGCTCCCAAATTAAATAAATTTTGCAAATTATTAATATGGGTATTACTTAATTTTGTACTTTGTAAAACATTTTTGATTATCAATTTACAAAGAATAATCGGGGTACAGCAATACTATTGATGTCCCAAATAAACATTCCCATAATATCGTTCCGTTTCCGCCGCCTCAGGCGGGGGAAACGGAACAGAGATCATTGGGATCCGGAAACATTTAATTGGCGGACAATAACATATCATCCATTGAGAGAAGTGGTGGGTCATATTTAATATAGAACTATACTATTCTAGAATCCAACCTAAAACAGTTACGGCATAGTGAAGTAAATCATAATCACCATATGTTGTTTGTTTTGTTTCTCTCTTTGGTATTTTTGTGCCATCTGGACGAGGGTTGTGTATGGGGTAGTGTGTGTGGGGCAACCACCCATTATGCGGTCTTCCTACATTGTGAATTTCCATCCAGTCTTTAGAGTTTGGATCAGTAATTTTATAGTTTTTATCTCCAGAATAAACCGTTCCATCTGAAGCAATATAGTCATCGCCAAGCGGCACATGGTCGGTATCAACGTAATTATGCACCAAAACCGGCACACAACCCACAAAGTAGGAATGGAAATCCTCAACCTCAAGGTTATAGACAAGCACAGGCTCATCAAGAACCTCAATTTCAAAGCCGAGTATGGTAGAAGTCGTTCCGTCGAGGTTGAAAACCTCATCGCCGACAGCAAGGTCGCCAGCAGCAACCCAACCCTTTCCAATTACATAGAACGGGTGGTTTGTGGTCGTGTCGATGTTGCCTTCATCGGTGTAGAGGTGCAGAATCTCATCAACAGAGTGAACATAAACCTTTGTTACGGTCTTGAGTTCGGTTTCTCCGGTTTCAACATTATATGCCCAAACCTTGTCCCCGATTTCAATCTCGTCAATGCGCTTCTGACCGTTTTCTGCTGCAACGAGAGTATCGCCGG
>CAMELR010000073.1 GCA_945923775.1 uncultured Clostridia bacterium | reverse complement strand
TGTCACTCTTTTTTTGATGTGTTGCACTTATATTGTACATCCATCATTCAGAATTCGGAATTTCGGTGCCGCCTCCGGCGGCGGATTCAAATTACGGGCAGGCTCAGCACCTGCCCGTTTTTTATGCTCCAGGCTCCTGGGGTATACCCCTGCTCCTGGTTACTTATTGCGCTTTCTGGAAAAAACCAGCGCCGCGCCTGCTCCGAGTGCCACTGCAATGAATGCGGCAGTGCCCTGTGCTCCGGTCTCGGGGTTGCCCTTGACGCTGGAAGCGGTCTCGCCGGAATTATCAGCGCTGTCAGCGGTTTCTGCGGGCTCTGCGGTCTCGGAAGCCCCGCGCTTTACGTAGGTTATCGTGCCCTCGTCGTTGGTGAGCGTGAGTACTGTCCCATTGTCAGAGGTGGTCAGGGTGTAGTCTGCGTGCTCCGCTTCGTACGCCTCGTTGTCGTAGGCTACGTAAACGCCCTCGCCGGTCTCGTACATGTACGCGCCGAAATCACGGGTCTTTTCGCCGTTCATGAAGGTCTCGCCGTGGCCGTTCTCATCAATCGTGAAGTAAAGCTCGGTATCAGCGTACGCGTCGCCGAATGCGGAGAGGTCGCAGTCCCAGGTGCCCTCCAGGCCGGAGACCTGCGCGAGGGAGCTGTCGGTGCGCGCTGAGAAATCGGAGTTCTCAAGGCAGAACAGCGCAATGCAGTTGTCTATCGTGTGGAGGTCAGCGGCGGCGTCCATTCCGGCGCTGAGCCAGTATGCGTACTTGCCCTTGAAATAGCCCTGGAGCGATTCAATGTCGCTTCCGTAGCGGAATTCGATGTGGTAGGTCTCGGACATGGTATCGTCGCGGAAGAAGAAATAGTTGAACTCTCCCGCCTCATCGGTGCTCTTGTAAACGTCGCAGGGGAACGCCACGGACATTTCCACGCCGCCCCAGTTCAGGGTCTCGCCGTCGCCGACGTTATACTGCCCGATGTACTCGTAGGCATGGGTGGATTCGGTGCCGTCGGTGAGCTTTATTGTCGCGGTGTTGTCGGCGTTGAAGGTGAACTGCTCCGCGCCGTTGATGTACCAGCAGTCGAACGAAGCCGCGCCGGTCTCGGCGATGTAGTCAACGGCTTCCTGACCGTAGCGGTCGGAGCTTATCGAGCCTTTCAGACCCGCCGCCGCTTCATCTGCGCCGTCCTCGCCGACTACAGCGGCGCAGTACTTGTACCAGATGTCGGAGTACTTCTCGTCGAGTAGCACGTCAAAGAGGTTGTCGTAGGTGGTGGAGGTCTCCCCGGCGATGTCAGCCCATGCTCCGGTGGTGCCGAAGTGGCTTTCTGCGGTCTCTGCGGAGTCTGCGGACTCTGCGGACTCTGCGGAGGCGGTCAGCGCGAACACGGAAAGTACGGCTCCTGCCGCTATAAGCGAGGCCATTCTGTTGATGAGTTTCATAGTTTTCTGCCCTTTCTTTGTATATAGTATAGTTGTGTTAGTCAAAACTAACCGATACACGCAAACTCTGGTTAGTCATAACTATCTTAGTATTGTACCACTAACTCCGGGATTTGTCAAGAGGTTTGGAATATCCGGGAAGAAATTGATAGATAACTGTGCAGTAAATTGCAGTTCGGGAGGCTCTACAATGGAGGTAAAACAAAGGAGGAAACGCCATGAAAACAGTATTTGAGCTTCTCAACCACGACAACACGATATCGGTGAACCGAAGGCTGGCGCATGCGCTGGGGCTGTCGGAGGCGGTGATATACGCGGCTCTGCTGGCGAAGCACGCCTGGTACGAACAGCACGGAAAGCTCTCCGATGGGTGGTTTTATTCCACAGTGGACGACATGGAGGAATCCACGTCGCTGACGAAGTGCCAGCAGTCCCGGTGCGTGAAGCGGCTGGTGAGCGCTGGACTTATCCGGTGCGCGGCGAAGGGTCTCCCGGCGCGGAGGTTCTTTTACATCGTGGACGACCCTCAGCTCCTGGAGGGGATAATCGGCGCCTGCGAGCCTTCCCAGGAGGAAAACGCTCCGGCAGTGCGCGGTGAAACTTCCCCGCAGGAAGTAAGGAAATCCGACGGCAGGCAGTCAGGAACCACAACGGCAGGCAGTGCGGGATCCTCACAGAAAACCAAAGACAATAAAACAAAAGAAAATAATCCTGAGAAAAACAAACCCGACAGCGCGCACCTGGAAGCGGCACGCTCCAGGATAAACTACGCGGGGCTTTCCGGGAAGTACGGAAGCGGATTCGCCGACCTTGCCGCAGAGGTCACGGCGGAGGGCATGGCGGGAGCCTTCACGCTTACGACTGACGGACGGACTTTATCAGCAGAGGATATTTCTTCTGTTTTTTCCAGGGTGGATTACAGCGCGGTGAGCCACGTTGCGGACTACATATCCGGCAGGAGCGGTATACGGAACCTGAAAGCGTACCTGCGCTCGGCGCTGTACAAGGCGGTCGGGGAGCTTTCCCAGAAGCCCGCGCCCGCAAAGCGCAACTACTCCGAGCCGCTGTGGGACGACGACAGGAGCGCGGCTCTGAACGAGGATATCCTCGGGGAACTGCGCGAGATGTACGGAGCGCCGGAAAGCTCCGGGAAGGACTACAACGAGCCGCTGTGGTAGTCCGCGGAGCTTCTCAGGCGAGGAATATCAGCCCAAGGAACATCACCGCCCCGGCGATATTCCCCTTTGCGGGGAGCTTCGTGGGCAGGAGGAGCACCATCACAACGAGGGTGTTGAACACGCACGCCCATGCGGGAAGCGGAGTGCTCCCGGAGACCACCGCCGCGAACAGCGTGACCACGAACACGAGGAGTCCGGCGTAGCCCGCGAACATGGGCGCGATGGTCTTTTTCTGGAGGGCGAGGACGGCTTCGCGGGCGGCGGAGATCCTTCCGAGCCGCAGGTAGAGCCACTCGATGGCTCCGAACAGCACGTGGTGCGCGGTTATCGGCACCAGGTAAGCCGCCGAGGCTATGAACATGACCACCGAAGCCGCCGCGGAGTACGCGCTTATCCAGGCGCTCAGCCCGAGGTACCCCAGACCGAACAGCGCGATGGCGAACGTCCCGAGCAGTATCGAAGCGAGCGGGAATTTCTCCGGCATATCGGCGAACATTTCGGACATCTTTTCCGGGTCGCTGAGGTTCTTCATGTTAAGCCTACCCTTCCGGGAATAGCCGAGCAGGCAGTCCGAAGCTCCGCAGAGCAGGTGTCCCAGTATCCCGGCAAGTAATGCGAGTTTTATCATGGCGCTGCGTTTCCACCTTCCATATCTGATTTGTTAGAACGCACTAACTTTGGGTGCGCTGAAAGACCGCACCCGGCGGTCAGTCTGATTATAGCACATTCCCGGAAATTTTTCAATAGGCGTACTTGAGGCGTTCGGCGTACCCCGGAAATGGGGTATGCTCCGGCGGAACCGCCGTGAATTCCCGCTCCGGGCGCTGAAAATCTCCCGCGCGGGCGGGAGCGATACAATGAGGAAGTTTTTTGCAACAATCAGGAAGATTTGCTTGACGGCGGCATGTAATTGTTGTATAATTATTGTAACTATAGGGTCGGGCGTGGCGAAGCCGAAAAGCCCGGCACACACAAAGGAGGAATCAATGAAGCATAAACTATTCAAATGCGGCAGGCTGGGCGGAATGCTCCTGGGAGCCGCGGCGCTTCTGGCGATGGTGCCGCTGATGTCGGTTCCGGCTCTGGCGGAGGATCCCGTCATTGCTTACGCGGACGCCTCAACGCCGGTATCAAATACTGACGGCATGAATTTCGCCACTGTGACGAGCTACTGGGAATATGTCTCGGAGAACGGTGAATACAAATCTTTTGGTCCTGAAGATACCAACCAGAACATTACCGCCAGGGACTGGAATTGGTACGGAAGGGGCGATGGCGATATCCAGCCGAATACCCTCGAGATACTGAACGATATCGACCTCTATACGACCGATGATTACGCGATAAAGCTCCCGGCGGGCAGTACCGTGATTTTCCGGGCTGACGTCAAGCTTGAATCCAAGAAAAACTGCATATACTCCGATGGAAAACTCACCTTTAAGGGCGAGAGTGTGGGAAACGACAGGTACACGCTGACATTCGGCAGTGCGGGAATATCCGCCGGATACGGCTTTACCGCCGAGAATCTCAACATCCGCACCGACCCGGAATCCGTTGACAGCTCCGACTATGCCATTTACACGCCCACAAACATCAGGCTTCAGGAATGCTATTTCTACGCCGGCGACGCATGGGCGGGAAAGAACGTAGTAAACTGCGATACCTACAATATAAGCAGGGGCGTTGACATTGATATCCCCGGCTCGTATTTCACTTCCATTTCCGGCTATGGGAACTACATTGCGAATGTCGCTTATGTGAGCAACGTATTATACGACCAGAAATACGAGCTTAAAACCGGCGAAAGTTACATGAACAAAACCAACGCTTTAAGCCCGGCGGACGAATCCGCGCGCATGTTACTCATTACCAACACCTTCTGGGTAAATAATGGCGACATACGCATTTATGAGGAAGTAATGTCCGACCCCGACAGCGACTTTTATCAGACCCTCGGCGGCAAGACCTATTCGATAGAGCTTTCAGACCTGATGAGCACAAACATCATCGAATATGAAATTGCCCTTGACAGTGATTCGCCGAATTACACCGATTACGAAATCCAATTATATAACGACCGATATATTAACGTCACCGTACCGAACAAGAATCTGGACGAGATAGAAATTGACATTAACTTCTCTGACACAAAGTACAAGTTCGGCACCGGAGAGACAAAGACGCTCCACTTAGTTATCGGCGGAACGTTAAAGACCAACAAGCTCGAAATAGTCAACCCGAGCCCTAATGACACGGACGACCTGCTGAACCACGTCGATATATCCCTTAAATTCAACGATGACGAGCTTCCGTATACTAAGGATTCCGGGGTATACTACCTTATCCCGGAGGGGTATGAGTTCAAGCTGTCCCTCCTGCCGAAAAACTGCGTGCTGACATACGTATTTTACGGTGATTCAGATACGGACTGCGAGCCGATAGACCTCTCAGTTGACGCGCTCTACCCCATCTTCCTTGAAAGCGACAAGGGCATGTATGTCTGGTATTCCGAGTCCGGCGAGAAGCAGTACAGCGAACTCAAGGTCTCGGACGAGCTTATCAGTGCCGTGAAGGCGGGAAAGATCAACAGCGTTACCGCCTATTACGATGTGAGCGACAAGACCTGGAGCCTTGACAACGTAATAAATGAATTCCCGACCAGCTTCCTGAACGGCAGATCAATAGAGATAACGATCTCCGCCGAGGATTACGGCGTAAGCGACATCTGCGGAAAAGCGCCGCGCTACAGCTCAGAACAAGGGATCAATCTCTATAAGCTGGACTACCTCTTTGTTGAGGGAGACACTGTGATAACCGCTCCGGTGCGCGAGCTGTGCAAGTTCACTGCGTTTTCAATGAACGGCCCTCAGCCCATAATAAATGGCGACAGAGACCCTTCCGGCATGGGCTACCTCGGCGTGGAGTACACGATAACCGCTCCTTTCGAAGAAGGGAAGCTCCTTGTCGGCGCTGACTTCAACGGCACGCCGATAGAGCCGTACACCGCGGACGATAAGGGCTGGAACTACAAGGTTACTACGGTCAGCGGAGCAGAAAACAAGTTCGTGTTCGAGTACACCGACGCTGCAACCCTCAGGATCCCCAAGCCGGAGCACGGCAAGGTGGAGTTCACCGGAACCCTGGGCAACGGCAGGGGAGTTGACACCCTGGCAGACGGCACCAGCGTCTACACACTGGCGACAAACGACACTGTGACCCTCAAGTTTGTTCCGGACGACGGATACAAGTTTGTATCTGCGGCGAAGGACGGCTCTGAGCTGAAGGTCGGCACGGACGGCACCTGTGTTATAACAATGGAACAGCTCGCTGACTGGACTATCACGGCGAAGTTTGAGAAAGTGTCCGGCGGCTCTACAGGCGGCTCTACCGGAGGTTCTACTGGCGGCTCGACCGGAGGCTCCTCCGGCGGAAGCTACAGACCTTCCACTGGCTCTGACAAGACGGCGGAGAGCACTCCGGCGATGGACGGCAAGTCGATGAGCTGGAACGACATCGGAAATAACCTCGGCAAGCTTCCGGAAAACAGCTCCGCGAAGATCTCGCTGAACGGCGAGACCACCGTACCCGCATCGGTTATCAGCGCGATAAAGGACAGAAAGCTCACTGTTGAGTTCGTATACGACAGCGTTAAGAGCTGGGTAGTACGCGGCGATAAGATCGGCACAGCTTCCGCGGCTGAGCTTGCGGCGTTCCCCGGCAACGCTGACTCCAGCGCACTGCGCGGCGTGTTCGGAGTTGACCTCAAGGTCGGCGGCACGAAGGTTCCGGCGGAGCTGAAGCTGTACTTCCGCGACGTATTCGCGGGTCAGTTCGCGAACGTATACAAGCTGAACGGCGGAGTTCTGGAGTTCCAGCGCTGCGCAAATGTCGGCAGGGACGGCTCCGTGAACGTTCCCGGCGCTGACGCGGCTGGCGAGTACGTTGTGATGGTGTGCGAGTTCAGCGCCCTCCCCGGCGACGCCGATAACGACGGTGCGCTCAGCGCCCTGGACGCCTCCGCGATACTCAAGGAGGCAGTAGGCATGGCGAAGTCCGCGAACGCGGCTGTGTGCGACTTCAACGGCGACGGCGAAGTCAACGCGCTGGACGCGGCGGCAGTGCTGAAAGCGGTCGTAGGTGTAAGGTGATTCGTATCGCGAGATAAAATTACGGGCAGGCGCCAAGCCTGCCCGTT
>CAMELR010000072.1 GCA_945923775.1 uncultured Clostridia bacterium | reverse complement strand
TGTCACTCTTTTTTTGATGTGTTGCACTTATATTGTACATCCATCATTCAGAATTATTCCGTTCTCAGTGCTTCTACCGGATCCTTCTTTGCGGCAACCCCCGCAGGAACCAGACCCGCTATCAAAGTCAGCAACATGCTTATCACAACGAGTATCACACCGCCCTGCCACGGAAGCAGCGCAACATTCGCGATACCGGTTATATTCTCGATTATAATGTTTATCGGAATATTCAGCAGCAGCGTTACGGCTATGCCGATAACGCCCGCCGAGAACCCGACGATAAGCGTTTCTGCATTGAACACGTTGGAGATATCACGCTTGGAAGCACCCATCGCACGCAGTATACCGATCTCCTTTGTACGCTCGAGTACCGAAATATAGGTGATTATACCTATCATTATCGAGGATACTATCAGCGAAATAGCCACGAACGCTATCAGAATATAGGATATCGCGTTGATAATGTCGCTCACGCTGGACATCATCAACCCTACATAATCAGTGTAATTGATAACGTCCGCCTGGTTGTCGTCTGCTATCTTGGAATCGTTGTACTTCTCGATGAGCTGGGTTATCTTCTCCTTGCTCTCAAAGTCGGTCGCGTATATCTTCATGGAGCTTGGCTCGGAAAGCTCCGCAACGCCCAGGAGCTTCAGGTTGCCGTCATAGGTGGCGTCGGTTGTCTCCGGCTCCTTGGTCATGTCCATGAGCTGGCGGAGCTGATCGGTCGTCAGCACCTGCATGAATATCGTGTACATCTTGGTCGGGTCTACCATGCCGTTCATCATCGCGGAGAGCTCCGCGTTCTGCTCGGCTGTGAGCGACGCCGCTATCTGCGCCGACATCTGCGCCTTCTGTGCGTCGGTCAGCAGGCTGTTTACGTCCGCCCCGCTCTGGAGCTGCATGAGCTGCTCCGGAGTAAGCACGCCCATCATAATGCTGTTCATCTGCTCGTCGGATACCATGCCCATCATCGCGGACTGTATCTGAGCCTGCTGCTCCTCGGTGAGAGCCGCCATTATGCCCTCGTTGAGCTTGGTGCGCTGCTCCTCGGTGAGCATTCCAGTGAGCATTTCCATTGCCTCGGACTGGGACATCGGCTGCTCTTCTTCCTCGTCAGCCTTCGGGAATTCTATGCCAGTGAATACGTCTACGTCCGGATTTTCCTTCTGCTCCTTGACAAGCTCGCTGGAATTGGTCTTGTCTATCATGTATTCAGTCAGCGCGTGGGTGTAGCCTATTCCGCCGGAATTTGTCGAGGATATCAGCGAATCCGCGTCGGGCTTGAGTATTCCTACTACCTTCAGTTTCAGACCGTTCTCAGCAGCCTGCTCCATGAATTCGCTGTCGCTGCGCATGTCTGTCCAGGTGCCGTCGTCGTTCTTCTGATAGAATTCCGGAGCGGTCAGCATGCTGAACTCCATGCCCATCAGGTCGTCATAGCTGAAGGAAAGGTCGCCTGTATCAAGGTCGAAGCTCTCGCCCGCCATAACGCTCGACATCATGCCCTCAAGCTCGCTCTGGTCGCGGAGTCCCAGCGTGTACATCGTTACGTCTGAAAGCTCGTTGCGGTCGGTTACAAGCACCACTACCTCGTTGTACGCCTCCGGGAGACGTCCTGCAAGCACCTCATACTCAGTTTTCAGCATATCTGTACTGAGAAGCTCCCTGAATGCGTCGTAAGAGCTCATGGAGCTGCTCCCCATCAGCGAGGAATATGTGCTGGTCATCTGGCTGACGTTATCCGCCATCGACTGCCCCATCATTGCCGACATCACCGTTGACGGATTGATCTGCATGATATCGCCGTCCGCGCTGTGGCCGTAAATATACAGATTGCTGTCGTAGCTGTACTGTATCTCCTCAATGCTTGCGCTTATGCCGTCAGGGTCGCTCTCGAGGTACTCCTTGAATTCGGCAAGGTTGTTGGTCTGCATTTCGGAGAGCATGGTTTTCATCATCTCGGTGGAGATGTCGTTGGTGTATATCCTGTCGGGGTCGCGGTTTTCGTCTGCGTTGTCCCGGACGTTCATCATCGAGGTCATAAGGCTGGTGTAATCCACCGTCTCATGCTGTATCGACACCGGGAAGGAAGCCAGCGTAGACCTCTCCACGCTGTTGATGTACTCCTGCACGCCGTTGGAAAGCGACAGGATAAGCGCGATACCGATGATCCCTATGCTGCCCGCAAAGGACGTCAGGAAGGTTCGCCCCTTCTTGGTCATAAGGTTGTTTTTCGACAGGGAAAGCGCTGTCAGGAACGACATGGAGGTCTTTTTGCCCTTCGTTACGTCAGTCTTTCTGACCTCGCTGTGCGCCGGCTCCTTTGCCGGGTCGAACGGATCGCTGTCGCCGACTATCTGTCCGTCCAGCAGCTTCACGATACGCGTTGAATACTTCTCGGCAAGCTCCGGGTTGTGAGTTACCATTATTACAAGGCGGTCCTTCGCGATCTCCTTTACAAGCTCCATTATCTGAATGCTGGTCTCGCTGTCGAGAGCGCCGGTAGGCTCGTCGGCAAGCAGGATATCCGGGTCGTTGACAAGCGCTCTTGCGATGGCTACGCGCTGCATCTGACCGCCGGACATCTGGTTCGGCCGCTTGTTGAGCTGGTTCCCCAGCCCCACCTTTTCGAGGGCTTCCTTAGCGCGTCTGCGCCGCTCTGCCTTGGATACGCCGGAAAGGGTCAGCGCCAGCTCCACGTTGGAAAGCACGCTCTGGTGCGGTATAAGATTGTAGCTCTGGAATATGAACCCTACGGAATGGTTGCGGTAGGTGTCCCAGTCTGCGGACTTGTACTGCTTCGTGGACTGTCCGTTGATTATAAGGTCGCCGCTGGTGTACTGGTCGAGGCCGCCTATGATGTTCAGCAGCGTAGTCTTGCCGCAGCCCGACTGACCCAGTATACTTACCAGCTCGCTCTCGCGGAACGCGATGGACACTCCCTTGAGGGCGTGCACCGTCTCGCTGCCGGTCTCGTAGTCCTTTACGATATTTCTGATCTCAAGCATTATATGCTCCTTTCGTTGTGCCTTTCTATCTCTCGCCGAGCTGCTCCGCCGTTACGGAAGCAAACTTCGAGTAAAGTCTTGCCACGTCGCGCATCTCGTCCTCCGTGAACACCGACAGTATCCGGTTGAGCGACCCGACAACCCGCGACATATTGTCCAGCAGCTTCTCCCTGCCCGCCGGAGTTATCGAAACTCTCACGCTGCGGCGGTCGTCCTCGTCGACTGTGCGCTCTATCCAGCCTCTCCCCTGAAGGGAACGCAGCGTTCTGGACACAGCCGGAACCGATACCCCCATAAGCGCCGCGATATCCGCTACGCTTGCGGCGGTGCCGCCGTGCTTCCTGGGAAACTGCTCCGCACAGCACATCACCGAGAACTCCGACGGAGTCATGCCGGTTATCACGCCTTCCGACTTTATGCGGCTGAGTTTCTCCATGCTGCGGAGGATCGCGCTGCAAACCTCCGGCGGATAGGAATTGCCGATGAAATCGCTGTTTTCCCACAGCATATCAGCAAAAAAAAACACATTATCACCTGCCTTATATGAAACATATGCAAATATTAAATGCAGTCATATTTTAACACTGTTAAATACATTATGTCAATACTGCACAGAGATTTTCAGCAGCATGCATAAAAATATCCGACGGCGCAGAAAATATTGTATTCCAAATCTGAAAATCATGTGTCGGCGGTGAATAAAATATGAAAAAACGCTGGGAAGTATTCCGGCTCGCGGAGTCCGGAATTATCCTGATATACATTCTGTTATGTCTTGCCGCCGGGCGCGTCCTGATCGCGGCAGGAGCTGCGGCGGCCGCCGTCTCAGCCTGGTGGAGCCTGTATTACTTAACGACCCAGTACACTCTGAGTAATAATACAATTGAAATAACCTCCGGTATTATCTTTCGCAGGCACCGGAGCATACCTCTGAGTAATATTCTATGGGAAATGCGGCTGACATCTCCGTTTTTTCGCGGGTCGGCAATGTCCGTACTGCACACAAGCGGCGGGAATGCGGTGGTGTTCTGCGATTTTTCAACGCAGGTGCGTTAGTAAGTTGAAAACCTTTCAACTAAAACTGTGAAAAAGTCAAGTTTTCAACCTTTTCAACATAGTATTTAACAATTAGTTTAATCGAATGCACATTTAACCGAAACAGGTTATATTTTGCCGCATTATACGGAAAGTAACTAACTTATCGAAAACCATCGGTAAAACTGCTCTGCAAGTATACATTCTGCAATATTTCCTCAGAGTAGAATATATTATACCAGAAAACAGCGGGTAATTTTACCGGAGAGTATTCAACAGTTTTCACCGTGTTTTCAACAGAACCCGGTGAAAAACCGGCAAAGTAAAAGGTGCGCCGTTAAATCGGCGCACCTTCCTTAGTAATTTACATTGCGTATATACACCTGACAGGGTATCTTCTCGCTCCAAAGCGGAAGCACCTCAAGCTCACGGAAGCCCAGGCTCTGATAAAAGGTATTCGCGGTATCGAACTGCTCGCTGGTGCCTTCCTTGACGGTCTTGACCTGTAGGTACTCGTACCCCTGGCGGCGGGCGTAGTTCAGCAGAGCCGTGAACATTCCCTTGCCTATCTTGTGGCGCTGATACTCCTTCTTGACGCCCATAACGTATATCTCAGCGGCGTAGGGGCTGGTCTCGCGCAGAGCTATGAATCCGCGCACCGTTCCTTCGTCGATATCCGCCCACAGCGGGAGCATTCGGCATGCCGCTGCATGCTCGTCAATGCTCTTATCCTTGCCCGACCACTCCGGCAGGGAGGTCAGAACCTCGCGGCATATCTGCTCCTTCTCGTCAGGATTGATTATCTGTTTCGCGCCGCTTATTTTCGGCATATTATCACACGCTCCCTTGTATTTATAGTCTGTTATAATTATACCGCATTTTATACCCGCTGTCAACCATAGTTTACATATATTGCAATAATGTAAGGCGCATTTGTGTATTATCTGACATTATAGGTACAGATCCTCCATAGCGGCTTTCAGGGCGGGGTCTCCGGGCTTGAATACGCTGTTCTTTGAGGACTCCTGATAATACTTCAGTTCGCGGGATACATAGGGATAGGTCAGCATGCAGACGTTATACTCCTCGCCGACCTTAACGCGGTCTTTCTGGAGAACAAGATTCATCGGGGTCTCCGGGGCGAGCTTATAGGATTCCTCCAGCTCCACTGCATAGACGCATGCGTCGTCGGACAGCCCCAGCGTTTTGCCCTCGCCGGTTATCTTTACCTTCACGATATACGGGGAATACTTCACGATCTCGCTTACATCGTCGCTGTGGAGATATCCTCCGCCCTGGGGCGTGCCGGAATCCATGTCGGAAGTCTCGCTTATCCGCTCACGAACCTTATCAACCGTGGAAATCTCCTGCGCTGGGGTGTATCTCCTGCCGTAATATTTCACGGTAGTCAGCTTCCCGCCGCTTATCTCCGCCGCCACGGAATAGGTCAGGGTATAGTACAGGTCGGTGAATACGTAATCAACGGGATTCAGGAACAGCAGATACTCGCCGCCAACGGTGAACTCCTTCTTGTCCTTGCCGGAGCCGTCCGATGAGCGCTCAAGCTTTACGCAGATCTTCTTTGCGGTCTCGCCCTTTAACTGGTCGGTGACTGTAAACGTGTAGTTAACAGTACTAGGCTTTTCCTCGACTGATTTCAGCTTCGCCCTGACTACATTGCAGCTTTCGCTGACCGCCGCGTCGAGCTGACCTCCAGTGAACAGCGTGTCCGTCTGGTCCTCGTCGGCGTTACCCAGCATGTCGTAACCCGTCAGCCTGTCCTCAGATAAGCTCCAGATATTTCTTATCGAGGTGCCCTGAATTCCAAAAAGCCTGTCTCCCATAAAGCTGAACTTTATAGAAGAACCGTTGTCGAACAGTACATTCAGAAGTTTGCTGGTGCCTCCGGCGGGTATTTCTGCGAGGGTATACCACTTCGCCGAGAGTGCTTTTTCTGCGTCTGTTGGTTTCACCGTCTCAGTAGTTATGACATCACAGCCGATGTCCGTGGTAGTCCTAACCGCGCTGACTATGGACGGTGTGAACGTACGCTTGGTATCCGTGGATAAGCCGCCGTTCTTGTTCACCGCACCGAGCAGGACATTTGTGGCGTAGTCGCTGCTGTACATAAACGCGGAAGAGTTGAGTTTAACAGTGCTTTCCGGTGAAGAATAGAGTATGCCGCCGTCCCCGACATGGATACTGCCGCGGCTGTTCAGCTTGATAGTTCCATCGCAGATAACGCTTGCGCTTTCATTAATATACAGAGCGCCGTTTAAAACAAGCGTCGCGCCCTTTTCAACGAACACAGTGCCGCCGAACATAGAGAACTCGCTGTTCAGCGTGAGAGTCTTTCCCGAAGGGATATAGAGCGTTTCGCCGCTGACCATCTGAAGTTTGCCTTTTATAACGCGGTTCTTTGTAAGCTCTGCTACATAGGTTCCGCCGTTTGACTGTACGGACTGGGGATAAACAGCGGTGCAGTCGGAAAGGCGGCTGAGCTTTACAGCGGTGCTTTTCCTGGAAGCTTTTGCGCTCGATGTAACTGTAACCACGTTCCCTGCGATATCTACGTTATCTGCGTTATTTCCACCTTGTGCGCAGGGAACGGCGGCTGTGGCGGCACTTGTCAGCATCATTGCCGTAAGTACGCCAGCAAGCATGACATTTTTCATGATCGTTCCTCCTTTGAAGTGCGGATCTGTTCCGTCTTATATAACTAAAACAATATATACAGAACAAACGTTGCAGAAAGTCGAGATTATTTTACAATTTGTATCTGTATACAAATTTAACTGCGCCAAATTGTTGATTTTGCCATCTTATTAATTAAGAGTGATCCATTGCCCGCTGGCGTGAAGCAGAGTGCAAAGTTCTGACGGAGATTTGCGCGCGGCACGGTATACAGATTGCTGCTCCCGAAAAGTCCCGCGGCAGCTTGACTGTTGAGCAGTACAAGGAGTACGCAAAAGTCAAGGAGCAGGTCGAGGAAAAGAAAGATGAAGTTGCCCGCCTTGATGAACGAGCTGAATGTGCGGACAGGCTGCTGAATCACCGCGAGGAACTGCGAACCCAGGTTGATGAAATAATCGACAGGTTGGAGGAGCAGTATCAGGAGAAGAATGCCGCTGTTGCTCAACTGGACGAGCAGATTGAGGAAAAGTCCTCTGCCCTTACGCAGACCGCCGCCGAGCTTTCAGATAAGCAAAGCCTGCTTGAAATAAACGCCGGAAAGATTACAAAGGATGGATGTACAATATAAGTGCAACACATCAAAAAAAGAGTGACACAATAGGCAA
>CAMELR010000071.1 GCA_945923775.1 uncultured Clostridia bacterium | reverse complement strand
TGTCAACGAATACGCCGTAGTCCTCGATGGAGCGAACCTCGCCCTCGAACTTCTGGCCGACCTGAATGCTCTCCCAGAACTTAGCTCTCTCAGCGTCACGAACCTCTCTGGTAGCCTGACGGATAGAACCAACAACTCTGTTGCGCTGCTCGTTGATCTCGATGACCTTGAACTGTACGGTCTTCTTAACCAGATCCTCAAGCTTGCCGCTTCTCGGAACGCCGGTCTGGGAAGCAGGGATAAATACTCTTGTGCCGTTAGTTACAACGATCACGCCGCCCTTGACTGCCTGTGTAACTACGCCCTCGAGAGTCTCGTTAGCTTCCTTGGCTGCGGCGATCTTCTCCATGCCCAGCGCGGAATCTACTCTCTTCTTGGAGAGGAATACAACACCCTGAGAATCGTCTACCTTTGTAACGATAGCGTCGATCTCGTCGCCGACCTTAACGATGTCCTCAACCTTAGCGTTGGGGTCGTTTGTCAGCTCGTCGAGGGGTATGTAACCCGTGTGCTTTGTACCCAGCTCTACAACAGCCTCGTTCGGCTTAACGCTTACAACTGTTGCCTTAACTTTGGCGCCGTTATATAATCTCTTGCTCTCGGACTGCTCGAACAGTGCTGCAAAGCTCTCCTCATTTTCATTATTGTTGATGATCTCGCTCATTTTTAAATGAACCTCCTTTATTGTATAGGCGGGAGTTGAAGCTCCAGCCGTTATTCCGATAATACTATCGGAGTGCAGACCACTGATGATCTGCGGGGAAAGCTCTGAGGCACTCTCGATGAACACTGTGCGGCAATATCTCGAACAGATTTCAGCTAACTTTCCTGTGTTTGAGCTGTGCCTTCCTCCGACTACCAGCATAAGGTCAGCCCGTTTTGCAAGCTCCTCCGCATTAGCCTGGCGCTCTGAGGTGGCGTTGCATATCGTATCGTATATCTTCACGCAGCTATATTCTTCCCGGATAATCTCCGAATATTCCAGAAATCTGCTGCGGTCGAAGGTGGTCTGTACAACGAGGATCGCTTCCCCGCCGGAAGCCCTGCACTCATCAAGAACGCTCCGGACTTCATCGAGCGCCATGCACGCGGCTGCCCTGCAGTTCGCATGCCCCATAATGCCCTGTACCTCCGGGTGCCCCCCGTCGCCGAGGATAACCACCGTGGAATCAGCGGGCTGCTCCGACACTATTTTGTGGATACGCTTAACAAACGGGCAGGTCGCGTCCAGCAGCACGGAGCATACCGCCTGCGCCCTTTCCTCGGTATCCCTGCCGACCCCGTGGGAACGTATCACCAGGGGCCTGCCCTGCGCGTCCTGCACGTCTGCGGCTATATGAACTCCCCTTTTTTCAAGGGAATCGGTAACTATCTTGTTATGGATAAGCGGACCCAGCGTGAAAACCTCGCCGTATTTATCCGCCGCCTGCCCGGTAAGATCTATCGCGCGCTGAACGCCGAAACAGAATCCGGACTTATCCGCGGTCTCAATCAACATCAGGCATGTTCTCCCGGAGTTTCGCTATCTCGTCCATTATCGTGGAGCTTACCTGCCTTAGCATCTTCCTGTCGCTTATGTCGACGTCGAAATGCTCCGCCGGGATCTTCTCCCCGATCGAGATGTAGATGTTCTGGCGGAATTTCTTCCTGCCGTACTGGATATACACCGGGACCACCGGCACCTTAGCCTGCGCCGCGATAAGCGTAACGCCGCTTTTCGCCCTTCCGAGCGTGCCGTCCTTGGAGCGCGTGCCCTCCGGGAAGATAACGAAGATGCGCCCTTCCTCGAGGCTCTCCAGCGCCTTTTCGATCGCAGTGTTATCCTTCGCGCCCCGCCTTACCGGAAACGCGCCGAGCTTGGAAATAAGCCACGCGAATATCGGGTTTATCTCGAAAAGCTCCTCCTTCGCCATGAAGGTGTACTTACCCTTGAAGGTAATGCCCACCACAGGCGGATCGTTGTTTGACACATGGTTGCTGGCGATTATGTAACCGCCCTTCTCCTTGGGGATATTCTCCCCGCCGATGACATGTATATGATAAACAATGATGTAGAATAATCTTGCACAATTCCGGAGAAACGAATAGAACATCAGAGCTTCTCCTTTATTAAGCTGCAGATCAGTTCACAGGACTGCTCAAAATCCAGTCCAGAGGTATCCGCAAGCACCGCGTCGTCCGCCTGCTTCAGCGGAGCCGCCGCCCTGTGCGAATCGTCGTAGTCGCGCTTGTTGAGATCCGCGAGGACCTCCTCGAACGTGGTCTGCACGCCCTTGGCGCAAAGCTCGTCGTAACGGCGCTTCGCCCTTATCTCCGGCGCGGCGGTGAGGAAAATCTTCACCTGCGCGTTGGGAAGAACAACCGTTCCGATGTCGCGCCCGTCCATAATGACGTTGTTTTCAGCGGCAATTCCGCGCTGGATACCCAGCAGCGCCGCCCTGACCTCCGGCACGGCAGAAACCGCGGAAGCCGCCATCGAGATCTCCGGCAGCCTTATCTCCGAGGAAACGTCCTCGCCATTGAGGTAAATATGCTGAACGCCGTCGCAAAGCCGTATTTCCGGCTTTATCTCCGGCAGCCTGGAAGCGATATCAGCAGGATCCTTCATATTAGTGCCGCACCTGTGACAGTACAGCCCCACCGCTCTGTAGAGCGCCCCGGTGTCCACATAAATGAACCCGAGCTTCTTTGCCGCCTCCCGTGCTATGCTGCTTTTTCCAGCTCCTACGGGGCCGTCGATCGCCGCCGCGATATGCTTTTCCGGCATAAACATCACCTGAACGAACCACTATGCAAGTGGCTGAAATGTGAAAAAATGTAAATAGGCGAAACTACCCCCTACATTTATTCAATTTATTATAACACACCTCAAAAAAAAATGCAAGTGTTTTTTTGCAATTTCATTGAAATTTCACGCAAAAAGTGAAAAAAACTGTCGCAAGTGCCGATTTGCGGTCGGAAAATTCACGCCTGCGAAACAGCGAGCGCCGCGGAGTACGCCGTAGCGAACGCGATCTGCAGGTTGAACCCTCCGGTGTAGCCGTCGCAGTCGATGATCTCCCCTGCGAAATACAGCCCCGGACACAGCCGGCTCTCCATCGTGTTGGGGTTTATCTCCTTCACGGAAACGCCGCCCCTGGTGACGATAGCCTCCTCCACCGGGCGGAAACCCCTGATATGCACCGTCAGCCCCTTGAGGAGCCTTCCCAGCTCGCGGCGCTGCTCCTTCGTCACCTCGTCGACCTTCTTGTCGGCGGGGATCCCTGAAAGCTCCGCCACGACCGGTGCGAGCTGCGCCGGAAGAAGCCCCCGGAGGCTGTCCGCGAAGCGCATTCCCTTGCGCTCCCAGAAATCCCGGAGGATACGCGCGTCAAGCTGCTTTTCCGACAGCGCGGGCTTTAAATCTATCACAACTGAGTATTTCCCTGGCTCCATCGCCGGAATGTGCGCGGAAGCGCTCAGGATCGTGGGGCCTCCCACGCCGTACGCCGTGAACAGCAGCTCCCCGAAATCCTCGTAAACAGCTTTGCCGCCGCACATCAGCTTCATCGAAACATTGCGGAGGTCAAGACCCGCCGCGCGGCACACCCAGCGCTCCTCGGTCTCCATCGGGATAAGCGACGGAGAGCGCTCCGTGACGGTGTGCCCCGCCTGCTGCGCGAGGGCGTACCCCGAGCCGTCCGAGCCGGTCAGCGGATAGGAAAGCCCTCCCGTCGCGAGCACCACCGCCCGCGCCCGGACTTCCCTGCCGGAAATCAACGCTCCGGCGCACCTGCCGTCCTCGATAACCAGCCTGGTGCAGTTCCCGCGTATTATCTCCACGTTCAGCCTGCGGAGCTGCTTTTCAAGCGCGTTCACAACGTCCCCCGCCTTGTCGGAAACAGGGAAAACGCGCTGTCCGCGCTCGGTTTTCAGCGGAACCCCCAGCCCCTCGAAATACTCCATCATGTCCGCGGGGGAGCACTTCGAAAGCGCGCTGTAAAGGAACCTGGGGTTGCGCGGAACGTTTTTCAGCACGGTCTCGGGGTCGCAGTTGTTCGTGACGTTGCAGCGCCCCTTGCCGGTTATCCCGAGCTTCCGCCCGAGGGATTTCCCGTGCTCCGCGACGGCGGCGGAAAGTCCCATTTCAGCAGCGCGGGCGGCGCAGTACATTCCGGCTGCTCCGCCCCCGATTATCAGTATATCAAACATCTTTCTTGTAAACGTCGTTGTTGTCCCAGAGGGTCTCCAGCTTGCGGAAGGTCTGCTCCACGCGGCAGCGGTTGCGGTTGGAAACGGATACGATAAGCGCGTTGAGAAGGCTCATCGGAGCTACCAGGCTGTCCACGAAGCTAACCATGTCGGAATACGCGCACAGCGTCGTGTGGGCGTACTGCGCCAGCGGGGAATTCTCGCTGTCGGTGATGGCGATTATCTGGGAGCCGCAGTCATGTGCGAACTTGCACGCGTTGATGGTGCTCTTTGCGTACCTCGGGAAGGAAAGCCCGATGAACACGTCCCCCTCGCCTATGTGGATCATCTGCTGATAGATCTCGCTGGTCGCAACGGAACCGATGAGCGTCACCTTATCGAATATCAGCCTGAGATAGTAGTGCATGAAGCTCGCAAGTATGCCGGAGCTCATCGCGCCCTGAATGTAGACGCGGCGGGCGTCCACGATGGTGTTCACGGCGTTGTCGAAGGCTTCGCGATTGACGTTTTCGAGGGTATGGCGTATCTTATCCATATCCTGGGTGAGGACTCCCTCGATAGGGTCGAGGTCGCCGATACGGCTTCTTGTGACGTCCATGCGCTGAATGGAGGTCAGGCGGTTCTTTATGTGGCTCTGGAGCGAGCGCTGGAGCTGCGGGTAGCCCTCGTAGCCGAGCTCGATAGCAAAGCGTACAACGGTGGATTCGCTGACGTTCACGGCGTTGCCGAGCTTGAGCGCGGTCATGTACGCCGCCTTTTCGTAGTGGTTGAGAATATAATTCGCGATGAGCTTCTGACTTTTTGAGAAAGTCGGCATCATCTGTTCTATCTGTTGGAGGAGATCTTCCTTCATTCCTGCACCTCTTTTGTGAATTTTTCTGAAAATAATTCATGCGATTTCCCAGACGGGAAACCGCTCCTGCTTATATCATACACCATTTGCAGAATTTTTGCAAGCGGTTTTGCAAAATCTTTTATAAATCAAGAACCATAGCAGGTTATTTTTCCCTTTTATTCACAAATAATGTGCAAAGGCGGAGGTATTTCGCCGCCGCCTTTGAAAGCACAGCATCTGATTTACTGCAAAATCACTCGAGGTATTCTCCGACTATCCGCACCATCATATCATTGAGCTTCTCGACATCGTAGCTGCCGATGGTGGGTTCAATGTGGTCGTACCCTATGCCGCTGTCGTTGGTGAGGAACGTGTAGGTGCCACCGGTTTTCAGCGCCATGCTCCGCAGCAGGTACTCGCAGGACTTGTCAACGCCGCTCGCCGCCACCGGAACTATGCGTATGCCCTTTTCAGCGGCTTCGCCGACGTGCTTCACCGTTTCGTCGATTATCTGCACGTCCCCGTGCGGCGGAGCGTCCAGCACAAGGAACATCACCTTAACGGAATCCTCGTCCCAGTTGTGGGAAACCGCGCTCTTCAGCGCCGTGTGCACCGCTTCGGGAGTGTCCCCGCCGCCGTCCGCGGTCTGCTCGGATATCGCCGTTACCGCCGCCGAGAGGTCGGTGGTGAACGGGTATTCCCGCACTACGTACTCATCGCCCTCGTCGCGGTAGAAATTCACGCTTATCCGGGTCGGGACGTTCGCGTTTTCCCTGCGGATACGCGTCACCACGTCCTCGAGTTCGCATACCAGGTACTCCAGCTCGTCGCCCATTGAGCCTGTCGTGTCGCACATTATCATAAGGTCGAGGGACTTCGAAACTGGCTCAGCCGCGCCGTCCAGCGTGAATTCAGGCTCGATGTCGCCGTTTACCGTCTCCGTGAACGCCTGAGTATTGCCGCCGTATTCCACGGTGAATTCCTCGGCGCCGCCGGACATTTCCGGCTTCGCCCAGAACAGGTACGCCCTGCCCTTGTTGTCGGTGACTGCGGAAGTCCCCATTCCGGAGACCTTCGCGCCGGAAACCACAGCGCCGGAGCTGTCCCTGACCGTCACAGCCGCACGGTACTCCATGCCGGTGCGCCAGGTCTCCAGGTATCCCGCCCAGTCTGCGCCGTAGTTGTTGCTGGAATACAGGCTGTTCCAGAAGTCCCAGTTTTCGTTATCGTTCCACTCGCCGCCGGTCAGGAGACCCGCGCGGGGGTCTATCCAAGGCTTCTCTGGCTCTATGGGGTCTACGGGTTCGATGGGGTCTATAGGGTCAATCGGAACTAATGGGTCTGTCGGCTCGGGGCACTCTACAAAGCCGTCCACCGCCGCTATTTCTGCGTCCGCGAATACTTCACCTTCCGGGAGCGCCATGTCGCTGTCATCGCTCTTAACTCCGCCGATGTCGGTGGGGGCGTAGTCGTCCGAAGGAGCCTCCCCGGCGGAGTGCTCCGGCACCGCAGTTGAGGGCGCGGCGGTAGACATAACCGGAGTGGAAGCCGCTGGATCAGCGGAACTAACTGGGCTTGCTGAACTTTCTGAACCACCCGACCCGCCCGAATCCGCAGACACCGCGGTTTCCGCGCCGGAGGTCACGTGCTCTGCCGGGCTTGCGGGGCTTGCTGAGCCTACCGAACCTGTTGAACCCGCTGAACTCGTCAAAGCCGCTGAGCCTTCCACAGAGCTTCCTCCGGAGGCTCCGTTAATTGCTGCCTCGCCGGAGGAACACCCTGTAAGCAGCGCCGCAGCCGCCATCAGAGCTATAACAGAACGTCTTTTCATAATCACCATACTCCTTTCATGGGGGCATTTGTATATAATACCGGGAACTCCCTGAAAAGGTTGCATTGAGATTCAGATACGCGGGCTTATAATAGGTATTATATATGACAATTGTGTAAAATGCACATAAATTCCCCCGGTTCGCCGGGGCGCAATTTTTCCCGGAAAGGCCGAAATTATGCAGAAAGCCTGCAATCGGTTGAAAACTCATGTTTATGTTGATTATTTTGTTGAAAGTTTTTTGTGTAATCTTCACAAGAGCAAGGTAAAATGAATTTGATTTATTCTGCAAAAAACTGAAAATCAGCGTTAAAAGTGTTAAATTTCGATTTTTGTGTTGACGGCTGAATCATTTTTGGATATACTATAACCAAGAGATAAGGGATAAGACAGCACAGAGCTGCGGTCCCACCTCGGCAGTGCAGGTAACGGCAGTGCAGAACAAAGAAAGAAAATACAACGGAAGTTCACTTCCGGCATTACGGCAGAACTTTTTTTAGGAGGTTTTAAACTATGTGCATGAAAGACGTAGAAGTAAAGAACCAGGTTGGTCTCCACGCAAGACCCGCAACTTTCTTTATCCAGAAGGCTAACGAGTACAAGTCTTCCATCTGGGTCGAGAAGGAAGAGCGCAGAGTAAACGCAAAGTCCCTGCTCGGTATCCT
>CAMELR010000070.1 GCA_945923775.1 uncultured Clostridia bacterium | reverse complement strand
TGCGTTATAGGGTATTTTAAGAACAGGGTGTTTTATGAACTGTAATATAATAAAATGATAAGGGGGATTAAAAATGAAAGAATTGGTAAGTGTTATTATCCCTTTTTATAATGAAGAACAGTATATAGGAGATTGCCTAATATCGCTTATAAAGCAGACATATAAGAACATTGAGATTATTTGCGTTGATGATGGTTCAACCGACAATGGGGCAATGATAGTCAAAGCAATACAACAGTCTGATAGCCGTATTTCTTTAATTCAACAAGAAAATATGAATGCAGGAACAGCGAGAAATGTAGGCTTTTCTAAAGCAAAGGGTGAGTATGTCCTTTTCTTAGATTCTGATGATTTCTTTTCTCCATTAATGGTCGAGCGTATGTTAAACAAAGCATTAAGCACAAACTCTGATATTGTATTTTGTACAGGATATGGTTTGAATGTGATAACTAAAGAAACATATATGATGCCTCCTGTTGGTAAAGACAATGCCTCGTTTCCAAATAAAGAAGTATTTTCTTCCGCTGACACAACTGACGGTATATTTCAGTTATCTGTTACATGGGCTTGGGATAAGATGTATAGAACTGATTTTATACGTAAAAATGATATTTTCTTTCAAGGGACAAAAGTGTGTAATGATCTGGTTTTTGTTTGCTTATCATACTTGTTCGGCGAAAGAATCACATCCGTGAATCAGCATTTTATATGTCATAGAACAAATATAGCTTCATCTTTGTATTCTGCTGGTGAACGCAACTGGAAGTGTTTGTTTGAAGCCCTTTCAGAGTTAGAAAACAGATTGATCTGTGAGGATTTATATAATAAACATAGAATTAGTTTTCTCAATCTGGTTGTCGAAAATATAGTTTATTATCTGCTTATGAGATTTACAGATGGCAATTGTTTCAGCTCGTTTTACACATATTACAAAAATAATGTAAGTGATCATTACAATTTCATGCAGTACCCTAAAGAGATTTACAGAGATGACTTTGCTTATAATATCATCAAATCTTTAGAAAATGATAGCAAAGATTCTTTTTTATTGAACTGTATCCATTTGTTAAATGCTAAACAATCTGAAGTATTACGAGTATCAAATTCAAAAAAATGGTGTCTTCCATATGATCTGATTGTGAATAAAAAGAAAATTATAATTTGCGGTGAAAATGACGCATCTATATCTTTTTTTCAGCAAATAACAAATAGTAATCTAAATTCTGTCTGCTCGATTTTAAGTTTAAGAGATATATTTGATGTAGAAAATGAAAACAGCATTTCATTCGACATATTTTGTGAAATTGATTTGATTATTATTACTTATGAAGACTTTAATGTTTTTCATAGATGCAGTAATTATTTTCTCTCATTAGGAATCGACAAATCAAAAGTCGTTTGGATTAATGCGTTATACTCTGATGAGTGGATAGCAGACTATATATTAAGAAAGGATAATGATGACAGCATCATTAATTATTTCAAATGAGAATTTTAACATTTCTGAACGTTAGTAATCGTTCTCGTATGCAAGCTGATTCAGGCTATATTTTTTATAATCTTCTATCTCCATATTTTACGAAGCAGAATAGTTTTTACTTTGCCTCACCTGAGCCACTGTCCGATTGTAACTGTATTCACATAAATAATGGTACTGTTCAACGTAGAGTTGATTTGTGTTTTGTCGTTCATGTTCATATCCTCTTTATTTGGGTGTAACCAGAGATCTTGACACATATAATGCGTCTTATTTTGAGACTGTCTGTTCAGTATATAATGTAACCCTTTACCAATTTCGCTTTTATCAATTATATCATATTTCCGCAACTTTTTCAAGTTTTTTTAGGAATATTGACAAATTTCAACCTGTTTCGACACGCACAATCCTCAGATGTTTATAAGTTTAAAAGCATATATGACAGGGTACATACCCCTCTGCGACTGCTTTGTCAAAATCATCAGTATATGCTTTGTTTTTATCTTTGATCTGATTAACCGAGGAGCAATCGGGGTAATGTATTTTTTTGGTGTTAGTATTCAAGACATAGGTCACACTAGAATTGTGTTCTTCTGTAGGTTCTGATACGTTTTGTGTTGTTGAGGTAGTAACAGGTGTTATGTATTGAGCTGAGGATTTGTCTGTGGAAATGATTTTTCCGTCCGAACAGAAAACGATTGTACCTTGCAAGTCTGTGCGATATACGCTGATATTTCTTTCATCTAGCCGTTTCAGCACCTTATTGTCCGGGTGTCCGTATGAATTACCAACTCCGCAGCTTATCACCACATAGGTAGGTTCAACCTTTTTCAAGAAATTCGCGGTGGAAGATGTGTTCGAACCGTGATGTCCTACCTTCAGAACATCACACTTGATATTAGTCCAGATACCGTCCTCCTCGGATTTTTCTGCGTCACCGGTAAACAAAAACTTGTTATCTCCATAAGTTAGCTTGATGACAACAGAATTGTTGTTTAGATCATCCGCAATTTCCTTTGGAGCAACTACCTCAACGAGCAAATCGCGTTCGTCAAGGATAATATCTCCTGCCATTACCTCATGCACCGCGGCTTGGCTGTTCTCTAATGCGGTAAGCAAATCATCAAAGGTCTGGGTAGTTGTTATGCCCGAGGTCATATAGAAATTATCAACATTGAATGTGTTGATAATATCAGCCATGCCGCCTATATGGTCGCTGTGCGGGTGGGTGGCAACAACATAGTCTAGCGTGTCGTAGCCATGACTATATATGTAGGTCACTACATTGTCGCCGTATTCGCGCTCTCCTGCGTCAATCAACATGGTTTCGCCGTTCGGCAACTCAATGAACGTGCTGTCGCCCTGTCCCACATCAAGGAAATGTACTTTCAGTTCTTGATAATCGGCTGGCGGTTCTATTTCGATTTCCGTTTCGGTTATTGCTGGGGGAGGTGCTGTCGAATTGGCTGTGGGGAAAGAGTACGTTTCAGACAATGTGGATTCCGATTCACCGGAAGATTCGCTGACACTACTGTCAATCCCTGTTTCGTTAGAGTAGCAATAAGTATAATCATTTATATCGGAGCTTATATTGTTCAATTCACATGAACTTATCATAAGAACAACGGATAATAAAACTGCAAAAGTTGACAAGGTTTTGTATTTCATGATAATCATCCTTTCAATTAAACATTATATCACATGAAACCACTATAATGTGGTCGTTAAAAGATACATATTGATAGCTGTAAGGTTTAAGACGACAGAGAAAAAAGTATCAAATATATCAAAATTCGCAGTCGTGTTTTATGACTGCGCTTACTTTTTCCTATTTTAGCCAATTTGGCAGCAGCCAATCTTTTACCATTGGAGTTTTAGAGCTTAATAAGTTATAATCAATAATTTGATATTTTGTAGAGCATTTAATCCGTTACTTTCACATATTATAACATATTATATCACATATTTCAATAGCAATAAAGGAATAGTTCACATATATTTGCTCTGTGTATAGGATAAAATATATTACAGAGGTGGTGGCAACAATGATTGAGAAAGAGTTTTCTCTGCGACTGGCACAACTCCGCAATGAAAAAGGAGTATCGGCTAGGGATATGAGTTTATCAATAGGACAGAATGCAAGTTACATTAACAATATCGAAAATGGAAAAGCTCTACCTTCCATGACGGGATTTTTCTATATCTGTGAATACTTGAATATAACTCCAAAGGAGTTTTTTGATACAGAGGCAAAGAAGCCTGAGAAGCTCCGGGTGATTATGGAAAACCTAAAAAAACTTGACGATAGTCAGCTTGAGAATATTTCAGCTATTATAAAAGGTCTTGTAAAATAGAACTAAGCGCAGCAGGCAAAGAGTCGGCTGCGCTCGTTCGTATGTTGCTAATTGATAATCAACAGTTCAGTTGCCTTCACACCGAAACACCTAGCAATAGCCACGAGTTCAATGTCTGTTACAAATCTATCGCCGGATTCTATTCGCTGGATCGCATTTTTTTCGATGTCCAGATTGTTCACCTGAAGCCTGTCAGCAAGCTCACGCTGTGAGGTTTTAAGGACGTTGCGAAGCTCTCTGATTTTTTTCGACGATGTTGTTACGACCATCTTCTGTCCTTGTTTTGAACATACTTTCACCTCTCACTAAATGTTAGTCTTTATAGACATTTCTGTCATAAAATGGTTGTTAAGGTTATATACTTGGAATCACCACCTATTATACCCTATTTATCGGGTATATGCAATACTGTTTTTTGCCAGTATAATAAAAATAGGTGATAATATGATAAATTATGATCCTTTTTGGAAATATCTTACCAATCACGGCATAAGTACATATAAATTGATAAATAACTATGGAATTAGTAAAGGGCTTATTGACAGAATGAAGCATAATAAGACGATAACAACATTCACTATCAATGAGCTGTGTAATATGTTGAATTGCAATATTGATGACATTATGGTATTTGTTCCAGATAACAATGAAAATAAAGACTAAGGCTTTCGATTGTTCGGAAGTCTTTTTTATTTGTTGCCATTATATAAAAAATAAGGGTGCGATATATTTTCGCTAATTCACTTCTTTAGTGGCTTCCTCAATAAGCCGATTGATGTACCCCTGTACTGCATAAACCTGTGATACATCAAGACAGTCCACCATAGCTTTGACGCTGTGTCGAGCATTCTGGTCATCCAGGAAAGCAATATTGCTTCGGCAAAGGAGATAGTCAATAGATACATGAAATACCTCTGCCAATTTGATAATAATGCTTGTTGGAATATCTCTCACTTCGTTCTCATAAGCAGATAAAGTGGGCTGAGTAACAGAGAGTATTTCGGCTAATCGTTCCTGAGATACATTATACCTTTCTCTTAAGAAGCGGATCCTATTTTTGCATGATACTGGCAACTTTTTTCACCCCCTTGTAGATAAGTATATAACATTTACAATGGGATTTCAATAAAAGATTTGATATAAAAATATATCAGATGTTTTATAAACAAATGCAATATTATAGTGTATAATAAGTCTTGGGAACTCTAAGTAACGAAAAAGAAAAAAGCCGGTCTGCTGGCTTATCGGACTAATTTCATTATCCGTTCTTAAATACGTTACTGAGCAACCCCCTAAACAGTTCTTTGACAATTGAATAGCAAAGCAGATAACAAAAGCTGATGAACCTAAAGACGCGCCAGGACATTCCTGCTGTCGATCTGGAGGGGTATCTCATTATCCGTGACCACCTATTCATTTGCGCGAGAATAACAGATACGCCGCCACCTGCCGACAGTCCGCAGGATACTTAAACGCATAAGATATTCTTAAAGGAACGAGTGCGAGGAGAAACAGCATAATGATACTTCCGGCGACGGCTGTCCCACAGGAATGGGCAGGGGTGAAAGTCCCATGTCAGGCTGCGTACCTACCTGAATCTGCTTTGACACGGGATAATCACAGCAGAAAAGGACGAAGCTCAACTGCTTCGTCCTATCTGCTATGATGGTTCTGTTTTTGTTCGCTTCTTTGCCGTAATAAACAAAAAACACTATATATTATTGTGAGATTATACAAATCAAAACAAGTTGTATGGGAATTTCGTTTTGCCTCTTGACATTTCGCGCTTTAAAGTGCTAAAATATACTTGTGAGATGCACGTCATAAGTCTGACACAGGAGGTAATCAGATTATGGCAATGGTACTTATTATAACTGTTAGGAGGACAAGCAAATGACCTCAGAGCAGAAATCTTATCTTATTTCACAGTTTGCACTTCTTCTTGACCAGATGGTTGACGCTCCGGCTGAACCAAAGCCTGAGCATGGAGAACATGGTGCTTCTCGTGAAATGCTTACGACCAAAGAATGCCTTGAAACTGTAAAAGGCTTGACGTTCCATACGCTTCGTGTTCTGATTGCCAAAGGTGAAATTCAATCATTCAGGACTGGCGAGAGCGGAAGAGGTCGTATCCTAGTGCCAAAAAGTTCGCTTCTCGCCTATTTCGACAGGCTTTAAGATGAGCTGTCACAAGACTGAAGAATCTTTGTGATAAGCACACTCATAGTCTGACGCAGGAGGTAATCAGGACTTATGGCAACAATCAGAAAACGCGGAAACACTTATCAGATCCGCGTCAGCGCAGGTTATGATTCGCTTTATAGACAGGTGGTGCATACAATGACCTGGAAACCAAAACCCGGCATGACCGAAAAGCAGATTGAAAATGAAGTGAACCGACAGGCTGTAATGTTTGAGGAACAATGTACTAGAGGAATTGTCCCTACAAATATGAAATTCCAAGAACTTGCAGAAAAATGGTTTGAAGAATACGCAGTCGTCAATCTAAAAAAGTCGTCTGTTCAGCGACTCAGGGGAGTAACTAAACGAATCTATGCTACATTCGGACATCTTCGGGTGGATAAAATCACGAGAGGTCAGATACAGGCATTCATTGACGACTTGTCTAGGAATGGAAAGAACTTTCTAAACGGAAAGCCCCTTTACAGAAAGACCATCATTCATCATCTTAATCTCTTGTCCGATGTGTTTAATTACGCAATACGTCTTGAGATGATAGAGGACAACCCGTGCAGGAATATATTCGTTCCAAAAGGTGAAAAGAAAGAAAAGGAAATTTATTCTGTTGAAGAAATGAAACAGCTTTTCGCTCTTGCAGAACAATATGGAACGCTGGATTACAGAGCTTTTCTTACACTGGCAGTTTATAGCGGATTCAGAAGCGGAGAGCTGATGGGTCTTGAATGGAAAGACATTGACTGGGAAAACAACGTTATAAGCGTTCGGCGCACAGCAAACTACACGGCAACTGACGGCACATATACCGACACGCCCAAAACCAAAAACTCTTTACGGTCACTAAAACTCCCCAATGTGGTGTTCGACATACTCAGAGAGCTTCGTGAAGAACAGCTTGAGCGCAGGGAAATTTTCGGAACAAAATGGATAAACAGCGATCGAATATTTGTGAACAAACTCGGTAAGCCGCTTTATAAAGGTGAGCCGTACAAATGGCAGAAAAAACTCACAGTGGAACATGGTATGAGGTTTTGTGATATTCATTCGCTGAGGCATTTTAATGCAACGGTACTCATACGCTCTGGTGTTGACGCGGCTGCGGTGTCCAGCGCACTCGGACATTCCAGCATAAGCACGACTACGAATATCTACTGCCACGCTTTCAAAGAAGCACAAGCCCGAACAGGCGAAGCAATAGCTGCTGTATTAGACTTTACAAGTACGAAATCAGAGACCGAACCTGTTATTAAAAGGACAAAACAGGCCGGTTCAGAGCGCAGTATAACGCCGATTGACAATACTGTAAAGGACAGATAAAGGACAAAAAATGTTCTTTGCGGCAAAAACAAAATCCCACAAACGGCTTAACAAAGCCATTTGCAGGACTTTTAATATGGTGGAGCCGAGGGGAATTGAACCCCTGTCCGAAAACCCGTCCTCACGACTTTCTTCGGGTGCAGTCGGTCTTTTAAATCTCCCGTGCCTGAACGCCGACAGACAGGCTTTCAGGTTTGGCAGCCTTTAGTACATCAGAGATTACAAGGCAACTCATCAATGACGTTCACCACTAGTCGACGCCATATCCCCGCCCGTGGTACTGCGAGGTATGACGGCAGCGCGCTTAGGCAGCTACTAACTCAGAATTGTAATCTGCGTTTAAATTTAAAGGTGCGACGATTAAAGTGATTTCGCCCTCACTACCCGCTTATCGAGCCTCAGGATCCCCGTCGAAGCCTTTACGGCCCCATGGAACTAAAGCTTTATTTATATAGTATATCACACTTGCAGCGTTTTGTCAAGAGGCGAAACGCTCCAACCGCCCTGCCCTTTGTAGTGCTACAATAGATATTGGACAAAAGAAGAAAAAAGTATTGAGAGATAGA
>CAMELR010000069.1 GCA_945923775.1 uncultured Clostridia bacterium | reverse complement strand
CTTTCAAAAACACCCGAAAAGGTGATGACAAATCAAAAAATGAATAGTATAATTATCATATAGTTGCGAATATTGTAAAAAAGGAAATGTGATAAATAATGAAAATAAAAGCTGTTTTTGCGGCAGCGCTTTCAGCGGTCATTCTTACCGGCTGCGCTGCGGTTTTTGATGAATTGGATGACGGAACATACGAAGAGGGGACACTCACTGATGAAACGACGTCTGCAGTTACTGATGAGAAAACATCACTGTCCTATGGAAAAGGGCTTGAGGAGATCACGATAACCGCGCAGGAAGATCCCGACCCCGACAGGCAGATCCAGCGCAGACGGACTCCGGTGCGGCAGATACGCGGTGTTGACATCAACGGAAATACTCTTTCAGACGACTTCTATTTTTACCGCAGTCTGCTTTCCGGAACGTACAAACAAGCATACGACCAGATATATGCGGCGCTGTATAACGGCAGCCAGACTATCAATATGAGCGTTTCGGTGGACTCTTCGGATATTGCAAACATAGTTTACAGTGTATATTACGATCACCCGGAGCTGTTCTGGGTAGACAGTTCGCTTTCCTATTATATGAATGGCAGCGGGATCGTTACCTCCCTTACTGTGAATTTCAACGGAACGGCAAGCGATCTGAAAAAATCACAGCAGCTTTTTGAGGGTACGATAGCGCCGCTTATCAAGCTTGCTTCTTCACTGCCGGAGGACGTTCAGAAAGTTAAGCTTGTGCATGATTATCTGACCAACACAATTCAGTATGTTTCAGGCAGCGAATACAACCAGAGCGCATACAGCGCAATTGTGAACGGCAAGACCGTCTGTGCAGGCTACGCCCATGCTTTCCAGTACTGTATGCAGAAGCTGGGGATCCCTGCTGCGTATATCGTAGGCTACGCCGGCGAGAACCACGCGTGGAACCTGCTCCAGCTGGACGGCGAATATTACAGCATGGACGTGACATGGGACGACCCGATAGGCAACCCTGCTACTACATATTATTATGATTATTTCAATGTCACCGACGCTTACCTCAGCAAGGATCATACCCGTGACGCGCTCTCCGCAAAGCTGCCAGCTGCATACGGAACTCAGTACAGCTTCGGGACGTATTTCGGTGGAACTGAATATGGATCTGATTTTACCGGGCTTGATTATTCCGCGACTATGCCCTCTGACTATAATATAGTCCCGGTACAGACTCAGCCTGTCCAGACCACGACTACTGCCCCTGTGCAGACTGAACCCTCATATACAGAACCGGCGCAGACAACTCCTGCGTATACAACTCCTGCGTATACAACTCCCGCGTATACAACTCCTGCATATACAACCCCGGCGTATACAGAACCAGATGATGATTACAGCTATATCGACGACTGGAGCGACGAGGACTGGGATAATTACTGGAACGATATGGACGACTGGCTTGACAGCAATGGTTATGATGACATCGACTATGACAATTACGATGATTGGGAGGACTACTATTTCGGTGACAGCATAGACGATGACTATTATTACGACGATTATTATTACGACGATTATCATTATGATGATTATTATGATGATGATTATTATGATGATTTTTATGATGATTATTACTACAACGACTATAACGATTATGATGAGTACGGCTGGTAAAAAATGCAGATTTTTTGCAAAAGGTGATGACAAATCTGCGCTGATATGGTAAAATAGTATTGAGGTGATTCTGTTTTGGGTGAGTATATCAAGCCGACGCAGGCGTATAAAAAACTTGACGCGGCAAAGCTGCTGCGCCAGAGCGTCTATATATACGCTGCAACGGGCTACGGCAAAACTGAGCTGATACACCAATATTTCAGAAACCAGAAGTATATCTACATACCCTGTCAGCAAAACTTCTGTGATCTTTCGCTGATACCCGACGGATACACAGACGCGGTGGTAATTGACAATGTAAACGCTATTGACGACGAGGAGATCAGAAACTCCATTGTTTCTCTGTTCAGCAGAAAACAGATCTGGCTCATCATTGCAGGACGGAGCAAAATGCCGAGCTGGCTGTTCGACAGCTTCGTAAAGCGTAATATGATGCTCATCACCGAGGAGGATCTTGCGCTCACTGTTGAGAGCATAGACCGCTATATGCGCTCCGAGGGGCTGATACTCACCGAGGAGGAATTGCAGTATCAGCACAAATGCTGCGAGGGAAACCTGTTCGGGGTGAAATACACCGCCCAGCGGCTTCTGGCAGGTGATAAGATCGGAAGGGAGCTGTACGAAAGCAATCTTGCCACTGTCGTCCGTTATTTAGAGGACAGCGTTATTTCTGCGCTGAATACCGAGTTGGTGGACTTTCTTATGAAGGTCAGCGTCGTTGAAGATTTTACCGAGCAGCTTGCGGTGATGATAACCGGTAACTCCGCCGCGCATGGACTTATCGAGCGTGCAATGGACGCAGGGAATTTCATTGACAAGAGAAACGATGTATACACTATCCGTTTCCAGTTCCGCGAAGCGCTGTGCAGTAAGGCAGTAAAGGAGTACCAGCCGGGTGAGCTGCGTGATTACGCGCTGCTTGCGGGCGGTTATTACGAAGCAAACAACGAGGATAACAAGGCGCTGAATCTGTATGTTAAGTACAATGAGACCGGGCGTATCCGCGAGCTTCTGCTCCGCAACGCGCGTAAATGCCCGGAGTCCGGCTACTACATGGAAATGAGGAAGTATTACCTTATGCTCTCCGAAGAAGCTATTTGCAGCAGCGTTTATCTGATGTCTGCAATGTCGCTTCTTTACTCAATGCTGCTGGATTTTGAGAAAAGCGAGTACTGGTACAAAAAACTGGAGCAGTATCGTGACACCGCCAAAGGCCAGAACAAGCGCGAAGCTACTCGCCAGCTTGCTTATCTTGATATTGCGCTTCCGCATTTAGGGAGCAAAAATATATTGGAGCTTATCAAAAGCTGTTATACACTGCTGAAAGATAAGTCTATCCCTTTCCCGGAGTTTTCCGTGACCAGCAATCAGCCGTCGCTGATGAACGGCGGCAAGGATTTCTGCGACTGGAGCAAGCACGACCGTGAGATCGCAGCTACTGCCGGGAAACTGGTGTCCACATTTCTGGGAAAATACGGAAAAGGTCTGGTGAACGCCGCACTGGCTGAAAGCTTCTTCGAGAAAGGCGGCGACCCCTACGAGATAATCTCACTGGTTTCAAAAGCAAAGCTGGAGGCTGAATCCGGGGGAAAGTTGGAGCTGTGTTTCGCGGCAAATGCCGTACTTATACGTCAGCACATGATCTCCGGCAGTACGGACGCGGCTAAAAGCCTGCTAGACTCCTTTGAGAAAACGGCAAAACGTGAGAAACTAAACCGTATTCTTCTTACGATAGGGGCAATGCGCTGCCGCATTGCGCTTATGGAGGGGGATTCTGCCACGGTCAGCGATTGGCTGAAAACAGCGCCGGACGAGGACGAAGCCTTTCTGGCGCTGGAACGATACCGCTACCTCACGAAGATACGCTGCTATATCGCAGGTGACGAGTTCGGGAGAGCATTTTCCCTTATAGAGTCCTTGCGGTATTATGCCGAAAAATGTGACAGGAAGTTCATCAGCATGGAGCTGTCGATTCTTACCGCAATCATCAAGTATCGAAGCGGCAGCGAGTGGAAAAAGGAGTTCATTCCTGCGCTTGAAAAGATCTGTGAATACAGATTCGTGCCGATCATTTCCCGTGAGGGAGCGGCGATATTCCCCCTGCTCACCGAATGCCGGGAGCTTTGCGCCGCTGACCGCAACATCGACGGCAAGTGGTTTGAAACAGTTGTCGAAGCCACCGGAAAGGTCGCGCGGAGATATCCTCTTTATCTCAAAACCGACAAGGCAAGACCTGCGGATATTTCGCCGATTGACGTTCGCATACTGGCGTGTCTTGCGGAGGGGCTTTCCATGCCGAAAACCGCCGAAAGGCTGAATATGAACTTTGAAACCCTCCGCTCCCGCATAAAAGAACTATACCGCAGACTTGGAGCGAAGAACAAGACCGAAGCTGTTATGATAGCCCGCGAAATGAAAATTATCTGATTGAGATTCAACTCACCCGAAAAGGTGATGACAAATTCTCCATAAAGTAGTATAATTATAAACAAGCGGATTCCCGCAAAATTATTACTCAAAGGAGAATTAAGTTAATGAGAACAATGAAGAAGATTCTGGCTATCGTACTTATGGCAGCGGTGGTAGTCTGCTGCACAGCATGCGGACTTGACATGAACAAGGTAAAGGGTGACTGGACCGTGGAAACTGCTGCCGGTAAAACCGTAGAAGAGATTGCAGCGGCGAACGGCGTTGACATTGCGTCCGTCACTATGAACGCCACTGTTACAACCGATTCCTTCACGCTCAGCAGCGCTACAGGATCTGTAACCTACAAAATTAAGGTGAAGGGTAACGGATTCGAGTGCATAGACGACTTCGATAATGTCTTTATGACAGTCGCATACGATTCTGCTAAAGACACTATAAGCTTCAAGCTGGCACAGCCGGACGGCACCACTTTCGACTACGTTATGACGAGGGGTACTGCTGATCTGACTGTTTCTACTGGTTCTACGGCGGAAGCCGACAGCGAATCCTATGAGGATTACTACACCGGCGAAGCTGAATAAATTAATTCTTTTGGGAGGTTTTTATGGAAAAAACACCGGCACTGCTTCTTACGATCTTTCTGGGAGAGTTTGGAGTACACAGATTCATGGCGGGCAAAATCGGTACAGGTATTATCTGGCTGCTGACTGCTGGCTGCTTTGGTATTGGCTACATAGTTGATATCATTCAGGTCGCTACCGGAAAATTCACTAAGAAAGACGGCACTCCGTGGGTCATCGGCTGATGGAGTGAAAACAGTTCCTGTCGGTAATACGGCAGGAACTGCTTTGTTATATACACCAATAATTGACGTTAGGAGAATTTATTTATGTCAGAAAACGTGATCACAGAGGAAAATCAGAATTCCGCACCGGAAAACCAGAATTCCGCACCGGAAAACCAGAATTCCGCACCGGAAAAGCAGAAGCGCAGCAAGGAGGATATCCTTGAAATAGTTATCGCCATATTCCTCGGCATTACAGCGCTTGCTACCGCGTGGGCTTCATGGATAGGTTCGCTGCACGGCGGTAATATGTCCACCAATTACACAAAGAGCAACAATCTTGCCGCTGACGGAAACGCCCGCTGGAATGAGGCTTCTCAGTCACTCATGCAGGATATGCAGATCTGGAACATGATAAGCGATTATGAGGTGGAGATACTCTATGCCAACGAAACAGGCGACACCGACCAAATGTATGAGAGCGCATATAAGATACAGTTTATTTGCACTGACAACCTCACAGAAGAAATGGCGGAGCTTATCGGGTATAACTTTGAGTTTGACGCTGATCAGATAATAGACTGGGTAATCAACAGCGAGCTTTCCACCACCAGCCCCTTTGCCAACCAAGACTTTATCGACAGCTATTATGTTGACGCACAGGCAGTGCTTGCAGAGAGCGAAGCAGTTCTTGCAGAGGGTCAGTCTGATAACACAAAGGGCGATACCTTCAATCTTGTAACGGTAATTTACTCCGTAGTACTGTTCATGCTTGGTATTGTCGGCACATTCCGCAGACTGCCCAACAGAATGCTCATTACTATCGTAGCTATCGCAGGCTTCCTGTTCGGCACAATCTATATGTTCACCATTCCGTTCCCCACCGGCTTTAACTTCCTCAGCTTTTTCGGGGGCTGATATCATCCGGAGATGTATATGAAGAAACACACTGTTATTTCTGTTGCAGCGGCAATTGCGGTTGCAATGTCGCTTTCCGGCTGTGCCGGAACTGTTGATGAACTGCTTGTGTCAAGCGACGAAGCAGCTTCTGAAGAAGAATACGCACCTTCCTCCCAAACCTACGAAGCTCCCGCCGCCGTAAACAATGACGGCGGGGAGCGTGGGTATTCCGAGAGCGCAACGCAGCTTTCGGTGAGCGGAGGAAGTCTGGGGATCGAACGCCGCACCCGCTCTGACAGCAAACCAATGGGCGACAGCGGATGGACGATCCTTGTATACCTCTGCGGTACCGACCTCGAAAGCGACGGGAACGCGGCAAGCGCAGATATCTACGAAGCAATAAGCGCACAGTACAGCGAAGATGTACATATCGTTTACCAGACCGGCGGCACCGGTCAGTGGTATTTAGACTTCTCAAACAGCACTATCCAGCGTTATGTGAATATTGAGGGCGACTTAGAGCTTGTGGACGAGATCCCCAACGCAAGCATGGGAAGCGCAGACACCCTGGCGGATTTTATATCGTGGGGTGTTGAGAACTACCCGGCGAAAAATATGGGACTTGTGTTCTGGAATCATGGCGGCGGCAGTATCAGCGGCGTGTGCTTTGACGAGCTGCACGAGAGCGACAGCCTGTCCCTGCGGGAAATTGACAAAGCGCTGAACTCCGTCTACGACAAGATGACGGACAAGTTTGAGTTCATCGGCTTTGACGCCTGCCTTATGAGCACCCTTGAAACCGCGAATATCCTTGTGCCTCACGCAAACTATATGTTCGCCTCCGAGGAGCTTGAGCCGGGCGGCGGCTGGAACTACACCGACATCATGAATTACCTTGCGGAAAACCCGGACGCAAGCGGCGCTGAACTGGGCGAAATGCAGTGTGCGAGCTACTATCAGCACTGCATAGACAACGGTGACTCAGAGGGCACAACCTTTGCGATAACCGACCTCTCCGCGCTTGACGAGCTGCTTATATCGTTTGACAAGACCGCGCAGGAAATGTATGAAAGCGGCAGGCTGAATGATATTGCCCGTGCGGTATACGACGCTGATAATTTCGGCGGCAACAACCGCAGCGAGGGCTATACCAACATGGTTGACCTTAAAGGATTGCTGACCGCTGTCAAGCCGTATGCTCCCAATGCCGCTGATACTCTTGAGAAACTGGAGAAAGCGGTTATATGCAGCGTATTCGGACCACAGCACACCGGGGCAGGTGGAATATCACTGTATTATCCGCTGTCAGTTCAGGATTCGCAGGAGCTTTCGATATTCTCGGATATCTGCACCAGCAGCTACTATCTTGCGTTTGTTGACTCTGCAGCTTACGGAACGAGCGGCGGCGATATCGACGGCTATGACAACAGCTATATCCTTGACGACTGCGACGACCTGTGGGATCACGACTATTTCGCGGACGATAATATAGGTTCAAACTACGAAGATTTCTGCCAGGCGGACGAATACTGTACGATCGGCGTTGAAAGCGTGTATTTCGACAACGATGGTATTTACACTGTTCAGCTTTCGGATATGGACGCATTCAACTATGCAACGTGCAGCCTTTTCGCAGAGTTTGACGGCGTGAGCGTGTACCTCGGCGAGGACGATGATGTTATCATGGACTATGACAGCATGATACTTCAGGACAACTTCGACGGAAGCTGGGTATCCTTAGATGGTATCCCGCTTGCGATAGAAACAGTGAGCGTCACCGATGACACCAGCGTTTATACTTGTCCGATACTGCTTAACGGCGAGCAGACAAACCTGCGTATCGAATACGACTGGAACGCAGAACAGTGGAACGTTATCGGCGCGTGGGCAGGTATAGACCCCCAGACCGGCGCGGCAGCGAAAGAAACTGTTCTTCTCCATGACGGCGACGTGATAACTCCCCTTTATCTTGCCATTTCCGATGATAACACCGACTATATTGACGCCGGTGACTACACGGTAAACGGTGATATTGAGATAGAATATGCGCCGCTGAATGACGGAGATTTCAGCTATTCTATGACGCTGTACGACGTTTACGGTAATATCTACTTTACCGATACTGTCATGTTTACCATAGACGAAAACGGGGACGTGTATTTCTACCCGGACGACCTCTGATGTGATCCGTCTGTAATTATACGTTAGTATGCTATGACCTGACTTACCGCTGTCGGTGTAAAAGCCATAGCGGACGCCTGCGGCTGTAATGTTGCGAGCCTGTATCAGATTTTTGACAATCTCGACGACCTTATCGTTCAAGTCACCGAATACGCAAAAAGCTTAGAGCCAAAGTTCGGTATTCCCCACAAAAGCTGACGCCGCTTATTTTTATTCTGATAAGAGCCTGCGTACACTACGCACTGTTTGAGAACGAGTTCTATCTGAGATTCCCGATATATGATATACCGCAGGTGGACATCAAGAAAAACTCCAACCCGTCACAGCCGCCGGTGAAAAAGGCGGAGGCTATCAGGCTCAGGGATACGAAATTGAGCGTCAAGTATATTGACATCAAGCTCATCAATCAGCAGACCCAGCAGGATATAAACAACCTCTACAAGTCTGTTGACGGTAAGCTGGTATTCGTGACTTGCGCGAAGCTCGGCGTGGACGGCAAGGTTATCCTGCCCGATGTCACCGATAACGATGAAAATAGCAGTACCGAGGAAAAGGAAACATCGGATAATGATACCGATACTTCTGACAGCGAGGGAGAAATAGCCGACACCACGAACGAGAACGAACCTGACGATAATCCCGACACAGGTATCGTTTTGAGTTTTGCGGCGGTCGGAGTAGTTGGTGCGGCTGTTGTTTCGGCAAAAAGAAAGAAGAAATAAGGTAACTTACGATTGTCGTAAATAGGAATTCGCCCTCTGCAAAATGGATTGCGGAGGGCGTTTTTATGGATTGGCTCTGTATCGGCGTTCATTGAGTTG
>CAMELR010000068.1 GCA_945923775.1 uncultured Clostridia bacterium | reverse complement strand
AAGCCGCTGCCGATAAGACTGATAACACCGAACCAAGTGACGCTGTTCAGCGGCGACAAGATGTTCCACAAGGATATGCAAAAGGACAGAATTGTGACAACGGTAGCGTCCGTTATGCTGAACCCGAGCGGCGAAAACAAGGAAGTTGTTGTGAAGAACATCGACCACACGGTGCTTTACGACAAGGACGGAAACGAGCTTTGCACGATTGAGGGCGGCTATCTTGACGTGGGAATAACCGACACGATGAAAGACCTTGCGGTAAATATGCTGGGAGCGGCGGTTTTCTCGGCGGCGGGCTTTTTGTACATACACCGCCGCGACAAGTACAAATTCGCGGAGGGCTTTATTATCACAATCGACAACCCGAACAAAACGGACGAAAATCCGCAAAAAGCCGATGAGCTTACCGAAACGAAAAGCTGAAAAAAGCCGATTGCCCGCGAGAAAGGGGTAATCGGCTTTTGTCAAACCTAAACTTATAGCTATTTTGCATCTAACTTAACAATTTACCTACGCTTTACCACGTTTGGCGCATTTGTCAAGTGGACAAGAACAACTCACCCGAGCTGAGGAGGTTTCTCTTATTTGCAATACGCCTTAATCGCCGCCTGCATAAATTCAGCCGTGCCGTCACCGTGGCGGTCGATATTCGCTTTAAAGCGCTCATCGGCGGTATACATTTCACCCAGTCCCGAGAGAATTTCGTTTGTGCAGTTGTAGTAGTTTGCGGTGAGGAAATCCTGCCATTTTTTGACAAGCGCCTGCGCTTCCTTGCTGTCGGGAGCAGAGCCGTTTCTTTTGCACTGCGCAAATTCAGCCAAAATGCTGTCCATACCCGAATTCACCTCGTTCCACTTTTCCTTTGTGTAGCTCTTTGTTTTTTCGGTGCTTTCCCGATAAGCGTCAGTACCGCCCCATTTTTCCTTTGCTTCTTTTGCGTAAAGCTCGCGCTGAGCTTCAAATTCGCTGTTGTCAAATGCCGTCATAGTAATTTTTTCTCCTTTCATCGCGCTGTCAAGAGCCGCGATAAGCCTTTCAAGCCGCTCCTTTTTAAGCGTCAGCAAACGCTTCTGTTCTTTAAGCACAGTCTGCTTGTCGTAATCGTGAGAGGACAGAATTGCAATAATTTCCTTTAGCGGAAAGTCAAGCTCGCGATAGAACAAAATCTCCTGCATTCGCAAAAGTGAGCTTTCATCATAAAAGCGGTAGCCGTTCTGTTCGTCAACAGCGCAAGGCTTCAGCAGTCCGATTTCGTCATAATAGTGGAGCGTGCGCACACTCACACCCGTAAGCTTTGCAAATTTCTTGATGTGCATTTTCATCAAATCGCCTCCCTTGATTTATATTATATACTATAACGTAACGTGAGAGTCAATAGTTTTTTGAAAAAATCATGATAAATTTTTTCAGCCTGATAATTTTTGACAGGTGAGGACAGAAAAATCGGAAATATCCACAAAACTTATCCAACGAGTTTCGGACAAAAAGAAAAACCGCTCAACACGAAAAATGAGCGGCTGAAAACTATTCGCAAACCCGCGGCTTTTGTCGTTTTTGTGCAAGTGTGACATTCTGTCACCTGCAAAAACGACAAAAACGCAGAAAAAATCGGGCTTTTTAAAGCCCGATTTTTATGGCACGCCAGGAGGGATTCGAACCCACGACCCTCTGGTTCGTAGCGGTTGCGTTGGCTTCCGTCTCACCATATCCGATACGGCTAAACGGCTCTATAATGCGGTTCGTGATTTTAGCGTTCTTGCAGAAACAAACACCTTTTGTGTTGGCAAAAATGGAAAATTGGATGCAGATCGGATGCATATTTAGTTTTTTGGTGTTTATTTATCGTCTGTATTATGTATGTTATGCGGAGGATATATGTTCCCGTTTAGTCTATGATGATTTACCCTCATTATTGAAAGCAAAGTTGCCTGAAATATACACTACTTTCAGAGAAGCTTATAAAAGCGGTGAGATTCCACTATTAAGCCAATATGCCGTTTCCAAACAGAAGGAAACAGAGCAGATGACTCTTGCGACAGTTCCAGAGTTGGTCTTAGGCACAGAGATGTATGACCCCTCCAGAATTATGCGTTCCATTCAGTACATTTTTGATAACAACATCATCAGAATTTGGAACGATGAAATATTGAAAGCTGATTTCAATCAAAGTGATTCTTTGGTTGCAATTGAAGAAAAATAACACAGCATTCCCATTACACATACCATTTCAATCCCTTTTCTAAATTAAATCCCCACCGGCACAACCTCATCAATGCACATCTCCCGTTTAGGCTTTGCTATGCCTATAAACTGCTTATGGCACTCCCATAAATCTAGCAGAAACCCGAACGGCATAAGCCACACCTCTTCCGAACCGAGGTGCAGCTGCGCCGTGCCGTAATAGAACAGCCGGGTGAACAGCTCATCGTCATTCACCCGACCGCCGAGTTTTTTGAGTTGTTCTCGCTTTCGACATTCCGCTTTGTGCCTTTCAGCATAGCCTCGGTAATTGCGTCCTTGTACTCCGCAAGCTCGCCGGGAGAGGTGAGAAGCTCCACGGTTTCCTCGGTGAGCAGCGGTTTCTTATCCTCGCTTTTGAGGTTGTGAATCTGTATTCCTTGATTACAGAGCAGCGTTATCAGCCACACGATTTCATCAAGCGCCATCTCCATATTCTCGGACTTCATCAGTTTGTCGCCCAGATTATCCAGACCGCCGTAGCGGGTGGAAATAGCCTTTGTCGCGCGTGTGGTAAGAACCATTTCGTACTGCTCGCCGCCGATTGTGATTACAGAACTGCGCTCGTTTTCCATAGATTAAACCTCCTCGTTTTCTGTCGGAACAGTTTCGGGCAGAGTTGCCGCGTAAGCCGGCTCATACACCGACTTGTACCACTCGGTAACAACGCTTGCGGGAACATCCTTTTCGCCCTCGGTGACCTCCGCTTTCCACGGGTGCTTTCCGCTACCGTCCGGCTTGTTTCTGCGGAGAACCGTACCCTCGATAGTCGGGGTAGAAAACGTAATGCTGTCGCCCTTGGTTGCAAGCGAGGTTGACGGAATACCGAACTTGACCCGATAAAGCCAGAAGTAGCGGTATTTTCCGTTGGACTTCTTCGCACGAAAGCCGATAGCCACAGGATTTCCACCGTCCTCGCTTGCGGAAATAACCACGTTGTTGCTGTCGATATTCGCGCCCGTCAGAACGGACGCTATGCTGTTGCCTATATCGTCAATGCCGAGGGAAAGCGTTCCGCTCTTGAACTCCTTGACGATTTCGGACGCACCATCATCGGCATAAAGAGTAGCCTCCGCAAGCTCCACGGACAAATCCGCAGTCATAGCCTTGGCGAGTTTTGCGGGAGTTCCGTAGGTTTCCTCACCGTTTTCATCTTCGGTAATCGGCGCGTAGTAAAGCATATCCAAACCGATAGTTGCCATAGTAATACATTCCTCCTATCTTTGTGAAATTGCGTAAGCAATTTCAGAGCGTGGGCAAACTAACTGCCGAAAAGCACAACTGAAATGCCCACGCCTCTCCTCACAATCCATATTCTTTTGCCACATCAATGGCATAGTGATGGTAGCCCGTATCGTCCTCGTGACCGACATATTTTCGGGCTGTTATTGTAATATCCGAGTTAAGCAGAGCCTTTACAAGTCGGCTTTTTGTATGATTGTAATTGCCCTTGCTGAACAGCGAAATCCGCACTTCCTGTACATCAATTCCGGGCTTGTTGTCCGCATGAATTTCAAAGCTGTCGTAGAGCGGTGTGAACACCAGATATTCATCGGGCGGCTTTCCCGAGTAAACCGCAGTCCGCGCGGGGACTTTCAGCTGGTTTGCAATTTCGGTAAGTTCTGAAAGCAAGCTCACAGCCCCTCGACCTCCTTTTCAAAAGCGGATTTCATAGCGTCCACGCACTGCTTTTTCACAGCGGATTTTGCGGGTTTCAGAAAAGGTTTTGCCTGTTGTGTACTTGTGCCGTATTCAAGGATATTTGCGATTTTAGCGTTGCTTGAACCGTCTGTTCTCGGCTCGGAAAAGCCCACCTTTATATCATGGTTGCCGTTTTTGTCAACCATAACAGGCGAAAGACCGAGAGAGCGTTCAAGCTCGCCCGTGGAGCGAGATTCGCTTTTGTTGCCGACACCCACCACAGCGGAAAGGTTGCTCCGAACCTTATCCAAAGCCACCTCACCGCCCGCTTGCAGTACCTTTTCCGCGATTGTGTCCGTCTGCGAACCGAGTCTTGACAGTTTCGTCAAAAACTCATCGGGCATTTTCACATCTGCTTTAGCCACTCGGCTCAACCTCCTTTGCCAACAATTCTACATACATTCCGCGACCTTTCACATCTTCAACTGACGTTATCTCAAACACCGAACCATCGCACAAAATCCGCATATCCGTGGTTACTTTCAAATCGGGAATTGTGCGTAAACGGAACAAGTCAGTGGCTTCGGAGAAAACGGCACGGTTAGCCCATTTCTCGCTGCCGTGCCGCCCCTCGCGGTATGCCCGCACCTTTGCCACAACAACATCGGTTTCAGACTGAAAACCCTCGCTGTCGGTTACGACCTGTTTCTGTGTTATTTCAACGAATTTATTCATCTTCCCGAAACTCATACTATCCACCGCCTGTCAAGCCGCAGCAGCATATTCACCGTATCCCACACCTGTTTTCCCGCCTGAACATTGTCCCCGAAAAAGCCGCCTGTGCTGCCATCTCTGCTTTCGTAAAAGTGAGATGACAGCATAATAACAGCCTGTTCGGTAGTCGCTGACATCGGGTTGTCGGTGTAATACCCCTGTTCAACGTGCTGATAGCTTTCAGCGTATGAAACAGCTGCGTTGATATAGCTTACGAGAAGAACATCGTCCTCCGAGTGTTCAAGTATGAGATTTTGTTTGACCTTGGTCAGCAGTTCATTCATCACGAACCGGAACCTGCTTTCATCTTGAGAATCTGCACCGCTTCGGGAAGAATCAGCTTGCCGTCAACACGCTCCTTTGCCACAAAGCCGACCATACCGTTTCCGGCAAAAAGTTCCTTAAGTTCCGCAAAAGAACGAGTGCCACGGTCGCCGATGTTGTAGTAGCTGAAATCTCCAAATGCGATTACAGGCTTTCCCGCCGCAATCGTGGGAACATAGGGCGAGGTGTAAACCTCGTAGCCGAACAGCCTGTCGGGTTCGCCCGCCTGAAGCGAGGGCTGCCACAGATACGCGCCGTTGCCGTCTTTCAGCTTGCGCAGCACCGCAATAGTTTGGTCGTTCATGATGAACTTTGCGTTCTTGCGGTAGGGGCGCTTGAGGGAGTAAACAAGGTTGATTACCTCGTCTGCGGTTATCGCGGTCGCACTTGCGGTGGTAATTGCCACCTCGCCGCCGCCATTGTCCGCAAAAATGCCGAGGGGCTTTCCGACACCGTCACCGTTGATGAAAGCATCCTCCTCCGCATTGGAAAGCGCCTTGCCGAACTGCTCAATTATGTAGTTTTCAAGCCCGAAAGCGTTGTCGTAGAGCAGCTCCTCCGTTACCTTAACCGCAACGTGCAGCTTGTGTGCGTCAAGGTTAATCTGCGCAAAAGTAGCGTCCCCGAAAGTGAGCGCTCCGCCCTCGTCAATCCACGCTGCGGCGGGCTTTGTTGCGGCAATATTTATCTTGTGTTCGCCGCTTGTGGTGATGGTGTGACCCAGCTTTCTGATGATGTTTTCCTCGGTCAGCGCGTCAATAAGGCGGCTGTCGTACTCCTCGGGAACGAGATAACCGCCGTTTGCGTCAATGCCCTCGGAAAGAACATTTGAAATCTGACGGAAATTGGTGCGGAGAGCGTTCAGCATTGCCGCCTTGTATTCATCACTCGCTCTGCCTGTTTTGGGCTTTTCAGCGCCGTTCATCGGCTTGCCGGTGAGCGGGGTGGAAACAGGCTTGTTGAGAGCGTTTTCAATGCTCTCCATCTGCTCCATACGCTCGATTTCAGCACCGTAGTCCTTGATTTTCTGCTCCATTTCGGAGTAAGCGGCAGCATCTTCCGCAGACAGAAGTCCATCCTTGTCGCGCTTTGTTTCAACGAAAGCCTTTGCAGCTTCCCACGCTTTGTTGCGCTTCTCGCGCAGTTCCATAATAGTCATGTGTGTTACCTCCTGTTTCTTCGGGTGCCCGACATCGTGTCGGGCACTTGGTTGAAACTGCGATAACCTCCTGTTATCGCCAATTTCTGATTAAATCAAGCCGAGAAAATAAATCCTCGGCTTTGGTTTTGTGTTCGGTTTTCGGCGCTATGCGGCACTTTTCCGCGATTCTGCCCATAAGAGAATTAACCACCTGCGCTTCTGAATACATCAGAGCATTTGCAGGCTGTTCCTCCATAGGTTCTTCACGGGCAAGAATACCGTCCGCAAAGCCGAGTTCAACCGCCTTGTTTGCATTCATCCACGTTTCAGCGTCCATGAGATGCGAGATTTTCGCGCGGCTCATTCCCGTCTTGATTTCGTAAGCGTTCATAATGCTTTCCTTGACCTCGGACAGCATTTCGATTGCTTTCTGCATTTCGGCTGTGTCGCCCATTGCAACGGTCATCGGATTGTGTATCATCAGCATTGAAACCGGTGACATCAGCACCTTGTTTCCCGCCATCGCGATAACGCTTGCGGCGCTTGCTGCGATACCGTCAATCTTCACGGTGACGTTTCCCTTGTAATCCATCAGCATATTGTAAATCTGCGCTGCCGCAACGCAGTCACCGCCGGGCGAGTTAATCCAAACGGTAATATCTCCGCTGCCGGACATCAGTTCGTCCTTGAAAATCTGCGGTGTGACATCATCGTCAAACCAACTCTCATCTGCGATAGTGCCGTTGAGGAACAGCGTTCTCTCCGGGTTCTGCTCCTGTGTTTCCTCGTTCTTCGCCGTTCTGTTCGTCCATTTCCAGAACTTCTTCATCGGAATTATCCTCCTTCCTACTGTCCGCCGCAAAGATACCCGCGTCAGCCAGTTTTGTCATATTGCCGTTAATAAGGTACAAATCTCCACCGTCCTCGGCGGGAATACGGTCGAGGTTTTCAAGCTCCCGAATGTCGTTTGCGGACATCCAACCGTTCTGCCTTGCGGTAGCGTAACCGCTCATTCGGCTTGCGTAGTCGCCGCGCAACAGTCCGTCAACATTGAACTTGATGAAATATTCCTGCTTTTCGCTCGGTGAGAGAAGCGAACGCACCATACTCTGTTCCCAACGAACAAGCCATGGTTCAAGGGTGTATTTCACGAACTCCAAGGACTGCTGCTCAATATTAGAAAAGCTCGACTTTTCGAGGTCGCCAACCATGTGCGGCGGCACTCTGAAAATTCGAGCTATCTCATTTATCTGAAACTTTCTGGTTTCTAGGAACTGCGCCTGTTCGGGCGAAATACTTATGGGAGAGTATTTCATACCTTCTTCAAGAACAGCCACCTTGTTAGCATTATGCGAACCGCCGAACGTGGCGTTCCAGCTTTCGCGGACTTTGTCGGGGTTCTTCAGCGTTCCGGGGTGTTCAAGTACACCGCTCGGCGCAGCACCGTTTGCGAAGAATTTAGCGCCGTATTCCTCGGTAGCAATCGCAAGCCCGATAGCGTTTTTCGCCATTGCAATCGGGGAATAACCAACAAGCCCGTCAAAGCCAAGTCCGGGGATATGCAAGACATCACTCGGCGAAAGAATTACTTCGTACTCCTTACTGCGGATTGCCTCGTCATTCCCGCGATAATACTTGTAGTACAACCGTCCGTTCTCGTCACGGTCAACGGTCATTCGGTTCGGCATTAAAGGATACAGAGCAATGACCTCGCACTTTCCATTGCGGATAATCTGCGCGTATGCGTTGCCCCAAAGCAGAAGGTGAGTCATAAGCGTTTCACGGAACACGAACGAGGTCATTTCGGGGTTCGGTTCATCGTGGAGCAGACGGTACAAGGTGTGGTCGCTTGCTTTTTCCTTGCCGCCGTCCGAACGGTACTTGTAAACGTGCAGCGGTAATCCCGCCACAGCTTCCGACAGCACACGCACACAGGAATACACCGCAGTCATCTGCATTGCTGAACGCTCGGTGACATTCTTTCCGGCGGTAGAGCCGCCCGTGAAGAAACGATATGAACTGCCCGCTGTGCTGTTTTTAGGCTTATCCCTCGACTTGAACAGCCCAGAAAAAATGCTCATAATATTTCACCTCTCATAAAAATAGCAGTCCTCTCTCATCATACACACTCGCCCCACCGTCATTTCCGCAACGGATAGCCCTGTCAAGAGCCATGATAGTAGCAACCGCTCCGTCAATCTTCTCTGTGGACTTCTCCTTGTCCGCCTTGATGTTGCCAGCGGGGTCGGTGCGTATATAGATGTTATCCATATTCCACCGCAGAACCGGGTGACCGCCGTGAGCGATTTTCTGTTCAAGCACCAGCTTCATCAGTTCCTTTGTCGGCGGGGACATATCCTTGAAACCCTGCCCGAAAGGAACAACCGTAAAGCCCATGCACTCAAGATTTTGCACCATCTGAACAGCGCCCCAACGGTCAAAGGCTATCTCACGGATATTGAAACGCTCACCGAGCCGTTCGATGAATTTCTCAATAAAGCCGTAGTGAACCACGTTTCCCTCGGTAGTCTGCAAGAAACCCTGTCGCTCCCACACATCGTAGGGAACGTGGTCGCGGTTTACACGCAAGGTCAGATTTTCCTCGGGAATCCAGAAGTACGGCAGGATAATGTATTTATCTTCCTCGTCCAAAGGCGGGAACACAAGCACGAACGCAGTTATATCCGTAGTTGACGAAAGGTCAAGACCGCCGTAGCAAATCCTGCCCTCAAGTTCCTCCTCGTCAACAGCGAACGCGCACTTATCCCATTTCTCCATCGGCATCCAGCGAACCGCCTGTTTGACCCATTGATTCAAGCGCAACTGTCGGAAAGCGTTCTCCTCGCCGGGGTTCTGCTTTGCAGATTCGCAAGCGTCACGCACCTTGTCAATGCCGACCGTGATATCAAGGGAGGGGTTTGCTTTTCGCCACACTTTCGGGTCTGTCCAGTCATCGTTCTCATCAGCGCCGTAAATTACGGGATAAAAAGTAGGGTCGATTTTCCGACCTTCAAGAATATCCTTTGCCTTTTGGTGCGTTTCGTAGCAAATGCTGTGGGTGTCTGTTCCGGCGGTGGTTATGAGGAAATACAGCGGCTGCATTCGAGCGTCACCGGAGCCTTTCGTCATAACATCAAACAACTTTCGGTTCGGTTGCGTGTGCAGTTCGTCAAAGACAACTCCGTGTATATTGAAACCGTGCTTTGAATAGGCTTCGGCAGACAAAACTTGATAGAACGAATTTGTAGGTGTGTATATAAGCCGTTTCTGCGATGCAAGTATCTTTACACGCTTTGAAAGTGCGGGACACATTCTCACCATATCTGCGGCAACATCAAACACAATTGCCGCCTGCTGACGGTCGGCAGCGCAGCCGTAAACCTCCGCACGTTCCTCACCGTCACCACAGCAAAGCAAAAGGGCAACCGCAGCCGCAAGCTCCGATTTGCCCATTTTCTTTG
>CAMELR010000067.1 GCA_945923775.1 uncultured Clostridia bacterium | reverse complement strand
GTTGCGGACGAGCGCGGCGGTCAGCTTGAAAAGCGTGTGATGTTCTATGCGGACGAAATCGGTACTCTACCAAAAATAGACGGTTTGGAGATGATTTTCTCGGCTTCGCGCTCACGAAAAATCTCAATCGTGGCGATAATTCAGTCACTGGCGCAGTTCGAGAAAACCTACGGAAAAGAGGGTGCGGAAATAATCGTGGACAACTGCCAATGCACCTTATTCGGCAGCTTTGCGCCTAATTCCAAGACCGCCGAAGAAATGTCCCGCAACCTTGGAAAGCAGACGGTTCTAAGCGGTTCGGTAACTAAAAGCTCCGGTCGGGACGGCGGCAGCAAATCGCTTCAAATGATAGAGCGCCCGCTGATGACCGTTGACGAGCTGAAATCAATGCCGAAAGGTCACTTTATTGTGATGAAAACCGGATGCCACCCGATGAGAACACGGCTCAAGCTGTTTCTACAATGGGGGATACGGTTTGAGGAGCAGTATGAGATAGCGGAGCATTCCGCCCGTGAGGTGAAGTATGCGGACAGGCACGAGCTTGCGGAGGCGGTGCAGATGGTTTATCCGCCGAAGCCTGTTCCGGTGGAGTTTAGGGAGGAGGTTGATGATTGTCCGGGTATCAACCAAAGAAAGCGTTCTCCCAAAACCAATAGGTGAGCAATATAGTGTCTTGAATTAATGCTTTTTTGTTTCGCCTATTTTACATGTTACGCAAAATTATGACATTTTATGATGATGCTATTGAAAAAATAACTTTCATCGCTTATCATAATATCAAAATATATAATTCGTAAAATGGGAGGAATTATAATGAATTCTAAAATCACAAAATCTAAGCGTTTTATTTCGGTTTTACTATCTCTTTCAATCATTTCATCCATGTTCCCGCAGACATGGCAGATTGGTTATGCTGAATCCTCTGATGTTGCTGGAGAAGAATTTGAAAGTCAGTCTTTGGATCATAATTCCGAATTTATTATGCAGGAATTCAACGGGCATCTGTATGCTGTAATTGATGATTCCATGACATGGACAGAAGCAAAGGCATATTGTGAAGGACTTGGCGGACATTTACTCACAATCACAAGCGACGAGGAAAACAATTTCTTTATTGATTCTCTTTTTTCGCGGAGCAGCAAGTCTCTTTGCTGGCTTGGAGGCTATTACGATGCGACAGAGTATAAGTGGAAGTGGGTAACTGACGAGGAGTTTAGCTATTCAAATTGGGACAGATATATGCCTGACAGAAACAAAAATGGTCAGGAGTATGAAGATTATTTGATGACGTATAAAAACTCCAATCCCGGCGTATCTGGCAGCCAGAAATTCAAATGGAATGATATGTATGTTGACGGAATTTACCCTGGGGAGGAATATTTTTTTCATACAGATTTTTATTGTTTTGTTTGCGAATGGGATTTCATTCCTGCCGAAGAACCAATAGAGAGTGAACTAGAATACGCTGTTTTTTCCGGAAGCCAAACACAGGGAATCAATCTATATGGTTGGAAAAGTCGCTTTGATGGAAATATTTACTCAGGCGGTGGATTTAATTACGGTGGGTCTGAGCTATACGTAACTGGAAGGATTGATTCAGCTGGAGCAATAATAACAAACGGCTGGATAACAGAAATTGACGAAAGAAATGAGTATATTGACGCAATCAATATGCCGGATTATGATAAGGCTATCCACGATAACGCTGAACCATACGAGTATTTTGAGCAGAGTCCTGCATATGTTCAGGATAGGAATGTCATAAACAGTTCTATAAAAGTCGGCGGCGATGTAGTGATCAGTGGTACTACCTTTGAGGGTGATTGCTACATTATTGCCGACGGCAATATTACATATAATGTTGAGAGTTTTGTAAGCACAGGACGAGTTTTTCTGTATTCAAGAAACGGAAGTATAACAGTCAACGGTTCTCAGATAGACATTAATGGAGCAATGTATGCTCCAAATGGATCGGTGACTTTTAATACTTATGATACCACTATTACAGGGTTTATTTGTGCAGATACCATTAATTTTAACGGCAGTATTTTCAATATTACCGGGGCAAATTTTGATATGGTTAAGCCCAAAGTCAAAGAAATTGTAAAAACCTATACTACAGATAACGATTTCGCCGAGGGAACGCTTGACGGAGTCAGCCTTGCTGTGCCTGATCAGCTTGTTTTAGCTGAAGAACAGGGTACATCTGTGCCTGTTGAGAAGATTTACGGAGATACAGAGAGTGGCAAAGGTATAAAAATCACTTATACATCAGATAAATCTGCTTTGTCTGAGAAGGATACCTCTGCTGTGATCAGTTATGATCTGAGTGGTTTTGGTGAGGCAGATGTTAGCGAAAATGCAGTAGACTTACTTATCCTGATTGATGAATCGTGGAGCATGCAGGACGGTAACAGGTTGGCATATGCTAAGAGCGCTGCAAAAGAAATTGTCAGTCAAATGAAAGTAAATGACAGATGTGCAGTTGTAGGTTTTTCGTGGTACATACACGATGTTATAAAGTTTTCAAGCGATAAAACAGAGATCAATAATGCAATTGATAAGATAAATTATAATAATGGCACAGATATTGCAAATGGTCTTAACTATGCAATAAAGCAATTTGGTTCATCTGACAGACAAAAGTATATTATTCTTTTATCTGATGGCGAGGATTCAACTAATTCGTCAGCAGCGGCGGAGAAAGCAGCTGAAAGCGATATTCGTATTTTTGCTCTGATGATAGGCACAGGCACTCTTCAGATGCAAAATATCGCTATTAACAGCAACGGCATCTATAAGAATGCTCCTACCTCTGATGAGATCGGCAAAATAATGTCTTATTTTGCTTCCGAGGTTTTCAATGTTGCTGGAAGAAATACGACTTTTAAAACTACAATTAAAAACAAGAATTTCATTGATTTATCCTCAATATCTCCCGTGCCTGCGGCAGTTACAGAGAATGCTGATGGCAGCATAAATCTTGAGTGGCATTTTGACAGAATATCTATTGATGAAGCCAAATCCATCACTATACCAATAAGTGCGACCGATGCAGAGAGTTTTGCGGAACTAGCCGAAAATACTTCGTGCGTATATTACGACCGCAGTGGTAAGCCGCATGTTATCTACCTTGATGATGTTACTCTGCCTATAAGCAATTATGCTGACAAGGGAAGCTGGTCTGTGATTTTCGACAGCGAACAGGCGGCGGTTGAATGGTCAAATATTTATTGGAATGGTCTTAGAGCCGGCGACAGCAAAATTGTTGTCAATGCGTCTGCAAGTGAGGACGGTATTGATTTTGGAGAGCCTGTTGCTGTGGTGAATTATGAGAATATATCCGGACTTGGCGGCAGATTTTTAAAGCTTGACGTTGAGATGACTGCTTCATCTGATGGAAGAACTCCGGAGCTTTACGATATAACCGCAGTATCTGCTGATGCTGAAAAACAGGACTATGTCAATGAACGTCCTGTTGCAAAAATCCATGCGAAATCTGCGGCTAAGGTTCACATGCCCGTAAGTATCCGTGCGGAAATAACAGATGACTGTCTTTCCAGTGATATTGTGTCGGTATGGTCGTGCGACAGTGATTCCGTAGTTTTCTCGAATGAAACCGGTCTGTTCACAAGTGCAGTATTCTCTGAAACAGGAGAATATACCATTTCCTGTACAGTAAGCGACGGAGAGAATACATTTGAAACTACATGTTATATAAAAGTGGAAGCGCTTGATGAATATGAGGACATAGATCCCGATGTAATTGAAAAGAAAGCACCAGAGATTTATGTGGATCTTCCTCAATATGCTGACAAAAAGCAGGTTATAAATTCCAAGATTGAACTGCTGAACGATACGGAGATCTCATGGTATTCAGTAATATTCAAAGGAAATACTGCGGTTAATGTAGCTGATGATGGCAGTTTCAGCCTTACCATGCCCAACAGCAACGGAACATATCATGTGGCGGTTCGTGCGTTTGACTGGGCAGGTAACTGTGACATCAAAGAATTTGACATAATTGTTGACAGCTCGGTACCTGAAATTTCAGTATCTGCATCAGCCGACACTGTGTGCGCAGGTGAAAACGCTTATTATACAGTAACTAAGTCAGTATCTCAGAAGATCAAATCTATTACCTATACGATCAACGGACAGAATATCGCAGAAACTGAGGACGGGATTTATCCGCTTAATACACAAGAACCGGGCGTGTACGAATTCTGCGCTGAAGCAGTTACGTATGCCGGAGGTATCCTTACAGCCAAAGCTGTCATTACGGTTGTTGAACCGGATATTACTGCCCCGACTGTAAATATTGCTTTCGATAAGGAACTCTATGTGGAGGGAGATTCTCTTAACGCTGTAATAACTGCAAACGACGATATTGGGGTTGACAGGGTAGAACTGTACATAAACGGGGAAGAAGCAGCATTTGACGCTAATTATAATTTCACTGTTGACGTTCTTGAAGCGGGGATATATGAAATTACTGCAAAAGCGTTTGATGCAGCAGGAAATTGCGGGTATTCCACATATACTTTTGAAATAGCTGACACGACATGTCCTGAACTTACGCTGACCGTGGATAAGTCAACCGCAGAACCCGGGGAAGCTGTCACCATAAATGTGTCTGCATTGGATAAGGGCGGAATTGCGTCCGTAGAGCTGTTTGTAAACGATACTGCAGTGGAGCTTACAGATAATACGGCAATTTTCGTGCCAGATTCTGTTGGAGAGTATGTAGTAAAGGCAGTAGCGAAGGATAATTCGGGAAACTCTGTTACACGGAGCATTACGGTTTCAGTTGTGGAATATGACCGGGAATCTCCGACGATATCTGTTTCATTCGACAAGGATATATATTATATCAGTGAATCTGCGTCTATAACAGTTATGGCGCAGGACAATATCGCTGTATCTGAAGTTGTTGTTAAATTCAATGATGAAATCCTTAACGGCAGCGATAATGTATATGTAACTCCGCAGCTTTCAGAGGGTGTGCATTTCGTTGAGATAACAGCGTATGACGAAGCCGGGAATTGGTCGTCTGTGACTTATCAGATCACGGTTGATACTGAACTGGACATTACTGCCCCGGAGGTTTCAATCGTCGGTATTTCCCCTGCGGAAATTTACACTGGTGATTCTGTCACTATTGCCATAACAGCAACAGATGAAAGCGGTATTTCAGAGGTTACAGCGACAATAAACGGTGAAACAGTGCCTGTGATTGACGGAATGATAACCTACATTCCCGAAACAGTGGGCAGCTATGAAGTAGTAGTAACTGCCGTTGACGCATTTGGGAACAGCCAGTCAGCGTCCACAGTATTTGAGGTTCTGGACAGAAAAACTCAGGATACAACTGCGCCCGATATGAGAATATCTATCAGCTGGAGCGGTGACGCACCTTATGTTGGAAGTCCTGTAGTTTTAAACGTATCCGCTGAGGACGACAGCGGGAATGCATATATAACGGTTACGGTGAATGGCGAGGAGCTTAATGGAAACAACGGTGTGTATGAATTCACTCCCAAAACCGCTGGTCCTTATGCATTAGGCTTCTCGGTAAGCGACGATTCAGGAAATACTATAGCGTATGAGTATACACTTGTTGTTTACGAAGTGGGAGATATCCCCACAGATATTAATCCGCCCGCCGGAAGCCTGTCTTTTAATAAGACAAGCGCAGTTGTCGGCGAGGAGATCGTAGTGGATATATCTGCATCGGACAACAGCGGCGAGGTGTTCATTGAAGCCGCGGTAAATGGGGTGCCCGTTGAGATCAAAGATAATCAGTTGAGATATACCCCTGAAGAAGTTGGCGTTTATGAATTTGTGTTCACATTTTCTGATGCAGCAGGAAACAAGACAGTATGCAATCAGTGTGTTGTTGTCACGTCAGAAGACATAACCGCTCCCACATTGAACGTAAGTGAAATACCTGACGCAATTGCGCTCGGACAGTCAATAGAGATAACAGCAGAAGCTTCGGATAATAGTGGAACGGTATATCTTAGTGCATCTATTAACGGTGTAGAAATAGATATTTCAAACGGAACAGCAGTATTCACACCCGAAACTGCCGGAGATTATACCATAGTAATTATTGCTTCAGATAACTCTGGAAATGAAAGGAACTTCACTAAGACAGTTCATGTCGTTGAACCGGGGATCGAGGACATAACTGCGCCCGAACTGGAGATCATCTCTTTCCCGGCACAGGCAGTAGTTGGTGAGGAGGTAAGGCTTGAATTCACGACCTCCGACGACAGCGGAAACGTATTTGCAAAGGTAACCGTAAACGGCGAGGAAATTGAGTATTCCAACGGCGTAGCGGTATTTACCCCTGAAACAGCCGGCGGCTATGATGTGGTTATTTCTGTGTATGACGCAGCAGGAAACAGCCGAACCGCAAGAGGTACTATCACTGTCACCGCAGCGGTGGACGACACAATACCCACACTCAGCATAACCGGGCTTACTAACCAGATGTCGCTGGGAGAAACTGTTGTTGTTAATATCACCGCCGAGGATGACAGCGGCAGCGTGACCGTCACTGCATATATTAATGGCGAAGCAGTTGAAGTCACTAATGGACAGTTTGAGTTTACCCCTGAACAGACCGGGTCATATACAATACTCATCAGAGCAGAGGACGCCGCAGGAAACTATGTTCAGAAAGAAATTGACGTTCTGGTTTCCGAGCTTTCTGCATACGAGGATAGCAGACCGGTTGTGACGATTTACGCAAATGACGGCTGGGATACTGCACGTCTGGGAGATACTATTGATGTTAATGTTACCGCATATGATCCTGACGGAATTGCGGCTCTTACAGTTACATTAAACGATGAGGAGATCAATCTTGACGCAGCAGGAAATGCGTCCTTTACGCCGAGCGAGATAGGCAGATATGTTATTTCCGCAAAGGCAGTGGATGTTCTTGGAAATGAGATCTGCGAAAGCTATAAAATTATGGTGATCAATACCGAGGACACTTCTGTCTGCGATATCGCCATTACTTCTCCTGCTGACGGAAGCGTAATTACAGAGCCGACGGATATTATAGGAACAGTATCCGGCGATGGTCTTGTTTTCTATTCGTTGGAATACTGTCCGGTAGATTCCGCAGAATACACTGAATTCGCATACAGCAGTGATCCTGTGAATAACGGTGTATTGGGTAATTTCGATCCCACGCTGCTTGAAAACGGATATTACATCATTCGCCTTACAGCATACAGCTCCTGCTACATCGTTGAGCAGGAAATGGTTGTGTCGGTAGAAGGGCAGATGAAGATAGGTAATTACTCCATTGCTTTTCAGGATATGGATATTCCGGTAACGGGATACCCTCTCACAGTAATAAGAAGCTATGACAGCAGAAGAAAGCAGACAAGCGGAGATTTCGGCTATGGCTGGGATTTAAGTCTGTCCAGCATAAAGTTGAACGAAAGCTGCGCTCCAGGGAAGTACTGGTCGCAGAAAAACACTTCTTCGATGTTTGGTTCTAAGTATTTCTTCTCTGAGGACAGAGTCCATGAAATATCCGTGGATTATGGCAACGGTCAGGTTGACAAGTTCAAGATGAAGCTCTCCCCCGACCAGCAGAATCTCTATCCTATAACCTACGGAATTTCCGTAAGCTATGAGGCGCAGGGAAATACCAAATCCACATTAGAAGCTATAGGAACTACCACCGATTTGATTTACAACGGTGGAACCCTGTGCTACAGCAGCACTATCACTCCATATGCTCCGAGCCAGTACAAGCTCACAAGAGCTGACGGAACAGTATACATACTCAGCGCTGCAAACGGTGTTGAGAAGATTACAGATACTAACGGCAATGTAATAACCTTCACCAAGAACGGCGTAACTCATTCCGACGGCAAATCCATTACGTTTGAGCGTGACTCGGATAACCGAATTACGAGAATAACCGGATCTTCCGGCAAAACTATTGAGTACAGCTATGACGTAAATGGAAATCTTTCTGTCGTTACCGACGAAGCAGGAAAGAATACGGCATTCAAGTACGACCGGAATCATTATCTGACGGATATTATTGACTCGCGTGGTGTAAAGATCGCCCGCAACGAGTATGACGAAAACGGAAGACTTATAGCGACCGTTGACGCAAACGGAAATCGTCTTGAATTTTCTCATGACATTGACGGCAGACGTGACGTTGTAACCGACCGTCTGGGAAATTCCACCCTGTATATTTATGACAACAGGGGAAATGTCATTTCTGAAACAGACGCGCTGGGTAATACTACCCTTTCTACTTATGATGAAAGAGGAAATCTCAAGACCAGAACCGACGCACTCGGCAATACAACGACCTATAATTATGATTCACAGGGCAATCTGATTTCTGTAATGGACGCTCTCGGAAACACTGTAACTAATACATACAGCGAAAAGGGACAGCTCCTCTCTATTTCGTCAATGGGAGTAACTCAGTTCATCGTTAATTATGACGAGTTCGGCAACCTTACCTCCACCGAGGACGGAATGGGCGGCAAGACTGAGTATGATTACGACAAGAATGGCAGAGTGATCAGCATCTCGGACAGCGTAGGCAGCTATATGAAGATGTACTATGACGCTGACGGAAACGTGGTATCTTCAATCAACGGGAACGGCGAAACTGCGTCCTTTACCTATGACAGCGAGGGCAACTGTTCCTCCAAGACCATTACCCGCAGGACAGAAAGCGGTGTTGAATCACTTACCGAGCAGTATTCATACGATGTTTACGGGAATGTGATACAGATAATCTATGCGGACGGCTCTGTTACCAGCGTGGAGTACGATTCTGTCGGAAACATGACCGCCGCAGTGGACGCCAAGGGAAGAAGAACCAGCTACGAGTACGACCTGTTTGGAAATCTCGTAAAGATCACCTATTGCGACAACACCACCGAAACCTTTGAATACGATGCAGAGGGCAGGAATACAAAGGCTACCGACCGTCTGGGCAGAAGCGTTGAAATGACCTACGACGCAGTGGGAAATCTCATCAGCAAGATCTATCCCAACGGCTCTCAGGTAAGCTATACCTATGACGCGAAATACCGCCTTGTTTCTGTAACAGGAGCAAACGGCGGCGTGACCCGCTATGAGTACGATGTCCTTGACAGAAACACGGCGATCATTGACGCTCTCGGCAACCGGACAGAGTTCGGCTACGGAGCGACGAACGGCATGCTTGAAACCATGACCGATGCCAAGGGCAATACCTACACCTACGGCTACGACCTGAACGGCAACCGCACCTCCGTGACCATGCCGGACGGCACCAGCGTTACCACCGCCTACGACGCAAGAGGCAGGGTAATTTCTCAGACTGACCAGCATGGCTACACAACGAAATACTGCTATGACGGCGCTGACAGGCTGACGTCAGTCACTGACGCGCTCGGAAATGTATGGAGCTACGAGTATAATTCTGTCGGCGAGCTTGTTTCCATAACGGACGCAAACGGCAATGTCACCCGTTATGAGTACGACAATGCAGGCAGAGTAATAAAGACCACAAATGCTGCGGGAAGCTCTGCGACCGTGGTTT
>CAMELR010000066.1 GCA_945923775.1 uncultured Clostridia bacterium | reverse complement strand
AAAAATTTTTGAAATAACTGTTGCACTTGTATTGACAAATCAAAATTCAGAATTCTGCATTCCGAATTACACCTTTATGGAGGAATTATCTATGACAAACGCTCTCCCCCTGACCTGTCCGGTATGTGGCGAAAAGACGAACCGTCCGCCGCGGCTGATCCCGGACGGCAAGACTCTGCGCTGTCCGAAGGGTCACAGCTTCGACGTATCCGCGAAGGGGTACGTTAATCTGCTGCTGACCCAGCACAAGAACGTGAAGGATCCCGGCGACAGCAAGGAAATGGCGGCGGCGCGCAGGCTGTTCCTTGACAGCGGAGCCTACTCCGGGCTGCGGGACGCCCTGTGCGGGTGCGCCGCGAAATACGCTGCGGAGTTCCCGAAGCCGGTCACGATGGTGGATTGCGGCTGCGGCGAGGGCTACTACACGGTAGGAATGTACGACGCGGTGCCCGGAATGCAGATCATCGGCGTGGATATATCAAAAAACGTGCTTGCGGCGGCGCATTCCCGGATAAACTCCAACGGAATGAAGCGGGACATATTCTGTGCGGCGGCGAGCGTGTTCCGGCTTCCTCTGGAGGACGCCTGCGCGGACATGGCGGCGGTGATCTTCGCGCCGTTCCAGCGCGAGGAGCTTCTGCGGGTAGTGAAGCCAGGCGGCGTTATCCTGACGGCGATCCCCGGGGAGCGCCACCTCTACGGGCTGAAATCCGTGCTTTACGACGAGCCGAGGCTCAACGAGGTGAAGCCCTACGAGATCGATGGCATGGAGTTCCTGGAAAAGCGGGAAGTCAGCTCCACGCTGCGGCTCACGAGCCAGGAGCTTTTGAACGCGCTGTTCACTATGACACCGTATTACTACAAGACCTCCCAGCACGACAGCAGCCGGCTTTATAGCTGGTTCGGGACCCACGACAGCTTCGAGACTGAAACGGAATTCCAGGTGCTGTGCTACCGAGTAAAATAAAAGCAGGGCGGAGTTGTTCCGCCCTGTTTTATTACTGCTTTTTGCGCGTATATACCGGCTCGTTTCGCCGATTTACCGGAGTTTTTTTGTGCTTCAGAGCCTGAGCCGCGCGCTTCTCAGCGGCTATGCGTTCCCGCTCTGCGCGTATCTCCTCAAGGCGCTGCTTGCTCTTTTCCGCCATGTCGAGAAGCATGAGTTTGTTGTTGAAGCTCGGCTTGTCCAGCACCATGTCGAACAGCGCGTTGATGAGCTGCTCGGCTTCCTGCTCGTTTGTTACCAGGCGGCGCTCCATAAGCTCGCGCTGGGTTATCGCCAGTTGGCGGATATTGTAGCACTCGCCGGTGTCAAGTATCTCGCGCAGCGCTGCCGCGTCAGCCCTCAGCCGCTGGACGTCAGGCGTTTCCGTATCGAGCTTTTTCGCGCGGGAATCCGCAATTTCGCATTGAATCAGCTTGCGGAGATCCTCCGCGCCGAGCGCGTCAAGGAGCCGCTTCAGGTCCGCGCGGCTCTCCGGGATCTCCTTGTCGTGGTAGAACACCAGCCAGCTTATTTCCTCAGAAAGCGCCGCCGGGAACTCCAGCCGCCGCATGATACGCTCCGCGATGAGCCGTCCGCGCTCGCCGTGTCCCTTAAAATGCCCGCGTCCCCTGGAATCTATCGCGCAGCAGTCCGGCTTGCCGAGGTCGTGGAACAGCATTGCGAACCGCACGGGAAGCTCCGGCACCGCATATCCCACCGACTTGCAGATGTGCGTCCATACGTCAAAATCGTGGTGGACGCTGTGCTGATCAAAGCCTATGCAGGGCTCTATCTCGGGTAACAGGAACTTCAGTATGTCGGAGTACTGCTCCAGCACCCGGGCGGCGTATTTTCCCATCACGATGCGGGATAGTTCGCTGAACAGCTTGCCTTTTTCGGCGTATTCGAAGCAGCTCACGTTAGCGCGGATAGCGTCCCGGGTCTTGTCCTCGATGACGTACTCGCCCTCGGAGCAGTAGCGTATCGCCTGAAGTATCCTGGACGGGTCGGAGGTAAAGCAGCGCGACATGTCGTACCAGGTCTCTGTGACGGTTTTGCCGTTTTCCTTGACGCTGCGGGTCTGGTTCTCGCCGATGGCTATTACCCGGGCTGGGAGCCGCGTGACCCCCTTGCGGCGGGTCAGCTCGTCAGGGTCCTCCGGGACTTTCAGTTCCGCGATCTCCTCTTTTTCTTCCTCCTCGATGGCCTCCGGGGAAGGGCGCAGCGAGGCTCTGCCGCCGAACGGGTCGATAAGCCCCGAGCGCGGACTGTACGCCATCGCGTTCATCGTGAATCCCCGGCGGAAAAGATCGGTCTCAAGATCCTCCGCGTAGATAACGCGGTTGCCTACCACCTCGCGGCGGTAGGGCGAGATCTGGATTATCATGCCGACCACGGTGACAAGTATCTCACCGCGCTTCATTCCCTCGTCGGAAATGCGGTAATCCCTGAACGCGAAAAGAATGTCGTTTATCCCCGCGTTGGTGACTATATCGTAATCCTGCGGGTCGCTGCCGAGGAGCAGCTCCCGCACGCACTCGCCTACTATATATGCGTCATAGCCCGATTTTTCCAGGACGTCTATCGCTTTAGTGACCTGTTCCGGCAAAATGATCATCGTCATCACTCCAATTTATTGCTTTATACTATTATACAACAATATATGCAAAAAATCAAGAGCGGGGACGATTTATCCGAGCAGTGCGCTGACGGTCAGCCCGCAGACTATCCAGGCGGTGCAGTCGGCGGCGAGTGCGGCTGGGATAGCGTAGCGGGTGTTTTTCACCTTGACCGCCGCGAAGTATACCGCGACCGTGTAGAACGTAGTTTCCGAGGAGCCTAGCAGCACTGCGGCGACCCTTCCGGGGAAGCTGTCCGCGCCGTACTGAGCGGCGATGCCGTCGTAGACCGCGATGGCTCCGCTGCCGGAGAACGGCCGCAGCAGCACCATCTGCATGCACTCCGGCGGGAATCCAACAAGATTGCAGAGCGGCTCCAGAAGCCCGGTGAGAAGCTCCACCGCCCCGGAGGCGCGGAGCATTCCCACGCTGACGAGCAGCAGCACCAGAGCCGGGAGGATATCCACGGTGGTTTTCAGACCGCCTGCGGCTCCGTCGCAGAACACGGGGAACACGTCCACCCTGCGCACGGCGCCGAAGATCATGATCCCGGCGAACAGCAGGGGGACTACAAAATCAGTTATCTGCACGCCGCACCTTCTTCCTTGAAAAATGCCCGAACAGCTTCGCCGCGCCTACGGAAGCCGCCAGGGAATACGCCGAGACGATCCACACGCAGGGGAGTATTTCCATCGGGCGGGCGGCTCCGTGGGCGGTCATGAGCGCAGCGGCGGTCGCCGGAATTAGCTGAAGGCTCGCGGTGTTCAGGACGGTCAGCATTATCATGTTGTCGCTGGCGGAGCCGTCGGAAGCTCCGGAGCCGCCCTCCTCTTCCCGTATCGCTTCCATCGCGCGGATACCAAGCGGGGTGGTCGCGTTTCCAAGCCCGAGGATATTCGCCGAGAGATTCATGCAGATGAGCTGTGCCGCGCGTCCGCCTTTTTCCAGTCCCCGGAACAGCCACCCCACCGCCGGAGAAAGCACCGCCGACAGCAGCTTCACCGCCCCGGCTTCCTCGGCTACCTTCATCAGACCGCTCCACAGCGCCATTGCTCCGCACAGCGTCAGCGCCAGCGTGACCGCTCCGGAGGCGCTTTCCAGCACCGCCGCCGAGACCTCCGGCAGCCGCCCGGTGAATATTCCGCAGACTATCGCTGCGGCGGGCAGTATCATCAGAATATATTTCATGTCTTACCAGCTCCTTGTGTAATGTCGGTTTTATATCACTAGGTTTAAAAAGATTTTCCAAATTTCCATACTGATTTCTATATCACTAATTTATTTCCAGTTGACTATGTGATATTGTATAAGTTGAAATTCTGCATAACAATCGCGTTTACAACGATATACACCACTTGCTATATTATCAAACTGACACTTTTATAAATCAAAAAATGTAGTAAAATGGACAGAAAATGACAAAATTATGCATTTTTCAAATTGACATCTCAAACAAAACATGGTATAATGTGCAAGAAATCAGCAATATGCTGGAAAAAACGGTGAATAAGGACAAAAATTCCTGCCTGCGCATACCAGAATTTAGCGCGGCAGACAATTTCAGGAGGAAAAAATCATGGTAAAGTCTACAGGTATCGTAAGAAAAGTTGATGAGCTGGGAAGAATCGTAATTCCGATAGAGCTGAGAAGAACTCTCGACATCGGCATCAAGGACAGCCTTGAGATCTACGTTGAGGACGATCAGATCATTCTCAAGAAGTACATGCCGGCATGCGCGTTCTGCTCCAATGCAAGCGGAATCACAGTATTCAAGGGCAAGAACATCTGCTCCGAGTGCCTCGCAGAGCTCAACAAGCTCAACTGATCTACATAATCACAGCCTTAAAGCCTCGGCGCAATAGTGTCGGGGTTTTTCATTTACATGGATATGCCGCCGGACGGGGCAATATTCCGGAAAAAATCGTGCAAAACACTTGTAATTCCTGCCGGAATATGCTATACTAATATTGTATGTGTTTCAAACAACTAAATTAAAAGGAGAATAGAATTGATAACAGTATCTGATGTAAGCGTCAGCTTCGGCGGACAGCTTCTTTTCAAGGACGTAGACCTGAAATTCACCGCCGGCAACTGCTACGGCGTGATCGGCGCAAACGGAGCCGGAAAATCCACATTCCTGAAGGTTCTCTGCGGGGACCTCGAGCCTACAAAGGGCAGCGTATCCAAGCCCGCGGAGCTCCGCATGTCGGTGCTGCGCCAGGATCACTACGCGTTCGACGACTACACCGTGCAGGACACCGTTATCCTCGGCAACAAGCGCCTGTACGACATCATGCAGGAGAAGGACGCGCTCTACGCCAAGGAGGATTTCTCCGAGGAGGACGGCACCCGCGCTTCCGAGCTGGAGGCAGAGTTTGCAGAGCTGAACGGCTGGGAGGCTGAGTCCGACGCTTCCAAGCTGATCCAGGGTCTGGGTCTGCCGGAGGAGATACTCTACCAGAAGATGGATTCCCTGACCGGTAACGAGAAGGTCAAGGTGCTGCTCGCGCAGTGCCTGTTCGGAAACCCCGACATAATCCTCATGGACGAGCCGACCAACCACCTCGATGTTGAGGCGGTATCCTGGCTGGAGGACTTCCTCGCGGAGTACTTCGGCACGGTCATAGTTGTATCCCACGACCGTCACTTCCTTAATAATGTGTGCACCCACATCGTGGATATCGACTACGGAAAGATCAAGATGTACGTCGGCAACTACGAGTTCTGGTACGAATCCTCACAGCTCATTCAGCGCATGATAAAGCAGCAGAACAAGCGCGCCGAGGAGAAGATCAAGGAACTCCAGAACTTCATCGCGCGGTTCTCCGCGAACAAGTCGAAGTCCAAGCAGGCGACCTCCCGCCGCAAGCTCATCGACAAGCTGACCGTCGAGGAACTCCCCGCTTCCTCCAGAAAGTACCCCTACATCGCGTTCGATATGGAGCGCGAGGTCGGCAAGGATATACTCCAGGTCACCGGGCTTTCCAAGACCGTCGACGGCGTGAAGGTGCTCAATAACGTAAGCTTCACAGTAGGCAAGGGCGACAAGATCGCATTCGTGGGCAACAACGAGATCGCGGTAACTACGCTGTTCAAGATCCTCATGGAGGAGATGGAGCCGGACGAGGGCACATTCAAGTGGGGCTCTACCACTTCCGTAAGCTACTTCCCGAACGACAACAGCGCGTTCTTCGATAACTGCCAGCTTTCCATAATCGACTGGATGCGCCAGTACTCCAAGGACGAGACCGAGAGCTACCTGCGCGGCTTCCTCGGACGCATGCTGTTCAGCGGCGACGATGTTTTCAAGCAGGTGAACGTGCTCTCCGGCGGTGAGAAGGTACGCTGCATGTTCTCAAGAATGATGCTGTTCCAGAGCAACGTGCTTATCCTCGACCGCCCGACCAACCACCTCGACCTCGAGAGCATCACCGCGGTAAACAACGGCCTGTCTGAGTTCAAGGGCAACCTGCTGTTCGCTTCCCACGACCACGAGATACTCGAGACCGCAGCTAACCGCATAATCGAGATAACCGAAAATGGCTGCCTCGACCGCCAGGGCACCTACGACGACTTCGTTGCATGGCGCCACGAGAACGTCGGCGGAAAGCTCATGCTTTAAGGGAGCGCGTGAATGTACTATATCATACTTGACATGGAGTGGAACCAGGCTCTCGACCGCGCCCATACGGTGGAAAAGCCGGTGCTGCTCCGGGGCGAGATAATCCAGATAGGCGCGGTGAAGTGCGACGAGGATTTCAACCTTGTCGACCGCCTGAAAATCAACGTAGCGCCGAAGTACTATAAAAAAATGAACCGCCACGTTGAAAAGATCACCGGGATAACAAGCGCCATGCTCGCGCAGGGCGAGAAGTTCCCGGAGGCTTTCGCGAAGCTGCGCGAATGGTGCACTCCGGAGTTCCAGTTCATCACCTGGGGATTCGACGATATCGCCATGCTCGCCGACAACCTCGAGCTGCACGGGTTCGACCCGCAGTACGGCAGCGATTACGTTAATTTGCAGCTTATTTACAAGAATCAGGTGGACGGCGAGCGCGTCCAGTGCTCGCTCTCCGACGCGGTTGAGAAGCTCGGCATTCCGATGGACGCGCAGGCTCACGACGCCATGAACGACGCGTGGTTCACCTATGAGGTCTGCCGCAGGCTCGACATGAAGAAGGGTCTCGCGGAGTACGCAAATATGTCGCCGGGTCAGCGGCCGGTCATCGCGCGGGAGATGTTCCGCGATATCAGCGATATCCGCCGTGTGACCTCCGACGGGAAGATAACTTCCGTTCCCTGCCCGGAGTGCGGCAGGACGCTCTCCAACGGCGAGTGGCTCTCGCTGGGTGCGGTGCGCAAGAATAACATCTGCACCTGCCCGGAGCACGGCGAGTATCTCGTGAAGGTGGTCTGCAAGCGCGCCGCCGCGGACCGCTGGACCGTGGTGCGCTCGGTGTACCGTTCGGACGACGAGGCGAAGGAGAACTACCTCAAGAAGATAGAAAAGCAGCATGCCGCTATAGAGCGCCGCAAGGCGGCTGAAAAGTCCGCAAAGGAGAACGCACATGATAACAACGGTACTGTTTGACCTCGACGGCACCCTGCTCCCGTTCGAGCAGGACGATTTCGTGAAGATATATTTCAGCGAGCTTTGCAGGAAGCTGGCTCCGATGGGATACGAGCCGCAGCACACTGTGAAATCAGTGTGGGGCGGAACCAAGGCGATGGTGATGAACGACGGCAGCCGCCTCAATTCCGAGGCGTTCTGGGAGACCTTCAACGCGATGAATCCCGGGCTTCCGGACGCACGCCCCGCCTGCGACGAGTTCTACACGCACGAGTTCGAAAAGGCGAAGGCGAGCCTTAAATACATACCCGACCGCAGACCGATGATAGAGCGCCTGAAATCCGCAGGGCTGCGGGTAGTCCTCGCTACGAACCCCATATTCCCGCTGGACGGCGTACGCACCCGCATGGCGTGGGTGAACCTCGCTCCGGAGGATTTCGGGCTTGTGACATGGTACGACAACAGCACGTTCTGCAAGCCGAACCCGAAGTATTATCAGGAGATACTCGGCAAGATAGGAGCGGCTCCGGAGGAGTGCATAATGGTCGGCAACAGCGTTTCCGAGGACATGGCAGCCGCAACGCTCGGTATGGACGTGTTCCTTGCAAACGAGTTCGTTGAGAATCCCGACAGCCGGGACTACAGCGGATACCGCCAGGGCAGCCTTGACGACGCGGAACGATACATTCTGGAGAACAGGTAAATTACCCCGGAAAGACCTTCCCGCAGTGCCAGAATCTTTGCATTGAAATATACCGCCTGATGAGGTATAATTTTAATATCCCCCGAGGGGAAATTCATCAGGAGGTAAAAATCATGTTCAATTTCTTTAAGGCATGCAGCTTTGACCAGCTCTGCGAGATGCTCAGAGCTATCTGCGGCGGCTACGGCTGCTAATGGGGGAGCTTTCTCCATGACAGTTTAGTTCTGACGTAATTCAGCCGGTACATAGGCTGGAGGCCCGGGGGTAAAACTCCGGGTCTTTTTATTTATGGTAAGGGGGGAGCGCATGGAACGCCTGCTGAAATTCCTGCATAAGCTGTGGAACCGCGCTCAGCCCGGACTGAAGCGGGCGTTCGTGCTGCCCCCGAAGGTGATAGCGGTGCTGGTTCCTACGACTATGGTGCTGTGCATCGCGGCGCTGAATACCCAGGGAAAGCACCCGGTGCTTGAAATGCTCATCTACCTTGCCTCGGCGTACGCGCTGGCGGTGCTGGTGGCAGGTCTCGGGAGCATTACCGAGGCAGCGGCGCGGCTGCTCCACGGGAGTCGGGTCTACCGCTGGGCGCAGAGCAACACGATTTCCCGGCTGTTCATCAGCGACTTCCGGTTCCGCGGGGAGCTTTCGCTGTACCAGGGACTTGCGGTCAGCACGCTGTTTGCGGTTTTCAAGGGAGTCACTGCGGTGCTGTACCGCTCGGCGTGGCTCGGAGCCGTGGCGGTGTATTACATCAGCTTCGGAGTTACCAGGCTGCTTCTTGTCCGGAGCTGGCGCGCCTCGCAGAAGCTGGAGAGCGGGGACGGCCGCCGCGCCCGTGAACTTCGCGGAAGCAGGCAGTGCGGCTGGCTCATGCTGGCGGTGCATTCCGGAATGATGGGAATGGCGGTTCAGCTCATCACCGAGGAGCATATCATCGTCTACCCCGGCTCGGTAATTTACATCACGGCGGCGTACTCGTTCTACATACTGACCCTTTCGATCGTGAATCTGGTGAAGTTCCGGCGGCTGAACAGCCCGGTGCTTTCCGCTTCAAAGGCGCTGAACTTCGCGGGGGCGCTGATGTCGGTTTTCAACCTTGAAAACGCGATGACCTCCCGGTTCAGCACGGACGTGGAGTTCCGCCGTATCATGAACACTGCGGTGGGGCTTTCGGTGTGCCTCCTGGAGCTGGCAACGGCGGTTTTCATTATAGTGCGTTCTCAGCTCAGCCTGAAAAAGATGGAGGAAAAGCAGTCCTGCACTTGACAAATGCGGCGTTTTGTGGTATATTGTAGTTGCAGATATGAAGTCTGCGAAAGGAGGGCTGTTTCATGGAGCTTGATATTGCTGCTCTGTCCATGAATATGGCAGCGGCTAACCTTCAGCAGGGCGTTTCCATCGGCATGATGAAGAAAACGATGGAGTCCACCCAGCAGACCATGGAGACCATTACTGATATGCTGGACAGCATGCCTTCCCCTGACGGAAAGGGTACTGTACTCAATGTCAGAGCATGACGGACAGACCTGGGCCGCCCAGAAATGGGCGGTATTTTTTTGACGTACAAAGAGGTAATTATGGACGCAATAACACAGTTTGACTTGAATATACTCCACGCAATACACGATGGTATCTCCTGCGGATTCCTTGACGCCGTGTTCCCGAAGCTCACGCTGCTTTGCTACCTGTTTATCGGCGCGGCGGTGGTGTTCCTGTTTTTCAGGAAGTTCCGGCAGGGCGGCGCAGCGATGTGCGGCGCGATACTTCTGTCGCTGCTGGTGGGAAACCTCCTGCTGAAAAACCTCGTCGCCAGGGACCGCCCCTGCTGGATAGACCCGGATTTTTTACAGCTTCTGGTGGCAGTGCCTAAGGACTTCTCGTTCCCCTCGGCGCATACGATGATATCGGTTTCCGCGGCGGCTGCGCTGTTCCACTACAGCAAAGCGCTCGGAATACCGGCGCTTGTCATCGCGGCTCTGGTGGGATTTTCGCGGCTGTACCTGTTCGTGCATTTCCCGACGGACGTGCTTGTGGGCGCGGTCATAGGGATCCTTCTTGCCGTGGTTTCGTGTATCGTCACGGACAAAATCGCGGCAAAGATAAGGAGCAAAAAGGCGGTCAACTGATTTTACCGAACAGCTTCCGGAAGGAGGCTGTTT
>CAMELR010000065.1 GCA_945923775.1 uncultured Clostridia bacterium | reverse complement strand
AAACGTATGGCTTGATTTTGGGGGAAAGTGTTACAATTTTGCTTGACAAGAACATGCCGCACCAAAAATGTGCGGCATTCGGTCTGTCGTTTATTGATCATCACAATATTCTTGCCGTCACCGAAGTATCTTTTTTCTGTATTCTGCCGGAGAAAATCCGGTCACCTGCCTGAACTGCCGTGAGAAGAATTTTTCATCATCGTAACCGCAGCTTACTGCTGTCGCATAAATGCTCATGGCGGTAGAATACAGTAAGTAGCAGGCTTTCATTACCCTTGAATTTATGCAGTCGCGGTTGTAACTTACATCAAAGCACTGTCGGTAAATCAAGCGAAAATGCCCCTCGCTGACGCACATTTTTCTGCTGACTTCCGAAAGCTTAGGCATCTTATTAGGCACTGAAATTATCCTGTTCCTTATGTCGGCAAGCTCGTTATAATGCGGAAGTCTTCTTCGTTCGCTTATAAGACCGACATCGCGCTCTGCATTCAGCGATACGGCTGAGCGAAGCTCTCCGACCGCAGTATTATCTGAATTGCTGTATGTGATAATAACCTGCCGTTCATCGTGCCGTGAATAAACCTCATTGTGGAGCGATATTTTCAGTTTCTCAGGGAACATTCCGTTTTCCCTTTTGAACAGGATAAGAAATGTGTTGTCATCGGTTCGGCAGCATATTTCATGCTGAGCGCATACACGTTTTATTGATGACGCTGTTTCTGCGATTATATCGCTGCGGTAGTTTTCCCCAAACAGATATTCTCCGCCGTCCGGGAAACTAAGCTTTACCGCCTGAATGCAGAAGTTATGCCCGGCTTCCTCCACAATGCTTTCAAATTCACGAAGATTGTAGAACCCCGTCAGCGAATCATACAGTGCGGATTGCCGCTGGCATTGCGTGAGATAGTGGATATCATTCTTCATTCGCAGAAATTCCAGCGTATCCGCAACAGTCTTGTTCCAGTCGCGGAAGCTGAAATCATAGCTCGCCGGGCGGTTGTATTCCAGCACCGTATACCCGTAAAGCCTTGTCTGAAAGCACACGGGATTCACATAGAAAATCACAGGGGAATCGTGCTCCGTAATGAACGGCACTGGAGTTTCGCCACTGCTGAACTTTATCGGTGGTTCTGAATACTCGTTACCTATCGCACAGCACAGGAACTCATCACCGTTGAAACGTTCACTGTTCCATGCGCTGTCAAGGCACAGAAACAGCCTGTCAGCGCCGTGCAGCAGGTAGAAAAACTCGCTTACCGCTCCGGTGTATTCCTCAAGAGTACGCGATGTGGTGAGTCTGCCGGAAAACTGTGCCACGGTGCTCATAGCGGTGTGATACTGATCTATCTTTTCCGCGATAAGCTCATCTAAAAGATGCGAACGGCAGATGCCGCAGGAGCAGGTGTTTCCGCTTACGAACCTGTCGGAATTGTCTTGAATAGGACTGCCGCCGAGAATAGCAACCACAGCGTCCCGTCCCATTTTACGGCGGTTTCTGCGGTAAGTCGTCAGCAGCGGATAGTGATATATCCTTCCTACGGTATGGTCGCCGCCGGTCTGGTCGTAGCCCGTTACTGTCAGCTCGCCGGGAATATCCACTCCTGCCTCCGAAAGAACATCACACAGCCCGAACGCCATGGAATCGTTGGTGCATATCACCGCCTGAGGTCGCGGAATTTCACCGCTGAGATACCGCCGGGCAAGTTCCTCGCCGGAATCGTTCCAGAAGTTCCCGTAATACACTCTGATATTATCAAGGCTTATTCCGTGCTTTCCGAATGCGCGCTTGCAGCCGTTCAGACGCTTTTGCGAAGTGGCGTTGTCCCTGCTTCCCGTCAGTATGTCGATGTCAGTGAAACCGTGAACCGTTATCAGATGTTCCGTCATTTTCTCAAGGTCGGTTTCATCGTCGGAATAAACGCTCTTAAATCCATCCATCTCCCCGTCAATAACAATGGCGGGGATTTTTGCAGCTCTTATTTTATCGACCGTATCGTTGATTATTGTTATATCCCGGAATGCCTCGGCTGTGACTATAACGCCGTCAAATAAATCCGGCTCAAACAGGGAGTAAATTATGTTCTCATAATTCAGCAGATCATCGTCCTGCCAGTGGTTGTATATGTTTGAGTAGACCGCAACATCGGTGTCTTTCCGGAATGCGGCTTCGGATATTCCGTATAGTATATCGCGCTGTTCGGACGCGTCGGCTCTTGCGGTAATAACCGCTATTCTTCTGCGCATAATATCACCCCGTTTACAGTATAGCTTAATTCCGTACTAAAGTCAAGAGCAAAAGTGTATATTGTGATTAAAAGGTGGACTAAACAAATAAACACTATTGAATTTCTGCTTTGCAATGTGTATAATAAAACAAAAACAATGAGGTGATATAATGAAAATAAGTGAAAATTGCTACAAGCTGGAAAATACGGCAAATCCAATTTCGCCGAATGTATTCTGCGCCGACCCGACTGGCGTTGAGTACAACGGCAGACTGTATATTTACGGCACTAACGACCATCAGCAGTACGAGGCAGTCGGCGATGACGGAAAGAACGACTATGTTCACATAAAATCCATCGTTATGCTGTCAACTGACGATATGGTGAACTGGGAATACCACGGCTTCATAGACACCGCAAAAATAGCGCCTTGGATAGTGAATTCATGGGCGCCGTCCGTAGCTTCCCGAGTTGAGGCAGACGGAAAAACTCATTTTTACCTTTACTTTTCGAACAGCGGCTGCGGTGTAGGAGTGCTTACGGCGGAACACCCTCTCGGACCGTGGAGCGACCCTCTCGGAAAGCCGCTAATCTATCAGAATATGCCGGGGCTTGAAAACTGCCCTGCGCCCTTTGACCCTGGAGTCTGCATTGACGAAAACGGCACAGGCTGGCTTGCGTTCGGCGGAGGGACCCCACCTGCAAGTAATACGCTGCACACATGTATACCTAAGATAGTGCGGCTGGGAAAGGATATGCTTTCGTTTGACAGCGATTTCGTTCCGATAGACGCTCCGTATTTCTTAGAGGCAAGCGAGCTGAACTACGAAAACGGAACTTTTATCTACACATACAGCACGGACTGGCAGTCAAGAGAAAACTGGAACAGAACGGACGTTCCGGCGCCGGGAATATGCAGCATGGGCTGTCTGACGAGCAAAACTCCCCTTGACCCGGAAAGCTGGCAGTTCAAGGGCGGATTCTTCCTAAACGCCGGTGATTCCGGAATGGACTGGTGCAACAATCACACCCACCTTATCGAATATAAGGGAACAAGGTACATTCTTCACCACACAATGCACATTCAGGAGCGCATGAAAACAAAGGGAGGATTCCGCTGTATGTGCGTGGATCTACTGCCTTACACGGATACGGAATTCCCCGTCACAAAGGCAACACGCGAAGGCGTCACGCAGACTCAGCCGCTTGACCCATATAAAGCTCACAGCGGTGCGGAGATGTTCACCTGCGCAGATATGTGGTACGAACAGATATCCGCCGGCAAAATGGCTGTGAAGTCGCTGGCAGGGGGCGCTTGGACTTACATAAAGGGCGTGGATTTCGGCAAGGGTGCAGAAAAGCTGCTCGTTACCGCAAAGGGCATGGGCGTTATCGAGCTTCGTCTTGATGACAGGAATGCCGAACCGTTGGGAGTGATCGAACTCGCAAATGATGGATTTGATAAAATTCCTGCGGTTCTTTCCACAAAAATAACAGGAATTCACAATGTATATTTTGCATTTTCCGGCAAGGACATCTGCCTCGAAAGATGGCAGGCTGAATGAAAGGAGTAACCATGAACAAGATAACAGCTTTGATTTTGGCGGCGGTTATGCTGCTTGTTTCCGGCTGTTACAGGCAGAACGGCTCGGGTGATTCATCTGCGCAGACGGAAAGCTCTGCCGACAGCGTAAACAGCGTAGACAGTGTGAGTAAAGCGGAAATAATCGACAGCCTTAACAACGGAATAATAATCGACGAGGTAAGCGGAAATGTCTACAAAGACGAGCGTAACGCCAATCCCATTTCGCCGAATATATTCTGCGCAGACCCCACCTCAGTCGAATACAACGGCAGACTGTATGTATACGGCTCGAACGACACCCAGCAGGCGGAAAACGATACCGTCAATGATTACGACCATATAAAGTCGCTGGTGGTTTTATCCACAGACGACATGGCGAACTGGATATACCATGGCAGGATAGAAGTCGACGAAATAGCGCCGTGGATAGCAAATTCATGGGCACCGTCCATCGTTTCCCGCGTTGAGGAAGACGGTCTTACGCACTTCTATCTGTACTTCTCGAACGGCGGCGGCGGTGTGGGAGTTATTACCTCCACCGACCCGGTAGGTCCGTGGTCTGACCCTCTCGGCGCACCGCTGGTTTATCAGAATATGCCGGGGCTTGAGAATTGCCCTGCGCCGTTCGATCCGGGCGTCTGCATTGATGAAAACGGCACAGGCTGGCTTTCTTTTGGCGGCGGAAATCCTGCGGACGGCGGCGGTGTTATACATACCAATGTGCCTAAGATAGCACGTCTGGGCGCGGATATGCTTTCGTTTGACAGCGAGTTCGTTTCTATTGACGCCCCGTATTTCTGTGAGGCAAGCGAGCTGAATTACATCGACGGCACCTATTATTACACCTACTGCAACGACTGGCAGAACCGCAGCAATTGGGACCGCAAGGACATTCCTGCGCCGCCTACATGCAGTATGGCATACATGACCACAAAAACTCCCCTTGACGCAGACAGCTGGGAATACAGGGGCGCATATTTCTACAATGCCGGTCAGAATGCCGACGGCGAATCCGGAATGCGTTGGGCCAACAATCACACGCATTTCTGCGAGTATCAGGGAACGAACTACATTGTCCACCACACGCTCCTTCTTGAAGAACTGGCAGGCGGCACAGCAGGTTTCCGCAGCATTATGGTTGATTATCTTCCGATGAATGCGGCTGACGGAGAGATCCCGATAACTGCCGCAACGCGTCATGGCGTATCTCAGATAAAGCTTCTTGACCCCTACGCTGAAAACAGCGGCGCGGTTATGTTCACGTCTGCCGATATAGGTTACACCGATGGTAACGACCCTGCCGCAAAGAGCAAGGCAGACGGCGCATGGATCTATGTAAAAGGTGCGGATTTCGGTTATGGCGCTTCCGCTTTCACTGCTGATGTTAAAGGCAAGGGCAGAATCGAGGTTCGCCTTGACAGCATTTCCGGCAAGGCAGTATCTTTCATTGAATTTGACAACGCTGATTATGCTAAGGTTCGTTCTGCTAAATTCAGTCAGTTTGACGGCAGAAATCACAATATCTATCTGGTATTTTCCGGCGCGGATATTGAACTGAGATCGTGGCAGTTCACAAAGGGCAGCGAGGAACTCCGTCCCGAGGAGAACATCTCAGATACCGAGATAAAGTACGAAACTCTTATACTTACCGGGCAGGCTGTAAATCCCGGTCCAAGTCCGTCGGCAGTTGTCGAAATGAGCGGTGACGGTGAGTATTCCGTGAAGTCCACCTCATTTGAAAAAGGCAGCGAGTTGCTTAACTTCGGCTTCATCAACGTTGACCCGGACGCGAAATACAAGGTACATGTCAAGTCCGTAGGTCTTGAAACGGAAAACGGGATCGTTGAAGTCCCTGTAAACGCAGAGCTTGACCCGTCAAGCGAATCCGCAAATGGGCTTGCTAACGGCTGGATGGGCGCTGAGATAGGTTCCGTGGTTTACGGCACCAAGAAATGCGGAATAGTTGCCGCAGAAACCACTGTCGACTGGATAGGCTACCGTTTTGCACTCGTAATAAACGGTAAGGAAGTTCCCTTTACATCAATAACCTACAATCTTGAAATAAGTGATCTTGTCCTTGATTAAGGTGAAAAATCATAATTTTGGAGGATCTTTAATGAACCGTGTTTCTGTTGTTAAAATCATAGGATTGGTTATTTCAATGCTATTGAGCGGATGTACCACTAGCATTACGGATAACAATGTTTCCGGAAACGACCTTACCGCAACGGAGGTTATCCGGCTCATGGGCAACGGAATAAACCTCGGCAACACGCTGGAGGCATACAATCACAAAAGCTATGTGGATTCAGGAGTAAATCCCACTTCCTTTGAAACGCTCTGGGGACAGCCCGTCACCACAAGGGATATGATAGACGATATGAAAGCCCTGGGCTTCGATACTCTCCGCATTCCTGTGGCATGGACCAATGGCATAAATTACGAGAGCGGAGATTACACCATTGACGAGCGGCTCATGAACCGTGTCGACGAGGTAGTCAATTATGCTCTTGACGCTGATATGTATGTTATACTGAACGACCACTGGGACGGAAGCTGGTGGGGAATGTTCGGTTCCGGTGACGAGGCAGTTCGTGAAAATGGAATGGCACTTTATAAGTCCATATGGACGCAGATATGCGAGCATTTTTCCGATTATTCCTACAAGCTGATATTTGAATCCGCAAATGAGGAACTCGGCGACAGACTCAACGATGGCGAAGTCACAGGAACAGACGGAGTTCTCAGCGAGGACGAATGCTACGAAACAACGAACAGAATTAACAGCGAATTTGTTAAGCTGGTACGTTCGACCGGCGGCAAAAATGCAGACAGATTCCTGCTTATCGCAGGGTACAACACCGACTTCAGGAAAACCTGCGATGACAGATACCAAATGCCGGAGGACACTGCAAAGGATAAGCTTCTGCTTTCAGTACATTATTACACGCCGTGGGACTATTGCAGTGACAGCACTGTAAACCAGTGGGGAACTCCCGGCGATTACGAGGAGCAGAACTCCCTTTTTCAGATGCTGACTAAATTCACAGACCGGGGATACGGCGTGGTTATAGGCGAATATGCCGTTATGGGTGCGGCGGATAAATCCGATAGGGATAAGTTTTACGCCAATCTTCTGGATAACTGCGACCTGTATAATTACTGCCCCGTCCTCTGGGACTGCAGCGATTTTTACAAAAGGGTCCTCAGAAAAACTACCGATGAAAACATAGCAAAGCTGTACAGCGACAGACGCGCTTCGACCGAAGAAGGCAAGGATTATTCCGAGATCCGGTCTGCAGCAAGGGAGAGAATGGACAAGTCGATAAAGGCGGCTGAAGACGAATTTATGGCGAGCGTATCCATTCCGGCTTCTGATGATACCGCAGTGGCATGGATAATGTACCAGAGTCTTGATTATTCAGTTCAGTACTGTGTCGGCAACAAGTACGACCCGACGGATATGACCCTGGGTATCGTTGCAGACAATGCTGAGATAACCGGTGAGGGAACCTACACCGTCAGTCTGGATTTCTCGGATTGCGGTATTGCAAGGGGAGTGTTTTTCTCGGCTCTCGGGATTTACAACGGCGAGAAGTTCTTCCCGGGTTATACTATCTCTATTGATGAGGTTAAGGTAAACGGCGAAGTCCGTGAGCTATCCGGCAAGGAATATACCTGTTCCGATGACGGTAACTGCACGAGAGTAAACCTCTATAACCAGTGGGTAACATCTGTCCCCGATGACGTCAGATGCGCCGACGGCGACACTTCCGGTCTGTCCGCGACTGTTCTTTCCGTCAAAGACGATGAGATACTTTCGACGCTGGAAATAACATTCACTTATTCAGCGCCATAAATCAAATTCCCTGTGATATTCAAAATCTAAGCCGACGGATTCCATCAGCACAGTGATCCGTCGGTTTATGTGTCAAGGCATTGGAGGAACCGTTATGGATTATACAAAATCAGTTGAAAAATGGGGCGTTTTCGAGTTTTCATCCGAGGGAACCACCGCCGGCAACCCATTTCTGGAACGCGGTATCACTGCGCTATTTGAAAGCGATTCCGAGCGCAAAACCGTCAATGGTTTTTACGATGGGAACGGAATATACAAAGTAAGATTCATGCCATCGTTTGAGGAAGAATACCATTTTACGGTCTGCGGGAATTTTTCTGACAGGAAATACGAAGGAACTTTTTCTGTCACGCCGCCGTCGGAAAATAATCACGGCTGCGTAAAGGTACATAACAAATATCATTTTCAGTATTCCGACGGAACACCTTATTATCCTGTCGGCACGACCTGTTATGTATGGAATCTGCAAAGCGATGACCTTATCGCGCAAACTCTTGAAACTCTGAGAAATTCCCCGTTCAACAAGATACGTTTCTGCGTATTTCCTAAAAGCTACTGCTACAATTCACGTGAGCCGCGCTCCTATCCATACGAGGGTACTCCGGTTGACGGAAGTGCTATCACAGAGGACAATGTGTGGGGCTACGGTCCGGACTCCAAGGGCAACAACTGGGATTTTGAGAGGTTTAACCCCAAGCATTTTCAGCATATTGAATACTGTATCGGCGAGCTTCAAAAGCTGGGTATTGAGGCAGATATTATCCTCTTTCACCCGTATGACCGCTGGGGCTTCTCAACAATGACACCGGAGTACAACGAACTTTATCTGAAATACACAGCGGCAAGGTTTTCGGCTTTCAGAAATGTATGGTGGTCATTTGCTAATGAATATGACCTGATAAAAAACAAGAGCATTGAGGACTGGGAACGATATGCGCAGATAATCGTAGAAAGCGACCCGTATGATCATCTGCGATCAATACATAACGGTAATCAGTTTTACGATCATACAAAGTCATGGATAACGCACTGCAGTATTCAGCGTTCTCCGGAGGGAACATCCGAGTGGAGAAAAAGCTATGGCAAACCGATAGTAATTGACGAAATGCTATACGAGGGAAATATTCAGTATGCGTGGGGGAATATTTCGCCGCAGGAGCTTGTTCGGAGGTTCTGGGAAGCATTTTGCCGCGGCGGCTACGGGGGTCATGGCGAAACCTACATAGACGATAAGGCGATATGGTGGTCTCATGGCGGAGAGCTTAAAGGTGACAGCCCGGAAAGAATAGCTTTTATGCGAAAAATACTTGAGGAAGCTCCGGACGGCGGATTGCGACCCAAAAACATGGAATGGGACGAGATATGTGTGGTTCCGGAAGATGAAAATCTAGCTGATAAAAGCGGTTATCACCTGTTTTATTACGGGATTTCGCGTCCGGGATTCAGATATTATCATATTGACGATAATAATATATACACCGTCGACATTATAGACACATGGAACATGACGGTTGAGAATGTCGGAAGTTTTAAGGGACGTTTCAGAATTGATTTGCCCACAAGAGAGTATCTTGCGGTTAGAATTATGAAAGCAGAGGATGAGATAGAATAATGTTCGCCCCGATATGTTTTTGGCTGACAGACCTCATCCGTCAGGTCTGAAAAAAGAACTGTGTAAACGCGAATAATCCCGAAAAACGTAACAATACTAAAAGTGCAGCGAAACAGGGCAACGCCGGAGATCAACCCGACGCAGCTACAAGATATACGGTGAAGAGCAGCGGAGTAGTTCGCTGCTTTCCATACTTCACCGGTATCTTCCGGCGGATAAACTCCGGGGTACGGGTGGTCTCCCCCAGTGGGGGAGACGTGTCAACACGACGGCTTCGCCTTACGCACGAAGTGACAGAGGGGTTGACCGGCAGACCAGAGCCCCGAATAGTCTCCCTAAGCTGCGAATCTGTCCTCAAAATAAATCATGAACTGAGCGTAAGCCAGACCCCGGTCACGCACCGGCATAGTCCATTTCTTGGAGATCTCAGAAACGCTCATATAAACGACTTTTGTGATGAAGAGGCCCGATAGCCGCTAAGCTATCGGGTTGAATCGTGATTTGAGTTTATTCTGATGTAATTGATCACTGCCTCTTTGGGTATCATCCAGAGCTTGCCGTCCCTGAATGCATTTATCCGTCCACTTCGCAGAATGTCATATGCTTTGTTCCTTCCAATTCTAAGAATATAGCATAACTCTTCTACCGTTAACATGTCGTTGAAATCTTCAAACATCACTATCATCCTCATCCTGCTTGAATGAAATGGTATAAGTATCTGGCTTTCAAATAGCATATTGTCAACGTTTGAGTTGCAAAAAAGCATAAGATTCAAGAATAGTGATATCATGACAAAGCCGTTGTTAATTTGCACTTTTTCGGAGTCAAACAGCTGAATCAGATACCGTATTATTGTTCTTGTCAAGCAAAATTGTAACACTTTCCCCCAAAATCAAGCCATAAGTTT
>CAMELR010000064.1 GCA_945923775.1 uncultured Clostridia bacterium | reverse complement strand
TTCTTGTGATGACCTTAATCAGCAGCTAAAAGACCATCTCGCTCGGTCTAATAATCGTCCAATGCGTCCCCTTGGTTGGCTTTCTCCCATTGAATTTCTTTCTAATTATCGTGTACAAAATCATTGACAAACCTACACGAAACGCTCCAACCGCCCTGCCCTTCCAGGACCTCAACCCCTAGTATAGCACGGATAATCCGATTTAAACAGTACATATGAAATATTCCGGAATTGCTGAATAAAACGCGCCTCTAAGAACTATCGCGGAAACCTAGCAGAAATAAAAAACCACCGATTACTCATACTGACCTAAACACGCTCAGCCAAAGTTTATTCCGCATATCCTTAATGAATCTTCCAGACATTTGAAACAGCCGCCCGGGGGCCATGATACAACATACAGCTCACCCTGAATGGAGAAAAGGGGCGCCTGTTCGGAATCACTCTGCACGGCAAAAGCCGTCCTCGGATCTTCGTCCCAGACTGGAGAAGAAAAGATCTCAGATGAGCCGCAGCTCATAGATCAGGATTGCGAAGCGTATTGCGTTATGGAGTGTTGTCGGATTGACGGATTGTTGAATTATTGAATTCGCGTTCAGCGGCTTGCGAAGTCTGGCTGCCCGAGTTGACACGCTGTTTCCGCAGAAACAGTCATGATCCGGCAGCCATCGTGAGAGCCTGATGAATTGCGGGTCTATTTCCTCAATAATTCGCCCGCCTTGCGGAAGGCACTATTGAAATGGTGTTATCAGCACCATAGCTTTTAGTTCCGTTACTTCTGACCTGTATGCTGTATCATGGCACCCGGTGGTGCCGGGAGTATCACTCCCGGACGCCGGCTACGATCGTTTCAAATTCGTCGGAGATGTTCCACCTGGGAACGAAGTCAACGTCGGTCGTCACAAGCGCCTTGTCTATCCACGCCGAAGCCGCCTTCGCCTGCTGGGTGAGTTCCTCAGCCTTGCTGCGCACTGCGTTACGGTCGAAGGATATCGTGCTGATCACCGTCGCGGGCACGTTGTAGGCGGTCTGCCTGCCGTCGATGTCAAACTTGTAGCTCGTGTCCATGTAGTCCCGCCTGAGGTTGCGGAGGTCAAGAAGGCTGCGGTACTTTTTTATGAGATCGTGGCGCTCCTTGTTCAGGCTTATCTCAAGGTCGAGGTTGCGCGGGAGCTTCTGCTTCGCCGCTGAGATCGCAAGAGCACATCTTTCGCGTTCCCTGCGTGCCTCGTCCAGGAAGAGGATAAGCTCGTCGCCGGTCACGCTGTAGCTCCGGAGATCCTCAACGTCCTCCTGCGTGTCCTCCATTCCGCTGTTTACCTCGGAATACCTCAGCACCTTCCGCGATGTGTACAGGTAGTTATCGCTGCTGATCGTCCGGATATCAAGACGCGGCGACACCGGGCTGAGCAGGTCCCGAGCTGTCTGCATTGATGTGCTGAGAAAATTCATGTATGCGAATGCGTCCTTGAGGTTCATCGGTTCTGTATTTACTGACATATTTCTACCTCCATTTGTCTGCGTTTTGTCTTTCTGGTATTATATATTCAGATTTTTCCGGAGCGTCAACCGATTTTTAAAAAATATTATAAAAAACGCCCCTGACTTTTCGTCAGAGGCATATTCCGGAATAGGTCACGCGCACATCATCGTCCTGAGCTGCTCGAGAGTCCTGTTGACCATCTTCCGCACGCCCTCCTTGGAGGCGCCCAGCTCCTCGCCGATTTTCCCGTAGCTCTCGCCGTGGACAATGCAGCGTATCATCGCTGTCTTGTTCCTGCCGTCCGGCAGGGAGTCAAGGCACTCGCGCATTTTTCCGAGCATTATTTTATTTTCCACGGTCTCCTCGACGCTGGGCTCGTCCGATACGATGGTATCGCCAACGGTCGCGTCTCCGTCCTCGCCGGCGGGGTCGTTCAGGCGTATCACCGCGCTGCCGCTTTCCGCCATGCGGACGTTCCGCAGCCTGAGCTGTCCCCACCCCAGCTCCTTCATCAGGAGCTCGTCGGAGGGCTCGCAGGAATTCAGCCTGAAAAGCTGCTCCCGCTTTCGCCGGAGCTGGTTCACGCTGGCGACATAGTGCCTGCCGCGGATATCGCAGTCCGCCGAGTAGCTCCTCATGAAGCTGTCGAACGCCGCAGAAATGTAGGTCGGCAGGCTGGCGCGGTCAGGGTCAAAGCGCCGGAGCACCCTGTCCAGGCAGAAGTAGAATTCGTTCACCCAGTCACATGGCTCCATCTCAGCCCTGACCGACGAACCTCCGGTGACTGCCCGGACGCGCTTCGCCGCAATCAGAAGGCAGTAGCTGATAAGCTTTTCGCGGCGCTCCTCCGGGAGAGCCTCCAGCCCTGCGCGGGAAGCCTCCGCAGCGTATTCAGCGGCTTCCCCGCTGCTTACGTTCGCGGTGCGCTCCAGTTCAGCTATGTAATTCTGGATAGAAGTAACGATGTCAAGATTTTCGATGCTCATAATTTCCTCCTTGTCTGACCAGTCGTGTTCAGAAGCGTTCCTGAGAAAAAATGTCGCGTCATTATGCCGATTGCGCCGCCGGAGCCTCCTGTCCTTAGAAATAAAAAACTCAGAAAGCCGCAGGTTTGCCGCAGCATTAACTGAGTGCCCCGAAATGAGGTGGAATCTAATTATACAACAGAAATATTCCTTTGTCAACCCCCTTTGGCAATTTTTTTACAAATTCAGGTGAAACCCAGGACAACGTCAGATAAAAATATCCCCCGCACTCGTCATGCGGGGGATAAATATTGAGTTCAGAACTGATTATGTGAGGTTCTTGATAGCTTCGTTGATCTCGTTGATACGAGCGTCGATAACTGCGAAGTTAGCCTCTCTCAGCTGAGTGTAGGACTGCTCGCCCTGAATGTAAACATACTTGGTGAGCTGCTCTACGTTGGAATCTGCGGTATCAGCAGAAGCGATATCGGAGCCCAGACCGTTCTTGAAGTCGAAGATAGGAGTGAGCTTGCTGGTGCCGTCCAGAGTGGTCTGGCTGTAGATGAAGTCGAGGTTGTAGTCAGTCCAGCCGTTCTTCTCCTTAGCCTGTGCAATGGAAGCAGCGGTTGTAGCCGGGTCGAGGGAAGCGGTAACGTTGCAGTCGATCCATGCAGCTACGCCTGCTTCGTTTGTGGAGCCCTTGCACCACATCAGAGCGTCCTGCTTCATGAAGTGGTAGTACTTGTCAGCCTGCGGATCACGCGGATAAGGAACAACGCAGATCTCGTCGTCGGACCAGCCGAATCTCTGAGCGAATCTGTTCAGGCCGGAATCGCCCTCGAACTCCCATGTACCGCCGTTGCCATAGAACAGGGTATCGCCCTGTGCCCATGCCTTCGGGTTAACAGACCAGCCGTTGAGCTCGTGTCTCGGATAACGGAGGTTCTCCTTCTGGAGGGTGGAGAGCAGATCCATTGCGCGCTCTACGTTAGCGTCGTACATGTTGTTGGTGATAACGCCGTTTACGTTGGAAACGATAGGTGTACCGGTGGATACAACGAACTCGTTCTCAGGGTTGTAACCGTCGATGGTGTACTTGTTGTCGCCGGACTTCTGGAACTCTCTAGCCATCTCGAGGAATGCGTCCCATGTCCACTCGTCGTTCTCGAACAGCTCGCGCGGATCCTTCAGACCAGCGCCCTCAACTACGCTCTTTCTGTAGTAGAGCAGGGAGTCGAAGGAGATCTCATAGATAGCGCAGTAATATCTGCCGTTGAGCTGGAACTGGTCCATAACGTCTCTAGCGCCGTCCCACTTGGAGGTGCTGAGGTCGATGATCTTGTCAACAGGCTGATATCTGCCCTTCAGAACGCCGTACGGGAAGTCGCGGATCTCGAACGGGAACAGGTCGGGGGAGTCGCCGGACTGGATAGCTGTAGCCAGCTTGTCGTAGCGCTCGCCGTAAGCTACGTTGATGTACTCGAAGATTCTGCCCTCGCGGGAAGGATCGTCACCGGTAGAAGGAACGCCGTAAGCCTTCTTGAACAGCTCTGCTGCTGCGGTGGTCTCGTCGATATCCCACCAAGCCATCCACTTGAGGCGCTTGTCGACCTTCAGGTCGGGGTTATCGAGGCTTGCTGCCGCACCCTCGACTGCTTCCTGAACAGCGGGGTCGGTGTCGTAGGTGGTGGTTACCAGCGGAGTGGTAACTACAGCGTTTGCGTTTGCATCGGGAGCAGCTGCATTGCTTGCGCCGGCGTTGCTGCCGGCAGCCGGTGTCTCCTCATCGCATGCGGTGAGTGCGAGAACCATGGCAGAAGCAAGAACAGCGGCTGCTGCGCGCTTAAACTTGTTCATGGGTTAACCTCCATTAAGTTAGTAAATAATAAAGCAGGGACAAAATATTTCTGTCATATATTATTATACAGTAAAGTTTGTGATATTTCAATATAAATTTTAGATAATTTCAACGCATTTTCTTTGTGCAATATCGCACAGTGCAGAACAATGTTTTACTTAATTTTATCCGATATTAGGTAAAATTTTAATAATATTCTTAAATTAACCGCCTAAACGCCGTTAAAAAATTACTTATTAAATTTCAATTTTGCATTTTATGTAGAGTCATTAATCAGCTTTTTCCAGTTACAGTTTTTTCACTTCAGGCGCTAAAAATTTCCTCAGACTACTTGATTTTTTCATCTGATTGTGATATAATTTAATCGTTATATGGGGGTGTAGCTCAGCTGGGAGAGCGCTTGCTTCGCATGTAAGAGGTCAGGGGTTCGAATCCCCCCATCTCCACCAAACGACCAATATGCCAGAATGGCTTAACCGTGCAGTTCGTACTGCATTGTTAAGCCATTTGCTTTAGTCTTTTCACCCGATGATCCCATCTGGGCATGCGATAAATCCCGTCACCAACAATGTGGCGGCACAGGAGTTCCGCGAATATCATCGCCGCCCTAGTGGCTCATCATCTCAGCCATTCTGGAGAACATATCCGCGATGAACCCAGGCGTCCCCGGGAGTTCCTTCATGATTAGCTCCCTGACCTCCGCCGCCGGGGCTGACTCGCTCACTTCAACAGCGCCCCGCACAACATCTCCGATAGCCACATGAGCGCTGGTGGAATACCCCCCGCACGAGATATGAGAAGCATCAGCCGCTCCCCCAACCGCGTACATTCCGCATGCTGAGCCGCCGAAAGCAAGCCAGCCCGCAGACGCCCCTCCGAACGCGATAACCCCCGCCGCGAGCGCTCCAAATGCAAGCACCCCAACCGAGAAAGTCCCCAGCGCCAGAAGCCCCGCAGAAATCAGCCCGAACGAAACCACCCCAACAGACAGGAATCCCCCGGCAACAACTCCCACCGCCTTGTTACCCAGAGCGAAAATTCCCTTTGCAGTGTACCTTCCGGCTCCAAAATTTATATGTACCAGCGGAAGCCCCCGGACGGTCCGCCTGCTTTTGTACTCAAAGTGCAGCCGGGACCTCAGCAGTTTAGTATCCTGTATCGCTTCAGCGGGTTCGGAGGGTTCGGAGGGTCTGGAAGCCTCCTGCGGCTCCCCCTTTATAAGCTCGTCGGTGCTGACTCCGAATATGTCGCTCATCATAGCTAGCTTCTCAAGCTCCGGAGTAGTGGAGCCAAGCTCCCATTTGGAGACGGTCTGGCGCGTCACGCCGAGCCGCTCCCCGAGCTGCTCCTGCGACCAGCCCCTTGAATGGCGCAGCTCTGTCAGTTTCTCTGAAAATTTCATATTATTACCTCCTGGTTTTTGTATGCCTTGTGCTATAAATATACCACAATCGGCGCTGAATGTCTACCTATTTCCGTTTGAAGTATGTCAACCAAACTTAACATCGGCTCTGTTATGCGGTTTTCAGGCATGTGACAGAATTAGTGATCCACCCCGCCTCCAACAAAAAGTACTTGATTTTTTAGGAATTATGTGGTATATTATAAGTAGCACATTTCCCGCCGGTAATCGGCGTATCATATATGATATGGAGGTAAATAATGTCCGTTAATCTTCAGAAGGGTCAGAAGGTCGACCTTACCAAAGGCAACACCGGCTTAAAGACCATACTAGTAGGCCTTGGCTGGGACGAGGCTCCCAGAAAGTTCTCGCTTTTCTCAAAGCACGAGGATATCGACTGCGACGCTTCCGCACTGCTGATAAGCGCGCAGACCGGCAAGCTGAACGGCCCTGTGGACGTCGTATATTTCGGTAATCTCACCCACCAGACCGGCGCAGTCCACCACATGGGCGACAACCTGACCGGCGCGGGCGACGGCGACGACGAGCAGATACTCGTTGAACTCCCGAAGCTCGGGAATGCATATTCAAAGATAGTATTCGTCGTTAACATCTACCAGGCTATGCAGCGCAAGCAGCATTTCGGTATGATAAAGAACGCCTTTATACGCCTCGTTGACGCGGAAAAGGGCGTTGAGCTGTGCAGGTACAATCTCTCGGAGAACTACGACGGCAAGACCGCAATGATCTTCGGCGAGATCTACCTTTACAACGGCGAATGGAAATTTAACGCGATCGGCGAGCCTACCAACGACAACAGTATCTCTGAGCTTGCCGCAAGATATCAGCGCTGATTTTAAGGAGGTTTTATCATGACAAAGAAGCTCGTAATTATCGCAGGGATAATCGGACTGGCAACAATGGCAGCCGCAGCAGTTGCGTTCTTCCTCACCAAGAACAAGACAATCGCAGAAGCCCTCGACTGCGAAGACGACGACGAGATCTGATCTCTGTGACCTAAGCAAACCGCCCTGTTGAATGCGGGGCGGTTTTTATTTCTACATTTCAGGAGAACACCATGGCAAAGGAAAAAGAAGTCAAGACAAACGCAATGCGCATGCTGGACAAGCTCAAGCTCCCCTATAAGGTACACCTTTACGAATGCGACGAATTCATCGACGGCGTACACATAGCCGAACTCCTCGGGGAGAGCTGCGACAGCTGCTTCAAGACCCTCGTCACCGTCGGCAAAAGCGGGAACTACTACGTTTTCGCCCTGCCCGTCGACAAGGAGCTCGACATGAAAAAGTGCGCCCGCGCAGTCGGCGAGAAATCGCTTGAAATGGTGCATGTCAAGGATATCAACGCCGTGACCGGATATATCCGCGGAGGCTGCACCCCCATCGGAATGAAGAAGCAGTACAAGACCGTGATACACAAGTCCGCACTGGATTTTGAACAAATGATAATCAGCGGCGGAAAACTCGGCACCCAGCTGGAGCTTGCCCCCGCAGACCTCGCGAAAGCCTGCAACGGCTCCTTCGAGGATATCATCGCGGAATAACGCCCGTTACGCTGCCGCACGCCCGGCGCGGGACCCCAGACTACATTAAGAACTTACGTGGAGAACACTATGAAAAAACTCATCGCCGCAGCAGCGGCTCTACTACTTACGGCGGGTATAGCGGGACTTACCGCGTGCTCCGGGAACACCGAAGCCTCCGTAGCTTCGACGAAAACCGGCAGCGAACTCACCGCGGCGGGAATTAAGCTTGACCTCCCGGAAAACTGGACCGCGACAGTCGGCGACAAGGTATACGAAATAGTGCTTGACAGCGCGGGTTCCGGCAGTTCGTCCGATGTCGAGTCGTTCAAGAAGCTGTGCGAGGATAACGGAACAGCCTACCTTGCATACGCCGTGAACTCCGAGGGGACTGCGGTGCTGACCCTCACGTCGCTCAGAATAACCCCCGACGAGACCACCGGCGAGATACTCACCGCCGAGGACTACGCCCGCCAGAACCACGATACCGCAGTGTTCAGCTATCAGGCAAGCGGAATGTACATCAGGAACTCCAGCTTCGGCGAGGAGCAGCTTGCAGGCAGGAGCGGATACCTCTCCCACTTTGAGCTGTGCTCCGACGAGGAGGTCTCGGAGCTGATACTGGGTCAGTCTGAGTTCACCTTTGAGCAGGACGGAAAGTTCTACTCCATTCAGACCTACTACCACAACGAGACCGCCGCCGCAGACGTCGACGAAGTACTCGCCAACATGACCGCGCAATGAGAGATATCCGCAGCATAAAAGCCGCCGTTTTCGACCTCGACGGAACTCTCCTCGACTCTACCGCCGCATGGGAAGGCCTCGGCGAGCGCTACCTCGCCGGACGCGGGATAACTCCCGAGCCGGGGCTTGACGAGAAGCTCCGCTGCATGACCCTGCCCGACGGCAGCGCGTATCTGAAGTCCGCCTATTCCCTGCCGGAGCCTCCCGGCGAGATACTCCGGAATATCCTGCGCGGCATCGAGGAATTCTACCTCGCCGAATGCCCGCTGAAACCCGGCGCGCGGGAGCTTCTCGGGCTGCTCTCGCGGCGCGGCGTGGGGATCTCCGCAGCCACCGCCGGAGATGAGCGCCTTGCGCGAGCCGCATTAGAGCGCCTCGGGGTGCTCGGGAATTTCTCCGCGCTGCTGACCTGCGAAGGCTCCGGCGGCAAGGACAAGCCCGATATATTCCTGAACGCGGCAGCCGCAGCGGGCGGAATTCCGGAAAACACCGCGGTTTTCGAGGATTCGCTCCATGCGCTCCTCACCGCGAAGCAGGCGGGATTCCTGACCGTGGGCGTGTACGACCCCGGCGAGCCTCAGCAGGAAAAGCTCAAAGCCAGCGCCGACTACTATTTCAAGAGCCTGTCCGGCTGTTCCGAGCTATTCCGAGCTATTCCTGGCTATTCCGGGCTATTCGCTGAGCTTTAACAGCGCGTCCGCCATGCAGTCGCCGAGAAGCTCCCCGGAGTAGACCGCTTCGTCAAGCGAATTCGCGTGGCTCCCGACCTCTATCAGCAGCGACCCCGTGGAAATATGCTGATTGTAGTTCCGGTAGTCGAACAATATAGGTCTTGCAAGCCCGGGGTACAGCTTCTCAGCCGAACTTTGTATCATGCACGCCAGCCTGAAATTCTCGAGATATTCCGGCATATTGCCGAATCTTCCGTCATCGCAGCCGGTTATCACCATGAACTGCGCGGCATTCCTGCCGTTTATCTCCGCCACCGGAGCAGTCCGGCTGCCGTCCGCGGAGGATATCGCGTCCCGGTGGAGGTCAATTATAACCTTTATCGACGGGTATTTCTCCAGCGCGGCGCGTATCGTGACCTCGCTGCGGTCGTACGCGCCGGTGTACGCCGGGTAGTCGTGTATCGTGCCGTCGTGCAGCACGGATATCCCGTGCTCTGCGAGCTTCTGCGCGAGCGCGTCCCCGACCCGGGTCATGTTGTAGTCAGGGTCGCGGGTACGGAACGGGTATTCCGCGTCGTAGTAGCTGCGCTGGTACGGCTCGTAGCTCTCGGTGGTGTGCGTGTGGACTATCAGCACCTGCGGCTCCTGCACGTCCGGCGTTATCACTATGTCCGGCTGGGACTCCGCGGCTGCGGTGAGCTTCTCGGCGCTGTCGGAGGTGCAGTTCCACACCATTCCCCCGCCCGGGAGGTCTATGTAGTCGTCGCCGACGTAATCGCCGTAGTGCTTCCGGTATATCGGACCGCTCCTGTTCCCCGCTGAGGTGCGGTCAACTCCGTCGTCGAACTCCGCAATGTTCTGGGTTATCACCCGTGCATACGGCTCTGACGGCGCTTCCGATGTAACAGCGGTTGGCTGGGGCGATTCCGGAGCTTGCTCTGTTTGCTCCGCTGTCAGCTCAGGCTCATCAAGGGTGAGCTGAAGCTCGGCTGCCTCGGTGCATTCCGGCGGAGATTCCTCCGGCTGCTCTTCCTCTGAAAAGATGTCGCTGTGTACGGGAAATGCCGTCGTGTTGTCCGGGAGCTTTATCCCGGCGGTCAGCAGCGCCGCGTGACGCGCGGCTCCCCATGTGACGCTTACCGCGTCCGAAGGGCTTGTCCCCCCGGCTGCAAGAATTGCAAATACCGCTGCGGTAGTTCCCGCGGCGGTTATTATTTTTTTCCGATCCATGCTATTTCCCCTCCGTGTATCCAGATATATGTATCTACATCTGCTTCATATATATGCGGATAACAGAAGGAATATTCCATGAACTTTGCGACAATTATCGACTATATAAAAATATCCCCTGCGGTTTCGCAGGGGATATTTGATATCAACTTGTGTGCCTGACCGCTGGAATTACTCAGCGTCGAGAGTCTCGTTGTCCTCCATGAGTGCCTTGATGGAGAGGGAAACTCTGTTCTTCTCGGTGTCGATGTCGATGATCTTAGCTTCAACTTCCTGGCCAACAGTCAGAACATTGTTGATGTTGGTAACTCTCTCAGTGGAGATCTGGGAAATGTGGATCAGACCGTCAACGCCAGGAATGATCTGTGCGAATGCACCGAACTCGGTAATGCTTACGATAGTAGCCTTGATAACATCGCCGATCTGGTACTCCTCAACGAACTTGGTCCAGGGGTTCTCGTCGGGATCCTTAGCGGAGAGGGAAACTCTCTTCTTCTCAGGATCGAAGGACTTAACGATAACGGTGATCTTGTCGCCTTCCTTAACGATGTCCTTGGGGTGGCCGACTCTGTTCCAGGTCAGCTCGCTGGTTCTTACCAGGCCGTCAACCGGGCCGATGTCAACGAATACGCCGTAGTCCTCGATGGAGCGAACCTCGCCCTCGAACTTCTG
>CAMELR010000063.1 GCA_945923775.1 uncultured Clostridia bacterium | reverse complement strand
AGCGCCACCTTGCCAAGGTGGAGGTAGCGAGTTCGAGCCTCGTAATCCGCTCCATTTCTTTTTTGGAACCGCGAAAAATGTCGGTTCCGCTGATAATAACAAAATTCGTCGTGGAAATATTCACGGCGTTTTTTATTTGCCTGAAATTACCCGGAGTATTCGAACATACAAGATATGCCTGCTGATTGAACCTGCTGTCCTAGCGAAGTCATTGAGGTTCCAGCATGGAAGGGAGTTACCCGGTGAGCCTTCCTGGAACGCAAGCGATTTTACATGTGTACGAATTGTGTTTTTGCTCGACAATATAACAATATGTATAACAAATTGATGCAGGGTTCAAATAAGCTCATAAATTGAAATGCATGGGTTATACAGCAGAAACCAGACTAAATAACACGCAGTGTGAGTAATAAACTTATATTTGCGATACAATACGTAATACGTGGTAAAAATATTACAAATTGTAGATATGTTCCCGCGAAATTGCGGAAGGTTAAGAAATATTGTGGATCTGTAAATTATTCTGAATGACTGAGAAAAAATAGCAGTATAGGTTTTTTCACATCGTAGCTGCTTTTGTTGTTTTCAGTGCGTTGGTGCGGCTTGCAGATTACACAATATGGCATAAAATGAAATAAAACACTATATACGTATCAAAATAGCGACCGTGTTTTTGTGAACTTTGTATGAAAAAAATAAAACTTCAAAAAAGTTATTGACAAATCCGATAAATCACGGTATAATATAGACAAATAAATGGTCAGAGTTCATTAAATCTCCGTTCATTTGTTTTGTTTAGTTGTCTCCTTTCTTTTGTTCTACACATAATTATTATTTCACTTCCGCAGTTATCTGCACCGACCCGCAAGGGTCATTTTTTTTGCTCATTTTCCCGGAAATAGTTTCTGATAATTTTCACAGAAAGGGACTGGAAAAATCACCGCAGTTGTGATATACTAATATAGTATGATTTGATATAATAAGGAGATGTTTATTATTCTGGACAGAAAACAGATCGCCGATGGGATCTACTTTTCAAAGATAATCGACGGAAGATACAAGACCAACCGTATCTCCATAGCGTTTTACACCGATTTTGACGAGGAGCGCCGCGCGGACTACGCGATACTCCCGTATATTCTGACGGATAGCTGCCGCAGATATCCGAACCTCACACGGCTCACCGAAAAGTTCTCCGACCTCTACGGAGCTTCCGTGTCGGACAACCTGGGCTGTTCCTTTGACAGCCGCCAGATGACCTTTTCAATAAGCTGTATCGACGACCGCTACACCCTCTCCGGCGAAAAGCTGGAGCAGGAGTGCTGCGGCCTCCTGCTGGACTGCATACTTGACCCCTGCACTGAAAACGGCGCGTTCCCGGAGGAAACCATCGAAATAATGCGTCAGGAGCTTATCGACGCTATCCAGAGCGTAAAGGGCGACAAGCGCATGTACGCCGCCCAGCAGGGAGCTCTCGCGGCGTTCCCCGGGGAGCCGTGCGGCTACCCCGTAAACGGCACACTGGAGCAGGCTCAGTCGATAACTCCGCAGTCGGCGTGGAGCGCCTACCGTTCAATGCTGGAGCACGCGCGTATCGAAATATTCGCCGCTGGGTGCAGCGATTTCACCGCCGCCGAGGAGGTCATCACAAAGCGCCTTGCGGGACTTTCACGCAGCAGTATCTGCGTACCCGCGCCGAAGCCCAGCGTGCTCAAGGAGGACGTTTTACGCACCGAGGAGCACGTTGAAATGCAGCAGGCTATCCTGCGCATGTACTTCAAAGCTCCGAAGATGACCGACCGCTACGCAGGCGCGGTTCTCTCGATGATCCTCGGCGGTATGACTACCTCGAGATTTTTCAGCAATATCCGCGAGAAGCAGTCGCTGTGCTACTATTGCAGCTGCTATTCCAACCGCTTTAAAAAGACCATCACGGTGTACGCCGGGGTGGACCTCGCAAACATCGCAAAGACGGAGCGCGCCGTCATGAAGGAGTTCATGAACATAAGCATGATGGGCGTCACCGATGAGGAGCTTGAGCATGCGAAGCTCGAGATAATCGAGAGCGCACGCGCCGTGTACGATTCCGCGGGGGCGCTTTCAAGCTGGTATTCCTCGCAGATAACCGACGATAAAATGCTCACCCCGGAGGAATACGCCGCAGGCGTGAGCGAGGTGGACGCGAAGCGCGTAATGGACGCGTGCCGCCAGTACTGCCTGGATACGGTCTACACTTTATACCCTGAGGAGGTGCAGTAATGCTGGAAGAGATCACGAGCAGCAGGCTCGGCGAAAAATACTACAGATACACCCACAGCAGCGGCGTTACTGTGTTGCTTTACCCGATGAAGGGATATTCCACGATAACCGCGCAGTTCTCGGTGAAGTTCGGCTCTATCGACAACTGTTACTCCATCGACGGCGGCGCTCCGGTGCGCATTCCGGACGGCACCGCACACTACCTCGAGCACAAGCTGTTCGAGTCCCCGGAAAAGGAAGCCTTTGCAAGATTTGCCGAGACCGGAGCCTCATGCAACGCCGGAACTTCCTACGACAGCACGCGTTACTACTTCAGCTGTTCCGCGAACTTCGAAAAGAACCTTGAGATACTGCTGGATTTCGTTCAGCACCCATATTTTACTCCGGAGAACGTCGAGAAGGAGCGCGGTATAATCACACAGGAGATAACGATGTACCTCGACAGCCCGGCATGGCGCGTCTGCATGGAGCTGTACCGCGATATGTTCCGGAATAATCCGGTGCGCAACGACATCGCAGGCTCCGCGGATAGCATAGCGCTCATCACCGATAAGCTGCTGTGCGATGTCTACGACGCATACTACGACCCTTCAAACATGTACCTCTGCATTGCCGGAGGATTCGACCTTGAGAGCGCCGTGGAGGTCTGCGAGCGCTGCCTGCTTCCGCGCACCGGAAAGAATGTCGTTTCGATATTCGAGCAGGAGCCGCCGGAGGTTTTCACCCGCCGCAGCGAGATGAAAATGCCCCTCGGCAAGACCAACTTCGCGATGGGCTTCAAGCAGCCGCCGCTTTCCGGCAGGGCAATGACCGAGGAGTATATCTACCGTACGCTGATGAGCGATACCTCGGTAGGCGCGGCGACGGATTTCTACCGCAATATGCGCGATAAGGGGCTTATCAACGAGACCTTCGAAAGCAGCATAATGATGGGCCGCGGGTTCTTCATTCCGGGCATTTACGGCGAGTCCGACGAGCCTGACCGTGTAGCCGAGGAGATAGTCCGCGAATACCACCGCCTGAAGTCTTGCCCGCCGACCGAGGAGGCGTTCCTGCGGGCGAAGAAGTACCTTTACGGCGACAATATCCGCACGTTCAACAACGTTGAGAGCGTCGCGCAGAACCTCTCCGACGCAGCGCTGACCGGAACCTCCGCGTTCGACTACGCGGATATCGCGGCCTCTGCCGACTACGAGGGTATGCTTGCGCGGCTGCGTGACTTCGACCCGGACAACTACGCTCTTTCGATAATCAACCCTACGGAGGACTGACATATGTTATCAACACTTTTAGCTTCAGCCACCGCCTTCCCAGAGGTGGAGCTGACCTTCCCGAATCTTTTCGGCGGGATAACTCTGAGCTACTATCAGGGCTTTGAGCTTTTCGGAATCAAGATATACTGGTACGGCGTGCTCATCACCATCGGCGTGGTGCTCGCGTACCTCTACGCGATGTGGCGCGCTAAGGATTTCGGGCTTGGCAAGGACAGAATGTTCGACGTGGTATTCGTGGCGCTCATCACGGGATTCCTCGGCGCGCGTATTTATTATTGCGTGTTCCAGACCCTCGACCCGAATTCCGGCATGAGCTTTGACATCGTCACCACCTTCACGACCATACGGGACGGCGGTCTCGCGATTTACGGCGGCGTTATCGGAGGATTCCTCGGCGGCTTCGTGATGTGCAAGATACGCAAGGTCAACTTCCGTGCGATGGCGGATATCGCCTCGCTCGGGTTCCTCATCGGGCAGTGCATAGGCAGATGGGGCAACTTCATCAACCAGGAAGCCTTCGGCGCACAGTGCAGCCCCGACTGGATATTCGGCATGACCAGCGTGGATATTATCCGCCGCGATGGTCTGGAGGCGGGCGCGCTCGTACACCCATGCTTCCTCTATGAGAGCGTGTGGTGCCTTGTGGGATTCATTGCGCTGCATTTCTATTCCAAGAAGCTTCGTACATTCGACGGAGAGATCATGCTGATGTACCTCGCGTGGTACGGCCTGGGCAGAGCCTGGATAGAGGGCCTCCGCACAGACAGCCTTATGGCGGGCGATCTCAGGATATCACAGGTCGTAGCTGCGGTGTGCTTCGTTGTATGCACCGTACTTGTGATAGTTTTCAAGATACTTACCGAGAAGAAGCACGTTCCGCTGTACGTCAACACTGAAGCGTGCAGAGCGCTCAACGAAGCCGACGAAAAGGCAGAGGAGCAGCGCCGTGAAAAGAAGCTCGCGAAAAAGACCGAGCAGGCTCCCAGTATACTCTCAGAGGACGCCGAAAATGTAACGCTGAACGGCGAATCTTCCGAGGAATCTGCGGAGGAAGTGCCGAGCGAATCCAGCGAACCTAGCGAATCCAGCGAGCCTGAAACAGTATCCTCCGGGGAAACTGAAACTTCCGAATCCCCGGAAGCGGCAAACGAAACTACAGAAACATCTGACGAAACCGACGAAAGCGAGGAGCAGTAAAATGGCAGCACAGATAATTGACGGAAAGGCAGTATCCGCGAAGGTAAAGGAAGAGGTACGCCAGGAGATAGAGCGCGAGGGTCTCGATGTGGGACTTGCAGTAGTTATCGTAGGCGACGACCCGGCAAGCCGCGTGTATGTAAATAACAAGAAGAAGGCGTGCGAGGTCTGCGGCATAAAGAGCTACGAGTACGCGCTCCCTGCGGAGACCACCGAGGAACAGCTCATGGAGCTAATCGACACGCTCAACGCCGACAGCAAGGTAAACGGAATACTGGTTCAGCTTCCGCTGCCGAAGCACCTCAACGAGGAGGCGGTCATTGCAAGGATATCCCCGCTGAAGGACGTTGACGCGTTCTCAGCTTCGAACGTCGGCAAGATCATGATAGGAAATTACGCGTTCCTGCCCTGCACACCCGCAGGCTGCATGGAGCTTATCCACAGCACCGGCGTGGACGTTTCCGGCAAGGAGTGCGTAGTTATAGGCCGCTCCAACATAGTTGGCAAGCCGATGGCGATGCTGCTTCTGCACGAAAACGGAACCGTGACCATCTGCCACTCCCGCACGAAGAACCTCAAGGAGGTCTGCGCACGCGCTGATATCCTTGTTGCAGCGGTAGGCAGACCCGGCTTTGTTACCGGCGACATGGTGAAGCCCGGCGCGGTAGTCATCGACGTTGGAATCAACCGTAACGCCGAGGGCAAGCTCTGCGGCGACTGCGTATTCGACGAGTGCGCCGAGAAGGCTTCCTACATCACGCCGGTTCCCGGCGGCGTAGGTCCCATGACCATTGCAATGCTCATGAAGAATACTGTGATGGCAAAGCGCATACAGTCCAGATGAAGAACCAGGCAAAACCGTTCTTCCGCAACGCCGTGATTCTCTCCGTCGCATTGGTGATAGTGGGTCTGATGATGAATTCCTGGGGCGTTGTGCAGATACTTATAATGGTGCTGTTGGCGGTTCTGACAGCGGGGCAGTGGCTGCTGTATTTCTACATGAGAAAGCATTGAGTGAATAAAGCCACAGCGCCTGAGACCGCCGACAAGCCATAATTTACGCATGAGGCTATAAAGCATCATCAACCCCCAATCGGGAGTCAAGGGGGTGTCTCCCCCAGTGGGGGAGGTGGCGCGAAGCGCCAGAGGGGCTGACCGACAGACTTTGTCCCCCTTGCAGGTCAAGGGCGGAGCCCTTGTCGCCGCCAGGCGAAACCTCCGTGCGGAAGCACGGCAACTCCGTGCGAAGCGCGGTAAAACGCAAAAGAGCGCTAAAGGGGTGTGGGGGAAAACAAGAGTTTTCCCCCACCTGCCGCATATTGTCTAACTGTCGCCATTCCTCCAAAACAGTCCAGTGGACTGTTTTGGACGTGTCACAAACCTATAAACAAGAGTTTCCTATCACGAGCTGCATAACTATGTCAGCCGTTAAGCCCGAAGCTGACTGACAGCGCGTTGTTGACCTGCGACATGGAGCTGCTGTCCAGTTCTCCCATGCGTTCCTTCAGCCGCCTTTTATCTAATGTACGCACCTGCTCCAGAAGCACGATGGAGTCCTTCGCAAGCCCGCAGGAAGCGGCGTTGAGCGAAATATGTGTTGGCAGCTTCGATTTGTCCTTCTGGCTCGTTATCGCGGCGGCTATCACCGTAGGGCTGTGCTTGTTTCCGACGTCGTTCTGAACTATCAGCACGGGGCGCATTCCGCCCTGCTCTGAGCCGACCACCGGGCTCAGATCCGCGTAATATATTTCTCCTCGTTTTACCAGCATTTTACGATCATTCCTTTCCTATCGTTCCCTGCCTTTCCGGCGCGGTCTGTTTGATCATAGTATTGACTGCCGCGCGTAAGATATACAGGCAGTTTCTATGAAAAACCGGATCTTCCGGTCACTACATTTTATTCCGCACGCAGCCGCTGAGTGAGTACTTTCAGCGGAGCTTAATGTAATTCGCAGAAAAGAGGTAAATTATGCCGCAGATGACATGGGACAGACTGCTGTCCTCCGAACGAAGCCGCGTTTCCGCAAAGCGCAGCGGAGATATCCGCTCGGAATTCGCGAAGGATTATCATAGGATAATCAGCAGCGCGTCCTTTCGCAGACTTCAGGATAAAACGCAGGTTTTCCCGCTGGACAGGGGAGATTTCGTGCGCACAAGGCTGACGCATTCGCTGGAGGTAAGCTCCTTTGCGGGTTCGATAGCGGATACGGCATTCGCAAGGCTCGCGGAGGATCACCCAGAGATCACGCCGCAGGTACGCGCGGACTGCGTGGAGATACTGCGCTGTGCAGGGCTGATCCACGATATCGGGAACCCTCCGTTCGGGCATTTCGGGGAGTACACTATCCGGGAATGGTTCAGCGACAACCTCCCGAAGCTCACCTGCCGGGGAAAGAGCGCGTATGAGCTCCTGACCCCGCAGCAGCGCGCAGACCTCGAGAATTTCGAGGGCAACGCGCAGGCGCTCAGGGTGCTGACAAGGCTGCATTTCCTGGTAGACGAGAACGGAATGAACCTGACCTACGCGCTGCTGAACACGATAATAAAGTACCCGGTGCCGTCCACGGGGATCGACAAAAATAGCGGCGATATACGCACCAAGAAAATGGGATATTTCGCAGCGGAGCAGCCGCTTTACGAAAAGATCACGAATTCCACGGGCGCGGTCGGCTGCCGGTATCCGCTGACCTGGCTGCTTGAATCCGCGGACGATATCGCATACAAAACCGCGGATATCGAGGACGCGCAGCGCAAGGGGCTTCTGACCTACAGCGCGCTGCTGACCGAGCTTACCTCGCCGCAGCTCCGGGAGAAATGCCGCACTGCGGAGGAACTCGAGCTGCTTGACAGAGCGGCGGGAATGCTCCCGCACTACCTGGAAACGGCGAAGGAACGCGGAATGCCCTCCACGGAGGAGAACGCGGTGCAGAATTTCCTTGTGCGGGTGCAGTCGATGATGATCTGCGCGGCGGCGGAGTCGTTCGTGAGAAACTACGACAGAATAATGCGCGGGGAGCTTCGCACCGAACTGCTGGCGGATTCCCCGGCGCGGGTGCTTTCCGACGCGCTGAGCGACATCGCGTACCGCTACGCGTTTAACTCAAAGGAGATACTGCGCATAGAGCTGTCGGTGTCGGAGATGATGAACTGCCTGCTTGAGCGGCTGAGCGGCGCGGCTCTGCGGTTCGAAACACCGCAGGAGAAGATCACGGACAGCAAGCTCATCAGCGTAATATCCGAGAATTACGTGAAGATATGCCGCGCCGGCTGGAGCAGCGAGGGTGCCGAGGCTTACAGCCGCCTGATGCTGGTGACGGATTACGTCTGCGGAATGACCGACGGATTTGCGCGGCAGCTTTTCCGGGAGCTTCGCGGGGAGATCTCGGGCTGACTTGACATAAGAGGATATTTGTGGTATTATTAAATCAGTGAGTGCCGCAGCAGGCTTTGCGGCGCTGTTTCAGCAAGCCGGGTCAGGCAGAAGGGAGCGCTATGGAAACCGAAAACAACGAAAAAAAGCCCATGATACGCCGCGGCAGCTTCCGCGTAGGCTACGGCAGCGAGGAGAAGCTGATAATTATGTGCGGCGTAGGAGCCGCGCTGTGCCTGTGTATGTTCATATTGGGTCTGGTATTGTTCGGTGCGCCGACTGACTTCATGGGCTTTATGGGCAGCGTGTTCTGGATAATTCCGATGGTGATATGCCTGGTGTTTATTCCGGTGATATTCTACGGAAGGCGGTGCACCTACTACGCAGGAGATAAGGAGCTTGAGGCGGTCACGCCGGGCGGCAGCGACTACCTGTATTACAGCGATATCTCCGAGGTGATATACAAGCCGACAACGCTGTTTGGAAAGCTAAGGGGATACCATGTCACGGTGGTGACAGGCGTGCGTGACTTCACCTACCGCTACATATTCGACCGCTACGACGACCTGTGCGAGCCGAAGCACACCCCGTTCTACATTCTGGAGCTGAACGCAGGTCTGAAGCAGCCCGAGGAGACCGACCCGGAGCTTGCCGCAGCGGTAATGGCTCAGTTTGCGGTAATGCAGGAAAAGCAGGAGGACCGCGTTTCCAGAAAGCGTAAGAAAAAGACCTGGGAAAACCTGTTTGATGATTGACAGGTTATCCGCAGATTCCTCAACATAATAAAACACCGCAGTTCATCGCTGCGGTGCTTTTTTGTGCCGTCTGTCAGGGCTTATGCTTATTCCGTTTCAGCCGTGGTGCGCTTTGCCATCTCGTTGTTGTACTCGAGCTGGGTGATTTCGCCCTTCGCCAGAAGCTCGCTGAGCTGATCGTCGGTGTAGCTGTAAAGCTCGGTGGAGTCGATAGTTTCGCTGGAATCGCTGTCTGTGCTTTCCGAAACAAGCTGTGTTGCCGCCTCGGTCACGGCGTTGTCGGTCTGTTCCTCCGTTCCGCTTTCGGTGGAGGTGTTTTCATTTTCTGTTTTTGCGAGGTACTGTACCGCGCTTTCGCTGAGGTCAAGCGTGTCGTACTTCTTCGCGGTGGTCTGTGCTGTCTTTGCTTCGCTCTTTTCGGAGGTCTTGCTGACCCCTGTCATTTTCGCGCTGCTGAGCGCTGTGTTCTTCTGAGCCGCGCTCGTGTCAATGGTGATGTTCATTTTGTATGCTCCTTTGCTGCCTGACAGACAGGCTGTATGCTTCACAGGTCGCCCTGAGTCAGCCCTCCGGCTTCGACACATTGTTAAGCACCGTTTCGAGAAGCTCCTCGAGGATATCCGCCTGTTCCGGCGTAAGCCCTGATACAATGCGCTCCTCCTGTGCTGAGATAAGCCCGTTGAGCTTTTCACCAGCTTCGGCGGCTTTCCCGGTCAGCCGGACTATCCGTCCGCGCCGGTCGTTCGGATCCTCGCGGCTGGTCAGAAGCCCCTTCTGCTCCATGCGCGAGAGCGTCCCGGTCACTGTCGGGTGCGATACCCCCAGGAACTGAGCAATTTCCTTCTGCGGAGCTTCTCCGCCGCTGTGCGCCAGAAATCCTATGATACGCCCCTGCGCAAACGTGACGCCGCAGCACTCCATGTCCTTGTCGGCGCACTGCTTTATCCGCTCGTTTATCTGCTTTATCAGATATCCTATGTGTCTTTCAGCCATTTTCAGACCGCCCTTTTCCGAACCGGTCGCACATTCTGATACAGCGACCGGAATAATTACTTAGCCCGCTACATATTATAGCACTTTCCGGACGTTTTGTCAATAGAATAACTAACACTGTTCCTAGATGGCTATATAGGTATTTGACAAAATTGAATACATTAGTAATATTATTAATCACAATAATAAGGTGGTATATGAGGAACGAAAATGATTGATTAAGTCAAGTCAGACAAACAGGAAAAGCGAGTCATGACTGTGAAAATATCATAAGTGCAGCCACCGAAGCGGAGCCGTTCGATATTCAGCTTGAATTTGACCTGACATAAACCGCGTACTTACCGCATGTATTTTTCCGGCGATGCAGGAGATAATACAGCCGTAAGGAGTGGTGAATGTGATAAAAGACAGCTTCACCTACATAGCCGTGCTGATATTCGCCGCGGCTGTGCTGGTGTACCTTCCGCGGCTGATAAAGGGGAATGCCGCCCGTAAATTCTTCAGCTTTGCGCCTCCGGTGGTGCTGATATATCTCGGACTGATGGCGCTCTGCACGCTGGGCGCGTGGGATCTCCCGGCGACCTCCGCGGCGTATTCCGGTCTGAAAAATCCGCTGTTGTACGCTATGCTTTTCATTATGCTGCTGCGCTGCGACCTCCGGAAGATTCTCCGGCTGGGGCCGAAAATGCTGCTCGGATTTCTCGCCGCCACGGTTTCGATTTCGCTGGGGTTCGTGGTTTCTTTTGCGATAATGCGCGGGGTGCTCGGGGAAGGAGCCTGGAAGTCCCTCGGGGCGCTCTGCGGGAGCTGGATGGGCGGCGGTGGAAACATGCTGGCGATTCAGGCGGCGCTTGACATCGACGAATCTGCAATGGCGTACGCGCTGGTGATGGATTCCATCTGTGGAACGCTGTATATCATGTTCCTGCTGTGGGCGATAGGTTTCTCCGACAGGTTCGACCGCTGGACGAGGGCGGATACCTCCGCGATACACGCTGTCGGAGCCTCCCTCGAGCAGGAATCCGCCGCTGATTCCCGCCCGCTCACCTGGCAGAACATTCTGCTGCTGACAGGCTCGGGGCTTCTGGTATCGGCGGTTTGTACGAAGCTCGGCGGGGCAGTCGGGGATATGCTTCCGTTTTTCGACCGCGCTACCTGGACGGTGCTCATCATAACGGTGCTCGGAATACTCCTGGCAATGACCCCGTTCGGGAAGCTCCGCGGCACTGAGGAAGTCTCTAACGTGCTGTTGTATGTCGTGATAGCGCTGATAGCCTCCCGCGCCGACCTCCGTGGCATCGGGAATGCTCCGGCATGGCTGGCGGCGGGTCTGCTTATTCTTGTGATACACGCCGGGATAATGCTGCTTCTCGCGAAGCTGTTCAGGCTGGATATATTCACCTGCGCAGTAGCGTCGCTTGCGAACATCGGTGGAACAGCGACGGCTCCGATACTCGCCGGGACGTACAGCAGCGCGCTGGTTCCCGTCGGGATAATCATGGCGCTGTTCGGTTATGTAGTCGGCACCGGCGGCGGACTGCTCACCGCGCAGATAATGAGCATGTTAGCGTGATATTTTAAATTCGGAATTATGAATTCGGAATTCGGAATTACGGTGCGCGCTTCGCGCGAAATTAAAATTGCTGGGAATTTTACAGGCTGACAGGGTTCGACTTTCGCGGCAGTATTATTGATTGAATTAAAAAGTGGGCAGGCGCAGAGTCTGCCCGTCTTTTAAAATCTGCCGCCGGAGGCGGCACCGAAATTCCGAATTCTGAATTCCGCATTTTGATTTGTCAATACAAGTGCAACAGTTATTTCAAAAATTTTT
>CAMELR010000062.1 GCA_945923775.1 uncultured Clostridia bacterium | reverse complement strand
CTCAAAACCGAGCAGTTTCGCAGTGAGCTGGACGGTGTAATAAACGGACTTCGCAGCAGCGGACTGCTGAAAAACCGCCGCGCGATGATGTCCTATTGCAGCCGCCATACCAACCTCAACCTTGGCAGAAGCTACGGCTTCAAGGCTGAAACAGAAAACTATGTTTTTCTCCTTCGGTGTCAGCCCGGCGAGGGCTACGACTGCTATTGCTACTGCTACGACAAGCGTGAATTGCAGCAGATACAGTCGCAGGATAAGTCCCCGGAACCGGGCATGAATCTGTCGCTATGAGCAAGTCCGGCAAGAATGTTGACTACGCCGCCGCGCTGGAAAACAGCTTTGCCCGGTGGAATTACATTCGTGAACACGGCTGTTCCGACCCATTCTGGGCGGACGGCGTGAACATGAATTTGGTGAGAAATCACATCATGTACTACAAGCAGCAGTTGTCTGAAGAATCAACATTGTTCCTGCTTCCGGAGGCATATTATCGGGAAATCCCGCCGGAAGTGGACAATAACTACATGGCACGACCGGAGGAAATCCGGCAGAACGCAGCTAGGTCAATGCAGATAATTGATGCGGACGAAAACCTGAAATTTGTCCGGGAACAGTCGGTTCATCTGACCGAAAAGCAGCTCAAACAGCTCTGTATTCCCGCAATTCTTGGGTACGCTGAGAGCCTGCGCCGCGCCATTTCCGAGGACGATTTGCTGACTATGCGGCGGTACGAAAATCCCAACGGCTATCTTGAAAGCTTCCAGAGCGCGGCGCAGAAGCTCCATTCGCCGGAAATCCTCGCCAGAATGGAGTTAATTACGGCTGACGAGGACGAGGAATACGATGAGCTTGACGAGGTCGACTGCTCGGAAATTGAGCAAATCGAACCCAGTTCCGCGCCGGAAACGCAAGAAAACTATGTTCAGCTTACACTGTTCTGAAAGGAGTTTTTATGGCATCTGAAATGATGAAAGTCGTGATGGTAGAGCCGAACAAGCCTGCCTATATCACGGAAATCGAGCATTCCCTCAAGGGCATGAAAGATGCTGTCGGCGGTCTTATCGAGCCGATTTATTACCTTAACGATCCCAACACTGTGATGGTCGGAAACGAGGAATCGAAGCTCATAGGCATGGACGGAAACCGCAGGTTCGGTGACAGAATTGTTGCCGGACCTTTTTTCATCTGCGGCGAGAAAATGACCGATGATGGCATGGATTTCTGTTCGCTGTCCGACGAGCTTTGCGAGAAATATGTGCAGGAATTCTTCCAGCCGCAGACGATAACGCAGGACGAGGTTCAGCAGGACACAGGCTTTGAGTTCATCTGCTGGTGAGGAGGTTTTGCATGAAAAATTCGATTCAGATTTCCTTGCACGAAAGCAAAATATCCGCCCTGCGAATGTACCTCTCGCAGAAGAACACCACGCTTGAATGCGAACTGAGCCGTTACGCAGAGCAGCTTTACGGCAAGACCGTACCACAGAATGTCCGGGAGTTTATCGAGATGACGGCGAAAAAGCCTGTGTCAGATAAGCCTGAACGCAAGGCGCAGACCCCGTCCGAACCAGACTAAGCCGTTTTTGGCAGCCGTGCGCCGCCGTGTGAGGCTTTCCGAACAGGATAGGGTAACTTTACCTCCGGAGGATACCCCCCGCCGATTTGGGCGATTTCTGACGGAGTTTCAGCAAATGGCATCATACCTCGCTTCGCAAGGGGCGGGGTATGATTTTTATGCAAGTTAAAGGGACGGGGTTCCGCCCCGGTCACAGCGTCGGGCAAAGCCCGCCGCAATGCGATTTGTGAGATATTTTGAAAGGGGTTGTAAAATGGGAAAAACGAATAATTCGGGGTTGCAGAACGGCGAAAGTACCGCCGTAAAGCCAAATTCCGAGGAGTTGTGCGGCACGTTTGCGAACAAGGTGAAATTTCCGCTGTGGGTATTCCCGGAAACTAAGGACAGTGTGGAGAATTTCTACGCTGGGGATAACTGCCGTTCCAAGAGCGAGTTCATTGAGAAAGCGATAAACTTCTATGTCGGCTATCTGAAAGCCGAGGGCAATGTGAATTACCTCTCGCCGATAATCACCGCCTCAGTGGATGCTGTGGTTCACGGTGCAGAACAACGCATTAACCGTAATCTTTTCAAGATCGCTGTTGAGCTGGGCAAGCTTTCACACATGACTGCTGCGGCGAATGAGGTAGACTCCGAAACCGTTCGGGAGCTTCACAAAATGTGCGTTGACGAGGTTCGGCACATCAACGGTGTTATTTCTCTGGAGAGCGCAGTGGAGTTCCAGAATGAGTAGTTTTGTCGGAGGTGAATTCTGTGTCGGGAGATTATGACGGGATAAAGCAGCAAAAATTCGGCGTGGAAATTGAATGCACCGGGCTTACCAGAGCGTCTGCCGCAAAAGCTATTTCGGAGGTTCTGGATTCGAGCGCAGACCATGTTGGGGGCGCTTACGACAAGTATTGCATTAAGGATTCTCAGTCGAGGAAATGGTCGGTGGTTAATGATTCCAGCATAAGAGCGGTCAACCGGGACGGCAGGTCTGCTTCGCGGGAATACTGCGTGGAAATCGTTACGCCGGTGCTTGAATATTCGGATATACCAGTGCTTCAGGAGGTGGTTCGCACCGTTCGCAGAGCCGGAGGAGTGACCGGCGGCGAGTACAAGTGCGGAATTCACATTCACATTGACGGCGCGAAATACACGGCTCAGAGTCTGCGCAATCTTGTGAATATCTTCGCCAGCAAGGAAAATTTTCTGTTTGATGTCCTGCAGGTAAATCATCAGCGCGAGTATTATTGTCAAAAGGTTGACAGGAGGTTTCTGGAGAAGATAAACAACAAGAAAAATCTCACTATTGAGGATATGAAAAACTTTTGGTACGACGGAGATACCAGCGAGGTGTATCACCACTACTCTTCGACCAGATACCACGCTCTGAATCTGCACAGCTATTTTGCTGACGGGCATTGGGAGATGAGAGCCGCAAACTCAACCCTGCACGCCGGGGTGATTCGTTCGTATGTGGTGCTGGCTCTGGCAATAAGCAACGCTGCGCTGACCAAAAAGTATTGCTCTCCTAAAGTTTCCGAGAGTGATAATCTTCGGTACAGCTGCCGAGTGTGGCTTATAAATCTTGGACTTAACGGTGACGAGTTCAAAAATTGCCGCAAACACCTTATCTCGCACTTAGACGGCTGCATTTCATGGCGTCACCCGGAGGACGCGATTGCTCAGCGCGAGCGATTGAAGCAGCAGCGTGAAGATATTAAGTCGCAGGACAATTCTCAACAGACACAAAATTCAGATATTTCAATGTGAGGTGAAATATGAGCAACAAAATATACATCGCATACGGTTCAAACATGAACCTTGAACAGATGGCACAACGCTGTCCCGGCTCAGAGGTAATCGCGCCGAGAATGCTCTGCGGGTATGAGCTGCAGTTCAAGTACCATGCAACTATTGAGCCGAAGCAGGATAGCGAGGTTCCGGTGCTTTTGTGGAAGCTCTCGGAGCAGGACGAAAAGCGGCTGGACGTTTACGAGGGCTTCCCGAAATACTACCGCAAGGAAATTCTGCACTTTGAATTCCGCGGCGAAGAAACGGAGGGAATGGTGTACATCATGAACGGCAGCAAGCCGCTGCAGTCCCCGTCGCCGCAGTATTATTCAATAATCGAGCAGGGCTACAAGTCTGTCGGGCTGGACACGAAATACCTCGAACAGGCTTTGGCGCAGGCGCAGAAATTCGATGTGGGCAGAGATTTTCAGTTCAGATTGGAGTGAGATAATGCAGTACCGTGGTTATTTTATGGAGTTCACTCCGGTGACGAAAATTCCCCGTGAGTGCGATAACGGTGAGGTCGTATACTGCGCCGGGTTTGAGATTCGGGTGTTCAGAGATTTTGATTGCACAGATTTGGCAGACAAGTTCTACGCCGCAGTTGGATTTGAATTGGCGGAGAATTCACTTGAAGAAGCCTGGCAGTTTGCCAAAGATGTGATCGACCTTGAACTGAAAAACAAGTAGTGCGGCTCAGATTTTCATTTTGTTTCGAGGGTGCTTGACCGATAAGATTTCCTTTTGCTTAGCCATTGCAACGTGCGTGTAGATCTGCGTAGTAGTTATCGAACTGTGACCGAGAATTTTTTGTATGTAGCGGATATCCACGTCCTCTTCAAGCAATAGCGTTGCAAAAGAATGCCTAAACATATGCGGAGTAATGTGACGTTCGTATCCAACAGCAGTGGCGTAATGGGTTATCATTGCCCGTACTGATTGTTCTGACAGACGATGTTTCAGCTTATTGACAAAGAAAAAACCTACGTCGGAAATGTCTTTTTGAAAAGCGTTGTAATAGTTACGGAGCGCTTTCAGGACATCTGGATTTTCAATTTGAATTATTCGCTCTTTCGAACCTTTTCCGAAAATTTTTAGCGTGTGATTTTCTAGGTCTATTGCTTCGGGGGTGAGGGTGCAAATCTCCGAAACTCTCGCTCCCGTTGCAAATAGGATTTCAAGTACGGCGATGTTGCGGAGGGTGCATTTTCGGGAATAATCAGTCCGGCAGAGTTGCAGTGAACTGTATGCTGAAGATAGAATTGCGCTGATTGTGTTGAACGGGATAGTTTTAGGGAGCATTATTGGTTCACGGAATGATGTGTCTATTTTATCAAATGGGTTTGCGGGAATGATGTCCTGCACCATAAGGTAATGTGTAAATGCTTTCAGTGCAGCGATTTTTCGTTTTGCTGTTTTAGGCTTGCACTGCTTATGAAGATGGGTTATGTAGCTTTGGATTTGCTCATGGTCAAATGTGTTCTGGGAATAGTCAGCAAATTGATGAAGGTCTGTCTGGTACGCTTTTGTGGTTTTAGAACTGAGGGTTTTCTGCTCAATGCAATATGTGATATATGTGCTGATGGCTTCTTGCAGATTCATGGTTTATATCTCCTTTTTCGTTTAATATCCACATTATATATCTTAGTGCAGATTTTGTCGATATGCACATATTCTGAGTGTCATTTTGTGCGTTTTGACGTATTTTGGGTGTTAATATTGAAATTGTGTTGGGATGGGTGTATAATACTGACATAGGTTTTACGGTAGATAATATTAAATTATCGGAGGTTGATAATATGGATATTCCAATTTTTTTAAGTAGACCGAACCCATTTTTAGAAAACCACCTATATTTTTTGAAGAAGCTTCAGGCAGAACTCGGTCATCTTAATATGACAACAATTACCTTACAAGCAAATGAGTACGATATCTCTGATTCGATAAATTATCTTTTGGGTATGATTCAAAGGTGTTATGGACTGATAATTGTTGGATTTAAACAAATTTTTATTGACGCCGGCTGCAAAAAGAGAAACGGAACAGATGATCGCCAAAAATATTATTATGGAGCAGAACTAGAATTAAGCAATACAGCATTGACCAGTCCTTACTGTCAAATTGAGGGTACTATTGGTCTAATCAATCGGCTGCCTCTTCTAATCATAAATGAGCATGGGCTGTATGAGGAAGGCATAATGGTTGGCGGTAGATTTAGCACAAAAACCCGATCATTTGATTTAGCAGATATAGACTCATTCTTTGCTGACCCATCGGTTGGTAGACAAATCGAGGTATGGGCAGATCAAGTATACAAGTTATACTATTTCTTGAATCTCAAAATGACTTAATTAGTTTTTCCATTATATTAATGTCTGCTTTTAGCCTTGAGACACCAGAAATAACTGTTTCTTTCTGAAACCTGCTTAATTCACTTTGCGAAATCTGTTGCAGAATAGTATCCAAGCATGAGACATCACTATTGGCAATAGCATATAGATCATTTGTATTGCATTTTAAGTATATTGCCTCTTCTTTGGATAAGTTTAAGATTGAGGGCAATTCTGATAAAGCAGAATATTTTTTTGCGAAGTAAATAGCTGTATAATAGTACTCCCTTAGTACATGTGGATCTTGTGTTATCTCATGAATTCTGAACATTGAAGCACAATAGTTTCGCTGGCAATACAATGTTCTGGTGCTATATGGAATTCCCTTTAGATAATAATCAATAGCTTCATATAAAAAAACACCATCATGTGTAATATTGAAGATTCTAAGAGCAATAGCTGCCAATCGACCAAAGGCAGTTTCTGACTTCAATGAATTGTCCGCGACATATTGTTTAAGTGTATAGAAACAATCATGTAACATGTCCACGTTTTGTTCTGAATCAGCCAATTTATACTTTGCCAATGTCAGCATTAAAAAATTCTCGGCTGAGCAATCCAAATGGTATAATTTTGATAAACAGTCTATACTTTTCTTATATTCACACTTATGCAAATACTCTTTTGCTGACAAATACAATTCATATACTGATTCATTGGGAGTTTCGCACTCAGGTTCAAGATTCTCTAATTCTAAAATTGCTCTTTGAATAGGATTATCTGGACCTTTATGTTTTTCTTCTAAACAAAACTGTATTTGTGTATTTAATGCCCGACGAGCTTTTTTTATTTCTGTGGATTCAATTGTATTACCATTATGTTTATAGAAAATCACGGGAACATAGGTCAAGTCAAAGAACTTATATGGAGCCTTGTGTGATTCTGCGCAAAGAAGAATTGTAGAGTACTGTTTCATCGTATGTCTTGCTCCAAGTTCATAAATCGCATTCTGATTCATTGTGCTAATGTCTGCAATAACAATATCGGCTCCACGTAAACATCTTATAAATTTACTGTCAATAGACATACCACCCTTGATTTCATCGCAGCGATATCCATTAAACTTCATATTTTGATATAGCGGAAAGGGAGATAATTTGTTTAATTTTATACATGGTTTGATAATCTTATTGTATGAGAGATCCAAATCCAATCCGTCCTTTAAACCAAACCCCATTATAACAAAGCAATTCATAATTACCTCCGATAATTTAATATTATCAATAGTTGAGAACATTAATGCCCAACAGCCTTTCTTTGCAGTTGGGCATTAATAATATAAAGAAAGGAATGTGGTATGCCCAAACTCATAGTAACCAGCCGGTATATAAAGTCCGGCTCACACGGAAAACTTGGCAATTATGTGAAATACATTGCAACCCGCGAGGGCGTTGCGATCCCGCAGCAGCACGCAGAACTTGACCGTGAGATTTTTATGAATTACCTTGATTCCCGCCCGAAATCTCACGGTCTATTCACGGGCAAAGACGAGCCAATCGTCCTTGACAGAGCCGCAAAGGAAGTGGCGAATCATGCAGGAACGGTGTGGACGCACATTGTTTCCCTGCGGCGTGACGATGCGGAGCGCATGGGCTTCAACACGCTTGAAGCGTGGCGAGAGTTGGTGCGGCGGCATATCTCGGATATAGCGGCGGCGCAGAAAATTTCACCGCAGAATATCCGCTGGTATGCCGCTTTTCACAACAAAGAAACCAATCCCCATGTGCATATCGTGGTATATTCCACCGACCCGAGAGAGGGGTATCTATCGAACAACGGAATTGAGAAAATCCGCAGCGCATTCGCAAACGACATATACCGTGACGAGCTGCAGAATTTGTATCAGGAGCAGACTCAGGTGCGGGATAAGCTGCGCCGTGAAGCGGAAAATGTAATGCAGAATCTTGTTTCGGAATTGCAGAACAGCAATTGTTCCAGTCAGCAGCTAGAACTGCTGATACCAAAGCTGTATTTTCAGCTCCAGAAATCCAAAGGGAAAAGGGTTTACGGTTATTTGCAGCCAAACGTCAAGAAAACCGTTGATGAAATCGTTTCGGAGCTTGCGAAAAATCCTGTTCTCAAAAAGATGTATGAGGAATGGTGTGAGCTTGAACGGCAGAAGTACGAAACCTACACCAGCGCGGTTCAGACATTCCCAACGTTGGCTGAGAATAAAGCGTTCAAGTCCATTAAGAATGCGGTAATCCGGGCGGTCATGGATATGGAGCTATCGCATGGTGAACCAGATATAGTTGTTCCCGAAGCCGACAGCGCAACACAGCAAATTATCTCACAACCTGCAATTCATAATGCAGTTCTAACCATGCTCAAATCCTTTGGCAGACTGATCTCTGAGGATTACAATCGCGTTTCCAGAGGTCAGAAATTCCGCACCGAACACAAACTGAAACAAGCTATACACCGCAAGAAAGCCGCGCTCGGAATTAAGGAAAACCCGCTTGAGCCAAAATACTAACAAGGGGTGACTATGCTCAAAAATCGTGAAATTTATTCGTCCGGACTGCCGCACAGAGCTGTGGCAGTCTATATTTATCTCTCCGATCGCTGCGACCGGGACGGGAAATGCTTCCCGTCAATCACCACGATTGCCGCAGATCTGAAAATTTCCAAAAGCACCGTGAAGCGTGCGCTGTCCGACCTTGAAAAGGCGCAGTATATTCGGCGCGAACGCAGATTCAGGCAGTCCGGCGGGAACTCGTCGAATATGTATTTCGTGGTGCGCCCGCCTTAATATGGGCACAAGGTGGACTGAGGGTAGGTTCATGGTGAACCCACAATGCTAAGTAACCAATCTAAAAAATTTATTCTGAAGAAAGGAAATTCATTTGAAATACATCAATTTCTCTGATGAAGATTTTCAGCGTGCAAACACTATCGACCTTGCGCGGTACCTCCAAAGCAAGGGAGAACGGCTGAAAAAGGTCGGCAGCACCTACCAGTACATCTACACGGACGGCTCCGGAACGCACGACAGCGTTACGATTTCCGGCGCAAAATGGTACGACCACAAGAACCAGCGGGGCGGTTATGCGGTCAGATTTTTGCAGGAGTTCTTCGGCATGAGTTTTCAGGAGGCTATGCTGGAGCTGCTGGGAGGTCATACTTCTGCGGTGGAGTATCAAACGTCTGAAAAGCCTGCCGCAAAGCCGTTTGTCTTGCCCGAACCGAACAAAGATATGCGCCGTGTATTCGCCTATTTGTCCAAGCAGAGATTTATTGCTCCCGATGTTATCTCGCATTTCGCGCACGAGAAAAAGCTGTTCGAGGATAAGAAGTACCACAACGTTGTGTTTGTTGGAACAGACGAAAACGGCGTTCCGAAACAGGCCTCTATACGCTCTGCAATCAGCTTCGGAAAGCCGTTCAGAATCACGGTTGCCGGGTCGGACACGCGGTACAGCTTTTCTCATTTCGGTGTGGACGAAAAGCTTTATGTGTTTGAAGCTCCGATAGATATGCTGTCGTTCATCACGCTGTACCCAAAGGACTGGCAGCAGCACAGTTATATTGCCATGAATGGTGTGTATGAGAGTGCAGTCCTGACCGTATTGGAAAACCGTTCGCAGCTTGAAAAGGTCTATCTCTGCACCGACAATGACGAGGGCGGAATCGAAGCAGCCGAACGTCTGCGGGATATTCTTTCGGAGCATGGGTACTCGGAAATCTTTCGCATTACCCCGGAGCAGAAAGACTGGAACGAGGTCCTGAAAGAGCAGAACGGTGTGGAATTCCTGCCCTCTGTTCCGCATAAGCACAGGGAGAAATACCTCGAATTTGTTTCTGCGTTAGGCGAGGTGAGAATTAACACAAACCGCATATCCGCCGACCTGATTTCAATTTACAATTCCGCCGATTACGTTCGATTGGCGGAATTTTCTCTTTCTGCAAGCGAACATTTCATGAGAATTTCGGGGGAGGAATTCCTGCTCGAACAGATGAAATCCAAGCTTTCGCAGGAGTACAAATGCTATCTCGACAAAGGAGGAATACCGGTGAAAAGCAATAAGCTGAAAAGTGTTGTGAACGCTGGTGTAGAGCTGCTCCGTGCGCGTTCGCAGACGGCTTCTGAGTTGAAAATGACAGCGAAGAAATTCTATGAGATCGCAGATTTCGCGCTGCGGCTTGCGGCGGAGGAAAGCCTTATTCACCAGAATGGGCAAAGAGAAACGCCCGAGAAAAGTCCTGATGAGGAACCACGGGCGGTGTGTTTATCTATGTGACCTAGGGAAACACTGAATAAACCAAATTCGCCCCGCTCAAACCCGCATACTCGCGCGGCTGAATTTGGTACGCTACGCTTTAATCAGCGTGTCCCTAGGCGTTTATTCAAGCTCCTGCTCCAGACGGTCAAAATCCTCGGTGCTGAAGAATTCGCCGATAGTGATGTTCAAGCCGTCGCAGAGCTTCTTGATTGTGGCGATTCCGGGGTTCTGGCTTTCGCCGTTCAGAATGCTTTTGATCGTGGACTGAGATACGCCGGAAATATATGAAAGACCATTGGGTGTAATTCCCCTTTCCTTGCACAAATCACGAATGCGCTGTGCCGTTACCTCACATACTCTCATGCAATCTCACCTCACCAATAATTTCTGAATATAGTTTATCTGATTTTGGTGAAAAAGATTAGTGATAAATCACTAAAATGTGATATAATAGTGATAAATCACTATATTGGAGGTAAGAAACATGATTGAAAGGTCGCAAGTAGCATGCTTCTCAGGTCACAGGAGGATTCCGGAGGACATCACAGAGCTGAAGAACTCTCTTGAATCGGCGATAACCGGATTGATTGAGCAGGGGGTGATTTACTTCGGGGCAGGCGGAGCGCTGGGATTCGATATGCTGGCGGAGGAAACTGTTCTACAAATGAAACAGCGTTATCCGCAGACCAGACTGATTCTGGTTCTTCCGTGTCCTCCCGAACAGCAAACTCTGAAATGGAACGATGTTCAGCGGAAGCAATACAACGAAATTATGGCAAAAGCAGATAAGGTGAGGATTCTGTCGCCTACCTATAACCCAAACTGTATGCTGGAGCGAAATCGGCACTTGGTGGACAACAGCGGTCACCTTGTCTGCTATCTTCGCAAGGACTATGGCGGTACATTTTATACTGTGAATTATGCGAAAAAGCAAGGAATAAATATCCTGCGGCTTTGAAAGGAGCAATATGACTTCAACACAAATCCTGCTGCTCTGCCTGTGCGGGGCAGCTTTTCTTGTAATCGGGCTCATCACAGCAATCGGCAGCACCTACTCCCTCAAGGGAATCCCCAGCAAGCCTGTGGGCAACGGTCAGCACGGTACGGCGCGGTTTGCAACGCCTAAGGAAATATCCCGCACCTACAAGCAGATTCCCTACACGCCCGATTTGTGGCGGCGTGGGGAACAGCTCCCGACAGTTGACGGTCTGATAGTCGGCTGTGTGGAACGCGGCGGTCAGATGACTGCGCTGGTGGACGATTCGGATATCCACACGCTGATGATTGGTGCGTCCGGCGTGGGCAAGACTGCGAATTTCCTCTACCCCAACATTGAGTACTGCTGCGCCGCCGGAATGTCCTTTGTGACAACCGACAGCAAGGGCGACCTTTACCGGAATACCGCCACGATTGCAGAGAAATATTACGGCTATAAGGTATCTGTAATTGATTTGAGAAACCCAACACGCAGCAGCGGATACAATATGTTGTATCTAGTGAATAAGTATATGGACTTATATAAGGCTTGCGGCAAGCTGGAATATAAAGCGAAAGCAGAAAAATTCGCAAAAATAACCGCCAAGACGATAATTTCGGCGGACGGAAATATTTCAAGCATGGGGCAGAACGCCTTCTTCTATGAGTCGGCAGAGGGTTTGATTACATCGGTGATTCTTCTTGTAGCAGAGTTCTGCCCACCGGAGAAGCGGCATATAATCAGCGTTTTCAAGCTGATTCA
>CAMELR010000061.1 GCA_945923775.1 uncultured Clostridia bacterium | reverse complement strand
GCAGATATTACTCTGATAAGACGGGAAAATCTGCGGCCGCCGCAATGGAATAAATTTTTGAGTGAAATGTGTAAAGCTATATTGACAATATTAACACGCTTTTCGGAACCGCCGACAAATTCAAAAAAAACAGAGTTTAAATTAACAAAAACCGACTGCCTCATGGCAATCGGTTTTTGCTGTAGGTTTCTCATGCTCAGCCGATCAGCATAACCAAAAGTCCGTTCAGCGCCGCGGCGATAAGGAAAACCGGCACCATCGGGAAGCAGTCCTTGACGTGGAACCATTTCTGCGCGTACTCCTTGTCCATCTGCTCCGTGCCGGGGAGCCTCCAACGCTTGACTCTCGCAAAGAAAATCCAGTCGATGACAAACGTATCCACCGCGAAAATCGCAAAGGCATAGCACAGCGCGGCAATGAATCCGTCAAAGAAGCTGTGAGCGACGGCAAGCTCAGAAAGCCCTAGCATGGCCGCAAGCGCGACCAGCATGAAAATTCACTTTGCTATGTAGTTCTTTGCGGTCAGCTTTTCTTTGCTTCCAGCCCCTGGCTGCGGTAGTACTCAGCCTGAATTTCAGGCGGGTAACTTACAATCATGTTCACCGGGTCCTTGTTCAGCATTATCACCACCATCAGCGAAAATGGAATGCATATAGCAAGGCATTCTACAATAATAATCCAGGGCGTCATTTTTTTTCTCCTTTGCCCGTACATTAAATGACCGAAACCCAAATCGGTCATTTACATATTGGCACAAACTAACCGATTTGTCAAGAGGGTACAGAAAAAAACTCCCGCAACGATGGAGGGAGTTTGAAATTATCCTTATTTGTCGTATATCTTGTGAAGCTCTTCCCAGGACGGAGCGGAACTTTTTAGCGCTTTGTATGCGGAGCATTCCACGCCGGAATTAAAGACTATCCCGTCCATCTTTTCCGCGAGCCCCTCCATCTCTGAAACCGCATGCCTGCAATGGTCGGAAGCAGCCATGTCGCCGAGTTTCGTGTGGCACATAATGTTCATCATAACGCTCATCATTGCGCGTTTAGCGCCGGGTTGGTAATACGCGTCCTCGCCCTCGGGTCTTATTGCACAGCCGGACTTCTTTAGTGCCTTAAAGGCGCTGGAAGCGGCGTCAAACAGCATTTTGCGCTGCTTTCCGGTGGATTTCCTAAGGTTGCAGCCGACTGCATAGCACAGATAGCACACCGGAACTACAAACGCTGCGTGGCACTTGTACCAGGCGTCCATGTCGTCGGTCCATTTGATTTCGTAGTCGGTGCCCGCGAAGGCTGCGTTCACTATACGTGTTACTTCCTCGGGAATGGTTTCGCCAAGTCCGCCGAGCACCATCGACGGCTTGTGGAGCGAAAGCACCTCGGTGTAGTCCGCACAGCGGTTTCCGCCGGTTCCCTGGAACCCGAACAGTACGTTTTTGCCGCCCGCTTCGATTATCTGCTGCTTCATCTCAGGATCAGAAAGGTTATTTCCGACTAACACGATCGCAGAGCAGTCTGCATTTCCGAGGGTTTTCAGCAGATTCCACTGCTGCTCGTGCTGCATTACTGAGAATAAGAGGTCGAAATGTTCCGCAGGAATTTCCCCTACTACGCGCGGCTTGTCGGTGTTGATCTCCTTTTTTCCGTGGAATTTCGTGCGAAGTCCGTATTTTTCGAGTTCCTCACGGCGTTTTCCGCGGGCAAGGACGGTTACCTCGTTTCCGTTTTGCGCAAGGGTATGTATAAGCAGGCTGCCGATAACTCCAGAACCGCAGACCAGTATGTTCATTGCTTTACCTCTGATTAGTTTTATCTAACATGATTATAGCACCATCTAACTTGTTTGTCAACATAAGTTAACCCAGGCTTATAATTAAATTATATATTGACAATGCCTGCTTTTAGTGATAGAATGATAGCGGTAGCGCAGACTAACTGCAAAAGAGGTGCCGACTTGAACAGAAAATACGATCCGGAAAAGATGATATCAAAAAGCAGATTCCGCGATTATTACGCCGCATGGGAGTCAAACGACAAGCTCCACCTGATAAGCAGAATGTCGCAGCTTCTGAAGGAAAACAGCGAATATGCCGGCAACAAGAACTACGAGCACATGTGCAACCTGATAACGGCGCTCGCAATGGAGCAGGTCCTGGAGGAAAGCGGAAAATCCCGCAGGGAAGCCCAGGAAACCGTAGCAAACGCGATGTACGACTTTCTGAAGCCGATGGTGCCGAAAATGCAGAAGCTTGCGAGTCACGGCTGGTTCGTGCGGGCGCTGAAAATCACAATGCCGCTGAAATTCGGGAAAACTCTCGGGCACGGCTGGGAAATAGACTTCCCGAAATGCCCCGGGGACACATACTCAATGATAACCCGCAGGTGCATTTACCGCGATATATTCAGCAGGTATGGAATGCCGGAGTTCACCGCGGTATTCTGCCAGGTCGATGACATGATGTACAGTGCGCTTCCCCGGGCGGAGTTCCTCTATACCCAGCAGATAGGCAGGGGAGGAACTATGTGCGACTACACATTCAGGAAAAGATAACCGCTTTCTATTGACAAACCTGCTCGCAGATACTATAATTATAGTATAAAAAGAGAGGTAGATAGAAATGATTCACGTTAAATTACAGCTTGGCTGCCTGCTGGTAATTCTGTATATTGTGATAAGCTACATCAAAGAAACCACAAAGACCAAAATGAAATGCAATCACTTCTTTGACGCGCTGATGATTGTCACTCCCTGGGCGGTTTTTTTCGATGGATTTACAGCATGGACGGTCAACCATATGGATATAGTTCCCGACCTGGTGAACAGGATAGCGCACCTACTGTTTTTCCTTTTAATGGATCTGACGATCATCATTACGACTGCGTATACGTTTGACCAGCTTCTCGGATTCCGTAAAAAGCGGCACATACTGTACCTTGGGATTCCGGGGATCATCTCGCTTTTGCTGGTCTGCCTGGGAATAGGCGACCTTCACTTTATCGAGGGTGCAACAACGTGGTACTCCATGGGATTTTCTGTGTACGTCTGCTATGCAACGATAATCCTGTATTACGGTGCGGTGCTTTATTTTGTGATTTCAAGACGGCGCTTCCTGCCGAAGGATAAGGTGCTCGGAACACTGTCGTTCATTGTGATAGCGGGCGTGATACTGGTAACTCAGACCATCTTCCCGGAGGTCCTGCTGACCGCAATATTCCCGACGATACTTCTGCTGGGAATTTACATCGACTTCGAGAACCCCGCATTCCGTAAGCTGACGATGTACACTGACGAAATGGCGGACGGATTTGCAACGATGGTCGAGAGCCGCGACAACAACACAGGCGGACATATCAAGCGCACGAAGGCGTACGTTACGCTGATGCTGAATAAGATGTGCGGCGACAGATACTACCGCAGGGTGCTCAGCCGGGATTACATAACGCACGTTATAAACGCCGCTCCGCTCCACGACGTAGGCAAGATAGCGACCCCGGACAGCATTCTCCAGAAGCCCGGTAAGCTCACCGATGAGGAATACGCCATCATGAAGCAGCACGCCGCAGATGGCGGGAAGATAATCCAGCAGACCTTCCGCGACCTTGACGACGCGGACTTCCGGCAGATAGCCTACGAAGTCGCGAGGTTCCACCACGAGAAGTATAATGGAAAGGGCTACCCTGACGGCCTGAAAGCCGAGGAGATACCGCTCCATGCAAGGATTATGGCAGTCGCAGACGTATTCGACGCAGTATCCCAGAAGCGCTGCTACCGTGACGCAATGCCGGTGGAGCAGTGCTTCGACATAATCAGAAAGGGCAGGGGAACCGATTTCGACCCCGACCTCGTTGACATCTTCCTGGATTCAAAGGAAGAGGTGATTCAGCTTATGAACGCAAACGACGCCCAGGAAGAAGAACAGCCGTGACGCTTCGCAGTACAAAAAAGCTGCCCATATCCGGGCAGCTTTTTTCAGTTATCATTCTGGGAATTCTGTTCTTCCTGCTGGAGTTCAGCGCGGTATTTTGCTTCAGCGGCTTCGCGCTCGGCGATCCGCTCCTGAAGCTTCTTTGCGCGGTGCTTCTTTCTGAGGAAAAATGCTAGGCTCATTGCGCCCCATATTACAAGAAGCGCGCCTATCGCGGCTCCCATTATAATAAGCGATAATGCTAAGTAATCGTCCATCTCAGCCCTCCGTGCCGCCTTCAAAGTAGCTTTCCAGGTACTGCCTGAAATTTTCAGGGCTGCGCTGGATACGTTTCTTTATTGAATCCGCCTCGGTCTTGTCCGCCGCGGATATCGTCAGGTAGTACTTCTGCCTGCCTGTTTTTTCAGACTTGATGGTGACGCCTATCGTGCAGGTCCCGTTTTCGTGTTCGGCGTAGCGCACTGAAACAAGCGAATCCTTCTTAATTTCATCGCGGGTGTAGACTTTCACGGCCTCTTCGAACATCTTTTCGCGGATCGACTGCGGAAGCTCGCTGCCGAACTCCCTTGCAGCGGCGTCGCCGAGCCTGGTGTTTGAGTATACCGGAATACCGTTGACCTCCTGGCAGGTGCAGAGCCTTCCGGTGATGCCGTCCAGCGCTTCCATAAGGTCGAAATAATTCACCGCCTGTTCGAGCGAGGTTATCTCGATAAGCTGATCGCGGTTGAGCGGGCAGCCGATACTGTATATAAGATGGCATACCAGTATCCGTATCTTATTCACATCGTCTATTCGTATTCTCGGTTGTTCTTTCATCGTATCACCACTTTGAATAATTGAGCAGGGGAAGTAACATGGGATTTACAGCTTTCCTTCGGAGGAAAGCGCGGAAACCAGCGCGATATTCAGCGCCGCCTCAACGCACGGAACCGCGCGCGGAACTACGCAGGGATCGTGCCTTCCCTTGATGACGAGCTCCTGCTCGGTCATCTCCTTGAAGTCGACGCTGTTCTGCGGCCGTGAAATGGAGGGCGTAGGCTTGAACGCCGTGCGGAATATGACAGGCATTCCGGAGGAAATTCCGCCAAGTATGCCGCCGTGGTTGTTGGTGAGCGTTACGATCTTTCCGTCCCTTAGCGCGAATTCGTCGTTGTTTTCGCTGCCGAACATGTTCGCACAGCCGAATCCGTTGCCGAACTCGATTCCCTTTACCGCCGGAATAGCGAACACCAGCCGGGATATCACGTTTTCCAGGCCGTCCATCATCGGGGAGCCGACGCCCGCGGGCATTCCAACGGCTGCGCATTCAATAACGCCGCCCACGCTGTTGAGCTGCTCCCTCGCGGAAAGTATCTCGGCGCGCATTTTTTCCTCGGCTTCGTCTGATATCACCGGGAAGCTCCTCGACTTCACAGCCTCAAGCTGCCCTGCGGTCACGTTCATCGGGTCGAAGGCTTCGTCGGTAATACCGTGCAGCGAACGGATATGCGCTCCGGTAGTAATGCCGCGGCGTTTAAGTATCTGCGCGCATACAGCTCCCGCGAACACCAGCGGAGCCGTTATTCTTCCCGAGAAGTGACCGCCGCCGCGCGGGTCGTTTGCGCCGTTGTAGCGGAGGAATCCCGTGTAATCCGCATGCGCCGGGCGCGCGATGTGCGAAATGTTGTTATAGTCCGCGGAGTGCTGCTCGGCATTGAATATGACGGCGGCAAGCGGAGTTCCGGTAGTCCTGCCCTCGTAGAATCCCGAAAGTATCTCAGGGAGGTCCTTTTCAAGCCTGAGCGTGGACGTGCCGTCCTTCTTTGCTGCCCTGCGCGCCATGAATTTCTCGATCTCCTCAGGGTCGAGCGGCTCGCCTGCGGGGAGGTTGTCAAGCACGACGCCTATGCCCCTGCCGTGGCTCTCACCGAAAATCGAAACGGAGATACCTCCGTTAAACAATGACGACATCGTATTCACCTCCAAGCGCTCTGAAATCCTCGAAGAAAGTGGGGTAGCTCTTTGCAACGCACTCGGCGTTGGTAATGGTCAGCGTGGAGGTGCAGCGCTGCGAAGCAATGGCGAGGGACATTGCGATGCGGTGGTCGTTGAAGCTGGAGCATACGCCTCCGGTAAGCTCCTTGACGCCTGTTATCTCAAGCTCGTCGTTGACTATTCGGACGTTCGCGCCCAGCGAATTCAGCACGGTGGAGATAGAGACGAGACGGTCGCTTTCCTTTATGCGAAGGCGCTTGCAGCCGCGTATGTGGGAATCTCCCTCGGCAAATGAAGCGAGTACGGTAAGGATCGGAACCAGGTCGGGGATATCCGAAGCGTCCACATCGAAGCCGGAGTAGCTTCCGTTGATCGTGATCATGTTGTCGATGATGTTGAATACCTCGCGGTCGCCCTGTACGCTTGCGGGGTTTATCCCTGCGATGTCGATGCTGCTTCCGAGCGCGTTTGCAACTGCGAAGAACGCCGCCTGGGAGCAGTCGCCCTCGACGGAGTACTTCGCGGGCTTGAACTGCTGAACGCCCTTAATGCTGTAGTTTCCGTTGAATTCAAGCGTTTCAATGCCGAAATCGCGCATGCAGTGCACCGTGATATCAGCGTAGGGCTTTGATTGAAGCGGGGAAGTGAGCTGAATAGTGCTGCTTCCCTCAAGGAGCGGCATAGCGAACATAAGTCCGGTGATGAACTGCGAAGAGATGTCGCCGGTCACGGGGTAAACGCCGGAATCGAGCTTTCCTTTGATGTGGTAGGGGAACGTGTCGGAAACGAACTCCACGCCGTGCTTCGGGAACTGCTCCAGATAGGGAGTTATCGGCCGGGTAGGGAGCTTTCCGCAGCCGGTGAACACTGCCTCCACGCCGAGCGCAGCGGCTACCGGAATTATGAACCTCAGCGTTGAGCCAGACTCGCGGCAGTTGATCTCGGCGTATTCGGGGGCCTTCTCGATTCCCTTGACATAGGTGACGCCGTTTTCGGTGCGTATTTCTGCACCGAGGGCGGTCAGCGCCTCGGTGGTCGCGTCGATGTCCTCGCACTGGAGCACGCCGGTTATCTCGCTCTCGCCCTTTGCCAGAGCGGCGCAGATGAGGGCGCGGTGGGAAATGCTCTTTGACGGGGGGATAACAACTCTGCCGGACAGAGTGCGCGGTTGTATAACAATATTCATATGGCCTCCTCAGCTTTTCAGGAACTTCTCGTAATCTTCGGTGGACATGCTGACAACTTTGCTGTCGCCTATTCCGGAGCAGATTATGATGTTCATTCCGGAGGAAAGGCGCTTTTTGTCGCCGAGGGAGTATTTATACAGCGTGTCGATGGGCGCGTTGTCCGTGAGCGGCAGACGGCACTTCGTGAGCAATGCGTCGAGCTTTTCCGCTGTGCCTGCGGAGCACATTCCGAGGCGCTCTGCAATGTGGGTGAACGTGCTCATTCCGATGGCTACGGCGTACCCGTGGGTAATGCCGGTGTAGTTGTAGTATTTTTCGATAGCGTGACCGAGCGTGTGCCCGAAGTTAAGGAGCATTCTCTCGCCCTTTTCGCGCTCGTCGTTTTCGACTACCTGAGCCTTGATGGAAACGCAGCGGGTTATGATGTCCTCCAGATTATCGCGGACGTCCTTTTCAACGAGAATGTCGAAAAGCTCCCTGGATTTTATCATGCCGTACTTCACGACCTCCGCCATGCCGTCGGCGAAGAACTCCGGCGTCAGGCTGTCGAGCGTGTCAATGTCGCACAGAACGAGCTGCGGCTGATAGAAAGCGCCGACAAGATTCTTGCCGCCTGCGATATCGACGGCGGTCTTGCCTCCGACTGAGCTGTCCGTCTGGGCGAGAACGGTTGTGGGGATCTGCACGAAGCCTATACCGCGCATGTATGTAGCCGCGGCGAATCCGGTGAGGTCGCCGACTACTCCGCCGCCGAGCGCGATGAGCGCGTCCGAGCGGGTGAATCCCTTTTCAGCGAGGAAGTCGTACAGCCCGAGGAGCGTAGCGTGGCACTTTGAAGCCTCCCCGTGCGGGAAAACATACTTTTCGGCGCTGAATCCGCTTTCTGCAAGGGATTTCAACAGCCTTTCGGAGTAGAGCGGGTCAACGTTGTCGTCGGTGACTACGCACACGTGCCGCGCCTTTATTGCCGTGGAAATATATTCGCCTGATTTATCCAGCAGGCCGCCGCCTATGAAAATATCGTAGCTGCAGCTTGCTTTTACGTGAACTTTTTGCATTCGGATTATCCTTTCAAATATTATAATCTATATTATTATAACTCATTTGCGCGAAAAAGTCAACCATGTTGACCTGAAAACACCCTCCGCGCCGGTGTAATACAAGCGCTGGAATATTTTACTGCGCCATGGGAGCATAGAATGTTTTTTGTGAAAAGGACTTTACATAAAGCGCAAAACGTGATATAATAAGATGTAAAGCCTAAAATAAGACACAGGCAAATCCAAATCTCAGGAGGAATACATAATTATGGGTATGACGATGACACAGAAGATCCTCGCAAAGCATGCAGGGCTTGACAGTGTTGTTGAAGGGCAGCTCATAAGGGCTAAGCTGGACATGGTGCTCGGCAACGATATCACCAGCCCGGTCGCTATCAACGAATTTCAGAAGAACGGCTTCGACAGCGTTTTTGACCGCACAAAGATCTCCCTTGTAATGGATCACTTCACCCCTAACAAGGACATCAAGGCGGCAAAGCAGTGCCAGCAGTGCCGCAGCTTTGCAGATAAATACGACATCGTGAACTACTACGACGTAGGAAACGTGGGAATCGAGCATGCGCTCCTTCCTGAAAAAGGACTTGTAGTGCCATCTGACTGCGTAATCGGCGCGGACAGCCACACATGTACATACGGCGCGCTCGGCGCGTTTTCCACCGGCGTAGGCTCCACGGATATGGCTGCTGGTATGGCTACCGGCGAGGCGTGGTTCAAGGTTCCCTCCGCGATAAAGTTCAACCTGACTGGAAAGCTCAACAAGTGGGTTTCCGGCAAGGACGTTATCCTGCACATCATCGGAATGATCGGCGTTGACGGCGCTCTGTACCAGTCCATGGAGTTCACCGGAGAAGGTCTGAAGAACCTCTCGATGGACGACCGCCTCTGCATGGCAAACATGGCTATCGAAGCAGGCGCAAAGAACGGCATTTTCGAGGTCGACGACGTTACACTCGAGTACGTAAAGGGCAGAACCGACCGCAAGTTCGAGGTGTTCAAGGCTGACCCCGACGCGCACTACAACCGCGTTATCGACATTGACCTCTCCACGATCCGCCCGACTGTAGCATTCCCGCACCTCCCTGAGAACACAAAGACCATCGACGAAATAGGTAAGATGGATAAGATAAAGATAGATCAGGTAGTTATCGGCTCATGTACCAACGGCAGGTACTCCGACCTGGAGACCGCCGCAAAGGTAGTAAAGGGCAAGCATGTTGCGAAGGGCGTACGCGCTATCGTTATCCCCGCAACACAGCAGATCTACCTCGACGCACTGCGCAACGGTCTGCTTGAGACCTTCGTTGAAGCCGGAATGGTAGTTTCCGCACCGACCTGCGGTCCCTGCCTCGGCGGACATATGGGTATCCTTGCTCCGGGTGAGAGAGCTGTCTCCACCACCAACAGAAACTTCGTCGGCAGAATGGGCGACGTTACCTCCGAGGTATACCTTGCAAGCCCGGCGATAGCTGCGGCAAGCGCCCTGACAGGCTGCATCTCTGACGTACAGGAATAAGGAGGTCTCATAATGAAAGCACACGGAATCGTACATAAGTACGGCGATAATGTAGATACAGACGTAATAATCCCGGCTCGCTACCTCAATACCGCAGACCACAAGGAACTCGCTTCTCACTGCATGGAGGATATCGACAAGGATTTCGTGAACAAGGTAAAGCCCGGCGACATCATGGTTGCTAACCTCAACTTCGGCTGCGGAAGCTCCCGCGAGCACGCTCCGATCGCCATTAAGGAGAGCGGTATCGCATGCGTTATCGCTTCCACATTTGCAAGAATTTTCTACCGCAACGCGATCAACATCGGTCTGCCGATACTCGAGTGCGACGAAGCCGCAAAGGACATCGACGCAGGCAACGAAGTCGATATTGACTTTGATACAGGCGTTATCACCAACGTGACCAAGGGACATAAATATCAAGCGCAGCCGTTCCCTGAGTTCATCAAGGAGATCATCAATAAGGGCGGACTTCTCAACTCTCTCAAGGGCTGAATGTAACTGGGGGCGGTTCTGTGATAATCAATATTCAGAACGTTCTGCGAACTTCACAGCTTTCTACCGAGCTTCTTGCCGGGATCGCCGGCACGGGGGAATATACCGCGCAGCTGGACTCGGATTACTACCGCGAACGCCTGAGCGATTCGCTCCTGACCGCGGTAGTTTACTGCGATAAGACCGTCAGGGGAGTCTGCGTGTGCAAACTCTCGATGATACCCGACAGCTGCGAGATAGATTCCATCTGCATCGAGGAAGGCTTCCGGCGCAAAGGGCTTGGTAAAAAGCTTCTGGCGCATTCGCTGAGGAATATGCGTTCGCAGCATATCAAGACCGCCTACGTGTGGGTCAACGATGGGGACGCGGAGGCAGTGGAGTTCTTCACGGCTTTCGGGTTCAAGCCAGACGGAAAGCGGCACAGCGGAGGTTCGCGCTTTAAAATCGACATATATTAGAAAGGGGTATTCTATGGAAAAGAATATCGCAGTTATCAAGGGCGACGGTATCGGTCCCGAGATAGTGACTGAAGCCATGAAGGTGCTGGACAAGGTCGCAGCAAAATTCGGACACAAGTTCAACTACGAGCAGCTTCTGATGGGCGGCTGCTCCATCGACGCAAACGGAGTCCCGCTCACAGACGAGACCATCGAGCGCTGCAAGGCGTCCGACGCGGTCCTGATGGGAAGCATCGGCGGCGACACAACAAAATCTCCGTGGTACAAGCTTCCTGCTAACCTTCGTCCGGAGGCTGGTCTGCTGAAGATCCGCAAGTCCCTGGGACTTTTCGCGAACCTGCGCCCCTGCCTTCTGTTCAGCGAGCTTGCTTCTGCGTGCCCGCTCAAGACCGAGATAAGCGAGAAGGGCTTCGACATGCTCATAATGCGCGAGCTGACCGGCGGTCTGTACTTCGGCGAGCGCCACACCAGCGAGGTCGACGGCGTTATGACCGCAGTCGACACACTCAGCTATAACGAAAAGGAGATCCGCCGCATAGCAATCAAGGCTTTCGACGTAGCAATGAAGCGCCGCAAGAAGGTAACGAGCGTTGACAAGGCGAACGTCCTCGACAGCTCCAGACTGTGGAGAAAGGTCGTTGAGGAAGTAGCAAAGGACTACCCCGAGGTAAAGCTGGAGCATATGCTGGTCGACAACTCTGCAATGCAGCTCGTAAAGGATCCCGCGCAGTTCGACGTCATGGTGACGGAGAACATGTTCGGCGATATCCTCTCCGACGAGGCTTCAATGATCACCGGCTCCATCGGAATGCTTCCTTCCGCCAGCATGAACGAGACCAAGTTCGGACTCTACGAGCCGTCTGGCGGCTCTGCGCCTGACATTGCGGGTCAGAACAAGGCAAACCCGATCGCGACCATACTTTCCGCCGCCATGATGCTGCGCTACTCCTTCGACATGAACGACGAGGCAGACGCAGTAGAGAACGCAGTACGCCAGACCATCAGGGACGGCTACCGCACTGGTGATATCATGTCCGATGGCATGAAGCTCCTGTCATGCACAGAGATGGGCAGCAAGATCGCAGAGTACATCTGATGAATGACTCAAGCCGTGTTTTTACACGGCTTTTGGGCTTTTCGCCGAAAATTTCTCCACAAGGAGGGGTTTTCATGGTGATTACATTGAAATAACGCAAAACGGTTGCATTTGTATTAAATATGGGTTATAATTAAGATAACGGTTTTTGAAAGGAGCATTTTTCGAAATGTACAGTGACATTGTAGATACCATCGGCTTCCTCGGACAGTACGACAGCGAAGTTGCCGACGCGATGAACCTGGAGCTGAAGCGCCAGAAGAGAAATCTTGAGCTTATCGCCAGCGAGAATATAGTTTCTCCGGCAGTTATGGCGGCTATGGGCAGCGTGCTTACCAACAAGTACGCCGAGGGCTATCCCGGAAAGCGCTACTACGGCGGTTGCGAGGACGTTGATATCGTCGAGAACATCGCTATC
>CAMELR010000060.1 GCA_945923775.1 uncultured Clostridia bacterium | reverse complement strand
CTATTGTGTCACTCTTTTTTTGATGTGTTGCACTTATATTGTACATCCATCATTCGGAATTTCGGAGACCGCTCCGCGGTCGTTATTTCAAAAGAGCAGTCAATTGCGAACAGTTGAAATAAGGCGAAAAGCCATATTTTATCATTCTGCATTCTGCGATTCTTTTGTAATATTCCGCGAAGCGGCACATTCATTCCGAATTCCGCATTCCTAATTCCGAATTTGCAACTCAGACTTCAACGTCTGCTTCGTAATCTACTCCGTCTATTCCAAAACCAAACAGCTCGTAGAAATCCTTCCAGTAGCCTTCAATATCGGTATACTCCTTGAAATTGTCGGCGTTAAGGATATTCCAGAGCTTCGTTACCTCGTCCTGGATCTCGGGCTTCATCTCGAGGTCGTCAAGACGTATTCTTCCTTCGCCGTCAACTGCGCCGGATACCGGCTTGCCGTCTGCGCCGAACTTTTCAGCGAACAGGCGGTACATCTGCTCGATACAGCCCTCGTGTACGCCCTTCTCCTTCATCACCTTGTAAAGAATGGAGATGTACAGCGGAACTATCGGGATAGCCGCGCTGGACTGTGTAACAAGCGCCTTGTTGACGGAGATGTACGCTTTTATTCCGTCTGCGGCGTATTTCTCGGTTATTTCCTTCGAGGTCTGGAAAAGGTGAGCCTTCGCTCTGCCTATGGAGCCTTCGAAGTACATCGGGTGGGTAAGTTCCGGACCGATATACGAATAGGCAACGGTAACGGCGTTGTCCTCTATTGCGTCAGCAGCTTTCAGTGCGTCGATCCATGCCGCCCAGTCCTCGCCGCCCATTACCTTGACGGTGGCGGTGATCTCCTCCTCGGTGGCAGGCTCGATGGTGACTTCGGAAACGGTGTTGTTCCGAAGGTCGATAGTTTTGTTGGTGTAGGGTTCTCCGGTGGTCTTGAGCACGGAGGAATAGGTCACGTCGCCGACTGTTCTTCTCGGAGCCGCAAGGCTGTATACAACGCAGTCCACCTTGCCGAGGTCTGCTTTGATGATGTCGATGACTTCCTTCTTGCACTCGTCGGAATATGCGTCGCCGTTCACGGTCTTGGCGTACAGCCCGTCAGCCTTCGCGTACTTCTCGAAAGCCTGGGTGTTGTACCAGCCGGAGGTACCGGTTTTGTTTCCGCTTGCGGGTCTGTCGAACATTACGCCCAGCGTAGCGGCTCCGCCTGCGAATGCAAGGGAAATGCGGCTTGCAAGTCCGTAGCCCATGGAGCTTCCCAGCACCAGGACCTTCTTCGGCTTGAAGCCGTTGTCCTCCGCCTTCTTTGACTTAACGTAATCTATCTCAGACTTAACGACTGCCTCGCAGCCCACAGGGTGAGCCGTGGTGCAGATGAATCCTCTGACCTTTGGTTTAACTATCATAGTGATACTCCTTCCCCGCAGTACGGCAAGACACGTGTGCGATACTGCGCTTTGAAAATTGAAAGCTGCGGACTTCCGCAGTGCGTACAAAATTATTTTACCATAAAACGCCGGGTTTTACAAGGGGTAACGGGAGAAATTTCGGGATTCTTGATTTGAAATAGACTTCAGCGGGGATATAAAACGCCAAACAGGGGTACTATTTATAATTTGAGCGGCCGGAGCTTAACGCTAATATGTAATTCCGCAGCGATTTGTGTTTCAGAATTCTTCTTCGCCTGATCAAAAAAATTATTTTCCTCTTGACAAAAGTCCGAATTCGGATTATAATAATAAAGTTCGCTTGAGAAACGTCCGGATTCGGACTAACTAACAGGAGATACGAATTGAAGAAGAAAGAAAAAATGGAGACCCAGCCGCAGAGCAAGACAGAACGTGCGATCGCGGCGTACAACAGCCTGTGGAAGGAACAGAACGAGATATATTCCGCAGCTGCCAGGAGTTTCGGGCTGTCCGACAGTGCGATGTGGATACTGTATTTTCTGCGGCTGAACAACGGAGCATGCCAGCAGAAGGAGCTTACAAGCTCCCTGTTGCAGCCGAAGCAGACCACCAACAGCGCGGTAAAGCAGCTCGAACGCGGCGGATATGTCACGCTGAAGTGCGGCTCTGACCGCCGCTGCCGCCTCGTGGAGCTTACGCCAAAGGGCGGCGAGCTTGCCGTGAGTACCTCCGACCATGTGATAGCCGCCGAGCGCGAGACCTGGGGCGACTTTACCCAAGAGGAACAGGACAGCCTGATAGAGCTTCTGAGCAAATACAACAAAAGACTTAAAACGAGAATGGAGGAGAAAAATGAAAGATAAAGACGTAATTCAGCTTTCGGATCACTTTACGCTTCCGCGGCTCATGCGATTCTGCCTGCCGTCGATAGTGATGATGGTCTTTACATCAATATACGGAGTTGTCGACGGATACTTCGTGTCAAACTTTGTGGGCAAGACCGCATTCGCTTCGGTGAATCTGGTGATGCCGTTCCTGATGATACTGGGCGGCGTAGGATTCATGATAGGAACGGGCGGCAGCGCGCTGGTCGCGAAGTACCTCGGCGAAAAGAACGAGGAGCAGGCGCGCCGGGTATTTTCAATGATGATCTACCTGACCTTCATACTGGGCATTACGCTGTCGGTGCTCGGAATCGTGTTCGCGGAGCCGGTGGCGAGGTTCCTCGGCGCTGACGAGGAGATGCTCGCAAGCTGCGTGACCTACGCCCGCACCTGCCTGATATTCAACACGTTCTTCATGCTGCAGAACGTATTTCAGAGCTTCCTTGTGACCGCAGAGCGTCCCAAGCTGGGACTCGCCGTTATAGTTGCCGCCGGGCTTACCAACATGGGACTTGACGCGCTGTTCATTGCAGGGTTCCAGATGGACGTTACAGGCGCGGCGCTCGCGACAGGCCTCAGCCAGACAGTTGGCGGACTGCTGCCGCTGCTGTTCTTCCTCAAAAAGAACAACGGAAGCAAACTGCGTATCGTTAAGACCCGTATGGAACTGCGCCCGATAGTCCAGGCGTGCACCAACGGCGCTTCAGAGCTTATGACCAACATTTCTTCTTCGATAGTCAGCATGCTGTATAACCACCAGCTCATCAGCCTTGCCGGACAGAACGGAATTTCCGCGTACGGCGTGCTGATGTACGTGCAGTTCGTATTTGCGGCAATATACATCGGCTATTCCATCGGAACCGCGCCGATCGTGGGTTACAACTATGGTGCCCAGAATCACGCGGAGCTTCATAACATGCGCAAAAAAAGCACGATACTCACGCTCAGCGCCGGCGTTGTAATGGTGGGACTGGCTCAGCTGCTTGCGGCTCCGCTGGCGCATATTTTCGTGGGCTATGACAAGGAACTGTTTGATATGACGGTACACGCGTTCAGACTGTTCTCGTTCACGTTCCTGTTCTCGGGGTTCAATATATTTACTTCGTCGTTCTTCACTGCGCTGAACAACGGCGCGATATCCGCGGCGGTTTCGTTCCTCAGAACGCTGGTGTTCCAGCTTGCCGCCGTGCTTATCCTGCCCGTATTTTTAGACCTGGACGGTATCTGGATATCGGTAGCGTTCGCGGAGGTCTGCGCGTTCGTTATCTCGCTGATATTCCTCGCGGCAAAGAAGAAAAAGTATAATTACTGATAGGAAAACTATAATTTACGCGTGAGTATTTAAACTTTCAGCACCCCCATATTGGGAGTCAAGGGGGACGCGTCCCCCTTGCAGGTCAAGGGCGGAGCCCTTGTCGCCGTCAGGCGAAACCTCCGCACGAAGTGCGGATACTCTGCGCGCTGGCGCGCAGTCAAACGATTATAAAGCGCTAAAGGGGTGTGGGGGAAAACAAGGGAGCGTTTCTCTTTGCGCAATGATCATGCAGAATCGAAATATATGCATCAAAAAGTCTCATCTGAACAATTTAGCAATTTATTTATAATTACAATTACCAAAATTGAAGAAAGATAAAATTTAATAAAGAATGCTAAAGCAATTAGTTTTCACAATCAAACGGATCATACCTTCTTCATTCTGACCGCAATATACTGCTTTGATGGGAGCTTTACGCAAAATTTCCCACTAAATCTTCCAGCGTAAGTTATCGTCATATTCCAGGTGTCGATTATCTCCACATCGTACTCGCAGCCGTCGTTTATCTCGTAGTCGCGGTAAGCCGGGCGCATGAAGCTGTAATAAATGCGGTAGCCCGTGCGGCTGAATGCTTCATCGTCCTCCGGGACTGCAAGTAATTCGTCCCACATTCCACCGCCGGGTTTAAGCCCGGGAGCGGGGCTTTCCGTCATGATATCCAGCAGGAACTTTATTCGTTTACAGCTCTCGCCGTGGAGCTTCCCGCTGTGCGACCACCATATATCCCCAGGGTCGGTAAGGTACGTTTCGCCATGACCCGCGTAGCCGCCCCGGCAGAATGCCTCCCAGAAGCGACGGAGCATTTCCTCGCCGGTGATGTTCCCCCAGCCGTAGGGCATATTCCCCTCGTAGGCTATTTCGTCCAGCACGACCGGCTTTCCGTACTGCCTGCGCCATTCACCCGTAAATTCCGCAGTCTTGTAGATGTCCTGCCGCTGAATGCTGCAGTGCGTTACCCACGCCGCTGAGTGGTCGAAAAATTCCATACAGTTGTGTATCGAGCGCAGGTGTCCGTATGGGTCGTTCTTCATTATGATTTCAGCGTAATAATTCCAGTCGTCAGCGGTGCGGTCCGGCATGAGGTCGTATTCGTTCGCCAGCGACCACCACACGTTGCTGTACGCCGAGAATCTCGCGGTGACGTATTCCAGATACAGCCGCGACTGCTCCCGGTTCAGCATTGAGAATCCCCAGCGGTCGTAGGGGTGGAACAGAATTATATCCGCTTCAATATGCAGTTCCCGCAGCTTTATTATGCAGTCCTCTATGCTGCGGAAATACTCAGGCTTGAACCTCGTAAAGTCCCACGAATTGCCATCGGGACAGCCGTTGTATTCGTTGAAGTTGTTCATGTTCAGCACGGAACTGTCCATAGGCGTCCCCTCATATGGATAGCAGGGCGGCTCCGACAGGTTGTAGGCATAGTGCTTCGGAAATACGCAGAAACGTATCTTGTTGAAGCCGCATTCCGCAAGGTTTCGGAGGGTCATCGCCTTGGTTTCTGCGGGCTGTAAATGCCAGACATAGCAGGTAGTTCCCACGGAGTAATACGGCGTTCCGTCCGCATAGGCAAAATGGTATTTCCCGGATACGCCGACCATTCCGTGCTGACTGTCTTCCGGCTGGGTAACTGTAAAGCTTCCCTCCGCGGACTTGTCGGAAAAATTGCCGTAAATCCTGAAGCTGTATTCGCCGATTTTCTGCGGCATGAATCTGACGATATAAACGCCGCTGCCATCGTAGAAGCCGCGTACTGTCTTATTTTCCGCGCCGGATATTTCGGCAAAGATAGTGCGCTCCGTGAACGGATTCCCGTCGGAAACGCCGCCGCATTTTATTTCAAGAGTTCCGTAGAGCGGAACAGTTCTGCTGTATTTCATAAAGCCTCCATAATATAAATAACTGCTCCGAAACCGGGGCAGTTATTTATATTATAGTCTTATTTTCTGTAATCGTCAAGCACAGATTCAACTACCGGATTAATCTCCGCGCTGAGCTGCGTCCAGGATTCGCCCTCGAATGCAACGTTGTTAAGTATCGAGTAGTTGTTCCAGAACTCCTGACCGAATCCGAAGCCGCCCTCGTTCACGAAAGTAAATTTATCCGGGTCGCACATCTCGCGCCAGAGGTCGTACTCGTCCTCGCCCCAGACTATTTCCCACTTCTGCATTCCCTCGTACTTTCCGGAGGTGAAGTACACCGGCTCCGGGGAAACATGGTCGGCTCTGACCTGAGCAATTACGTTCTCGTCAGTGTCGTACACGCGGAAGCAGTTTATCATATCAACTGCGCCCTTGATGTTCTTCGCGCCCTTTGGTACTACAAAACCGTAGGTATTGTACGCGGAGTAGTACTTATCCGCCTGAGCGTCCCGGGGGAACGGCACGAACGCGAAATCGGAAACGGTGTTCAGTATGTCGTTCTCAACGCCCTGCGGGTTCTGTACCTGCTTTGTTGCGGCGGTGTAGGTCCATTCCGGCTCCATGCCGAGGAACAGCAGCTTGTCGCAGTTCTGCGCGAAAAGCTCCGGGGATACCCAGTCGTTCAGCTCTCTGCCGTTCATTACGCCGTCGCGGTTGAGCTTTTCGTAGAACGCCATCGCGCGTGATACGTCCGGGCTGAGCGTGTTGTTATTTATCGTGCCGTCCGGCAGTACCTCTATCATCGGGGTTCCCGTGGTCGCAATAAGCCCGGTGAGAATGGTGTCGGTCGCGTAGAAGCCCATATTGCCGTCATCGGCGTCGCAGAATTTTATCATCAGCTCGCGCCATTTTTCCCATGTCCACTCGCCGTTTTTGTATAGAGTATACGGATCTTCAAGGTCGTTGTCGGCTATGGTTTTCTTGCTGTAATTCAGCGCAAATGAGGTGGTTATGCGGTGCGGATAATAGTAGTGGTTCCCCTGGTATTCGTAGAGGTCGATGATATCTTTCATATCGACCCACAGCGGAGATGTGGAGTCAATGTAATTGTCCAGCGGCTCGAACAGATTCTTCCCGACATTCCCAGGGTACTGTAATGCGTCGCCGACCGTGATATCCGGCGAATCATCGGAAGCGATGAGCGTTGCCAGCTTCTCGCGGAACGCGTCGCCGCTCGGTGTGGAGATGTACTCTATCTTGCCGCCGTACTGTTCGCTTTCGAATACAAGGCACTGCTCCGTGCCTTTCTGGTCGTCATGGATATCGTAATAACCGAGGTACTTTACAGTCCCCGCATTGCCGTCCGGAGCGTACCCGGAGGTCTCGACCTGCTTCGCGTCCTTGTCAGTGGGGGCGTTTTCGTCCGGGTCGGTGGTGGTCGTGGGAGTCGTGGTCATCATCGTGGAATTACTGCTGGATACAGGCGCGCTCTCATCGCAGGCGGTAAGGCTTGCGACCATTCCTGCGGCGAGTATTCCGGCGATTATTTTTCTTGATCTGTTCATAGATATCCTCCTTGAAATTATAGTGAAAATCTGTTATACTGTTGATATTGAGGGGGTGCTGTATATGGTCTTTCAGCAGGAATTCCAGACCGCCGATCAGCCGGAGAAGAACCATGCCGCCTGCGCGGTCTATCACACGGCCGTTGACGGCAATTATCCTCTGCACTGCCATTCGTACTACGAAATATCCTATGTTATCAGCGGCGAGCGCTATGAGGTCATAAACGGCAGACAGTACAACGTAAAAGAGAACACGCTGGTGTTCATTCCGCCGCTTGCCTTTCATGCAAACTACAACGTCTGCGCCACCGATGTTGCCGTGATACAGTTCTCAACGGGATTCCTCCGGGACACGTCCTCCGTGATGAGCGATTCGCTGATACTCAGACGCCCTGACAGGCTTCCGCCGGTTTTCACTCCGGAAGTTGGCGGTGTGACTTACAATACACTCCAGCGGATAATTGAAGTATGCTCCGCCGGCGATCTGGAGAACTACGCACCGTCCACCGTGCTGACCGACCAGTTCCGCAAGAACGGAATGGTGCTGGAGCTTGTCGCGGCGCTGCTTCAGGAGAACTGCGTCATTCCTGCTGAGGGAGCCGGGATCTCCACCCAGAACGTAAGGCTTTACCGGATAATCGAGCATATTCTGAGCCACCCGGCTGAAAAGCTTGACATGAAAACCGCCGCCGCAATGGCGAATATGAGCTACTTTGCGTTCAGCCGGAACTTTAAATCCGCGGTCGGGCTGAACTTTTCGGATTACTGCAATCTGCTTCGCATACGTTTCGCGGAGGACAAGCTGATATCCACCGATATGCCGATATCTGATATAGCGGCTGAAATCGGAATCGACACGCCCAGCTACTTCTCAAGGCTGTTCAGGAATACAAACGGGATATCCCCGCAGGAATTCCGGAACAGGAACCGCCCCCGCTGATGTTACTTAGCGAATGAGAACGAAACCAGCTCGAACAGCGGCTTCTGTTCGAAAGCTTCCACGAACCAGCCGCCATAGCCGTGTTCTGCCTTGAAATACACGGCGTGCCTGCCGGTCACGCTCTTTACGGTGGCTGAGTAAACTCCGTCATGAGTCCCTATTTCGCACACGCCTATTTCCGTACCGTTTTCGTAGTCGTCTATCAGAATATGCAGTTTAGAATGACACCCTGTGCCGTTCACTTTCGCAAAGAATTTTATCGTACTGCTCGAATTGTCCTTGCCGAATTCAAAGTACTTATAGCCGATGACTGCGCCATTTTTTATGTTAGTCACCGGGCGCGTAAAGAAGTCCTTTTCTGTGACATAACAGCCGCCCAGAAGCACGCAGGCGGTTTCCGCTTCGTTAGTCCTGTACGGCGAGAGGTACTCCTCAAATCCAAGCGAGGTCATTTCTACCGTGGGGATAGTGCCGTCCGGGAGAATATTTATCTTCTCAACGCAGGCTCTGCGGGACATTATGGAGTTGTTAGTCATGCGGTGGTAGAAAATGTACCACTGGCCGTTTATGCAGCACACCGAGCCGTGGTCGTTTCCGCCGGGGTACTGGTCGCCGTTGTCGATGATGTACCCGCGGTAGGTGAAAGGTCCTGTCGGCTTGTCGGAGGTCGCATAGGCAAGGCGGCAGCCGATGGGCGGCTTCGGCGAATATATCAGGTAGTAGGTGCCGTTTATTTTCCTCGGGGAACTTGCCTCGAAGAATCTGAACGGCTCTGTTTCCGGTATCACATTTTCTTTCAATGAGCCGTCAATTATTTCGTACATATTGTCCGGGTTTATCTCGTTCATGTAGGAATGCTCGAAACCGTAGTATATGTACACTCTGCCGTCGTCGTCAACAAGTACTCCGGCGTCGTTGAATATTCCGTCGTCGCCCGCGTTTCCGGCGGTATATTTGTAGGTCGAGAGCAGCCTGAACGGCCCCTCGGGAACATCGCTGACTCCCACGCAGCCTTTGGAGCCGAGAATGTATGCGTAAAGATAGTACTTACCGTCCTTTTCAATAACGTCGGGAGCGAACAGCGGGCTGTCTGTCCATGGCGTATCAGAAGCGTGGTCTCTGTCAGGAATAGTGTGGAAACTGTCCCCGTGGCACTCCCACTTGTTGAGGTCGGATATCGGCGCTGACCAGACCTTCAGCTTGTAGTCGCAGAATGAATCGGAATCCGGGCGGTCGTGCGAACCGTAAATATAAACCCGGTCGCCGAACACCCTCGGCTCTCCGTCCGGGATATACTCCCACAGTGGTAAGAACGTATTCGGCATTTACTGCTCCTTTCCCGCCTTTGAAGGCGCTATCAGCTTTTCGATGAATTCGGGATTTCTGAATCTCGCGTTGTTGCGGTCGTACTCATCTCCGGAAGCGTCCCAGAGTATCTGGCAGGCTCCTATTTCGTACATCGCGGAGGAAACGTCCAGCATATAAGTTTCCCTGGTTTCGCGGGTCTTGTTCTTCCCGAAGCAGCCGTATTCTCCGACTATGACGGGTATCCCGTTGTCTATAAAAGTAGCCTTGAGAAGATCCATGCAGCGGTTCAGCTCCGCAATATCGGATTCGCTTCCCCAATCGGTCTTAGCCTTACCCCAGTCAGCGTCCTTTTCAAGAATTGTGAGCGTTGACGGATTATAGTAATGTACTGACACCGCAAGGCGTCCAGCCGGGTCGCTTGGCATTTTGAAAAGCTCATCGCAGGTAAGGTCAATATCCGTGTTATAACCGGAAATCAGCAGGTGGCGTTTTGCGTTATTGCCGCCAGTCGCTCTCACGGTATCAACGAACGTCTGGTTTACCCTGTTCACAAGGTCGTAGGAGGATTGCTTTTCAGCGCCGTTAGTTCCGCTGTATCTGTTCCAGAGGCTGTCCCAGCCGAGTTCCTCGTTCTGGGATTCAAACACAAGCTTGTCACTGCGGTCTTTAAACTGCTCTGCTATCTGCTTCCACATGGCGGTGTAGCGCTTCATGTTCTCGTCGATGTTCTCCGGGAACTTGTTCACCCAGCCGTTGTCGTAATGAATGTTGACTATAACGTACATTCCCGTGCCTAGCGCCGTATCAACGACCTCCTGCACTCTCGCGGCGTAATCCGGATTTATTGTGTATGTACCGTCGTCCGCCATCATGTTCGACCACGCCACCGGGACACGCAGCACGCCGAATCCGGCATCCGCATAGCCTTGGATATCCTCGGCGGTTATTATCGGGCTTCCCCATGCTCTTTCGTAGCTTGACGGAGTGGAGCCGCTTATCCAGTCGCCGCAGGCTTCCAGCGTGTTTCCGAGGTTTATTCCGTAACCCATTTCGCGGACGACCTCCATCGTGGAAATGTCGCGCATTCCATTGCCAGAGCCGCTGCACCCAGTCATCATTACAGCCATGATAACGGCAAGTATTACGGAAATTATATTGTTCATTATTCTCCTCCTGTGCAAAGTGCATAAAGTTTTTTATTTTCTGATTTAATTTTACAATATATTATCCATTATCGCAATGGGCAAATTTGCGAATTGCTTATACTTTTTTGCTCTTTTTATGCAAATATTTAGGCTCTATCTTTATGATAGAGCCGCTTTTCTATCTACGAATTTAATTATTGGCTCAAACTTCTCAACTCCCCATCAATCCATCATCAATGAGTTTTCGGATAAAATCAAGTAGAATAAACACATCGCCGAAAGTGCAATCACCGCGGTGGCAGAAAGGCGAAATATATCAATCAGAGGGGAAACTCATGGAAGAAAACAACTACCGCCGACTAGGCGAACAGTACGAGGAGGACATCGGCGGCACAAAGTTCATTGTAACCTCGTACAGTAATCAGTCCGCGCAGAAAACTTCCGAGCAGCTCATTATGCAGATGCTGGAAAGACCCGCGGAAATCGTGGAGGACAAACATGAAAATACTTAACAACATCAGAATTATCGGAATAGACCACGGCTACGGAAATATCAAAACCGCGAACATCATCACGCCCACAGGCGTAATTCCGTCCGCAAACCGACCGGCGTTTGGCTCGAACATTCTCCGCTGCGACGGAATGTATTACAGCTGCGGCGAGGGTCACAAGGCGTTCGTTTCGGACAAGTCGAGCGACAACGACTACTGTTTGCTCACGCTAATGTGCGCGGCAAAGGAACTCAAGCGCGCCGGGATTTCCGAGGCAGACGTTTACCTTGCGGCTGTATTCCCGCTAACTTGGGTAAAGTCGCAGCGCAGGGAGTTTACGAACTACCTCATGCGAAACAAACGTGTTGAATTTGAGTTCAACGATCGACTGTACAAGCTCCGTTTTGCCGGCTGCTCGGTGTTCCCGCAGGGTTACACCGCCGTCATCGACAGGCTCTCAGAAATGCGCGGAGTGAATATGCTCGCGGACATCGGAAACGGCAGCGGACTGAACAAAACGGATTTTCTGCTGAAGATCCTCGATAAATCCGATGTGAAAATCTATCAGTTCAACAACACGATAAAGGCAATTTTTCACGAACTTCAGATGACCGGAAACAACTTGAATCAGATAGCCTATCTTGCGAACTGCGGATATTTTCACGAAGCCGCGGACAAAATCCCAGCGTTCCAGAAGCAATATTACAGCGTCATGGAAAGCCTGCAATCGTTCATCGAAAAGCCAATCGTGGATATGTATGTCGTGGAGGCTGGCGAATGGCATTCGGAAATGTGAACGTCAAATTTTCGCCATGCAAGACGGTTGGACAGCTGAAATCCGCGGCGGCGTACATTCTCGGAAAGCGCCCCGACCAGATCCGCAGCGGGATAAAAAAGACCGAACCGCACCTCTACAATGCGTTCGGCTGCGATCGCGACAATTTTGCGAACAATGTTCTTGTCACCCGAAAGCTGAACGGCAAGTCGTACAGCCACCTGAAACCCGACACGATACTTGCGCACAAACTGGCGATTTCGTTTCACCCGGACGACAACGACCGCCTTACATACGAGCTTGCGTACAAAATTGCGCGGCAGTTCGCTAACGAGTTTTTCTACAAAAATGGCTTTCAGGTGCTGTTTGCGGTGCATACCGACACACAGCATATTCACGCGCATTTTCTTGTCAGCAACTGCAATATGCAGACGGGAAAATCATTTCGTCGCGGAAGAAAAGAGCTTTTCGAGATGTCCGAATATTTCGGGAAGCAATGCGAAGCCAACGGGCTGGTACACTCGATTCGCGAGAATTTTTACGGCTCTGCCGAGCGCAGAACTCAGGCAGAATCGCAGGCAGTACAATTTCCTACCGTCACCCCGGATACACGGACAAAAACGGAAAGCCTGTTTCCGTCAGGGGAAGCTCTGTTTTGCCTATTCCGGCTATTCCGCTGACGAACACCTTGCCGTTTTCGGTGAGCAGATCGTGGAGTTCTTGCAGTTCGTTTTCTCTGCCGCAGAAGTGCGGGCAGACTTTCGGTACATCACGGCCGAACACCATTCCCGAAAGTACGGGCGAAGCGCTCTCGGAGTACTTCCGGAGGTCGGAAATTCCGCGCTGAACAGCGAACAGCAGGACTTTTGCGATGAACTCCGCGCACGAATAATCGTTGTCGGGATTCAGTCCGCAGAGCAGTTCAGATTTCTTGTTGATGGATGTACAATATAAGTGCAACACATCAAAAAAAGAGTGACACAATAGGCA
>CAMELR010000059.1 GCA_945923775.1 uncultured Clostridia bacterium | reverse complement strand
GGTAAGTATTATTTTTGAAATCCCACTTGACAAATCATCATTATCGTGGTATTCTAATGATAAAGGCGATTGTTGTGGTGATGTTATTGATTATAACACTTACGCTTTGGCTCGTCAAGGCTTTTGTGGTATATTCCTCGTAATTCCACAAATATAGTCTTTTTCGCAATTTTTGAGGAGGATTTTTATCACTATGGAGAGAAAAAACACCTGTGTTGAGGTATTTGGCAAACGGCTTAAAGAGCTGCGTAAAGCGAACGGCTACACGATTGAGCAGTTCGCCTATATGGTAGGCATATCCAAAAGCACCCTCGGCTATTATGAGAACGACAAACGAATGCCCGATATTGAGATACTCGCTCGAATAGCCGACACGCTGAACGTAAACGCAGATTATCTTATCGGCAGAACGAACACAACAGCGCTGAAAGGTAAAATGAAAACTGTGTGCGAGTTCACGGGGTTGTCTGATTGTGCAGTAGAATACTTGTCGGAGGTAGTCAAGAACAAGGACTACGCAAAGCTGTCGATTATCAATCATCTGTTTCAAGAACTTTGCGAGGACTACGATTTCTATAGCTATGAAACGCAGAATGGAGAAGAGGCTGCGAGCAGCGTTCTCGGCGCGTTATTCCTCTATTTTGAGAAATGTTCGGGCACGGACAGCGTGTGGGACGAGTTTGATGACTTGGGCAACGACAGGCGCAAGGAGATACTTGCGGCGGCTTACAAGCAGCTTCTTCTCAATCAAGTCACCGAACTCGTTAAAGCAAGCACTGAAGTGTATAGTCGAGATAACGAGCAGATTGAAAGATAACAGCAAAGCTGAAAAGAATAATTTAACCCTCCTGCGTTCGGGATGAACGGCGGGAGGGTTTCACTTTTATAGGGCAAGACACATAGGGATAAATCTATTGCTTGGTTGGATTTACCCTAGAGAAGAACAGAGGTAAAAGTTTGAGGTCGGGAAATTTATCTTCCTGATTTGAGTACGCAATAAACTTGCTCTCGTTCCCACAGCTTGCAAGACCGAGCAAGCTACAAGACAGCGTACTCGTTTCTATGGCAGGGCTAAAGCCGAGTACACTTAATCCGCTTGCGGAGCTTTGCTTACCCCTCTACGCTTGCGTGGATAACGATGAAGCAGGCTCACGGTTTATCTCGGAGAACAACCTCATTCTGTGCAACAAGGTTTTGGCTGACAGCGGAGTTAAGGACTTTAACGAGCTGCTCCAAAAGACCGTCCGCACCTGTGAGCTGATAGATAAATTTCAATCGGCTCAAAATTTATCTGCCGAGCCGAGCAGGGTAAAACCGCCGCCGCACTCTCGCAAAGGTCGGAGATTGAGAAGATAAATTTCCGAGGTCGGGAATTTTATCTCCCTGCTCTGACACCGGTAAATTTTAAAAGCAAGGGTTTTTACCCTCCCTGTGTTACCACTTAAAAAAGAGGTGCGTAAGATTTTATCTTCCCGACGCTGTGCAAATCCATTTTGGAGTTGCGGAGTTTAAGTCGCTGACCGTGGGGTCAAGCGAAAGGGGTTTTAGGGGATTGGCCCCTAACTCAATGCCTTATTGTGAAGCTGGGCGTAACAATATGGCTATTGAGTATAGCCTTATTGATTGAAGGCGAAGAAATGACTGTGAATGGAACAGGTGACAAGCGAGGGTATAGGCAAGGTAAATCATTGAGAGCGACTTAGCATAAAGGTGTGTATTGGGTGAGTAAATTCCCTATGACTACAAAATCAAGCGGCTAGTTAGTAACTATAAACTCTGAACGATGCAGTCGGTTTGGTGTATGGGATGGCGAGGTAAACTCTACAAAAGGCTGTGGATTATCTGCCCATAGTGACAAGATAAACATAAAAATCCAAAATGCTATTGAAAAAATCATAGGATTATGGTATAATTAATATGGATTTTTATAAGAACTTGTTCTCGCAGAATGTATTCTAATATGTTGCTGAAGACCGATGTTACAACTAACGCAGGTGATGAACCAGCTGTTTTTGACAGAGATGACTTTCCATTTTAGGAAACCAACAGAGAAAGGTGAGTAAGTGTGTCAAAGAAGAACGATGACTTTTTCGTAGAAAAGAAGCCGTGGTCTGAAGTAAAAGACCAGTTATTGGGATGTTACTTGAAGCCGTATGTGTCAAAAATCCTGCATACTCGTAAACCGTTAGTTTATGTGGATTGCTTTGCCGGAAAAGGAAAATTTGATGACGGTAAGCAAGGCTCACCTCTCATTGCACTTGATATTATACAGCAAGGGCTGATATCATCAAAAATGACTGGACATTTACAGATTGCTGCTGCTTTTATAGATTTGAACTATGCGGACGACCTTAGAGTGAATTTAAAAGATTATCCGGGAGTTAAAATCGTATCCGGTGCATACGAAGATAAGATTGGTGAACTTCTAAAAAATAAAGGTGGCTGCAATGTATTTTTATACATTGACCCGTATGGAATCAAGGCTCTGAATTGTTCAAAGTTTGATGAATTTGCTAATGGACAATTTAATACTATTGAATTGCTGCTTAACATGAACTCTTTCGGTTTTATCCGTGAGGGCTGTCGAGTTATGGGACAACAGTTCAAAATGGACGATGATAATTTTTTTGATGATCTTGTTGAATATGATACTACCAAGCTGGATACATCAGATAATTCCGTAGAAGCATTAAATCAAATTGCTGGTGGAGATTACTGGAAATCAATTATAGAACAATACTTGAGTGGCAAGATTAACGGCTACGAAGCTGAAGAAAACTTCTCTGAGCAATACTGCCTGCGGTTGAGTCAAAGCTATACATATGTTTTGAATATGCCGATTCGTATTCATCAGAATCAGCATCCGAAGTACAGAATGATTCATGCGACAAATCATCCAAGTGGATGTGTTTTGATGGCCAATAATATATGTAATCGCTGGGAACTATTGAAAGATATTCAAAGCGGTGGGCAGTTGTCTCTTTTCCAAGACGATTTCAATAACCAGTCTATAGATGAATCTACATTAAGAGAACGAGTTATTGATCACTTTACACAGTACGGCACATGGACTCCACTTACCGAGGCAGAGGCAATGTTCTATGTGAAGTACGGTGCAATATGCAAGTCTGGAGATATTGCAAATGTACTCAAGGCATTAGAAAAAGAGGGGCGTCTTGCGGTAAAGAGAAATCCGGCTTTTTCTGAAAAGACTCAACGACCCACGAACTTTATGGCAGAGGGTCATGGTCATACTGTATCAGTAAAGTGGGTGAAATGATGAAGGTGGCAGGATACATAGAAAGAAAGAGTATGCTCTACCAGACTGGTGTTGAGTACGGAGACTATACGATGAATCATGTGCTCGGCTGTTCGCACGGCTGCAAATATCCGTGCTATGCCTTTTTGCTTAAAAAGCGATTCGGTCAGGTCAAGACATACGAAGAGTGGCGCAGCCCGTTTCTTGTGTCCAATACTCTTGAACTGCTAGAGAAAGAAATCCCTAGGTTGAAAGATAAGATACAGTCTGTTCAGCTTTGCTTTACCACTGACCCATTCATGTATGGATACCCCGAGATTCAAGATATGAGCATTGCAGCTATACGAAGATTAAATGAGGATCATATAAAATGCTGCATTCTCACAAAAGGATTGCTGCCGATTGAGCTGAAGGACTTATATAGTGAGAACGAATACGGAATTACGCTGATTTCTCTCGATGAGGATTATCGTAAAAAGACAGAACCTGGGGCAGCATCATATGCTGACAGGCTCGCTGCACTAAAATCCCTTCACGAAGCGGGCTGTAAGACATGGGTAAGCATTGAGCCTTATCCTACACCGAATTTGATAAATCAAAGCCTTGGAGAGATTCTTGAGGCAGTCAGCTTTGTTGATAAGATTATTTTTGGCAGGACAAACTACAGCAAAACGGTCACTGAATATAAGGAGAATAAGCATTTTTACAATGAATGTGCAGAGGAAGTCATTACCTTCTGCGAGGAGCGTGGTATAAGCTATCACATAAAAGCAAAAACTCAAACGGAAGAATAAGGTGAACAACTGTGGCATTACTATAGGATTTGATAAAGCCGATGATACCATGAATAAACTATAATCAATTGCTGGAAGTGACAAAATGAACGGAACAATACTCGTAGTAGACGATGAAAAAGAGATCGCCGACCTTATTGAGGTCTACCTCACAAACGATGGCTACACAGTCCGGAAATTCTACAACGGCACGGACGCTCTGAAATACCTTGAAACCAGCGAACCCGACCTTGCGATTCTGGACGTCATGCTGCCGGATATTGACGGCTTTCACATCTGCCGGAAGATACGGGAAAAACACTTTTATCCTGTGATAATGCTGACAGCAAAGGTAGAATCCGGCGACAAGATAATGGGCCTCACCATTGGCGCAGACGATTATATAACCAAGCCGTTCAATCCGCTGGAGGTGGTCGCAAGGGTAAAGACCCAGCTTCGTCGCTGCCGGAATTACAACAACCCCTTGCCGCAGGAGCAGAAAAACGAGTACGATATCCGTGGACTGTACATAAACCGCGACAGCCACAAATGCACTCTCTACGGAAAAGAAGTCACTCTCACCCCGCTGGAGTTTTCAGTGCTGTGGTATCTGTGCGATAATCAGGGCAGAGTTGTTCCGTCGGAGGAACTGTTTGAAGCGGTCTGGGGCGAAAAATACCTCAACAGCAACAACACCGTAATGGCGCATATTGGCAGGCTCCGCGAAAAACTTCACGAGCCGGCTCGCAGCCCGAAATTCATAAAAACCGTGTGGGGGGTAGGCTATACAATTGAATAAATCAAGCAGAAGAACTAAGCTGACTCGTGGTATCTTTGTTCAGTACATTCTGGCGCTGGTGATATTTACTGTGGCTTTTTTCGCGCTTTTCGCCGCAGCGTATTGGTTTGTAAGACAGTTCTACTGGCAGTATGATGACCCGGTGTACCAGTTCCTCAAATTCGTGCAGAGATTTTTGGTATTCTTCCTCGCCGTTCCGTTTATTGCCGGTTGGGGAATAATAACTTATTTCTTCATGAGCCGCCCCCTGCGGTATCTTGACGAGGTAATTTCTGCGTCAGAAAGTCTTGCTAATCCCGCAGATGAACAGATAATCCTGTCGGACAAGCTCAAAAGCGTACAGGACGAGCTTAACCGCGCCCGGGAAACCTCGCTCCATAACGCACAGGTCGCTAAAGAAAACGAGCAGCGCAAAAACGACCTTATCGTGTACCTCGCCCATGACCTGAAAACACCGCTCACCTCGGTCATAGGATATCTCACGCTGCTGCGGGACGAGCAGGAAATATCTCCGGAACTTCGGGAAAAGTACCTTTCCATATCCCTTGATAAGGCGGAGCGTCTGGAGGAGCTTATCAACGAGTTTTTCGAGATAACCCGGTTCAATCTGTCGAATATTGAACTTCAGTTCAGCCGCATAAATCTCACCCGTATGCTGGAACAGCTTGTCTTTGAGTTCCAGCCTATGCTGAACGAAAAGCAGCTTCACTGCACTCTCACCGCCGCGCCGGACATTATGCTGAAATGCGATGTGAACAAACTCCAGCGTGTGTTCGATAATCTGCTGCGGAATGCGGTGTTTTACAGCTTCGAGGGCAGCGAGATAAGCATTACTGCCGAGCAGTCCGACACCACGGTTGTGCGTTTTGTAAATCACGGCGATACAATACCGCTGGAAAAGTTGGAACGCCTGTTCGAGCAGTTCTTCCGGCTTGACCCCTCAAGAGGCACGAATAGCGGCGGCGCAGGTCTGGGGCTTGCAATAGCAAAGCAGATAACCGAGCTTCACGGTGGCAGCATTACCGCAAAAAGCGAAAACGAGCTGATAGAGTTTACAGTAACAATCCCGGTTTTGTAGGAAAACTGTAAGAAATTCCATAGGAAAAATTATGATTTCCGACAGAGAATGCAAAAAAATATCATCACTGCTTCTGATACAATAAAGGTATCAGGGGCAATTTTTTCTGCCCGGAAAGAGGGAAAATATATGAAAAAATCAAAAATAGCAGTAATTTTCGGCGGCTGTTCGACAGAATATGAGGTATCGCTGCAATCTGCCTATTCGGTGCTGGAAAATCTCAGCGCAGAGAAATACGAGGTCATTCCGGTAGGAATAACGAGGGAGGGTAAGTGGTTTCACTACACCGGGGAATACGCACGAATTGCCGATAATTCATGGTGGGAGGACATCGAATATCTGTTCCCGGCAGTATTTCCGGCAAACAGAGGTGCAGGAGGATTTATTGAGTTCCACGGCGAAAAAATACGGAATGTCGGCGTTGATATTGCGTTCCCGGTGCTTCATGGAAAAAACGGCGAGGACGGTTCGGTGCAGGGGCTTTTTCAGCTTTCGGGAATTCCCGTTGTCGGCTGCGGTGTGCTTTCCTCTGCGCTGTGCATGGACAAAACGAGGGCGCACCGGCTTGTTTCCGCCTCTGGGATAGCAGTTCCGGAATCACTGACATTCACCCGCAGTAGCATGGACGCGGCTTTACATGATGTCATGGCGAAATTTCACTTTCCGCTTTTCGTGAAACCTGTGCGTTCCGGTTCGTCCTTTGGTATCAGCAAGGTACATTCAGAAGATGAGCTGCAAAGGGCTGTGATTTCCGCATTTAAGCATGACAACGAGGTCGTTGTTGAGGAGAATATTGACGGCTTCGAGGTGGGTTGTGCGGTCATGGGAACAGACAATCTTACTGTGGGCAGAGTTGACGAAATAGAGCTGTCCGGAGGATTTTTTGATTACACCGAGAAATATACGCTGAAAACCTCCCGCATTTATATGCCGGCAAGGATAACCCCAGCCGAGGAAGAACGCATACAGGAAACGGCAAAGCTGATATACCGCACTCTTGGATGCTCCGACTTCGCTAGGGTGGATATGTTCTACACACCCGAAAAAAGGATAGTATTCAACGAGGTGAACACTATCCCCGGCTTTACGGCGCACAGCCGCTTTCCAAGCATGATGAAAGGAATAGGGCTGTCGTTTGCGGATATGCTGGACAGGCTTATCGGGGAATATCTGAAATGAAAACCGTTGTTCTTGAACGAAACGAAATATACACAGGAAGCCTTATTCTTGTGAATGCAGAATATCCGCTCCGGAGCACTCCCACTGACCTTGCTCCTGCCGTAACGGGATTTGCTGATATTTCTATGGAACGCTGTGCAGTGGAGCAGTTACAGCTTATTCTTGATGAAATCGGTGCAGGAAACATGATAGTCCCGGTAAGCGGATATCGCTCCAAAGCAGAGCAGACAGCGATTTATGAGAATTCGCTGAAACAAAACGGGCCTGATTTCACGCAGAAATATGTTGCACTACCCGACCACAGCGAGCACCAGACCGGGCTTGCAATAGACCTTGCGCTAAACACTGACAATATTGATTTTATCCGCCCGGATTTCCCATACAGCGGTATCTGCGAAGAATTCCGCAAAGCCGCTCCTGAGTTTGGATTTATCGAGCGTTACCCTGCCGGAAAGGAGAATATCACCGGAATTGCCCATGAGCCGTGGCATTTCCGTTATGTGGGCTTTCCGCACTCAATGATAATTGCCGAAAAGGAATTCACCCTTGAAGAATACACGGAATACATAAAATCATTCCGGCAGGAATGTCCGCTGAGTTACAGTCACAAAGGAATAGCAGCAGAGATATTCTATGCTCCGGCGGAAACAGAAATATCGGTCAACAACGCAGTTTGTCAGGTTTCCGGCAATAACACGGACGGCTTTGTTGTCACTCTATGGGGGTATAAAAATGCGTGAAAACAGCGAAAGCTCCTACCCCGGAATTGACGTTTTCAGAGTGGTCGCTGCGTTTCTGGTGGTGGCAATTCACACCTCACCGCTGCTTTCATTCAGCGAAACAGCGGACTTTGTTCTGACAAGGATAATCGCACGGACAGCCGTTCCGTTTTTCTTCATGACATCGGGATTTTTCTTGATTACAAGATACGCCGAAAATGCGGACAGGCTCAGAACATTCCTCAAAAGAACGGCGATTATCTATGCCGCAGGAATACTCCTTTACATTCCGGTAAACATTTACAATGGGTATTTCGCCGCTCCCGACGTCTTGCCCAAACTTATTCAAGACCTGATATTTGACGGAACATTTTACCACCTTTGGTATCTCCCGGCGGCAATGCTGGGTGCGGCTGTCGCATGGGCGGCGGTACGAACTCTGGGTTTTAGAGGCGCATTTATTCTGACCGGGGCGCTGTACCTTGTTGGTCTAGGCGGCGACAGCTACTATGGCTGCTTTGCAGGAAATCCGTTTTATGAGGCATTGTTTCAGATAATGGAATACACAAGAAACGGGCTGTTCTTTGCGCCGCTGTTTATGGTGCTGGGTGGTTATATCGCAGAAAAGAAACCACGTCCTTTGCGCTACAGTATAATTGGCCTGGCGACTTCGGCGGCGTTTTTGCTGGCGGAGGGAATGCTGCTACGGTTCTGGCAGGTTCAGCGGCATGACAGTATGTACCTGTTCCTGCCGGTTTGTATGTATTTCCTGTTCGGAGCATTAGGCTCGTTGCGTGGGCAAAGAATGGCAAGGCTTCGTTTGGTATCTCTTATTGTTTATATTATTCACCCACTGGTAATAATTGCTGTGAGGTTTGCGGCAAGGCTGATTCACATGGAGAAGCTTCTTATCGAAAACAGCATGGGTCATTTTATTACGGTATGCGTTGGTTCGGGGATTATCGCTGTTTTCGCCGCCGCTGTATCTGAAAGGTTGCACAAATCGTCCGTCACTTTCGATAAAACGGGCAGAGCGTGGCTTGAAATCAACTCGGATAATCTCCGGCACAATGCCGATGTACTCCAGAGTGCAATGCCGCCGGGCTGCCGGCTTATGGCGGTGGTTAAGGCGCAGGCATACGGACACGGAGCATTGCAGACCGCTGGAATTCTTGAAAGAGCCGGAGTGACAGCCTTTGCCGTTGCAACTATTGACGAGGGTATCGCATTGCGGAAATACGGCATTACCGGAGAGATATTGATACTCGGCTATACCACGCCGTATCGTGCTAAGGAACTGAAACGCTGGTGTCTTATTCAGACCATAATTGACCTGAACTATGCAGAACTGCTGGAAACCCAGAATATTAAGGTGTCCGCTCACATCAAGCTGGACACCGGAATGCATCGTCTGGGAATAGACGCACAGAATATACAGGATATCGAGAGGGTTTACTACATGAAACACCTCAACGTATGTGGTATCTTCACGCATTTGTGCTGCTGCGATTCGCTGAATCCGGAGGACGTTGATTTCACACAGAAGCAGATAAGCCGTTTTTACAGCGCACTAAGCATACTGGAAAGCGACGGAATAAATCCGGGAAAGGTTCATGTTCAGAGCAGCTACGGGCTGCTGAATTACCCTGAACTGAAATGCGATTATGTCCGGGCGGGAATTGCGCTGTACGGAGTCCGCAGCAGCGTTTCCTCGGACGAAAAGCACCCGCTTGAGCTTCGCCCGGTACTGTCGCTCAAAACAAGGATTGCGCTGATAAGGAGTATTCCGAGCGGCGAAACTGTCGGCTACGGCAGGCAGTTCACTGCACAGCGGGATAGCGTTATTGCGATACTTTCTGTGGGCTATGCTGACGGTGTTCCGAGAAGTCTGTCCTGCGAAAACGGCAAGGTTGAAATCAACGGAAAGACTGCACCAATCATCGGGCTTGTATGTATGGATCAGCTTGTGGTGGACATCACCGATATAGAAAATGTGAGGGTCGGAGATGTTGCGGCTATCATCTCTGCGGAGGGTGGCAGTTCTGCTTCTGCTTCCGAAGCCGCCAAATCCGCCGGAACGATAAGCAATGAGCTTCTCAGCAGGCTGGGTGATAGGTTGGAAATAGTATAAGTATACAATAATAAACCAACCGTGGAGCGTGCCGCTGAATATCATTATTGTGTTAATCTTATCTGGGATGCGCTTATTGGGTATGGATGTGTCCTTTGGATGATTGCAGAGTACTGTTTCAGCACTTATGTAGAATTATATATGATCTACATTTCTTTTTCTAACTGGTTTTCTGAAGTTCCGTAAATATAAATAAGCCGCCGACCTCACAAGTCAGCGGCTTACAATATTTTCTTCAAAAAACCTCACAAGCGTATCCATAACACCCGAAGCCGCCTGAATACTGCCTATCATCAGCAGGTCGGAATTGAGCGTTGAGTAATCAATGTCATACCCCGCGTTTCTGATAAGCTGCACAAAGAAAACTCTCTCCGTTCTTCCGTTGCCCTCTCTGAAAGGGTGGAGCATATTCAGCGAATGGTATAGGTCAGCGATTTCAGTTATAAATTCGTTTTGGGGCAGTTTCGTGAAATAATCGAGTTTCTTCAGCCTTGCGAAAATCAGACCGCCGAGCTCCTCTATTCTTTCGGGTGCAGTAAAGACGGTTGCTGTTTTTGACAAAGCTATCGTTCTCGTCTTTCCTGCCCATTCATATAAATCTTCAAACAGAACCCTGTGCAGTGCTTTGTAATTCTCAAAACCGAAATCTTGAGCCAACGGCTTATTTATAAGACTTGCCGCCTTATAAGCGGTAATAAGCGCCTCGCTACTCTTAAGCTCGTTTTCGTCCTTGATACCAAGCTTATTGATAAGGGTAGTTGTACCCTCGTAGCAGTCGGCGTTTGTGACATTTAGGTTGTATGCCATATCAGTTATCCTTATTATTCAGCTCTTTCAAAGCTTCCAATAAGGTAATTTCCTCGTTCATAAGCTTCATAATAAGCTCCTTGTGCTTTTCTGTTATAACGAAGCCTTCCATCTCAGTGGACACAATAGCGTTATCAACAGCACGTTCTATTGTCATAGCGGTCATAGTAATCACCCTTTATTCGCTTTTCTAGTTTCTTATATTATACACCGAATTGCCGAAAAAATCAATACTTTTTCTGTCGGCATAAATAAATCAAAATCGGAGACACACCGTAATTTGTTCTTTGTTTGTTCTTTATTGTTACGAAAAATCTCAAAAAGTTACTGAAAGTGTGCTTTTTGAGATGTGTCGCAAATGGCTCTGTTATGCGGTTCTTCTGATTATTTGAGAAGATACAAAGTACAACGGGGGATTTTCAATTCCCGTACGGGTCACCATAAGCACAGCTCACATTTGGCTAAACAAAGCCTTTTGTGGGCTTTTCTTTTTGCAAAAATTTCGGCTTGTCCGCTGTTTGTCCGCTAACACGATGTTAGCGCCGTTGCCCCAAAAGCGCGACACGATGTCGCGCAACAAAGAGCAACACGCGCTATTCTTCAAAATAGTCGAATACACGCTTTAAGCCTCCAGCTTGCGACCGTCAAGAAATCCAAACGCTCCGTCCATAGCTTCTGCCACTCTCGCCTGTGCGTTCTGAAACTGATGACAATAAACATTTAAAGTATCTACAATATATTGGCAAAAGCATAGTCAAGTCAACTGAACATAATAAACCCCATCGCAAGTGCGATGGGGTTAGCTATATATCAAAATATCTGTTGAAATGTAAATGGATTGGCTCTGTATCGGCATTCGTTGAGTTGATAATGTGTAGCCACAGGCACACCTCTGAGCAATTCTATCACAGAGCTGCACACCATGATGCGTTACTTGGAGTATGACTTCCTGCGTGACCACGGCTTACAGCACTTTGACAATTGGGTTGCGGTCTTTGGAGACCAGAAAACCGATTGGGAGTTAAAGCCTGCGGGTAATGGTTTCAAGGAGCGCACCCGTATCGCAAATTATACAGGTCTGCCGGAACTTATGAGTATGTTCAAGCAGGTCGCTGACATTCGTACCGCTGATACGCTGAAACTCGATGTACCTGAGTGTGATTATCAGGTGGTTCAGGTCGAAGCTACTCCCTTTCAGCAGGAGCTTGTTCAGGAACTTGCTGACCGTGCCGATGCTATCAATGCAGGAAATGTTGATCCTACGATCGACAATATGCTCAAGATCACTTCGGACGGAAGAAAGCTCGGTCTTGATCCGAGACTGATTGATCCGTCCTTTGAGGATAACCCTGACACCAAACTCAACCGCTGTGTTGAGAATGTTGCCCGTATTCACGCTGAAACGGCTGAGGACAGGCTCACGCAGATTATCTTCTGTGACTTGGGCGTTCCCCACAAAGCAGCAGAAGCAGCAGTCGAGGGCGAAGATGCCGACGATGCTAAGGATAAGAAGTCTATCGCTGAGGTCGAGTCTCTTGAAGAAGAATGCGACTTCTGCGTGTATGATGATATTCGTGACAAGCTGATCGCAAGGGGTATCCCTGCGGAGGAAATCGCATATATCCACGATGCTAAGACGGAACAGCAGAAAGCTGACCTATTTGATAAAGTCCGCAGCGGAGAGATCCGTGTGTTGCTCGGATCAACCGCCAAAATGGGTACGGGTACGAATGTCCAGAAGAAGCTGATCGCAGTCCACGACCTCGATATTCCGTGGAGACCGGCTGATGTTGAACATACCGAACGGAACAAGGGACAACCGATAATTCGACGAATGGCATAACCGCCGCAAATGCAAGTACAAATGCGGCGGTTTTCTTATATCTTTGTTTCATTGTGAAAGATATGTTGCAATGCGGAATTGTAAACAAATAGCTGCTTTTTGAATTTTTTAAAAACCTATTGACAATTTTACTCTAATGTGTTAGAATTAACATACAAACTCTAATGTGTTAGAGAAAGGAGCATTGTTTATGGAAACACCAAAGGTATTTGAAAGTGAATATCGCTTTTGCTTGATTTTATGGGAACACGAGCCCATTAAGAGCACTAAGAAGGGCTGATTTCAGCAGCAGACAGGGCGTATTATGAAAGCCCCCGTCCCTCGT
>CAMELR010000058.1 GCA_945923775.1 uncultured Clostridia bacterium | reverse complement strand
AGAATGTTGGTCTGGAACGCAATATCTTCGATAGTCTTGATTATGTTCTTGATGGAAGCGGATTTCTCCTTGATGTTCTCAACGGCTTCAAGAAGCTGCTTCATCAGCTCGCCGCCCTCCTGGGCGCTGCTGTTTGCTTCCTGCGAGAGTGCCGCAACATTCGCAGAGGCATTCGCTGTATTATCAGCCTTTTCCTGAATAGCGCCGATTGTAACAGAAATCTTGTCAACTGCTTCGGCGACCTTAACAGCGGTTTCAGAAAGGCTTGCAGAGCCTTCAGCGACCTGGCTGGATCCAGACTGGATATTGCTTACACTGTTCTTTACCGCAGTCATCGCGGAGTTGAGAGCGGAGGATATCGTGTTAAGGGAAGTTCCTATTGTTACGAAATCTCCCTGATAATTCAGGTCGGAGGAAACCGTGAGATCACCGTCGGCAAGCGGCTCAAGAACGTCTCGGATATCGTGGATATAAGTGCGCAGAGTTTCGACCGTGCTGTAAAGCGACTGTTCAAGTATAAGGGTCTCATCGGAGGGCGCTTCAACTGTAAAGGGAGTTGTAACATCGCCTTCGGAGAGAAGTCTCAGGCGCTCGGTTGTTTTAATGATGGGGTCGGAAATGTTCTTTGCAACCTTGTTGGAAATGAACACGCCCAAAGTGATGAGTGCAAGGCAGACAGCCAGACCAATACCGATATCAAGAAGCACGCTTGCAATGATCTGGTCGTAGTTGCCGCTTACTGCGATTGTCCAGCCATCAGTACCATCAATAGGCATGTAGTAGGCGAGCATGGTGTTGCTTCCGTTGGAGTAGGTGATCGTGCCTTCATTGTCCGTCAGCATAGCTTCGGCAAGCGCATTGTCGCCTGCGACATCGCTCTCAAGATAGTTCACCATATTCATTACGAGGGAAGTATCAGATGCAGCAATTACCTGACCGTTCCTGTCGAGAACGATGATGTTGCTTCCGTTACCCATGTCGATTCTGTCAAGACCGTTGGAGAACATAGTGGAATCCAGACCGCCGTATATAACGTACTTCATTCCGCTGTATGTGGTCGGGGCAGCCATCATGGTAGTTACGGAACCGTCGGTCTTGCGTATAACAGGCGCTGATATCGCGATCTGATCTTCATTGTACGCTTTCTGGAAGTACTCGCGGTCGGAAATATCAGTGTCGTTGTATGTAGAACCGTCGTGATATGCAATTGAGTAATCCTTGAAAAGCGCAGTCTTGGCAAGCGTCTCAAGGTTCTTCTTGCGTTCCACGAGAGGAATCATCTGGTTAAGGACTTCCTGGTTTCCGCCAGCAGACTGAAGCTCAAGCGAAAGGGAATTGATAGTATTTGAGATAACCTCGCCGTAGGACTGAGCCAGTGCTTTGGTCTGGTTCTTGTAGCTTGTCACATATGCAGAAGCCAAAAAGACGCTCATTATTGTCATGACTGAAACAACGCATACGGTAACACTCAATATAGCAAGCCGCAGTATTCTATACTTGATTTTAGTTGTGCGGGGTTTCTTCACCTTCGGAGCTGCTGCCTTTGCAGCAGGCTTGACAGCCTTGACTTTCGGAGCCTTTGCTGTCTTGGGCGCTTTAGGTGTTTTCGTGGTTGTTGTCTTCATAATATTCCCTCCAGGTTATCGGCGGAGCAGCAGCCTGCTGAGAACCGCCTTATATTATGAATACATTATAACATATTACTTTTAAAAAATCAACAATATTTTGAGAAAAATATACGAATAATTTGTTTAAAATAACACGTTTTATTATAAATCGTTTTCACAATTAAGCATATATTAAGCATATAATTATGATATGTTAAAATATACAAAAACGTTATTTGTGATATAGATAGAATGTTGAACCCGCTGAAAATTCAGAAAAAAAGCGGCATACCAGAGATTTTGAAATTGACTTAAAGTGAGAAAAGTAGTAGAATTAGTTTGCTGATTAAGAATCGGCTGTCACGTCCTGCACGTCGGCGTCGTTTGTGGAGATCGGTTCGTCTTTTTCCAGAACCACCGTGCTGAGGTCAATGTCGTCGTAGGTAATGCTGGACCAGCCCTTTGCGCTGAACATGCTGACCGTAAAGCTGTCAACATCGCTCCGCCAGCCGTTTTCATCAGGGACCCACAAATTCAGTACGACCATATCACCTTCGATTATCTTGAATTCGACCCCCGCCAGCTTGACTCCGGTCTTGTCCTCGTAGTACTTTCTTGCAAGCTGCGACAGGCGGCGGGCAGGGTAGAACGTGAAATTATCCGCTGAAACTCCGCTGAGGTAGGTCAGTTCGTCCTGAGTTCCGAGAAATGTCATGTGAATAATGACAGTATCATGATCAGTTCTTTCAAGTTCCGCCTGATAGGGAGTCAGCTCCTCGCCGACATACATTGTCATGCTGTCGCCGTTAATCGAGTAGGTGAAATCCACTCCTTCGGCGTCAGCCATGGGAATAAGCTTCCCGTGCAGACCATCGGTGTTAAATATGTAGAAGTTACCCGTGTCGTCGGTGTACTCGGACGTGTAAACGCCGGGTGCAAAGTAATCGGAAGGCTGTATGTTCAGACCTTTGAGCGGCTCAGCGGGGGAAAGCTCCTTCTCGCCGGGGGTGGGTTCCATCGTTCCATTGAACGGTACTTCAACGGTTTCTTGGACTGTCGATATATTCCCGTGTTCCTCAGTGCTTGGCTGAACCTCTGAAAACTCATTGTTCACGCTGCATGAGCATAGAAACATCAGCGGAAGGACTGCAAGCGGTTTGAATTTCATTAAAAGCGCTCCTATTCAGAAATGATATGAATATAGTCTATCACATTTTGACTGTAAAGTCAATCTGAAATCTGACTTTGTGCGACATAGTTCCCCTTGACCTCTTGTCCCAGAAAATGTATAATCAATATGAATACAAACTCATGGACAGGGGGAATACATATGGGAGCAGCAGGGGTAATGCTACTTGCAGCGGGGCTTTCAATGGACGCATTCGCGGTGTCGGTGTGCAAGGGGTTGGCGCTCGGGAAAATCAGGCTGAAGGACATGTTCATTGTAGGAGCGTGGTTCGGGATTTTTCAGGCGGTCATGCCGCTTATCGGTTTTCTTCTGGGGACTACGCTTTCGAGATTCGTACAGGAAGTAGATCACTGGATAGCCTGCGGACTTCTCGTGCTGATCGGCGGAAACATGATCCGCGAGGCGCTCAGCAGGGAAGAGGAGGAGCTGCCTTCGCCGTCGCTGGATCCGAAGAGCATGTTTCTTCCGGCGCTAGCGACCAGCATTGACGCACTAGCGGTCGGAGTAACATTCGCATTTCTTGACGCTCCGGTAGGGATTTGCGCGGCAGTTATCGGCGCAGTCACCTTCATGATGTCTGCGGCGGGAGTTAAGCTCGGCAGCGTGTGGGGTGCAAAATATAAATCAAAAGCGGAACTTGCCGGAGGTATCGCGCTTGTGGTACTGGGACTGAAAATACTGGCGGAGGGTCTTGGCTGGATCTGAGCCGTTAATATAAAGAATAAAAGAACACAGGAGATAAAAAATGAAGTACATAAAACAATTCGGAATAATTCTGCTGATAACATTTATCGGCGAGATAATGCACGAGCTAATCCCGATACCGGTGCCCGCGGGTATTTACGGTATCGTTCTGCTTTTCACCGGGCTGAAAACCGGAATAGTCCCGCTGTCCGAGGTCAAGGACGCTTCCAAGTTCCTGATACAGATCATGCCGCTGATGTTCATTCCGGCGGCGGTGGGACTTATTGACACCTGGGAAGTGCTTTCTCCTTCCTGGCTGCAATTTGTGATAGTTACCGTTGTAACTACGGTAGTGGTAATGGCGGTTTCCGGACTTGCAACACAGGCAGTGATCAGACTTCGCAGGAGAAAGGCGGAAAACAAATGAGTGAGTTTCTTTCAAATTCGGCATATTTCGGCGTACTTATCAGTCTTGTGAGCTACTGGCTTGGAGCATTGCTTAAAAAGAAATTCAAGTCTCCGCTGATAAATCCGCTGCTTATTTCAATAGTTCTGACTATACCGGCTCTGCTGCTGCTTCACATCGACTATAGCACCTACTACGAGGGCGCAAAGTACCTTGCATGGATGCTGACCCCGGCTACGGTCGCGCTTGCTGTTCCGCTGTACGAGCAGTTCGACCTGCTGAAACACAACGCGGCAGCGGTCATCGTCGGGATTCTCGCAGGGGTTCTCTCTAGCCTTGGCTCGGTTCTGGGACTTGCGGCGCTGTTCGGATTTTCGCACGAGGAATACATCACATTTCTGCCGAAGTCGATAACAACAGCGATCGGCATGGGAGTTTCCGAGGAGCTGGGCGGGATCGTATCCATCACGGCAGGAGTAATAATCATCACCGGCGTACTCGGCAATATTCTTGCCGAAGTAGTGCTGAAAGTGTTCAGGATAACCGAACCGGTAGCCAAGGGCATAGCGCTCGGAACCTCGGCGCACGCAATAGGCACTGCCAAGGCGATGGAGCTGGGCGAGGCTGAGGGCGCGATGAGCAGCCTTTCAATTGCAGTCTCCGGTATAATTACGGTTGCCGGAGCAGCGTTATTCGCAAATCTCTACTAATAAAAAAGCGGCTGAGTTCATCAGCCGCTTATATTTTTATCCCGCTGCATTCACGAGCTTCTGTTCGAATTCCTTAACCGGAAGCGGTCTGTCGAAATAAAATCCCTGTGCAAGGTAACACTTGCAGTCCTTGAGCAGCTTGACCTGCTCGGCGGTTTCGACGCCCTCCACGATGCATTCCAGACCAAGGTCTTGTGACATCGTAATGATATGCCGAAGCATTTTTACTTTAGAAGGATCCTTGTCCTCCTCTTCCTGGGTAGGAAGGAAGCTCTTGTCGATTTTCAGGACATTCCATGGCATTTCACGGATAAGATTCAGCGATGAGTAACCAACACCGAAATCGTCAACGGAAGTGCTTATATCCTGCTCACTGAGACCGTATACTATCTTCTTCAGTTCCTTGTAGTCTACATCAGTGGTAGTTTCAGTCAGTTCGATTTCTATGAAGTGGTGCGGAACCTTGTACTTATCAATGATCCTGAGGATAGTCTCAAGCAGATCCTCGTCGCCGAGGTGAAGCCTCGATAGGTTTACCGAAACCTTCACAGCCTCGCGGCCCTCGTCGAGCCAGCGTCGGATATCGCGGCAGACATGATCCAGCATGTAGAAATCCAGCGTGCATATCGCCTTGCTGCCTTCAAGAACAGGGATAAACTCGCCAGGTGAAATGACCTTTCCATTTCTGAACCACCTGCAAAGTGCTTCAGCGCCGGCAAGCTGATAGTTGTTAAGCTGCGTTTTCGGCTGATAAAACACCTTGAATTCCTCGTTCTCAATTGCACTCGGAAACATCATTTCGATTTCTTTTACATGCGTCTGGTGCTGCATTATCTCATCATCGTAGAACAGGAAGTGTCGCTTGTAAACGCTCTTGGCGAGCTGATAAGCAGTGCTGATCCTGTCCATGACATCAGTTGCGCTTTCAGTGGTCTCGGGTATCATATAATAGCCCGCTGTGGTGGTAACGGTAACAGTTTCGTCTCCGTCACTGAATGTAATCGGCATTCCGGAGAGGTAGTTCTTTATTATATTAAGGTTGTCCTTCTTGAACAGAACGACAAAGTTGTCTCCGCCGACTCTGCAAATGCACTCCTCGTACAGAATTTTCTCCTGTATGCCATGTATGAACTGCTTCATGATGTTGGTTGCGCAGTCCCTGCCGAAGCGGTCATTGATGGAGGAAAAATGCCTGAGATTGAAATAAACGCTGCCAAATTCTCCGATGCGTCCCTGCCTGATGAGATTTTTGACGGTTGCAAGGAAGAAGGTAAGGGGATAGACCATCAGATCGTTGTCAAGCATTGAAAGATCTTTTGCAATAGTGGAGGCATAACTGCGGTCGCAGAACGTGTAAATTAGCTTTTCGAAGGCTTCGATCTGTTGTACTTCCTCGTCTGACCAGTCCTGACCGGATTTACTCTGCATGAAAATATAGCTTGCTTTACCGGCGCGAATGTTGGTTTCAGTAAATTTGAGTGCGCGGGTGCTGTCGGCATTTCCGTCGTTATAGTATACGTACGGAGCGCTTTTAATTATCGCAGAGTCGCATGTTGAGCCAAAAACGGCGGACGATATACGGGATATTCTCAGGAATTTGCATATTGGCTCCAGTATCTTATTGAATGCGGGGTCGCGGTACTTTTCTATCTTCTCGCCTTCGGTGATAAACTCGTTAAGAAGCTTGGAATATGCTTTGTAGTCAAATATCATCAGGAAGCACCTCCCTCTATCTTCAATTGCGGAATTATAAATTCGATAGTTACGCTGCCGCCGCTTCGGTAAATATCAAAAGTTCCTGACATAGCGCGAATCTGCGTTCTGACGATACTGAGCGCAAGCTCTGACATCGCTTCCGCGTAGTATTCCTCGTCGGAAGTGATGATATTCCTGATTTTGCCGATCTGTTCATCGGAAAATTCTGCACTTTCACTGCAAAGCTGGATTTTGAGCATTTCAGCATAACCACGCTTGTAGGACGAAATACCCAACCGCAGCGACTTACCGCCGTTTTCGCCGAACAATGCTGCAAATTTATCAATCAGCTGACAAATTCCGCCTGCGTCGCCGAGCAGTATTTTAGGAACTTCCTGCTCAATTTCAAGCGAAATCGAAACGGAGTCCGCCTTCTGATTAAGGCTGTCTGTGATCGCAGAGAATACCTTCCGTGGAGCGTACTCCTCCTCGCTCATTCTGAAACGTCTGCCTATCATCTGAAGATACGAGATAGAGTCCCGTATCATTTCGGAAGCCCCTGCGCCGCGGCTGGTTATCATCTCAAGAGCATGTTTCATCTCGGCGGGGTCGCCGGTATCCAGAGCTTCTTTAGCCGTATCCATGTAGTCAAGAGTTATGCTGGTCATATCCGAGGTAAGGCTCATTATGTAGTCGGACTGAGACCGCGCCGCAAGTTCCATGCTTTTGCTGTTTTCGATTTCGGAACAGTTTTGCAGCGCCATCGACGACAGTGCCTTCGAAATATCGAAAAGCAGCTTTGCTGAGCGTTCAACTTCAACGCGAGACATACGCTTTATCCCTTTAAGAGACTTAACGTACTCGTCAGGGTCAATACCGTACTCTTTCGCTTTTCTGCGGCAGGCGTCGTCGTCGGGCTCATCGGTGAGCACCTGACCGCCGACAAAGCAGCCGATCTTCTTTCCGTTCAGCATGATGGGCGCTGAAAAATCAACCAGCCCGGAATGACACGTGTAAACAGATGGAAGCCCGGATTCCAGCGTCTGAGAAGCTCCCATTTTATCACAGTTGAAGCAGTACTGGCAGCCTGCTTTTGAGCTTCGTATAAGGTCGGTGCAGAAGTGAGTGAAATTACTTCCGGCAGTTACAGGAACACCTTCGGCGTCAGTAGTGATCGACGCCATGCCGGAATATTCCGAAAACGCGTCCTGAATCTGCTGGAGTATATTAGGTTTAATGAGTTCTGTCAATGTGTAGTTCTGCACTCAAAACCGCCTCCTTAGCCGTCCGTTATTCTGCTCATATAATTCCATTAAAACCATCTAAAATTATTGTATCATTTTTAGCTCTTTTTGTCAAGCAAAGTTGCTGTAAAAAAACATCTTTAAAATCCATTAAGAAGATGTAATACTTCGTCTTTTTTCATAAAAATACACAAAAGCTCTTGTAATTTCAGCGTTGTTGTGATAAAATAAAAATATATGAGATCAATTAAAGGCGGTGAAAACATGAGCGCTGACCCGGGGTCGTACCAAACGCACCTATATACCCGAACAGGACTGGAAAATAAACAGCACCGGGGCGGCAGCTACAGAGCCTTCCGGGCTGAATCATGCGTGTAAACGCAGGCAAAAGGAAGTGCTACAATTGGTCAAATATTACAGAAACATAGAAAACCATCTTTGCGAGATAGAAAAAGCCGAAGCGGGCTGCTGGATATCGGTGATCAACCCGACCGAAACGGAGATCTCCGACCTTGAGGACGACCTCGGAATTGACAGAGACTATGTACGCGCCGCCCTCGATGAGGAGGAGCCGTCACGAATCGAAGCCGACGACGGAGTTACGCTGATAGTCGTTGACTACCCGGTCGCCGAGACCGACAACAATCCCGACCGGACTTTGCTGTATTCCACAACGCCTATGTCAATTATCATCACCGATAAGAATGTCGTGACGGTAAGCGCGAAGGAAAATTCCGTTGTGGAGGACATTTCAAAGGGCGTTGTGAAGGGGATACAGACGAATCTCAAAACGCGTTTCGTATTCACGATACTGCTCCGTATCGCGGCAAGGTATTTGCAGTACCTGAAACAAATCGACAAGATACAGAATTACGTTGAAGGCACTCTGCACAAATCAATGCACAACAAGGGACTTATCCAGCTTCTCGGGCTGGAAAAGTCGCTGGTCTTTTTCTCAACGTCGCTCAAAGCAAACGAAGCCGTGCTTGAAAAGCTCATGCGTGGCAGATACATCAAGCTGTACGAGGAAGATCAGGACCTCCTGGACGATGTGCTTATAGAGGTACGTCAGGCGATAGAGATGACGAACATTTATTCGAACATTTTAAGCACCACGATGGACACCTTTGCAAGTATAATCTCGAACAATCTGAACATAGTCATGAAGCGCATGACAACTCTGACGATAATCATTGCCGTGCCTACCATAGTTTTCAGCTTCTACGGCATGAACCTCGGTGAAGCCGCAAACGGACTTCCACTTGCAAACGTATGGTTCCCGCTGCTGCTGAGCGCGGTGCTTGCGGTCGGCGTGGGGTTCATCATCAATATAACTCAGAAATTCAAATAAAAAAAGCCGGGCTGTGAAGTCCGGCTTTTGATATGCGGGTGCGAATCACTCGAAGGAATCTTCCTCGTCTCTTGCGTTGAACAGCTCAACCAGCTTCTGCATTTCTTCCTCAGTCATGGAAATGCCCTTGCTCATGCGGGTGTGATCTGCGTTCCAGTCGCGGATATCGTATTTAGGCTCGCGCTCGTTCCAGCTCACGAGGTTCAGCTCGCGGGTCCAGCCCTTTGCGTTTTCGGAGATTACTCCGAGTTCCTTTGTGATCTCAAATGTGATTTCAGCCATTTTAGTTCTCCTTGTCTGTATTTTTCGGGTGCTTCGGCTCCCGTTTCTTTTTGATCCTAGTTTCGTCCGCGACTACGATCTGATCGTAAACCGCGTAGTATTTCGGTGGGATAAGCTTGTTGAGGTGCAGCTTTCCGAAGAACCACCGTTCAAAGCTGATTTTTTCGTAAACGTCGTTCAGATAAGTGTTGATGTGGTTTCTGTCGCCGCTGTTTTGGTCGAGGAAGTCGTGAAGCTTTGACGGCGGCTCATATGTCACAACAAAATCAACTTTGTTCCCGGCTTCCGCGAGATTCCGCAGACCCTCCTCAAGCTCATGCTCGGACGGTATTTCGCGCTTCCACCAGTTTTCGCCTTCGATGAGGTCGACCGTATCATCGCTCTGACCTCCGCCGAAAGCAAAGACCGTCTTTTCAGCGATGTTAAAAACCTGACCGCGCATCAACTGCCGGAGCCTTCCGGAGATTGGACGCGTTTTGCCTCCGCACCATTCTTCCACGGGATAGGATTCCAGCAGGTCGTAGTTATCATGCGAGCCTTCCACGAACAACACATTGTATGGTAGCTTCCCGATTTTCTTCAGTATCTTCTGTTCAGCCTGTGTGCCTTCCCAGATAAATCCGAAATCCCCGCATACTATCAGCGCGTCGTTCTTTTTTAGCTTCCGGAGCAGCGGTGACTTGAATCGAGAGAAATCGCCGTGGATATCTCCGGTTATGTAAATCATATGATCCCCCCACGCAGCCGAATAATTAAAATTCGGTTACAATTTGAAAAAAACCCTTTACAAGCAGCTCGAGATTTTGTATAATAATAAGTAGCTTATGAAGAGCAGGCAGGTAATTTCCAGTTTACTTCTGGATTTGTAAAGTAAAAAACCGCCTTTATATATAATAACTCATTACAGGAGATTTGTCTATATGCGAAAAGTAAAAATTTTTTCAGTATTTATGTCAATAATTTTACTATGCAGCACATTACTGCCGTCTGTCAGCGTTTCTGCGGCTTTTACGCCTAAATTTGCACTGCACAGTGAGGGCGTGTACATGGTAAATCTTGATACCGACATCGTCATAGTATCCAAAAACGCAGACAAGAAGCTGACTCCGGCTTCCACGACCAAAATCATGACCGCTCTGGTCGCTCTGGAGAACATCAAGGATTTTGACGCGAAGGTCGTTGTTAACTCCACGGCCACGGACGAGTTCTGGAGCGGCAACCCGAACTACGAGGGTCCGTCGACCGCCGATATACGTTCCGGTCAGGAAAACGTCACTTACTGGGACTGTCTCTACGCTCTGATGGTATGCTCCGCATGTGAGGCTGGTAACATTCTTGCCGTGAACATTGCAGGAAGCATTCCGGACTTTGTTGCGATGATGAACGCCAAGGCAGCAGAAATAGGCTGCACCGGAACTCATTTTGCAAACACCCATGGTCTGTATTCCGAGGATAATTACACAACAGCAAGAGATTTGTACCTCATCACACGCTATGCGATGGATAACTACCCGGGGTTCATGACGATTTGCAGCACTACGGACTACAAAATGCCTGCAAATTCCGCAAACCCCGACGGTTACACGATTCACACGACAAATCACCTGATGGTCGACGGAAGCTACTATTATGAAGGCGTGGAAGGCGTCAAGACCGGAAGCATCAACGAATACTACGAATACAAGGACGGCGCCTGGGACACCGCAAACCCGAAAAAGGGAAGCATGGCGCTGGTCACTACCTGTAAGAAAAAGGGCAGCGACGGCAGAGGCTACCGCTACATGATAGTCACCCTTGGAGCGCCGTACTACGATGAAAACGGCGACAAATCCAACTATTCCTTTAAAGACCATATCGCGCTTTACGACTGGGCATTCAGCGAGTTCGTATACACCAACATCGTGAAAATGAACGAGCAGGTGACTCAGGTCGACGTAAAGCATGGCAAGGACGTTGACAAGGTAGGAATCTGCGCTGCCGAGGATTATTACACCCTGCTCGAAAAGAGCCTGAACAAGACAACGGTTTCCCAGAATGTCAAGCTGTATTCCGAGCGCGTACCGATACAGGCTCCGCAGAACAAGGGGTACGAGGTCGGCGAGCTTGAACTCAAGCTGAACGACGAAACCCTCGCTACTGTCAAGCTGATTACAGAATCCGACCTGGAGCTTGACACGAATGCATTTTATATGGAGAAGATAGGTCAGGTCGTTGCAAATCCGCTGTTCAAGTGGCTCTGCGTGCTTGTGGGAGTTGAACTCGTGCTGTTGATAGTAACACACTATATGAAGCAGTCGTTCCGCCGGAAGGTCGAAGCGATGAACCGCCGCCGCAGGATCAATATGAATTCTCCGAAGAAGAGGAAATATTAATGAACATCAATTTCATAGCAATGGGGAAACTCAAGGAGTCCTGGTACAGGGAAGCCTGCGCGGAGTACCTGAAAAGACTCGGAGCATACGTCTCTCCGAAGGTCATTGAGCCAAACCCGGTTGACCTGCCGCAGAAGCCGTCGCAGGCTCAGATAGACGCAGCGCTTCGCCAAGAAGCCGCAAAAATACGCGAGCAGATAAAGCCTGGGAGCTTCACGGTTGCGATGTGTATTGAGGGCAAGACCATCTCCAGCGAGCAGCTTGCCCAGAAGCTTGAAACAGCGGCAGGGCAGGGGTTCAGCACGGTGAACTTCCTTGTGGGGAGCTCCTTCGGGCTTGACGAGGAACTGAAAAAGCAGGCCAACCTGCGGCTTTCCATGTCACCGATGACCTTTCCGCATTCCCTGGCGCGGGTAATGCTGATGGAGCAGGTCTACCGCGCTTACTCAATACTGAACAACGGAAAATATCACAAATAAGGAGCATATTATGGATATCACATTAAAGAGCGGGGAAGTCTCCGCGAAAATCATTTCAAAGGGAGCCGAACTGAAATCACTCGTAGTTGGCAAACGCGAGCTGATGTGGAGCGCAGATCCGGCGTTCTGGGGCAAGACATCCCCGCTGCTTTTCCCGATGATTGGCACGTTAAAGGACGGCAAAACGATCATCAACGGCAAGGAGTACAAAATCACCAAGCACGGCTTCGCCCGCGATCTGGAGTTCACTCCGGAGGACTTCAACGGCAGCAGCGCGATGTTCTCGCTGACCCAGAATGATTACACAAAGGCAATGTATCCGTTCGATTTCAAGTTCACGGTAAGATACACGCTGAAGGCGGACGGAATAACTGTTACATACCGGGTACGCAATGACAGTGACACTGAAATGCCGTTCTGCATAGGCGCGCACCCAGCGTTTGCAACCCCCGGCGATATGAACGAATACCGCTTACAGTTCCTCAGACCGGAAACCGCGGCAGTTCCGAATTATAACCTCGAAACTGGACTTCACGAGGAGAATAACCGTCGTGAACTGATGAAGGATTCGACGGATCTCCAGCTTTCGCACGAGATGTTCTACGAGGACGTCTGCTACTTTGATAAGGTGGTATCGCGCCAGGTTGAACTGCTCAACAGCGAAAATATCGGCGTTCGAGTTGACTATCCGGATTTCACAAGTCTCGGCATATGGCAGGCAAAAGACGCTCCGTTCCTTTGCATTGAGCCGTGGTGCGGTTCCGCGGATTTCGACGATTGCTCCGGCGTATTTGCTGAGAAGCGAGGCATTGAAATTCTCGCTCCCGGTGCCGAAAAGACATTCACTTACGCAATCACAGCAGTAGAGCACAAAGCGAAAGTATAAAAACTAAATCCTCCCGCTTGTGCGGGAGGATTTTAATAATGATAGATTTATAATTTAAGTGCAACACCCGA
>CAMELR010000057.1 GCA_945923775.1 uncultured Clostridia bacterium | reverse complement strand
ATGAAGAACGGCGAGAACGCGTTCAGCTACCCGCCGTTCACCGAAACGCAGGCGCAGGAGCTGCTGTCGGAGCTTCGCAGAATGGCGGATTACATCATCATAGACTGCACCTCGAACATCACAAACGACGTGCTGTCGGCGGTTTCGCTTATTGAGTCTGACGCGGTTCTGCGGCTTGTTTCCTGCGACTTGAAGTCTATTTCCTACCTCAATTCGCAGCTCCCGCTTCTGCTGGACAACAAGTTCAACGCGAACAAGCAGTACAAGGCGGCGAGCAATGTCGGGGACTTTCAGGCGGACGAAAATGTGGAGCAGGTGGTCGGCGGTGTGAGCTTCAGAATTGCGCATTCTGACGAGGTTCACCAGCAGTTTCTTGCCGGAAATCTGTTCGGCGCGCTGACGGACAAGAACAGCAAGGATTTCCGAAAAGCTGTGTCGAAAATTGCGAATGAGGTGTTTATGCTATGAGCCTTACAACTAATTCCACAACGCAGAATCTGTTCTTCAAATCCGAAAAGAAACGCGAATTCTCCGACGTGCTGAACGAGGTGCAGTCCTATATTTCGAGCAAGTATTCCGCGCTGGTTATAGACGGCATTAACAATGTAAATTCCGGCAATGATGAGGTGAAAAATCAGGTCAAGCGGTACATCGGAAAGTACCTGCTTGATTACCGAATTTCCGTTGAGGGAATGTCCCAGACGCAGCTCATAGATCAGCTTTACACTGAAATGGCGGAGTTCTCGTTCCTCACGAAATACATTTTCGGGACAGGCATTGAGGAGATAAACATTAACTCCTGGGACGATATTGAGGTTCAGTATTCCAACGGCACAAACGTTAAACTGAACGAGAAATTCGAGTCCCCCGACCACGCCATAAATGTGGTTCGCCGTATGCTCCACGTTTCCGGAATGGTGCTGGACAACACCTCTCCTGCGATCCTCGGTCACCTCTCGAAAAATATCCGTATCGCCGTACTGAAAACTCCGTTGGTGGACGAGGACGTCGGCGTTGCTGCGTCAATTCGTATCGTAAATTCGCAGAAGCTGAAAAAGGAGGATTTTCTTAAATCAGGCACGGCGACAGACGAGATGATGGAGCTGCTTTCGGCACTTGTTCGTTATGGAGTTTCCACGACAGTCGCAGGCGCGACCTCCTCCGGAAAAACCACCCTGACCGGCTGGCTGCTTACCACAATCCCGCATGACAAGCGCATTTTCACAATCGAAAACGGCTCCCGTGAGCTTGATTTGGTGGAGCGTGACAAGAACGGGAAAATACTCAATAAAGTAGTTCACACCATCACCCGCGAATCCGAGGACGAGCGCAAATCCGTTACGCAGGACGATTTGCTGGACATGGCTCTGCGATTCCACCCGGACTACATTGTTGTCGGCGAAATGCGCAGTAGTGAGGCAGATTCAGCACAGGAAGCCGCACGAACCGGACACACGGTAATAACGACAATTCACTCAAACTCCTGCGAATCCACATGGCGCAGAATGGTGACGCTCTGCAAGCGCAAATACCCGAACGTGGACGATAACGTAATTCTGAACCTAGTGACCGAAGCGTTCCCGATAGTGGTTTATGCAAAGCAGCTTGAAAACAAGCAGCGCCGAATCATGGAGATAATGGAGTGCGAAATTTGCCCGGACGGAACCCGGAAATACCACTCCCTGTACCGCTACAATATCACCGAAAACCGCATGGAGAACGGGAAATTCATCGTAAAGGGAACCCACGAAAAGTGCGCAGATATTTCGCTTTCATTGCAGCGCAGACTTCTGGAAAACGGAATGCCGCAGTCTGAATTGGAGCAGCTTTTGAAAGGAGGCAAGACCGAGTGACAGCAGTTTTAATTGTCGCCTGCGTCGGCTTAACAGCGGGCTTTTTCATGCTTTTCGGAATATCTCCAATGGAATTCACCGAGGGCATATTCTCACGAATTCTCGCCAAGCCGAACAGCATAAAATCCCAGATAAACGAAGCCACCCGGCGCAAAAAGCCGAACCTCCTGCGGCGGGAAATAACTGAAACGCAGGAAATTCTACGGCTCACAAACCGCACGCAAATGTTCGGAATACTCTGCGCCTGCTCCCTCGGGCTGGCGGCTGCGGGAATCTGCATTTCTGCGGCGATAGGAAATCTGTTCCTTGCTCCGGTGCTGGCGATAGGGCTGATGTTTGTGCCGTTCTGGTACGTCAAAACCACCGCCACGAACTACAAAAAAGCGATCTCCTCGGAGCTTGAAACTGCCCTGTCCATAATCACCACGGCGTACCTCAGAAACGAGGATATAATAACGTCTATTGAGGAAAATGTGCATTACCTCAACGCCCCGGTGAAGTCGGTTTTCGAGAATTTCATCAGCAGAATAAAGCTGTCCAATCCGGACTTGACCGCCGCAATTCTTGACATGAAGCAGCACATCGACAACGAGGTGTTTCACGAATGGTGCGACAGCCTCATTCTCTGCCAGAACGACCGCAGCCTAAAATCCACCCTCACCCCGATAGTGAACAAGCTGTCGGATATGCGGGTAGTGAACGCCGATCTGGAGTACATGGTGACAGGTCCACGCAAGGAATTCATCACAATGGCGCTGCTGGTAATCGGCAACATTCCGCTGCTGTATATGCTGAATAAGGCGTGGTACAACAGTCTGATGGACACAATTCCTGGGCAGATAATTCTTGCGGTTTCTGCGGTGGGGATTTTCGTTGCAACGGCGATCGTAATCAAGCTCACCAAGCCGATTGAGTACAAGAGATAGGAGGTTTTTCGTGGAATTTTTGTTGATTATTTTCGGTATTCTGCTTGCGGCGGGAATGTTTCTGCTGCTCGCGAATGCACTCAAAATCCCCTATCTCAAAACCTCAAAGGCGGTAATGAACGCCGGGCGAGAGGACAAAAAGCTGTCCAAAACCATTGAAGCAATAATGCTCGGAATTGCCTCCAAACTGGCACAGTTTATCCCGATGGATAAGTACAAGCGCACCCGTCTGGAAAGCACTCTGAAATCCGCTGGAATAAAAATGACGCCGGAAACTTTCACGGCGCTTGCGCTTTTGAAATCGCTCTGTATTGCACTTTTGGCGATTCCGTGCGCGTTCATTTTCCCGCTGGTTATTCCGTTCGTTATTATCCTCGCGGTGGCGGTTTATTTCCGCGAAACCGGAAAGGCGGACGCGAAAATGCGTGAGAAGCGCGAAGCGATAGAGCAGGAACTGCCGCGCTTTGTCGCCACAGTGGAACAGGAACTAAAGACCTCCCGCGACATTCTTGCAATAATGGAAAACTTCAAAAAGCACGCGGGAGTGCATTTCGCCTACGAGCTTGATGTTACCTGCGCGGATATGCGCAGTTCCAGTTATGAGGCGGCTTTGACGAGATTTGAAGCACGGATAGGTTCGGCGCTGCTTTCAGATGTTGTGCGTGGACTTGTTTCTGTAATTCGCGGCGATGACAGCGCGGTTTATTTCAAAATGCTGGCGCACGATTTCAAGCTGATAGAATTACAGCGGCTCAAATCGCAGGCGCAGAAGATACCGCCGAAAATCCGTGTTTTCAGTTTCGGAATGCTCATGCTGTTCCTACTGACGTACCTGTTCGTAATGGGAATGCAGCTTATAGATTCCCTCGGAACGATGATTTAAGGCGGTGAGATATGCGAAAATTATTACGTTCAAAACGCGGCGAGGGCTACATTGACGTCTGCATAATCGTGCTGGTGGTGATTATGATCCTTGCGTTATTCACCGCCGCAGCGCCGGTAATGACTGCGAAAATGCAGCTTGACAATTTTGCCGACGAGCTTGTCCGCGAAGCTGAAATCTCCGGCAGAATAGGCGCAGAAACTACATCAAGAGCAAGGGCGCTTTCCGAGAAAACCGGGCTTTCGCCGAAAATAGAGTGGTCGAGAAGCGGCAAGATTCCGCTCAATCAGGAGTTCACCGTAACACTCACGGTTACGCTGGACATCGGCTTTGGCGGCTTCGGGAGCTTCCCGGTGACTCTCACCTCAAAGGCAAGTGGAAAGAGCGAGGTGTACTGGAAATGAAAGCAACGAAAATACTCCGCTCAAAGAAAGGATTTTCTGCTCCGTGGACGGTCGTTATTGCTATTTCCGCACTGATGTTTTTCGTGGTCGCGTGGCAGTTCCTGCGGCTCATGACTATTTCGGCGGGGGTAAAGGACGCGGTGCAGTCCGCCGTTATTTCCACCTCGGTGGCGAATTACGGGAATGTCTACGACGGGATTCGCGAGGGTTATTCCGGAGGGTACAGACTGTCCGGCAATTCGTGGAAAGCGGCGGTTTCAAAGGGGAATATTTACGGCAGACTGGACAATCTTCTCGGCTTGCAGAAGCAGGGTTCAAAGCACGTCAAGCTGAATTCGGACGGCGTGGAATTTGCTGTTTACGGGCTTTCAGTGGAGGTGGACAACGCTCCGCTTGCGCCGTCTGGCAGCGCGGTTTCGCAGTTCTCAGCGACCTCAAAAATAACGCTGGAGGTACCGCTTTCGTTCTGCGGAGATATTCTCCCGCCGATGAAAATAGATTTGTTGGTTAAATCCAAATATACCCCGAAATTTTAGTGGTTTGGCAGAATTCCCTTTTTTCCGCTGGACTTTTGAAAAGACTTGTGGTATTGTACAATTAACAACAAAACAGCCTCGAAAGGACAGGTGATATTATGAAAGAGAAAACTAAGAAAATGCTGATAATAAGCGGTTCTGTGGCGGTGTGTGCGGCGCTGGTGTGCGTAATCTCCGCGCAGTTCGCAAAGGACGAACAGCCTATAGAAACGGCAAGCCTCCCCCAGCAGAATACTCCAGCGGTAACGGTGGCGATATCCACAACGGCGAAGCCCGAAACCGAGCCGGTAGTGATCGAGGAAACCGTAACTCCTGCCGAGGAAACATTCGATGCGGAAACGGTTGAAATCCCCGAAAATGTTCAGGAAATAGACCAGAGCTTCTCCGAACCGGAACTTCCCGAACCCGAACCTCCCGCTCCGGTAATAACCGACGAGGCGGCTCTCAAAAATCCCGAGCAGCCGCCGGAATACGAGCCTGCACAGACTGCTCCAGCGGCGACAACCGCGCCGAACGATACACCCCAGCACGGCGACAAACAGAACGGAATGATTTACATCAACGGCTTCGGCTGGGTGGCTGACGAGGGCGGAGGCGGCGTGTGCGAGTACGCCGACGATATGTACGAGAATGGCAACAAGATAGGCTACTTCGGATAACACAAACGGCGGCTAAAACAAGCCGCCGCAAGCTTTTGGAGGGTTCATGAAAATAATAAAACGAATAATTACTGCGCTCCTGCTGGTGGTGTTCTGCTTGCAGGGTGTTTCTGTTTTCGCCGAGGGTGACCCCAACATTGACAACGGCGGCGGAAATCTTCAGGACGGCAGCAAAGACAACTTCTGGAATCCCGGCAACGACGGTGTTCGCGTGACCATTGTTGACGCTCAGACCGGTCTGGCGAAATCCCCGTCGATAGACTACACCAATACGAATCAGAGCGGGATCGCGTTTCATTTCGGCAAGGTGTCCAAGGCGGATTATCTCAACGGCAGTACGCTGAAAGTGAGCACGTCAAGTTATGTTTACAAAAAGCCCGCGCAGGCGCTCCCGACCATAATAAGCGACGGCAGCTCTGTTTCGGCGGATATTCAGGAGATACGCAGCTATTTCACGGACGAACAGGTGGTGAAAAGCATTGCGGGTGATACCGGCTTCAAGCTGGAAACCCTTACGAACGGCGACTATAAACTGATGATAGAGCCGATAATGTACATCACCTACAACGGCGTTAAAACTGCGATGACAGCCACCGAAGCTGCGCTGTACAACCAGCTCACTGGCGGCGATCTCATAAACAAATTTGGACCTCTGTCGCATAAGAACCTGCCGTTTGCGCTGTTTCTTGAGGAGGATGACCTCGGCTATTCCGCATGGACAGGCGCGACTGACATAAAGGTCACGGACAGCGATATAATCAAGAATCTCGGCGTTGGAATTGTGTCGTTTAGGGAGAAAGTTCCGGATACCGAAATTGCCGCCGGTGATTACGACTACCGTGTTGACACGGACGTTTACACCAGCGTTACCGTGTCCGGCGGAGAGCATACTCCAGACAATCCGGTAACTGTGAAATTCTACATCAAAAACCGTGTTTACACCGTGCGGAACGTTGTCTTTCCGGAGGGAGGCTCGCAGCTCGTTTGGTGCAAATGGCACACTCCTGCCACTGAGCAGACGGTGAATATCCGGGTGGTGGTTACGGGCGGAGCGTCCGCAAGCAAAACAAGTATTTCTGCAAACATTGTGGATCTTAGCAAAAATCCTCCGCCTGACCCTACCGCATACGACCGCAACGACAGCTTCAGTATTCCGACAACTGTTCCCATGAAGCCGCAGAAAACCTCGCTTTCGTGGAGCGTGTGGGAATCCTATTGGAAGTCCAAATGGGTGTGGAATTCCCGTTGGGTTTGGACGGGACGGCGCTGGGTTGACCGTGGAAAATGGGTTGACGAGGGCGAGTGGAAATTCCGCAGCAAGTCCTACCACGCGTCAATGACGGCGACTATGGAGATTACTCCGGACGAGAAAAATCCGACTGCTACCTCTTCAACCATGAAATCCGGGTACGGTATTAACGAGGTAGTTCGCACGACTGTCAGCGGAAATGGTGAGCACACAGACGTGCAGAACGCTGTGACCTACTTCCCAGAATTCAAGTACAAGAGCTACTGGCGGCTGCTTGAAGTAACCTCCCGCAGCAAAATGGAATTCCGGGAGAACAAGTACAGCACCTACAACAACCGAACGCATTTCACACCGGTGTGGTATCCGGACGGCAGTTACAAGGTCTACACATGGGTAATGGACTGCTGGACTCCCGCCGGAATGCTGTCCGTGAGTAAGACCGACAGCCTCACCATAAAGGGCAATGTTTACGATGACTGGCACATTGCGCCGACTTACTGAATGGAGGTTTTACAATGAAGAAAACAATGAAAATCCTGATAATCTCGCTACTTGCCGTGGTTATGGTGAGCGCGTTTTCCGTTGCAGCGTTCGCCGAAGCCGGGAATGTTGCCGGAGCAATTGAAGGCACATGGAACGCCGCCGAAACGCAGATAAAGCAGGTAGTGAACAATGTGGTGTTCCCGATTATCGACCTTGTGCTGGCGGTGTTCTTCTTCGCCAAGCTGGGGCTTGCATATTTCGATTACCGCAAATCCGGACATTTTGAGTGGACGGCTCCGGCGATATTGTTTGCGTGTCTGGTGTTCACGATGACCGCACCGCTGTATATCTGGCAGATTATAGGGGGCGGGGCTGTTATGGGAACGGCGTAATCTCAGACGTCACAGTAGCCTGCATTTTTGTTGGTTATGGTGATAGAAATCCGGCTGTGTTTCTGATATAATCTTGACTGGACAAATACTATTGCGAAAGGAAAATGTAATTTGAACAGCACAATTACGGATCTATATCTCGGAAACATTCAGCCGTCTGACAAAAGATATCCCCGCAGCTCTGAATATGGAAAGGAAAACGCGCGGCAGTACGAGCTTTATCTGAAGCTGGAGGCAGTCATTCCAGAAGAAAGCAGGGCGCTCCTTGAGGAGTATGCCAAAAGCGCGGTGGAGCTGGGAAGCATACAAGTGCGGGATATGTTTGTTGAGGGGTTTAAGCTGGGTTCGCGCCTCATGGCGGAGGTGCTTGCCAACGAAAAATAAATTGGCAGCACCGGACGATGTGGTGTTTCCGATAATCGACTTGAATACGCTGTATTAATAAATCCGCCCTGTTTCTGCTGATACAGGGCGGATTAATAATCTGCTTGTCTGTTTGCAAGGATAACCGATATTTTTAAAATGATATTTCGCCAGAAAAAATGCATTATTGAAGTCCTTTTTGGGAAGATGAAACGCTTGGATTTATGTCTTTGATTTTTATGATAGTGCAGTCCTGAATCGTTATAAAAGTTGGCACTTTTTTGTAAAGTATCCCGGAGGTTGCATTTGTGCTGTTATGTGAAATATGGAAGAAAATGATTTTTTTCGGTTGCACAATAATGATTTATGTGATATAATATAGGAAATCGGGTGGTTACTTGCTTAATATATTAGGAACTATAGGTTAGATTATGGAAATAAATCTTGACAGCTATGATTGCGCAGAAGTCTAATGGTGAGTTTCTGTTCATTGTGATAATTATAAACAAATAGAAAAGGAGGTTTTTGATATGAATTCTCAGAAACTTCCAAATAAAGGTGATAAGCTGTATTTGATGCATAGAGAGGTAGTAGTAATAAAAGTGTACTCTTTGTTTAAATTTGTTTCAGTACGCTATTCAGAAGAAACAAAGGAGTTTTATGTAGATATCTGTGCTTTATCTTATGAACCGGACTATACAAATTCAATATCATTAAGGTTATTTAAGGGGGAATTATTGTGAGTAGCATTCTCAACTTTATTGAAGGATACATGGATGGAAACTCATGGGAAGAACTATGTGTCCAGTGCTATCGTCTTCGCTATCAAACCGACAATTACACCGCAATTCCCGCTACTCATAGAGGAGATGCCGGAATAGAAGGGTTTACAAATAAGGGAATTGTTCACCAGTGTTACTGCCCCGAGCGACTTTATTCCGACCAAGATCTCTATGAGCATCAAAGAAACAAACTTACAACCGATATTGAAAAACTGAAAAATAACTCTAATAGGCTTAGTGAACTTGGGGTTCCTCCTGTTGTTGAATGGCATTTCAATATTCCAGAGTATAAGGATTCGCGAATTCTTGCACATGCGGAGACAAAACGGCAAGAAATCTTAAAAGCTAAGAAGGACGAGCCTGATGCTTATGCACATATTGCAGACGATTTTAAAATCGTCATTAAAATAGCGGAAGACTTCAAGCCAGAAATCAGCCAGATTATCCGTACAAACTTGACGGATATGAAAATTAATTTTGCTGTCCAACATTCCGATGCACCCGATTGGTCGAAATGCGATTCTGAAAAAGTTGCGAACATACGCCGAAAGATTAAGGCGATAATGCTTGTCGATGATAGTGAGAAATTGAATCGGATTGTAGGGCTTTATGTTGATTGCTATATAAGTGGCTTAGAAATCATGGGCAATTTGCGTGTGAAATTTCCTGAAGTCTATGATGATATTTTTCAGCTTGAACAAAGCTATAAACGTGACGTTACAATAAAAACGCTCATGAACACAGATAAGAAAATGAATTATAAACTGTTTAATGATATCCTTGACGAGTTTCATTCCAAACTTGAACGAGACTTTTCAAGACTTACCGAGGCATCAATTGGAGAATTAAAGCAGGATTTGGTAGCAAGCTGGCTGGCTGACTGTTCAATGGAGTTTAGGAGTGAATAATTATGAGAGAATTCCCTCTTGAATATACCGACATTGTTTTTGATGCAAAGCCTGATGCTGTTCCTTATAACTATCGTATCAGTTATAAAGTTACCCAACTTTGCCTAATTATGCAAATATGTGGTCGTGGAGATGTTTGCTCGTTGATTAAGCTTCACATGATTTCATTCGCCCTAATCTCTAAGGATAATATGAGGTTACTCCTTGAATTTACAGAGGGAACGGGAACTGCACCTATAGTTCGTTTTGACCCTTCCGTTAACAGAGCGCTCACATTTGCAATTGCTTATGGGTTAATCGAACAACAACCGACCGCAAAATATAAATTGACCGAACGTGGTCGGCTGCTAGCACAGCAGATAAAGCTTGCTGGTGACCTTATGGTGATAGAAATCAGCAATTTAAATACGCTCGCCAAAAAGTTAACAGAAGCCAAAGTCAACGAAATAGTAGATATGTGGAGGATGAAAAATGCTGATAATTAACCGATTGAGAGTGGAAATTAATACAGTTAATGGAGTATATGGAATTGACGAAACCTTTCAGCGTGGATTAAACTTTATTGCTAGTTGTGAGAATACTTGCGGTAAAAGTTCCATTCTCGCTGCTATTTATTATTGCCTTGGTTTCGAGCAAATCCTAGGTGGTGCAGGTGGTGTTGGTAATAAAGTTCTTACATCAACCTTTAAATCATCTATTGAGGATAATGGAAAGCCTTGGACTGTGACTGAGTCGGGAGCTTATCTTGAAATCAGTAACGGTAGCGAAACTATAACTATATATAGAAATATAAAATCTGAGAGTAAAGACAATCGTCTTGTTACTGTATATTTTGGTGATTATGATTCAGTAAGCGATCCAAAGACATTATCTGATGATTATTATGTTAACATTCAAAATTCCGCAACAAGCGAAAAGGGGTTTCATTCCTTTCTTGAAGAGTTCCTTCATATGGAACTTCCATTAGTTCGTACATCGGATGGCAATGAGCGAAAACTATATCTTCAGGTGGTCTTTGCTGCTATGTTTATTGAGCAAAAACACGGTTGGTCAGACATCCTTTCAGGAATGCCCATATTTGGAATTCGAGAGTCAAAAAAACGGATTGTGGAATATATTTTAGGTCTAGATACATTGAAAAATGAAAAGGAGCGAGATCGACTTAACACCGTAAAAGCGCAGCTCGAACAGAAATGGGAGCAGTTGATTTCTGATATGCAACGTTCGGCTTATTTTGAATCTTGTGAAATATCGAATCTTCCAATGCATCCGAGAGTGCTATCAGACATTGATTATTCGAGAATATTTGTTTCTACTTCTGATTCATTGTCTATCGAAGACAAGATACAGACGCTTACTGATGAGTACGATGGACTACGAGTGTTAAAGCCGCGTGTGTGTGATAATTTTGAAGCACTTAACAATGAACTGTCCGAAACACAAACTCAAATACTCTACCTTGAAGGTCATCTGAAAGACATACGGAGAAGCGTGGCAAGTCACGACGAAGCAATCAGACGGTTGAAGGCGGATTTAGAAATTGTAAACTCAGATATACGCAATAATAAAGACGCTGCACGACTTCAAAAATTTGGCTCTGAAGCAGCGGGAGAATTGATTTCAGCAGATGTATGTCCTGTTTGCAAACAACACATTCAAGATAATCTGCTTGATACAAAAGCTGCAAGTGGTTTTATGAGCATTGAGGATAACATACGGCATCTTGAGGAACAAAAAAAGATGCTGGAATTTTCTTTGGGAAGTCACAAAGAATCCCGTGACAGGCTAACTAGAGAAAAAAAGGATCTTGAAGCCCGTCTACAAACACTGCGAAGATTGGCGCAAACTCTTCGCTCGGATTTGTTTACAACTACAGATACGGAAGCATCAGAAGCAATTATGCTCAAGAGAATTGAAATTACTAGCCGTATCGAACGGCTGTCAAATTTAAAAACAACTATTACTACCTTAACTGAACAACTTAGAGGACTATCTACAGAATGGAATACATATCTTGACCAAAAGAGCAAACTTCCTAAAAAAGACATTTCAGAGTCGGATAATGAGAAAATTGCTCTCTTAAAACAGAAGTTCATCGACAATCTTAAGCGGTATCATTATAGCAGTTTGTCGAGTTTTGACGGAATTGACATTTCCTTTGATTCATCTCTTCTTCCCACCATTGACGGCTTCGATATGAAATTCGACTCATCAGCAAGCGATAGTATTCGTGTAATTTGGGCATTCACGATGGCTATGTTACAGGTTTCAATTGAGAAAAATGGTAACCATCCTGGTGTTATAATCTTTGATGAGCCCGCACAGCAAAGCATCGTACCAGAAGATATGAAAAGCTTTATTGAGTCCGTAGTAGAAATAGACAAGCCTTTTCAAATTATTACTGCTATTACTTTAAACAGCCAAGAACTTAAAGATATTGTTAATGAGTTGAATGCTTCAAGCCACCATAAAATCACGATTGAGGGCAAAGCATTTAAAATACTCTGAAGTAAAAGGTGTGATAAGTTAGGTCAGCAATTCATGACATAGTACTTGAAGCATAATTGACAACATCTTGTAATACATAATATTCGCACGAGCAGTCAACACAAGTTGGCTGCTTTTTGTATGCCCGAAAGGAGAAAAAATGTTTCACAAACCAAGAGATAACATCCCCATTATCAAGTGTATCAAGCTAAAATCAAATCAGGGAGGTGACGCAAAATATTCAATATAAGCATAGAGGACATAGCGATGAACCTCATGGAATACATCACGGACTGGCTCTACCAGATGGTCGTGGGGGTATTCAGCGAGCTGTTCACCGCTATAAACACCCTTGGTTCAGACCTGTTCGGACAGCCGTGGGTTCAGCAGATCGTCGCGCTTTTCAGCAACCTCGGCTGGGTCTTGTTCGTGGTGGGAATCGTGGTCGCGCTGTTCGAGTTCGCCATTGAATCCCAGAGCGGACGCGGCGACCCGAAAACCCTCTCGCTGAACATAATCAAGGGCTTTTTCGCTGTGAATCTGTTCAGCGTTGTACCGGTGCAGCTTTATTCCCTTGCGGTGAATATGCAGCGAAATATGTCGTGGCTCATGTCGTGGACGGTAGTCCCGGAGGGAAACGGCAACCTTGCGCTGGAGTGCCTTGAGGTAATTGAGAACGCGCTGTTCGGTCCTATTCTCGCCATAATCATCATCTTCATGTTCGGCTATGCGGTGGTGAAAGTGTTCCTGTCTGGGCTGAAACGCGGCGGTATTCTGCTGATACAGGTGGCGGTAGGATCGCTGTATATGTTCAGTGTTCCCAGAGGTTTCACGGATGGCTTTATCATGTGGATAAAGCAGGTCATAGCGCTGTGCATGACTACATTCCTGCAATCCGTCATGATGGTCTGCGGGCTGATTTTGTTCAAGGATCAGTGGCTCATGGGTCTTGGCGTAATGCTTGCGGCAGGTGAAATCCCTAGAATTGCAGGAATGTTCGGGCTGGAAACCGCAGCGCGACCGAATATTAACGGTGTAATAAATACGGCTCAGTCGGCGGTACATCTGACACAGATGATACGCACGGTAGCGAAGTGAGGTGATCAGAATGTACATTTACCCAGAAAACCTCAGAGCCGCGCCGACCTTGTTCCTGTGGCGTCTGAAAGACCTTGCAGTCATAGGAATCGGTGCGCTTATTTCTGTGTTCGCAATGGCGCAGATTGGTTTCACCGTACCGCTGGTTATAACGTTGGCGTATGCGTTTCTGGCTATCCGTTTTGAGGATACCAGCATTCTCGACTTTCTAAAATATGCTGTGAAATATTTCTTTG
>CAMELR010000056.1 GCA_945923775.1 uncultured Clostridia bacterium | reverse complement strand
CAGCATGTCACTCTTTTTGTGGCAATGGGGCGTTAATTGTGCGGTGTTGCCCTAAGAATAGGAATATTTCTATTGACAATTTGATTCTTTTGTGTTATACTGTAACAAGCGTTACATATGTTATATATTGAAAGAGGAAGAACATGCCGCCTAAAGCAAAGTATACCCGCGAAGAAATAATAGAGACTGCGCTGAATATAGTCGCAGAAAAGGGAATGTCCGCTCTCAATGCCAGGGATCTTGGCGCAGCGCTCGGGACTTCTACCCGCCCTGTGTTCACTGCATTCAAGAACATGAGCGAGCTTATTGGAGAGGTCAAAAAGGCCGCAATGAAGCGCTTTGAGAGCTATTCCAGGAACGAACCGGGAGTGCCGGCGTTCAAGAGCGTTGGAATGCAGATGATCTCGTTTGCTACGAACGAGCCGAAGCTGTTTCAGGTTCTGTATATGAGCGAAAGAACGCAGACCGGAGATTTCGACGATCTGTTCAGCGAGCTTGGCGATACCGCAGGATACTGCATTGAATGCATAATGCGCGATTACGCGCTGAGCCAGGAGGAAGCTAAGTTCCTGTTCAGAAGCCTGTGGATCTACACGTTTGGAATTGGCGTGCTGATCGCGTCAAAGGTGTGCAGATACGAGGAAGAAGTTGTTTCGGACATGCTTACAAGGCAGTTTATGTCTGTAATGGGGCTTGTGAAATCCGGACGCGCGCTTTCTCCGCTTTCGGAGGTACTTCCTGCTCCACCAGCTCCGCCAAAGAACTGATATAAATAACGAACTGCCGGAAACATTCCGGCAGTTTTTGCATTAATTAAGGTTCAGGAGCTTGTGTTATCGTGCTCGTGCGATCTCGGCGCTTTTCTGAAAAGCTCCCGCAGACCGAATATCAGCAGAAACACCGCGTAGATTTTCCTTAACAGATCGTTTCCGATGAAACTGGAAGCCACTGTCCCAAGAACGGCGCCTATCACCCCGCCGGGGATCATACTGAGCACCAGCTTTTTGTCGATAAATCCGGCGCGGATATGCATGATAACGGATATCAGCGCAATAGGCAGGAAGAACAGCAGGTTAACGCCCTGAGCCTCTCGCTGGGGCATTCCGTCGTGGAGGGTGAGCCAGATCAGAAGCACGAAACCTCCGCCCAGCCCCATTGAAGCTATGACGCCCGAAAGTACCCCGACTACAGCCTGTATCATGAGAAAAGCGACCTCAGCGCCGCCGCGCAGATGAGCGCTCCGAACAACCGCTGGAGCCACACTGCGCGTATTTTCCTCAGGAAGAACGCGCCCGCCAGCGCTCCTCCGGCGCCCCAGGGAATGTAGCTCCACGCGGTGGGAAGGTCGATGCCGCCGCTGAACAGATAGGAGACGGCGGCGGTAAGGCTCAGCACGAATATCAGCGCAACGGAATCAGCGTGCGCGTGCTTCATGGCGTTGGCAGGGGAAAGCTCCGGCTGGATCAGACGCTGCTCGTGTTCGATTATGGGCACTGCGGCGACTCCGCCTCCGCTGCCGAAAAAGCCGTTCAGTAACCCACAGATCATTCCTTCAAAAAAGTGTTTCATCATATCACCCACTTTATTTTGTGCATATATCCCCGTAATTTCCACGGAAATAAACGGAAAAGTGCAGCCTTGTAAGACTGCACTTTGATTTATGCATTGACCTTTTTGCGGTTGTTCCATCGGTCGATGAATTCCACGAATTCCCGCTGCGGAATAGGCTTCGAGAAGAAGTAACCTTGTATGAAATCGCATTTCAGGTCCGAGAATTTCTTTACCATTTCTTCGGTCTCGATACCTTCCACTACGATCTCCATGTTCAGGTCCTTTATCATGCGGACTGTATTCTGAAGTATAGTCCACATTTTGCTGTTCTGATTATTTACGAAAGTCTTGTCAAGCTTGACGATTTTCAGCGGGAGCGCCGCAATGCGGTACATGTTTGAATATCCGGTGCCGTAGTCGTCTAGGGAGAACGTCAGCCCTGCGGCGCTGAGCTGTTCTAGGTTCTCGGACATAACGCTCTGATCGTAGCTTGCGGCGGTCTCGGTTATCTCGAGGTTTACCTGATTAGATGAAACGCCGTACCTGCTCATGGATTCAAGTATCGAGTCGGCAAGGCCGTGGTGCATGCACTGGGATACGGACAGGTTGATTTCAATGTATTCCAGCCCCAGCTTCTTGTATTCCGAGCTTGCTATGAACCGGAAAACCTCGTTCATCACGTAATCGCCGATTTTATGTATCGCGCCGCTTTTTTCCGCAGCGGGAATAAATATCTCAGGGGAAATAAAGCCCTCTTTCTCATCAATGAGTCTCAGCAGAGCCTCCGCGGATACAAAGCGCTTCTTTTCGATTGAGTATATCGGCTGGTAGTAAACGTGGAACCCGTGATTTGCAAGGGCGCGTTCGATAATGCTGTCCATTCCGGTGAGGAGTGACACCATGCGCTTGACGGTGCTTCCGTCTGCGTGGATAACCTCTCCGTTGTAGGGGAGCTTCTCGTGGAAATCTGTGCCGAATGATATCAGCGACTGGAAGTTGTCGATGTCCTCGGGGCATTTTGCAAGGCAGACGTATGGGATAAGGTTCAGGTCGAACTTGTCGATTTTCACCGTCTGGTGGAGCGCGTCGTTGATAAGGTTGGCGGCGTATTCTGAATTGATGCGGTTATAGGTGTTGATAACCAGCCGGAAACGTCCGCGGTCGAGGTAGTACGCAACGCCGTGGGTCTTTGCAGTGCGATTCTGCTCGAGGATCTTCTTTCCGGTCAGCATAAGGAGCTTCTGGGTTTTGTCGTAGCCGAGTATTTTTTGCAGTGAGTCGTAGTTCGCAATGTTCACCATGATGATGGAAACATGATTGCGTATCGCGAAGTTTTTCTTCATGTCGTCGGCGTAGGCGCTGTGCTTGCATAGCCCGGTGAAAGAGTCGATGAGGTTTTCCGGACGCTGGATCATTACCGCCATTATTACTACGCCGACGGTGTTTCCGAATACCATCACCATGGTGTCAGGGGAAATTATCCTTGAAATGATAATGCAGCCCATCACGGGAAGCATCATTATCAGAGCAACTAATTTTCTGACAGTAAAGAGCCTACGGTAAATTATAATATACGCTATGCTTATCAGAATATTGATACCCGCCATCGTATACGGCAGAAAAGAAAGCGGCATCGTTGTGTACACGCCGTCAACAAATGTAAAGATGGAGTGCGTGTACAGATTTGCCACAAGCAGTCCGATAACCCCAAGGTAAGGAAGCGCCAGAGCGCATGCGGCGGCCTTGTTTGACGTGACCTTTTCCCATGTGTTTGTAAGGCTGATGACATACATGAGAAACAGCGGGGAAATGGTGTTGTATGCCAGTAAATAGAGCGTATGAGCCGCAGTCCGTAGTCCAAGGTTCAGCGACCCGGCGTTGTCCAGCACGACCGCCCATATATCGGCTGCGCCGCTGAGGAGCGTCATAATGACGAGCGCAATAAAGAAATGATTAGTTGTGCCTTTGGACATGCGCCGTGTAAACTGCGAGATCAGGATTATCACAAGGATAAGCAGCGCGGCTATATCTAAATGTATAAGTTTAGTCATATCAGGAATTCCTCTTGATTTTATCTGTACTAATTATATACATTATAACACGACACGAGTTTTTTTGCAACAGTTTAACTATGCGCGGGCAGACGATTTGTTAATGTTGCATAAAAAATCGACCGATTTTGCACGCTTTGACTTTAATTGACTTTATATAAATCAATAAATTAACATTATGTGCGAATTATTAGCGAATCATTAAAATGAATAGTCAAATAAAAAGTAAATGTTCAGACTTTGTAAACATTTCGGTGGATAGATGCGGCGGTGCTGGCGAATTCCGATGTGCTAAGCGGCCGTGTGGACATCAGCATAAGCGAGAGCGGCTCGGGATTGCCGTAAAATGCGGGCTGAAAATAAGCGCCTTCGTTCAGCGTGAAACCAAGTCGGCGGTAAAGCTGGACGCGGCGGCGGGAAAGTTCGTCCTCGGGAGGCTCCACTTCAAGCACGACCAGTGAATCGCCGGATCGTTCCAGCAGGGAATTCATGACCGCAGAGCCTACGCCTTTCCCGCGGAGTTCCTCGGCGGAGGCAAAATGCTCAACGAACAGCGCGTTAATGTCGCGGAGATGATAGTAATTTATGAACGCGGCGGGGACGCCTTCGGGTTCATAGCACATGCAGCGGAATTCGTCGCGGGTGAATTCCGAGCGGTGCAGGGCGTAATTACCCCGCTCACAGGTCGGGAACGAGTATTCAAGTATTTCAAATAAACGGTCGAATTTTTCATCGGGAATGGGATACGTTTTGCTGTAGGTGATCAGATTTTCCATGCTGGCTCCTTTCTTCTATGGTAATATGATACCATAAAATTAACAGGATTTCAAGCGCCGGAATATAATACAAGCAGGGTGAAATAGAATTTACGAGAATAAAACGCGGAGGTAATCACCATGCTGACACTACTTGAATTTGCATTGCAGAATCTGTTGTTTATCGGGCTTCATCTTGATTCCAGGAGTTCATTTCCGAAGCAGCTCTCGCCGAAGGAAGAGGAGGAATGCATAGCTCTGATAGCTCAGGGAGATATGGACGCGCGCGGAAAACTCATCGAGCACAATCTGCGGCTTGTGGCATATATAGTGAACAAGAATTACCCGGAGGCAGTCCGTGGCTGCCAGCAGGACGCAGACGACCTTATTTCTATAGGGACTATCGGTCTCATACGGGCGGCTGAAACCTTTGATTATACAAAGGGGCGGCGGTTTTCAACCTATGCTTCGAGGTGCATAGATAACCAAATAAAAATGCACTTCCGCAAAATAAAGCGCCAGCTCACCGAGGTGTACATAAACGAACCGCTAGAAACAGACAGCGAGGGGAATACGCTGACGATAGCGGATATACTTTCAAGCGGCGTGAACATTGAGGAGGAAACGGAGCTTCGCATAAACTCCCAGAAGCTGTACAAGTACATCGCCGAGGAGCTTGACGAACGGGAGCGGGAAATAATCTGCAAGCGGTACGGAATACGGGACGGCAGGGGATACGCCGGAAAAGCGCTCACCCAACGTGAGATAGCGAAGCAGCTTGGAATTTCACGAAGCTACATTTCACGCATTGAGAAAAAGGCACTGGAGAAGCTCAGAAAGCGGTTTGAGGAGGGATAAGATACTCATTGAAGATAGTTGACTGTAAAAATATCTATAAGTTAATCTTGTTTCTCTGAAAGTAGTTGCAAATAGCTTGGAATACTCTTTTCACCAAAGTAACAAATGCTGATGGTTTTTTCTCGGACAGCTTTGCTTCGACTTTTTGACTGAGTTCAATATCTGTTGCAGCACAACACCTGTTGTTTAATTTTCATAAATAGTGTATTGACAGCAAAATGCTAAAGCGCTATAATTATTGAAAAGGGGGCGCTGTCATGCCGTTCAGTGAGCTTGTGAAAAACTTTGAAAAAATACGCAGCTATGTGCGGGAATTCTATGTATACGGTTTTCGTATCCGTGAGGAATTCGACAAAAAAAGCGGTAGGACATATGACAACGAGCGCCGCCGTCTGGAGTGCATACTCGGTGAATACACATTAAGTTCGAGAGATTCACGCGGAAAGAACGTTTTCCTCTCGATAGACAGCAGGAACGGCGGCAGAGATCCACTCTACCGCCTGCTTCGGACGTCTAGCTTCACCGACAGGGATATTACGCTGCATTTTCTGTTGATGGATATGTTGGACGAAACAGCTCCGCTGACGTTGGCTGAGATACTTGAGCGGCTGAATTCCTACACCGCGGGATTTTCGGAGCCAATGATCTTCGATGATTCCGGAGTTCGAAAAAAGCTTGCGGAATACGAATATCTCGGGTTAATACGTTCCGAAAAACAGGTCAGGGTAGTTCGGTATTTCCGAAGTGAAACTCCCGATATATCTGATTTTTCTGATGTGCTGGATCTGTTCTCCGAGATATCACCCTGCGGTGTGCTTGGTAGCTTTATTATCGATGAAAGAAAGCATAGTTTTTTTGAATTTAAGCATCACTACATATCTCATGCGCTTGACAGCGAGATACTGTGCGGACTGCTCTGTGCGATCTCTGAAAAGCGCTCGGTAACTATTACTGTACACTCCGTAAAGAAAAACAGAACTTCAAGCTGTGAGGTCGTTCCGCTGAAAATTTTTACGAGCGTCCAGAGCGGAAGGCAATGGCTGATGGCGTACAGTCCGGTAGTTCATGAGATATGCTCCTACCGCGTTGACATGATAACTGATGTGCGCATTGGAGAGGTATCTCTGCGTTTTGACGAGCTGCGAGAAACGCTGACCGGAATGCAGAAGAATATGTGGGGAGTAGTCTGCGACAAATGGGCGCATCCGCAGCACGTTGAATTCCTTATACACATCGGCGATAATGAGGAGCACATCTACCGCAGATTATTGCGGGAAAAGCGCTGCGGAACTGTCGAGCGTATCGACAAACATACTGCGCGGTTCTCAGCAGAGCTTGTTGACAGCGCAGAGATACGCTCATGGATACGGACATTCACCGGGCGGCTGATTCAGCTTGATTTTAAGGACCGCACCGCCGAAAATCTGCTGCGAAGCGATATGGAAAAGATGTACAAGTTATATGGTATCGGAGGTGATGAAAATGCTGTTCCATGAGGTTTACAGCGCATATTTCAGCGCAGTATCAGAGATACTCGCACGGGCGGTTGACGGAAGTCTTACGTCTGATATGTTGAAGCAGATATGCGATGAAAAAGCGTTCTCCGAGAGTTTTCTGAAAATAATTCCCGCACTTACCGAGGAAAAGTGGCAGCTCCTCTATCCGGATATGTCCACCCAGCTCACAAAAGCGCCGTCACAGCCGCTTACAGCATTACAGAAGCGATGGCTTAAAGCAATATCTCTTGACCCGCGTATGAAGCTGTTTGCCTTTGACTGTAGCTTTCTTGACGGTGTGCAGCCTCTGTTCGTGCCTGATGATATCGTGTATTTTGATAAATACACTGACGGTGATCCATTTGACGACCCGCATTATATCGAAGTTTTCCGGACAGCTCTTGACGGGATAAAGTCCGGCAGCGTTGCGGAGATTGTATATCATAGCGCAAAGGGGAATACCCGCCGTATCAAGTGCCGCCTTCATCTATTGGAATACTCTGAGAAGGACGATAAATTCCGCCTGCGTGTGACCGGCTGCCGTAATGTTGATATGCTCAGGGTTGCAGGAATAGAGAGTATATTGCTTTGTCCGGGTCTGTACTTTGAGCCGAAGCCGCCGCAGCCGCAGAGAATGTGCTGCATGGAGGCGGAACTAACAGACGAGCGAAACGCTTTGGAACGTGCTATGCTGCATTTTTCGCATTTTGAGCGCGAAACCTCGCACCTCGGCGGGAAAAGCTACCGCCTGCGGGTATTCTATTCCGAAAATGATGAGACTGAATTGCTGATACGGGTGCTGTCATTTGGACCGATGATGAGGGTGTATGCTTCCGAAAGCCTTGTTGGCGAGATATGCCGGCGGCTTAGAATGCAGTATGAAATGGGCATAAAATAAGGGCGCTGCGGCGCTCTTTTCTGTTTTCGCAAGTTTTTTTCCGTGACATATTGGCGCTGATGATGTATACTTGACACATCGGAAGAAAACGCCGCAAGGCAGAAAGGAGAACTTCCATGAAAACAATAACCGGACAGTACTCATCAGCGATAATCTATACAGATATTATTGAGGACAGCGCGACAGAACAGATAAAACTGCTCTGCGACCAGCCGTTCGTTAAGGGAAGCCGCATAAGAATAATGCCGGACGTCCATGCCGGAAGGGGCTGCGTAATAGGCTTCACGGCTGATCTTGGAGATATGGTGATACCGAATATCGTTGGCGTTGACATCGGCTGCGGAATGTACACGGTGGAGCTTGGAAATATCGACATTGATTTTAAGAAGCTTGATGATGCGATACGTCAATATGTCCCCTCGGGAAAGAACGTCCACGAGGGCAGAATAGTAAGATTTCCGGAGCTTTTGGAGCTGAAATGCTACCGCAGTCTGAAGGACGCCAAGCGCCTTGAGCGCAGCATAGGAACTCTCGGAGGCGGAAATCATTTCATCGAAATAGACAAAGACGATGACGGTAACAAGTATCTTGTTATTCATACCGGCAGCCGTAATCTCGGCAAGCAGGTCGCGGAGTATTATCAGAGCCTTGCATACGAGCTGATGTGCGGAAAGGATAAGCTGTTTGAGCAGCAGAATGCTCTAATTGCGCAATACAAGGCGGAGGGCAGACGCAGCGAGATACAGGCTGCGATAAAGCAGCTCCACAAGAGTTTTCAGGCGGCAGAGTGCAGCACACCAAAGGAACTTTGTTATCTTACAGGAGAGTACCGTGAGATGTATCTGAATGATATGCGGATATGTCAGGATTTTGCGTCGCTGAACCGCGTCACCATTGCAAAGAATATACTTGAAATGGCATTCGGAATGGAGCTTTCAGACTGTGCGCAGTTTGAAACAATCCACAATTATATCGACCTTGAGAGCAACATAGTCCGTAAGGGAGCAGTATCAGCGAAAAAGGGCGAGAAGCTGTTGATACCTATTAATATGCGCGACGGAAGCCTTATCTGTGTCGGAAAGGGAGATGATGACTGGAACTGTTCAGCTCCCCACGGAGCCGGACGACTTTTCAGCCGCGGGGCAGCAAAGGAAAGATTTACGCTGGACGAGTTCCAGAACAGCATGGAGGGGATATTCTCCACATCTATCCAAATCTCCACAATAGACGAGTGTCCTATGGCATACAAGAGCATGAAGGACATCGTTGATAATATTACTCCTACCGCAGAGATAATGCGTGTAATAAAGCCTGTTTATAACTTTAAGGCAGGAGACTAATAATTCTGCAACGAAAGTGCGTTTCCTTAGCAAAGTTGTTCCAGCCACCTTACTCTCAATCCATTTTTATCAACTCCGAATTGAGTATATGCGAGCGCAACGGTGCGGTATTTATCAAAGCTCTCCATATCCAGCCTGCAATAAGCCGTAAAAGCCTTTGACGAAGCGATCAGAAAACCCGCGGCAGGGAAGCGGCACTGACGACTTATCAACGCCGCTTTATCCAATGCGTCAGCCGAGATTTGAAAGTCCCCGACAGCTGACTTTATATTGGCGTAAAGGCATTCAAAGTTAAGGCTGAGTATCGCACTGTTTTCCTTTTCCAGATACTCGTCATGTATCTCCTCTATGATCCTGTTGGCTTTTTCGTAGCTCCCGGAGTGAAACAGTATTTCTGCAAGAAAGCGCTTTGATGTATGGGCAGACTCATCTTGCGATGAATCGTACTTTACTGCTTCTTCAGCGTGGGCTTCTGCTTCGGAATAGTTGCTGTTGTTAAGTTCAATCAATGAGTAAACATATTCACGAAATTCTTGAAGGGAATTGTTCTTCAGTTCGCATTCGCTGATTTTTTTGATAAGCTGTTTAACGTTTGCTGAGCCTTTTCGTTCTGATCTATACAGGCGTAGCATTTCGCTAGCATAATGGCAGATGTCAGAGTGTAATAATCATCAACTAAGGTAAGGCTTCTCGCCTTTTTGTAAAAGAATATTGCCTTAGAGTACTGCATCATCGTTCTGTAAAAGCTGGCAATTATATTCGGTGAATCTATGGTGTATATATTGTGTTTGCCGAGGTTCTTTTTTCTTAGCTTATAAACCTGTGACTCCAAATTGATAGCCTTTTGCATATTGCCTAAGAGTGAATAGTCATCTGACAAATTAGACAGTTCACGCATATAGTCGCGGTTCTTTTTGCCGTGAAGCTGTAGCAGCCCATTGACCGCACATGTGCGCATTTGTATAGCGGCGGGAAGCTTTCCGGTATCCTTCAAAGAACCCGCCAGATTACCAAAAGATATCAGTGTGTTATTCGCACCTTTACCATATTTAGCAGTGCATTTTATGATAAGTTCTTTGTATATCTTGATTGCCTGTTCTTGTTTGTCCATGTGTTTGAGACAGTTTGCATAATCGTTCTGCATAGATAAAAGCTCATCGTTTAATTCCACCGGGTATTTTCCCAGAAATAGGAGTGCTTTACTGCAAAGCTCCAGTGCTTCACCATAGCGAAGCTTCTCAATCAGGTCATTATAGATAGCTTTCAGGCATTCGTTCCAACGCTTTATTATATGTATCTGCTCTTTTGGCTGGGTATACTTGTCGAGAAGTGCCTGAAACGCTGCGTCGCATTCGTCGCTTTTTCCGTCGCAGTACAGTTCTTCGGCGATCTCTATTGCAGCTTCAATCTCTTTCTTTTCAGCAGTATTAAGTACATTTTCTGCCATACTCCACCTCAGAAATCTACCAGATAAATCCCGATATTTATCTTCATAAAATTCTCGCTGACCTTTTTGAAATCCCTGACGTAAGCCACAAGCATTTTCCCTGCGTCCAGAAGCCGTGCAAAGATGATGTTGTCCGCCTCCGGAACATAGCCTATCTTCTTCCCGGAGGGCGCGATGAGCATTATTGCGTTGTCGTCAAATTTGTTGTTTTCCCGGCGCATGGTGAGCTTACACCCCTCCTGAATTTCGTCATAGACTGACTTGTCTTTGAGGTGCGAAGTTCCTGCAACATAGGAATCGAACAGGTGTATTTCCTTGACCAGCGGCTTTATTACCGTGGAAATATCACCGCCGTTTGTGAGCGTGACAAGTTCGCCGTTGCTTATCGTCAATTGATTGTCTGCCATAAGTCCTCCTAGCACAATTGATCGAGTATTTCCTGCAATTCCGCAGCGTAATCTCGGTAGGTCTCAAGTTCTTCGCGAAGCGTTTCTTTTTTAGTTTCAACTGCTGACTGGTCGTTCAGAAGATCCTTATAGGTGTAGGGCGTGGTGGTTATTATCTGCCTTATTTCTGCTTCAAGAGCCGCTATCCTCTGGTTTATATTGGGTATCGTTATCTCAAAATGATCCTCGCCGCTGCGCTCCAGAAAGCTGTTTATCAGTATCTGCACTTCCTCGGCTTCTTGCAGAGAATTGCAGTTATAGGCGGTAACGAGCCTGTACCACAGCTCCAGAAGCTCCGGGTATTTTTCCGTCAGCGGACTGATGTCCGGGTGGAGTTTCTTTGCGATGTCGCGGTATATTTTCTTTATTCTCAGTATGTCATGCTCCGGGACAGCTTCTGCGTTCTTGAATGCCTGATTGTCGTCAGCCATCTGCCGCAGCTTTTGGTAATACTCAGCCATTTCCTGTTGAAGAAACGCTTCCAGCTGAGCCGTGTCGGGCTTTCTGCCGTAATTTGCCGCGGTCTGGCAGAATGCTATTGCTTTTTTTAACTTGATACATTCTATCTGCTTCTCATAGACCGCCATTGTAAGCTCCCCGAATACGCGGATATATTCGCTGAGATAGTCCAGCGCTTCCTTTTTCAGGCTGTCCCGGCGCAGAAGCAGCGCTTCATACTGCGTGTAATCTCCCCCGCATATCCTCACGATGTCCATTAGATCACCTCAAAATTGTAAAGCTCATCGTAAACCGCAGTAAGCCGTTTGCCGTCTATTTCCGCCTTTGCGAGGAAGTCTGCACAGGTTCGGAACCACTTCCCGTCAAAGCAGATCTCCGGCTCGGATTCAGCGGTAACGGCTTCCACCTGATGGTACTTTTCCTCGTACTGAAACCGCACCTTTTTTGGTTCTTTCAGCAGCCAGAAAAGGTCGTAAAGTCCGAAATAATCGCTGTCGAAATCCACCATGGAATACAGATCGTCAACCAGCCACTTGATCTGGTTGAGAGTGCCGAAAAAGGGATTTGCCATCATTCGCTGTTCGAGGAACGGTCGTGCGTCTTGGAGAAGTTCCACCGCCGTGGGAATATCGCCCTCCTCCCGACATATCCGGGAAAGCCGGGTGAATATCTCCGGAAGCGGCTCGTTGAGGTATTTTGCGTTCTTGACCTGCGTATAAAGGCTGCGAATCATCGACTTGTATTTGTTGTAGTCCTTCTGCACAAAATATCCGTTCTTGTACATATCTGCGACCTTGAACGCAGAGTTGAGATTTCCCATTTCAGCCGCCTGTGAATAATACCGGAACGCCTTTTCGTAATCGACAGTGCCTGTCCTGCCGTAATACCAGATGTAACCAAGTCCGTTTATTGCGTCAAGGTTTCCTTTCTCCGCCGCCGCTTCGTAGTATTTCAGTGCAAGATCGAAACGCTTCTTGTTATAATAGAATCCGCCAAGCTGGAACATATATTCCGGGTCGCCGGTCTTGTGAATAAGGTATTCCAGAGCCTCGGTAAAGAGAAATTCCTTATCCTTATCGGGGTTCGGGTATGCGTCGAAGTCCTCTATCAGCTTCAATGCCTCGGAAATGCTGTTGATGTCCATGACCATCACTCCTCTCATTTGTTATATTATATATCAGGCAACGAATGTTGTCAAGGACAAAATGTATCGGATATGATACAATTAAATCTGAAAAAAAGTGTATAGGCAACACCGCACAAACCATTGAAAACAAGAAAGAAAAGTGGTATAATATAAGTATGAACAAACAACTAACCATCTCGCTGATAAGCGATGAACTGGCGAAAGCCCAAACAAGCAAAAAAGAATTTCTAGAAAAGATAGAGCGGATAATCCCATTAGACGAGTGGATAGAGATAATCAGACCGTACTATTACAAAGGAGAGCACGGAAACAAGCCCTATGATCTCGAACTGATGCTTCGCATATATCTTCTTCAGAATCTTTATGACATTTCGGATATGAAAGTCATGAACGAGGTGATAGACAGTCGTTCGTTTTCGGATTTCTGCGGAGTAGATTCACCCAATCAAGTTCCTGACGGAGATACAATCGGAAGGTTCAGGAATATACTTGTTGAGAATGGATTACAGGAAAAGCTGTTTCATCAGGTAATAGAAATTCTCAGCGAAAAAGGCTTGATACTAAAGCGTGGAACGATAGTAGATTCCACTCTTATTGCTGCACCCTCATCAACAAAGAACAAGGATAAAAAGCGCGATAAGGACGCTCATTCCGTAAAGAAAGGAAATCAATGGCACTTTGGCTACAAGGCTCATATTGGAGTGGATAAGGATAGCGGGCTTGTACATCATCTTAAAGTGACCGGTGCAAATGAACATGATATAACGGCAACGCCCGATCTTATGCACGGAGAAGAGAAAGAATTATATGGCGACAGCGGATATATTGGTGCCCAAAAGCGAGAGAATGCAGTTGTTAAAAACAAAAATGGTTAAAAAATCAAATACAAAATAAACAGAAAACCGTCATCAATAAAAAAAACTTTCCAAAAGCGGACAATATGCAGCCAAGAAAGCAGAACATAAAAAATCATCTGTCAGGGCAAAGGTCGAACACGTTTTTGCAGTTGTGAAGCGACTGTTTGGGTATCGAAAAACACGATACTGTTCTTGTCAAGCAAAATTGTAACACTTTCCCCCAAAATCAAGCCATACGTTT
>CAMELR010000055.1 GCA_945923775.1 uncultured Clostridia bacterium | reverse complement strand
TGTTTCGCTGCACTTTTAGTATTGGTACGTTTTTCGGGATTATTCGCGTTTACACAGTTTATTTTTCAGACCCGAATAATCAGCGGCAACGCCGGAAAGAGTTTCTATCGCCCGGTAAGGAATCAGGTTTCAGTATTTTCCGGGCTTGTACGCTGCGCCAACTGCGGTTCCATAGTGCGCCCCCGGATAAACAGCAACGCACTCCGTGAGGCTGACGGTTCACAGACTTTCTACTATATGTGCGAATTAAAGGAACGCTCCCGTTTAAAGAACTGTCAGATGTGCAACGTCAACGGAAATGTACTTGACAAGCTTCTCTGCGATGAGATAATGAATTTCAACAAGACACAAATTCTGAAAAGGCTGTGTTACCCCTCCTCAAACCTCTTTCTGAGCTTCTCCAGAGCCTTTTTCTCTATACGCGATATGTAGCTCCGCGAGATCTTGAGTTGCTTTGCAATTTCCCGCTGGGTCATCGCTTCACAGACATACCCCCTCCCGTCACGAATCCCGTAGCGTTTGCAGATTATCTCCTTTTCGCGCTCGTCCAGTTCTTCTTCGATGTATTTGTACAGCTTCTGCGAATTTATCCGCAGCTCCGTTTCTTCCTCGATGTTCACGCCGCTCGACAGGATATCCGCTATCGTCAGCGTGTTACCCTCGCTGTCAGTTTCCAGCGGCTCGTTTATGTACACCTCGGATTGCTGTCGCTTTATTTTTCGGAAGTGCATTTTTATCTGGTTAGCTATTACACACCTGCGGAAACAATTCTTAATTTGCTAAATGTCGCATTCTGGTGCGGTTCTGTGAGGGTCGTCCGTAGGAAGAAGACGTAGGATTCCCTGCTGTGCGCATCGAAAACGGGCGATCTATCCGATGGTCAGCGATTGAGGATTCTGCAATTGCGTGCTGAGCTGACTATATGGGAGGCTGCGGAGATGCTCGGTATCTGCCGTCATACGCTGATGAATTATGAGAGCGGCAGAACGGCAGTCAAAAGGAAAGTTCCCGAGAAGCTACAACTACTCTACCGCACTACGTCGAACGGTAATAAATGACAAGCAAAGCGCTCTAATTCTAAGGTAACCATGCCTCCATGACATGGTTACCTCTTTTTTATAGCCAGTTACCCTACAAAATCAACTCATAACAGCTTATTATCCATACACCAACGCTCTGCTATCTCTCTGAACCGCTTATCCCTGTAAGCAAACCAATCGTCACGTATCCCGAGATAGAAAACCGTATCCTTGAACCGCCTGAATGCGCCCTTTCCTCTAAGCGAAGCAAGCATTTTCTCCCTCATCTGCTCATAGGGACATTCCATGGCAAAATCCTGCATAATGCGGTATTCGTGTATATCATACTGCGTGGGGAGCATAATGTAATCCTTCCAATTCACTTCAATGTCTTCAAGCGTGCTTTCATCAAGGAATTCCGGATCACGGCAGATTATTTCATCGGTGGATATACTGTATAGAAATTCGTTTTCGTCAGAAACCTGCTCCAGCATTTCTGCGATACGGTCTATCAATTCTCGGCTCATCAGTAGCCTCCGTACTGCTCCGGCGCTTCCCCGGAAACACGCACGACCTGAGGCTTTTCAGTCGGCTCGTCCAGCTCCCGAAGCACTTTGCAGGAGAATCGCCACTCATCACCGAAGTCGAAAATGTACAGAAATTTCTGTCCCACGCTCAGCACCTCGGACAGCTTGTATTCATTGGTGAAATGCTCAGCTTCGTCAATATATCTGGAGTAAAATGCGGAAGCTTGACTCCACGCCCTGTTGTCCAGAAAGAATGCGTGCGCATGGTCGTCATCAAATCCGAATGCGTCAAGTATCGCTTCGTGAAGCCGCTCCATAGTTTCCCCCTGCCCTATTCTGATATGACGGTAACAGCCTGTACCCAGCGACGCGGAAATAACAAACGACTTTCCGTTATCCGGCACCGGAAACTTTATTGCTTTCTTCTTCGGCGGTTCTTCCCTTTCCAGCGAATTATCGCCGGACATTTCTTCTTCAAGGTCGTTCAAAATATTCATGACCAGCTCTTTCATGACCTCGCATTCGTTGGGAGAATACGTCAGCTTTACGCCTATCTGCTTGCAGTAATCATCTATTTTCCCTGCAAGTATCGGATTACATACCTTTATCTGTTTTGGTTTGCCATTTTTCTTAATCAACTCATAAAGCGTATCGAAAAGCGTTACGTCACTATCCTCTTCCTGATTAGTTTCCACCATTCCGATAAGCTTCTTTTTGGAAGAATCAACAGCAAAAATTGCCATCGGGAAATAGCCTCTGCCCTTTTCACCCTTTACTTTCTGGGGCATGGGAAGAAGCATTTCATCAAGCTCCAATGCATATTTCTTTAAGGGGAGCCGCTTCATTTCTGCCAGCTTATCGTTCGGTTGAAGCGTTATGGCTGGTGCAACACTGTCTAACTGTGTTTCTGACGTTTTCCATGTGTTAGCCCATAGCTCATTCTTTTTATTGTAGGAGCGCACAAGCATTCCATTTTCCCGGAAATCTATCTGTAACCCTCCCAGATAATAAGGCTCCATCATCTGGCGGAAATGATCCAGTGCGTCCGCAAGCTGCTCCGCTTCCTTTTCGTTCAGCGAGCGTGGTGTGTATTGCAGCTCATAGGTTTCAAACTGCAGCCAGCCGCCCTTTCCTCGGAATTTCAGCCCAAGCTCCTTAATAAGCTCTTTGTTTGCTTTGCTTACCTCCCCGTTGTCTACCCAAGTCCCTACAAGAGCATTTTGCAGCGGCATATCCGGCTCGTTTGATTCGGTAATATCTCTGTAAGTCCTGGCTGTAAGATACTCGTTCATGTTGGAATAACAGCATATTCCCTTAGTCCGTGAATTACTGCCGAACAGGGTGAAATAATACTTCTGCTTACCACCATTAGTTTCATATACAAACGGTATTTCCTCTGAAAAATCTCTCCACGGCTGCCATTTGCTTATTTCCATCATATTGTGGTATATTGCTTGCCATACTTCTTTCTGCTTGCTTGTCATTTTGTGCTCCTTTTTTGATTTTGGTTTCAGCCAATACCGCTTAAAAATCCTCTGGGTCAAGATAATGACTGTCTGCTATATTCCCGGTTTTCTGAAGCCATTCGTTCGGGGTGAAACCGTTGAGATACGGATTTCGGGTGTTGTTGTGAAGGTCGCAGTACAGCTTGATGAATTCTGGCAGCTTCTTTTTGTTCACATCTAACCGCACAGAAAACTTGTTTAAAAATTCCAGCGCATCAATCGGAGAGGAATGTTCACTCTTAACGATAAAAAGTATCCCCCAGAGTATGTCCTCGATTGCTTCATCATCGCATTTTTTTGCAGTCTTTGTGCAGAACTCACGCATTGCCTGATATTGCGGACTAGGAGCGAAGTAGAATTCATCTTCGTATGTAAGCAAAGCGTACTTTTCCGGGACATAGTATGCCCTGCCATGTTTTTCCGAGTACATTTCAACATAGTCGTTATACTCCAGCAGGCTTTCATGTATCAGCAGACGGTTTATCGGCGTGCTTTCCGGCTGGCGCTCGAAGATCTCATCAAGTCCGTATATTTCAAAATAGTGCCGCTCGTGCCGGGTTATCTCCGCATAAGCAAGGAAATCGTCCTCGGTGTACGGCTCGCTGTTCTGGCTGTTGATTATCCGAAGCAGCCTTTTAAGCGGTATTATCTGGTAGAAATTATTTGCTGCTTCAAAGTACCGGCGAAGCAGGTCGATACGTTCGTCGGAAAGGTGCTCTTTTAGCTTTGCGTACATTTCATCAAGTTCCTGCTGACCGTCTGGATTTGGGAATGACATAGTGTTTACCTCCGTTTATAGGGTTAGCCGTGCGTCAGTTCGCCCGGCGTGTTCATTCATTATACCATTAAAACAAATGCGTAGCATTTGAAGCGGCGTATGCCGCTGTCTGCGAAGCAGACTTTTCAGCCGTTCAATAAACACCCAGCCGTACAAATCTTTGATTTGGAGAACGGCGTGTGTTTATTATACCATAACCGCAAGGTTATGGTATAATTGTCCGATACGCACATACGTTCGCCAACGGCGAACGTATGTGCGAGGAATTTTGTTCTGTAATAAACGCTCTGCGTTTATTATATCATTTCAGAGGCTGAATTGCAATATATTCTTGGAAATAAACAACAGTAATTCTGCAGCTTGACAATCCTTTTGAACGGTGATCTACTCTATTTATGTCACCCTCAGCAGCCTTTTTGACAAATTGAGTGAAATCTGCCGTACAGCATCAAAGAAAGTGGTGCTGATAATCGACGAGGTTGACTCTGCTTCAAATAATCAGGTGTTCGTGTATTTCCTTGCGCAGCTGATTTTTGACCACACCTCCGGATACCCGTTTTTAGTGTCAAGAATATGCAAGCTCATTGACGAAACACCTTTAACATGGGACGAGCAGGAAGTAGAAGCGGCAGTAAAGCAAGTTCTCAACGATCAGAACACGCTTTTTGATGATATGATAAAAAAGCTGAATAATTATCCCGAGGTCAGCATAATGCTCCGGAAAACGAACCTTTTTCCGTCACTCGGGAAAGATATGTCATGCGGTCTGCTCTGCCCACCAGCGGAGCCGCTGAAACTCCAAGCTCACTGAAATACCGGCTGAACCGCAGCGCTTCGTCAGCGGTATCTACCACCAACACGATCCGCTTTCCTTGCTTTGAGAGATGATATGTCAACGCTTTTATCAGAGTGGATTTACCGGAACCCACCATTCCGACCATGTTTGTCGTGCGGCGTATTTCAAGTTGTTTTGCCTGGGAAAGCGTATTGCCTGACGCTTCAAGTATTCCATTCTTCGATAGTACATCAAAGCAATAGTCCTCGTCATTGATACTTCGCATTTTCTTTGCCGACTCAAGCAACTCTGCAATAGTAACAGATATCGGCTCGCGTTCCGACTTTTGAACGAAGGGCGATGCTGCGCAGGGGCAGAAACGTCCAACCTGACCGTTTTTTCCGCCATAGCCCCTTGCTGTCTGCTGACCTTATATGTATATGTCCCCTTGGCGGCATATCGCGTATTTACCTTGCGGAGCTGGGTTTTTATTTCATTGATGTATGCTGCTTCTCTGTCCAGAGCAGGGGTAGACGCAGTATTTCTTTTCATGCGGCAGCCGGCGTCCGATTCTTCAATATAATAGAGCCTTACGCTGTCGTACATTTTGTCTTTATAGTTTTCAAGAGATTCCTGCCATTTCTTTTTTGAGCTGTATTTCAGCAGCCGGCGGTGTACTTTCTGGAGCAGCCCAGCGTGTACCGACTCCTCTGCCCCACCGATAAACGAATATCCACAAAGAAGCAGATACGCTTTATACGGGTCACTGTCTGCGCTGTATCTTTCCATAAGAACAAGCAGCATTTCAACCTCGGTCAGTTTCTTTGCCGAACTTTTGTCATGCAGTACTGCGGTGAGCGTAGACAATACAGTACTATACTCAGACATATCAGACACCGCCTTTCAGAATACGGAACAAATGCTTTACAGTAATACATTCTGTTTTGCCGTTGCCCTGCGCTATCTCACAAAAGCCATGCCGTGACTTTTCGTATTCATCGGGTACTACATAATATGCTTCTGAACAGCCCGAGCCTGCAAGCGAATTATCACTCCCTATCTGCTTTTTCAGCAGATAGGGGTTGTGGTGGGTCTTTGCGTCAACTACAATACTGCGCCCGGCTCCGGTTATTTTGATGTCGTACTTGTCTTTTTCGGGATATAGTTCAGTTAAATTGCCCAGCTTTTCCGACTTATCGCGTATCGCCAGCTCCAGCCTGCCGGGAATAGCCATATAATGCATCACGCCGCGCCGCAGTCTATGTACTCCCGCCGGAATAATATCTTTGGCTGCAAAGTCCGCTTCGGACGGCATATTCTTAGTACAGGAGCGGTTGCAGCAAGCCGCCTGCATTCCCGAAAAGGTCATAGTCCAACCGCAGGACGGGCAGCGATAGCTTTGCTTCTGAACCGGTTCATAGGCAGAAGAAATTACCTCACTTACCGCCGGAATTTCCGCATATTTCAGCTTGAACTCACGAAGCGTTACCTCGGTGCATACCGGATTCAGCACAAGAAATTCACGGGTTTTCGAGTACAGTGCCGGTGTAAGGGAATACAGCTTCTGATAAACATTTCTCTGCTCCTCGCCGAAGATAATATCATCTTCGACCGTGGAAAGCAGCTCGATACAGTCATCGGTAAGTTCAAAACGGTTTGCGCCGGACAATACCACGAGTTCTCCCAGGTTGTAATATTCGCTCTGCCGAACGACCTCCATATACTCATCACTCCACCCGCGAAACCACTCACTGACCGGCTTGCAGGCATAATTCTTAATGAACATTGTTTCGTGAAAAGCAATCGGTTCAGGTGAATATTGGAACGCCGGAACCGCCAGCCGGCTTATTCCAGATCGCAGCTTTCCGCTGAAAGGCATATCTTCTTATGTTTTCGTCTGTTCCCGTTCGCATAGCCCGGCAGCGAGCAGTCGAATTGTTTCTTCAAAGTCGAATTTCAGGTCAGATGTAATACATTTCCTCCACAAACAAAAATGCGCTCCCCGAAAAACAGAGAACGCATAATAAGCGACGTACAGATAGATTCGTATATCTCTCTATCTGAATATGTTTTATTGTTTAGAGTACATCTGAATTTTAACACAAAAGCATGCTTTGTCAAGAGGTAAATAGCAAAAATTTTACTGCACGATGCAAATAGTAATTCGGTAATTCCGATACCCTCTTGAATTATCTCACAAGATATGCTATACTATTGTACGAAGTGACGTGAGTTTATGCTGAATTACGAAAACGACAAAACAGAATTCAAGAGTACGGTTACTGACAAATCAATGAAAGAGATCGTTGCGTTCGCCAACACTTCCGGCGGGACGATGTATTATGGTGTTGAAGATTCTGGCAGGGTTATCGGAAATATCAGGGTGGCTGTATCGTCTGGTACACGAAAACCATACGCCCGGAGGGTGTTTACGTCCGGCAGGGTACTTCCAGTGTTCCGGCTTCAGAAGAACGCATAAAAGCTATGATCGTAGAAACTGACGGCACTGTATACGAGAATCTGCGCTCACTTGATCAGGAGCTTACATTCATTACCGCAACGCGGGAATTCAAAACCAAGAATATAGAATTCGAAACAATTCAGCAGCAGACATTGGGCATTCGTGACAAGGACGGGCAATACACAAATCTAGGTCTTCTTCTGTCAGACCAATGTCCGCATATAATCAAAGCTGCCGTATTTCAAGGTAACGACCGCACGACTTTCCGAACCAGAAGCGAATTCAGCGGTTCCCTGTTCAAGCAAATGCAGGACGCTTTCTCATATATAGAAATGCACATGCCCATACTCACGGAATATGAAGGTCTTAACCGCAGGGACACCCCGGCGGTATCCGGTGACGCCGCTCGAGAAGCCGTTGTGAACGCCATTATCCACCGTGACTACTTCGTGCTCAGCCCAACCCTTCTGAGCCTTTACAGCGACCGTATCGAGATCGCTTCGATTGGCGGTCTGCCACAGGGAATTTCGTTATCCACCGTAAATTTGGGGTTGTCTGTCTGCCGGAACTACAAGCTTGCTAATGTGTTCTATCGGCTGGGTTATGTTGAGGCTTATGGAACCGGTCTTATGAAAATAGCGGACTCATACAAAGACAGCTCTGTGAATTATAAGCTGGACGTAACTAATGAAGCGTTCAAAATAACACTTCCGTTCAAGCCGGAGGTAATGCAGAAGCTGGGTTGAGTAATACAAAATACCGGGAGCAGATTTTATCCGCTCCCGGTCTGTTTGGTTTTCAAAGGCATAATCATCAGGGTATTCATAATATTGTACGATATAACGATAAATTACGTTATACTGCACAAAAACTATCATGGTAATATGGTATAATTGCTTCAAGCATTCTTCTAAGTGTCAATAATAAAACAAAATATCACATAAACCTTTATTGCTTTTTATACAAAATGCGCACTATTGTTGCATTACTCTAAGCGAAATATCCATTTTCGACGCTATTGTTCATATTTTTGTATAATTCGACAGCATTTATTGGATTAGCTATAACACAACTGCGGAAACAATTTCGGATACGCGAAATGCCGAATTCTGGTGCGGTTCTGTGAGAGTTGTCCGTGGGAGGAAGCCGGGGTATTCCATGCTGTGCGCTGAGAATAATGACGGACTGTCTGACGGTCAACGGTTGAGGATCATGCGGCTGAGTGCCGGGCTGACTATATGGGAGGCTGCGGAGATGGTAGGTATCAGCCGGCATACACTGATGAATTATGAGAGTGGGAGGACGTCATTCAAAAGGAAGTTTTCCGAGAAGTTTCAACTACTCTACCACACTCTGTTGAGTGGTATTAAATGACAAGCAAAACGCTTTAATTCTAAGGTAACCATGCCTCCATGACATAGTTACCTATTTTAATGAAGCCAGCTACCCATCACGCGTATATTTCAAGACAAAATCACCCCAGTAATTCGAGTATTTCATCGGTGGTCATGTTCATTATAGAGCCTTCCCCGCCGTTCAGTACAATATCCGCCAAACCGGATTTCGCCTGTTGTAATTCTCTTATTTTCTCCTCAATAGTCTTGCGGGTGATGAGCTTGTAGATCTGCACATTGTTCTTCTGCCCGATACGGTAGGCGCGGTCGGAAGCCTGATTTTCCGCCGAAACATTCCACCACGGGTCGTAATGTATAACCACGTCCGCCCCGGTGAGATTAAGCCCTGTTCCCCCGGCTTTCAGCGATATAAGAAACACGCTTGTACTGTCGCTGTTGAAGCTGTTCACCATTTTCAGCCGCTGCGCCGGTTTGGTCGAGCCTGTCAGCATGAAATACGATATCCCCGCACCGTCCAGCTGATTTGCAATAATGTCCAGCATTGAGGTGAACTGCGAAAAGAGCAGCACCTTGTGCCCGGAATTCACACAGCTTTCGACAAGCTCCAGACACTGCTCCAGCTTGGCACTTTTCCCGGTGTAATTCTCATAAACCAGCGCCGGGTCGCAGCATATCTGGCGCAGTCTGGTCAGCATGGCGAGTATCTTTATTTTCTCTGTGTTTCCGCCGTCTGAACCGGAAACCGCCTGCTTTACCTCTGCAACATTAGCAGAATACAGCTTACTCTGCTCCCCGTCCATATCCGACAGAAGCACAGTTTCCGTCTTGTCGGGAAGCTCAGTCAGCACCTCGGATTTCATTCTCCGCAGGATAAACGGCGACACTATGCGCTGAAGCGACTGTTTGGACTGCTCGTTTCCGTCCTTTACGATAGGCGCTTCAAAATGCTCCCGGAAAAAACGGTAGCTGAAAAGATAATCCGGCATGATGAAATCAAAAATGCTCCACAGCTCTGCAAAGCTGTTCTCCACCGGAGTTCCGGTCAGCGCAAATCGGCAGCGGCTGTTTAACGATTTCACCGCCTTTGCGGTCTGGGTGGAGCTGTTTTTTATATACTGCGCTTCGTCCAGAAAAACATAGCTGAACTCCTGTCCCTGATACTCTGCAAAATCCCTCGCAATAAGGGAATACGAGGTTATCACCACGTCATATTGCTGCGCTTCTGCAATAGCTTTTGAGCGTTCCGCAGCCGCTCCCAGCACGGTCATCACATTAAGCTCCGGCGCGAATTTCGCTATTTCGCTCTCCCAGTTCAGCACCAGTGAAGCCGGGCAGACTACAAGGAATGTACCGCCCTCTGACCGTTTTTCGTCCAGCATGAGCGCTATTGCCTGCAAGGTTTTTCCAAGCCCCATATCGTCCGCAAGAATTCCGCCCAGGCCGTAAGCGGACAGTGTTTTCAGCCAGCGATAGCCGTACACCTGATACTCTCGCATGACGTTTTCCAGGTGCTCCGGGACGGCTATTTTTTCAGAGTAATTCAGCATTTCCCGGTAGGACTTCACCTGTTTTCTGAACTCCGTACTGCGTTCTATTCGTACATTTTCAGAAGTCTTGCTAAGGCTGTCAAGGTAAAGCATTCTGAACGCCGGGACTTTGATTTTTTCTTTCATCAGCGCCTTGTCGGAAATGTTCAGACTTTCGACTACCTCAAATAATTCATCAAAGCCCCCGTCCAACGCCGAGAAGCTGCCGTCCTTCAGCTTGTGGTACTTCCTGCCCTGTTTGTATGCGGCGAGAAGCTCCCGCAGTTCCTCCGGGGAATATCCCTCGGCGGTAAACTCCAGTTCCAGCATACTGCCAGACGGACGCACTCCCACAGCAGGGCGTACAGCCGGGCGAAGCGCCATTGTCCTGCTGAAACGGTCGGTGGCGAAAATCTCCATTTTCTCCGATAACGCAGGTATTCCCTCGGTCAGCAGACGGAATACATCATCGTCATCTTCAAGATATAATGAATATTTCCACTGATCATCTGTCAAGAAATACTCCTTGACAAGATTTTCGCAAAACGCTTCCGCATAGTGGTCGCAGAACGGATTTTTCGTTTTGCTGCTCTCCGGGGTGAACTCTTTCTCACCATAAACAAATTTCAGATGTCCAAACACAGGACAATTGGGGTCAGAATCCAGATACAGCCTTGCGCCAAATTCCGGTGGGGTTATGTCCCCCAACTGCTCCAAACTGCTAAACTCCACAAGTCTGCTAACCGGGCGAATTACCGACACATAAAATGCTGCAATTTCCTTTTTGGAGATCAGCAATTCCTCCTTGCAGAGCGCTTCAAGAAGCATTCCGGCGGTGTTGGTGAACTCCCTACCGCAGACATAGATAGTCTTTTTGCCGGCGTCAACTATTATTGCGGATTGTGTGGCATTGTAGATTTTAACATCACCGCTGAATTTCAACGAATAGCGCCCGGTGCCGGTTTCTGTCAGTGCCAGAGTGAGTTTTGGGTCGGTTAATTCCACGCTGAACATACTGCCGTCATACGTCACGCCGCTGTCCTTTACTATCTCAAAAAAACGCACAGCGTCATGACCGTAAAGTGGAAAGCTGCGCTTGCTGTCGTAATAGTGGTCTGAACGCTCGTATATACCGAAAGCCAGCTCCAGAAGCGCGGCGCTCTGCTCATCAAGCATATCAGGGCTGTGGGTGAATTCCAGATCCTTGCCGTATTTTTTGTGCACTCCAATGCGAAAATTTTGATACAGATCCTCAATATTGCTCACGACATACAGCTTCTCACGCCCGATCTTCAAAGTAAATCCCAGACCCTTGTATGTCACCGCAAGTTCCGGAACAAGCCGGACTTTTCCTCCCGACTGCGCCGATAGCGCCGCTTTCTCAGAATACTTTGTGATGAGCATTCCGGCATAGGCAGAGCTGCGATTGGATATAGACTTATCGTAGATTCCGTCCAGATACAGCAGCGCACAGGCAAGATGCTTACAGTAACCTCCGTCGTAGGGACAGTCGCAGGACAGCCCGGAAAGCTCGCCCTCCGGCGATATTGAAGCGGTAACGGTGTAGTCCTCCGTGCCGGAAACAATAAAGCGGTAGTTTCCTTTAACATCGTGGTTTATCTTTTTCAGCTTTTTGTTACGCAAATAAAGCTGACCCCTCTGGAGAATGGTGTAGTTGAAATCACCGCGGAAATTCTTTATATTCATGGCTTGTCCCTTTTCTTGTATAGATTCCTTGCTGTCAATCAGTTTGTTCAGTGTGTATTTTCGGCATTATTGCAATGCACTCCGGCAAACGGGAAACGTGTCTGAATAAACCTCCCAATAATACTTCCGTGCCGATTCTGGGAAATCATCAAGAACACCGTGCTCCGGGTCGTAAAATACTCCATCTGCATACAGTGACCAATGCCAGCTCCAAATGTATTCTGTGTTCATCTGATTTACTCCCGTTATAATATGTCACTACGCTAATTTTACCACAGTAGCGAAGGAGTTGTCAAGAGTTTTGAAAGCTAAAGTTGGTCGCTGTCCCCGGAATAAGTCGAATTATCTTACTCTATTTGAAACTCTTATATACTTATTCTCACAACGATGTAGCACTTGTATTGGTAATCTATCTTTCCAGATCGTCTTCGCATCGGGGACTTTATCGCAAAGGTTTATTCCCAGAAATCTCATAAAGCTCATTCTGTCATTGATCTGATATTCTGTCTGATCGTCTGACAGATTATACAGCCGCTGCAATACCAGTATCTTGAACATCATTACCACGTCATACGGCGGGCGTCCTCCCTTTCCTGTGTCCTCCTTCCGACACGCTTGGTTCAGGACGCTGCGGAACATTTCCCACTTGATTACTTTGTTCAGTATTTCCAATGGATCGCCTAACCGGCTTAGCAGTTCTAATCTGTTTTCTTCGTCAAATATTGTTTTCTGTTTCATGTTCTTATTATATCACTTTTTTCTTCTTTTTCATAGGTGTTTTTAGAGGTTGCCTTTATTATAGCACATCACCTGAAATCAAACACCAAAAAAAAGCCGCACCGCAGAGGTAAATGGCGGCAACGAAAGAAAGAGGTGTCTGACTATAATTGATGTAAATGGCAGTGTGCTCTCAATTTCCTTAATCAAGCACGGTCTTACCGGTTTTGAAGCTATCCGATTGACTGTTTTAGGAAATCCTTTGTACATTTTTGCTCAGGTGGCTGAATAGTTACAAATTTTTTCATTTTCCTATTGACAAACCGGAAAAATGCTGTATAATAGTAGCAGATATATATTCACTAGTATATATCAAAGAGTATTTTAAAAGAAAGGAAAACAGATATGGCTCCGAAGAACAAATTTACAAGGGAAGAAATGGCAGCTGCTGCGGTTCGGGTGGTGCAAAAATTGGGGGCGGCTGCGCTGACGGCGAAATCTCTGGCGGAAGAACTCGGAACCTCCACACAGCCGGTTTTTACCTGCTTTGGTACGATGGACACGGCAAAAGCGGAAGTCTACGCCGCGGCGGAGCGGAGGTTAGATGAATATCTGACGGCGGGACTGAAAGAAAAAATTCCGTTTTTGGGCGTTGGAGCGCAGTATATTCGTTTTGCAAGAGAAGAACCGGAGCTGTACCGTTTTTTGTTTTTGATCCGGGTAAGTGAGCCGGAAAACTGTGCATTCGCTGTCATGCAGCATTTGCAGGAGCTCGTTCGTCCATCGCTTATGGGCATCTATCATATCAATGAGCGGGACGCAGACCGCTATTTCCGTGATCTCTGGCTGGTGGTTCACAGCCTTGCAACGCTTATTGTGACAGGCGACTGTCCATATTCCGACAGGGAGATAGGGCAAATCCTCACCGGGTTCAGCGTTAGTATCTGCAAGGCGATCAAGGAGATTCCGGGCTTTACGGAGGGAACATTTGACAGAGGCTCCATCTTTCGGGGTTTGATACAAGAGAAATGAGCTGAAATGCCTGTAAAACCGGCTCAATCGTCTGCCGAAACTGCCTAATTTTAGGAAAAACAAAATATTCTAAAAATCGAACATCTGACAAAAGCCTACGGCGAGAAAAAGCCGTGGACGATCTGAACCTACATATACCCCAATGGGTAAGGAAGGAGCATAATGAAAATGAACGTTACAGAAAAAGAACTTTTGAAATCGAGCGAAGCGGACTCGTCTTCCTCAGTAAGACATCGAAAGGTGAAAACCGCACTTCTTGTTATTGCGGCTGTGCTGATAGCGGCTCTTGCGGCGGCATGGTTTATGTTCGGCACGCAGCTCACGGCGGCTATGGCCATTAAGAAGCTTGACGAAGGCTTGTGGAGTATGGAATACAAAGGCAATTACGGCTTTGACGCTTTTTTGGAGCAAGGTGGGGCAAAAAGCGATGCCGAGATGGGAGACTATATCGCCTCATTCCTCTCTCACGGCTTCTGGAAACCGGATACATCCACCGCAGGGGGGAACTACGGCTGCTCTACCATCGCGGCACAAAGCTCCGACGGCGCGGCACTCTTTGGCAGGAATTTCGACTGGGAAG
>CAMELR010000054.1 GCA_945923775.1 uncultured Clostridia bacterium | reverse complement strand
GTTTCTGCGTTCAGAATGTCGGTGATTTCATCGGAAGCTCGCTCTAACACGGCTAATACTTCATCAATCACATCTGAGCAGTCAAAGCCGAAATCCTCGCTGTCGGGTGAATCAGCGTCATCGGAGCATAATACCGCAGCTACTTCCTCACTTGTCAGGCAGTAGTAGTCTGCTAAACTATAAAGAGCGTTCTTACCGTTAGCGCTTTTTATAATAGGGCGAATACATCCCTTTGAAACAAGGACGATGAAATTGTCGTGCGTAATGTTGAATTTGCGCTGAAAGTCCTCCTCGGTCGCGCCGATGCGGAAAACAGCTGCTATGTCAGAAGGACTGACAACCTTGCAAAGATTAACGAAATACTCGTCCTTGCTTGCGCGGGAATCCAGCTTTATTCCAACAGTTTCCGCAAAGCGGACAAGCTCGTGCTTTCTTATGGGGTTCTGTCCTCCGCAGTTGTAGTTGACAAGCGCCCTCAAATAGTCGGGGAGGTTGGTGTAGTTCTCCTTTTTGATGTTCATAGTCTTTTCCTTTCTGCCGATTACGGCTCGTTTTCTTCGATGTAGTTCGGGCACCAGTCAGTGTAGAAAATCAAATCAAAATCCTCGGAGCAGTCCATCTCAACGACTTTATCGTTGTATTCCGTAAAGATGCAATTCTGCACTTTTTCAAGCATATCGTTGTCTGCGGGGAAAGTTGTGCCAAACTTGGCATTTATCTCGTCAAAGTCAATGTGCCAGTTGCCCGTTGTTGTGCTGTTGATACCCGTTTCAACTATGTATTCAGCTATCTTCTTGACCATTTTTTCACCTCGATTCTTTGGGGAAATAAAAATAGCGCACTACAATGCGCCAGTAATATACATCAATACTCGGAGCAGCAGCGCCGCAAGAGTACAGCCGCCGATTATTGCTATTCCGAAGATAAGCGGCTTGGGTGGTTTGCGAGGACGGTTTGTATCGTCGTCGGATTTTATCTTGATTTCTTCATTAAACATATTAAACTCCTCAAAAAAAGCAATAATGCTGTTTACAAACATACTTTTTTGTGATACAATATAGCTAGTGACTATTAAGGAAGAAGGTGCAGTATGCCGGATAATAATGTTGTTATAAATAACTCTGAATCGCTACCCGCAGATAGAAATGAAACCTATACGAATATTCGCAAAAGCGTTATTTCGGCTCAAAGCAAAATATATACTGCTGTTAATTCAGCAATGGTACAGGCTTATTGGGAGATAGGCGAACAGATTTACATTGCCTGCGGTGAAAACGACAGAGCCGAATATGGAAAGGGCTTGCTGAAATTCCTTTCAGAAAAGCTTACTGCTGAATTTGGTGCAGGATTTACTGTTCGCAATTTGCAGATGATGAGGAAATTCTATCTTATGTATCAAAATGCGAACACACTGTGTGCGCAATTGAGCTGGTCGCATTATCGCGTGCTTATGCGTATATCGGATAATGAACGCAGAGCGTGGTACACAGAAGAATGCGCAAAATCCGGCTGGAGCGTTCGTCAGCTTGAACGGCAGATAAACACGCTGTTTTATGAACGACTGTTGTCCAGTCAGAACAAGGAGGCTGTTGAAGCAGAAATTCAGACCGCTGAACCTGCACCGGAATATGAGAAGATTATCCGTGACCCTTATGTGCTGGAATTTCTTGACTTGCCTGCCAACCCTCATTTTTATGAAAAGGACCTTGAGCAAGCGCTGATAGACCATTTGCAAAAGTTTCTCCTTGAGCTTGGAAGAGGGTTCAGCTTTGTGGCAAGGCAGAAGAAGATTTCCTTTGACGGCAGGCAATTCTTTATTGACCTGGTGTTTTACAATTACATTCTGAAGTGCTTTGTGCTTATAGATTTGAAACTCGGCGACCTAACACATCAAGACCTCGGGCAAATGCAGATGTATGTGAATTACTACACGCGGGAGCTTATGAACGAGGGCGACAATCCACCGATTGGTATAGTATTGTGCGCTGATAAGAGTGATTCTATTGTAAAGTACACGCTCCCGGAGGACAACACTCAGATTTTTGCTTCAAAGTATATGACATACATTCCGAGCGAGGAAGAATTCAAACGAGAACTTCGACTAGAGGATTTCCGAGCAAAAGAGGAAGAATAATACTCTAACAGCCCGTCTAAATACTTGGACGGGTTGTTTTCTTTATAAAAAAGAGACATCATGTCCCGTTCTTCACATAAAACACTCCTGCTGCTCACTCTCATCGGGAGCGTTCTCAATCTCCGCTGCGGTCATCGTTAGAAACTCATTAACAGGAATTGAACAGCCGCGGTATTTCAGCAAATCCTCGTTCCAATCCTTGAAAATAGGACTCACCGTTCCAACGATAATGTGCCTGTCGCGATAAAGAGATAGCAGCTTACGCTGAAGCTCAAGCGCGGCTTTCTGACCGGCTGCGTCATTGTCAAGCGCTATGCTCACTCTGCGTATTTCTGGGTGGTCTGAAATATACCGCTGAACCGAATTGAAGTTTCCGCAGCCATTTGTGCTGATACGGTGGTCTTTGGTCCAATCCTTTCCGAGCAGTTTTGTGAATGTGGCGTGAGACATAGCGTCAATGGGGGACTCAAACACACGGAGAGTATCAGAGGTGCCTTTCATCACGAAAGAATAGGACTTGTCGCCGCCTGCAACCTCGCCGCGGAATTTTATCGGAGTTGTGCCGCGGAGCGCGCAGCTTTTTATGTTACCGTTGCTGTCCTTGCCGAAAAACAGGCAGTTGTGATGTACCTCGTCCTCGGCTATCATTCTGTGCTGTATCAATGAAAGAACGATGTCCCTGTCAATACCCCGCGTCTGAATAAGATAGGCTATCACCCTTGACGGGGTAATATGGTGCGGTGGAACGGAAAAGACCGCTTTCGGCGATGCGATTTTTGGTTTTGGGGAATAGTGAGTATCCTGCGCGTAAACGCCGTTCACAACATACTTTGCAATAAAGTCAAGGGCTTCATCGCGGTTGCAGCCCAGTGTATCAGTAACAAGGTCTATCGGAAATCCCTTTGCTCCGTCTGAATGCCTGTACCAGTTGTTTTTGTCGGGGAAAACATACAAACCGCCACTATCAATAATGTGAACAGATTTTGATGTAGTCTTGCTGCCCTCGTCAATCGTCATTCCGAGGGCAATGGCAACATCAAGACAGCTTGCACCCGCAAGTTTCATGTAATCTTCCTTGCTGTATTTATACATATAACACCTCAGTTCATATCGGGTGAGTCGTTATCCTCGGAGTCGTTATTCTCGGAGTTGTTATCGCCGCGGAGTTCCGCAAGGTTTTCTTTTGCCCATTCGGGAAGATATTTCTCATCGAACACTCCGAAAAAGTCCTCGCGGTTCATTCGGGTATCTTCTTTATCGAAAAGGAAATGCCCGATTACCGCACGCCCACTGGATTCAGGATTACAGCCAAAGCCGCCCTCCGCAAGAAAAAGCTGATACTTTGATTCTCTGTATTCCTCCGAAAGTGCGTCGGGGCGCAGCAGCATTACCTTGCCGGTGTAGTCCGAGCAGGGAGATGTGTCAAGATAGCTTGTGTCGTACAGTTTGGGAGCAAGGTCTTTTTCAAACTCGGCGATGTGTTCTTTGATGTATTCCTCAAGCGCAACATCGTGACCTAAGCCCCGATTGAAATCGCTTATAAACTTGTCGGCGATTTTGGCAATGAGCTTTGCGTTATTCTCTGAATATGGGTCAATATTCTTATCGGCAACCATTGTCGATATAGACTCGGTTATATTTTGGCGCTCAACCGCATGATGTATCATAGCCATTTCGTCCTGTGTTAGCCCGAAACGGTGGCGTTCGCCGAACAAGGTGCGGACGATAGCAGATGTTGTGAACTCAATTTCTTCTTCGGGGTAATTGTTGTTGACCTCGGTCAAAGCGCGCTGGCAAAGCGACTTTTCTGCTGCAAGGAGATTCTTCGCTCCGTTCCCGTCCGTGAAATACGCTCCCCACTGAAAATCATCGTGGTCAAAAACGCGCCATGTTGCATAAAAGTCGGGGTTATTCTCGTTCTGTCCGAGAACATACTCCGCGTTGGCAACGGTAAGCGACTTGATTATCTTGTAACCGGCTAAGGTTCTGTTTTCGTTGTTCATGGTTGTTCCTTTCTATATTGTAATCGTATGTGAAACGAGACATCATGTCCCGTTCTTGGTGGTTAGGTATAGCTTGATTGACTTTTCTTGTCGGTTATGATATAATAGGAGTTGGAAAGCAACTGAGCGATATATCGGAAGTTGTCAATAAAAAAATGGGGGAGAATCAATGCGAACAGAAAATGTTGAGCTTACAGTCTTATGTTTAATTCATAAAGATGGAGAATACCTATTACAGAATAGGATAAAAAATGATTGGAAAGGGTTTACACTTCCCGGAGGGCATATTGAAACAGGAGAGTCTATCGTTGATGCAGTTATAAGGGAGATGAAAGAAGAAACAGGTCTGACTATAATAAACCCTCACTTATGCGGTGTTAAACAATTTCCAATAGAAGGCGGCAGATATATTGTGTTCCTTTTCGAAACTAATCAGTTTGAAGGGGAGTTAAGAAGCTCAAAAGAGGGCAAAATGTATTGGATTAAAAAAGCAGAATTGTCAACATTAAATCTTGTGAATGATTTTTATGATTTACTAAATGTAATGCTTGATGAAAATTTGTCTGAGTTCCAATACATAATCGCTGGAGAGGAATGGAGAATTGTAAAGAAATAAACAAATCCATAAGTCGAGCAGTTCCCCATTACTTATTCAAGACCCATACCCCGCACCGAGTTATCCGCTCGGTGCTTTTTCATATCATACGGGTTCGGGCTGATCGCAATCGTCGTTTTGATTGGATCTGAATACTGTGGGAAACAGCAGCACTTCCATCTGCTTTGCTTCCTCGGAAAACGGCAGAAACACCTGTTCGGAGATTGAATGCCCATTTTCGTAGGTGGCAGCACCGGCAAAACGACCGCCCCAGCTTGCCCAACGATAGCGGATTTCTACTGACGGGTAAAGTTCCGCAAGACTTTCCACTACCTTTCTTGACGGGGCGGTATCGGTGTCGAAAACCAATCTGTTGTCGCTGCACACGGTAATTCGCGGGTTCTCTGCTTGTCCCCAATTCTGTTTGCACCAATCATACCAATGCGGCGCTCCGTATCTTTGCAGATACTCTACCATCTTCCTGCCATCATCGAAAAAAGCCGCGCGGGGAGGAATGTACTCGCCTGTGATACGGTGGCAGTAGCCGTCGTTGCAATCGAAATAATCCGTGACAAACTTGAATAGTCTGCCGTACTCATCGGCAGGCAGCTTTTCCCGGTGGTAGTCCGCCGTTTTGGGATTTACCGCCGTAAGGTAGCAATCAATTTTCACCCGCGCAAGGTTTGCAGGGAGAGGTACTAACTCGCTTGGGACAGGGAAAATATCGTTGAAATTGAGCGTTTGAGACTTGCGGTTAATGACGCTCTCAAGCATATTCATTATGGCTGACTCATCACCGCTGAACAGCAGTTCATTTCTGATATTGGACATAGTTTTTCCTTTCTGAAAACAAAAAACCGACTACATTTCTGCAATCGGCTGATGGTTGTTTAATTGTGAGCCGATTTTTGGGGAAATTCATATATCCCCAACTGGGCTGGTTGACAATCTGGGGTTGTTCTGATATAATATATTCAAGGCACGATATGATGTGTCTTTTGGCTTGGTCATTCGACCTGGGCCACCGCAGACGGGGACATCTCCCCGTTATTTTTTTGCCCTAAATTTGATTGCTGGAGTTATCAGCTTAACTATGGCTGAATATCTCCAACCACTTGCTAAACACATCATCCTGCTGCAAGCAGTAGTTCAGATACTCACGAACCATATCATCACCGACCTTGCCGAGAGTCCTGCGTATCGTTTCGCGGTCAAAGCTGATGGAGATGTCGGGCAGGTCATCATAATCAACCTCGCTTGTTACGGGTGGGGTTTCAACCGCAGTTGATAAATTGTTAATAACCTCGGCGGGCTGTGTCTTGCTCTCGTCTGAATTGCTTTCGGCAGGTTTTTCGGAAGTTTCGTCCTCGGTGATTTCACTGTCGTTATGAGGTTCACGGGGCTGCGATTTAGGCTGTGATGCCTTTCCCGATATGATTTCGGAAATATCGTCCTCGTCAAAACCGAATCCGTTTCTGGATATGAGCTGCATTGCCGCCTTTTCGTCAATAACCGCTTTCGGGTTGTCGTTCAGCCAATCGGCAAGGACGGACTGATTTCCTGCGGACAAGTCGGCGAGATGAACCGCTGTCAGTATATTGAATCTGCCGTTGTTCAGCAGCGTGAGCAGGCATTCTTCAAGATTAGCGCATTTGATATAGCGCTCAATAGTCTTGCGGGTAACGCCGTACTGTTCAGCCATCAATGTCTTTAAGCCCTTTTTCTTGCCCATTATCCTGTTGAGAACATCAAACTGCATTTTGTAGGCTTTTATCAGCTCAACGACCGACAGGCTGTGACGCTGGCAGAGGTTTGTGTCCAACATCATAAGCTGCGCATGGTCCTCGTCGGTGTCCTTGACAATCGCGTCGATTTCCGTCCAGCCGAGCTTTTCGCAGGCTCTTGCGCGGTTGTGTCCCGCGATAATGCGATACTTGTCGCCGTCTGCGGTAACGATTATCGGGGAGAGCAAACCGTTTTCTGCTATGGATGCAGCAAGGCTCTCCAGAGCCTCGTCCGTGTACGGCTCGAACGGCTGCCCCTCCCATGAAACAAGGCTGTTCAAAGGAATTTTCTTTTCAGCAATCTTTGTTTCGTCCCGGAAGAAAGCTGCTCCGTCGTAAGTGCCGCGGTTCCTTGATAAATTCAGACCCATTATTATTCCTCCCTTGCCAGTATTTCGTCCACAAGCTCTCTGTACTGCGTACCCATGCTGCTGTTTTTTCTGCGTATAAGCGATTTCCTGTCGGCGGAGCTGTATGCTGCCTCAATGCGGCGGGTTATCTTTGTTGTGTAAACAAGGTCAGAATATTCTTTCGTAAGCACCTCGTCAACATCTTTGGTCATCTTCGTGTTGTCAACCATTGTTTCAACTATGCCGCATATTGTCAAGTCCTTGTTGATGTTCTTGCGGATAGCGTTTACTACTTGCTCAAACTGTATCAGACCATTTACGCTGAACATCTGCGTCTGTACGGGAACGATTATGCTGTCTGCTGCCGCAAGAGCGTTGTGAACAAGCATTCCAAGCGAGGGTGGGCAATCGATAATGATGTAGTCATAGCTGTCAAGCTCCCTGTCATTTTTGAGCGCGTTACGCAGAATTTGTTCTCTGCACATCATCTGCACAAGGAACATCTCGGCGCTGGAGAGCATTATGTCGGCAGGTATGTAGTCGATATGTTCGTCCTCGTTGCTGACAATGCACTCATGGGGTTCAGCCTCGCCCTTGAGTATGTGGAGCAGGGTGCGGCGGCTTGCGTCGAAATCGTAGCCGAGGTAATCGGAAAGGTTTGCCTGCGGGTCGGCGTCTATGCAAAGCACTTTCTTTCCTTTTTCAGCAATAGCTGCTGCTATGTTTACGACGGTAGTGGTTTTACCAACTCCGCCTTTCTGGTTTGCAACTGCGAATATTTTCATTGTCGTTTCCTCCTAAAATCGTTGTTCTTCCTTTGGGTGAATATACGCATAGAGAGGCGGCGAGGAAGATTCGGCTGTTCGCCGACACCGCCTGTCGGTTAGCTAGTCCGTCTATGCGTTTGCTAAAGCTCTAGGGAGCATATAGCCTATAAGCTGAGATAAATCTTGTAGAAATCTCTCATTTCAGCATAACTCTCAAAACCAAACTCATTCTGCGGCAGCATTAGGTATTCACAGGTCTGCTGAAAGATAGCTGTCTTTAAGTATGCCGGAAGGTTGTGTATCTTTCCGTGTTTGCGATAAACCTTGTCGGACACCTGCATGATAATATCCTTGTTGACATGGCATATCGTTTTCTTGATATAATCGGGGGCTACCGTGCAGGGTCCCAGCTTTACGGGCTTGTCCGCTGTCATTAGTTCGCATATTGCCTTGACAGCGCAATCAGCGAAATTTGGTCCGGTAACTGACGCGATAAACGGATAACTGATAGACGCACGAACCTTTTCGGCAAGTTCCTCCGGTGAGTTTTCAATAATCGGCGGTTCCGAGCTTTCGGCAGGGCAGGACTTATCAATCATATTAGGATTTTTTCTTTTTGATTGATTATATTTAGATTTGTCCTCCCTTTGGGCGGAACTGGTTCTGCCTTTTTGTCGGAACCGGTTCTGACCTTTTGGCGGAACCTGTTCCGACCTTTCGGCGGAACTTGTTCTGACCTTTTGGCGGAACTTGTTCTGACCTTTCGGCGGAACTTGTTCCGACCTTTTGGCGGAACTGGTCAACCATGCGGTTTGTGGGCTGTTTTCATCGGGAACTGCGGCGTTTTCGCCGCCGTTTTCGTGAGTATCTTCTTCCTCCGCCAGCTGGAATTGTCCTTTTGGGAACGAGTCTGTATCAAGGTTTTCGCTGTCGGAATTGCTGAAAGAGGAAGATTCCTCGGTGGTTGATTCGGTGTTTCCAACACTTTCAACATTGGTTTTCCGTTCTTCTCTCGCCAAAACCTTGAGTTGGTTTTTCTCGTAAGCAGCAGGTTTTATTTCTTCAGAAATCACCTTGCCTCTTTCAATGAGGTCAACGATTTTCTCATAATCGTCGATAAGGTAGAAACTCCTTCGGGCAGGCATACCTCTTGTTTCGCACTTGATAAGTTCAAGGTCGATAAGAGCCTTGATACACCGTTTCTGCTGTTTCTCGGAGAGGGATGTGCTTTCTTGCAGGTCGGGGACAGTGGAGTAGAACCAGCCGTCCTCGTCGAGCATATCTCGCTCGGAGTAATAGTACCACTTTGCAACAAGCGCACCATACAGAATAGTTTCGCTAAGTCCTATGGCGTGAGCAAGCGGACGGTTGAACGAGATTGTGTTATCGGGGTTAAGTACAAGGTAAAACGGATTCATAAGAGCCTCGTTTCCTTGCAGCACCTATGGGTGAGAATTGATTTGTAGGTCATAGTGGTTCTCCAATCAATCATTACAGGGTTTGTCTGAGGGATATGGCATAGATGGCGGCACGAACCCTGACCATGCCGCCGTTCGGCTGTACATTCCTATCTATGCTTGTTATCAGCTCTTGACAACGCATATAATACGCTTGCGTTCAGAGCTAGTAACCAAAAAATAAGGCGGACACAATCGTATCCGCCAACGGTTATTTGTATGATAAACGCACAAATTTCCCACGGTTTCAACTGAATTGATGTTGTTTGTGGAAAGGTGGGGTTATGTGCTGTTGTTTTCTAAATTCGATTTCTGTCCTTTATCTGTCCATCAACAGGAGAAATATCGGGACAAATTTACTGATTTTATGCTTGGGATTAACTGCTCTTTTTCCGCTTAAATAGGGGCTTTGTGGTAAATGGACTTACTGGAGAACTAGCGTAAATCAAAATTCGATTCCCGTACGGGTCACCAAATCAAAATCCCCACAGTTGGTTTAACAAAGCTGATTGTGGGGATTTTTCTTTTTGCTGAAATCTGTAAAATATCTTCCAAAAATCACACTAATTTTAACTTTATTACACCTCTATTACACCCCGGACATTGCCTTGCTGAGATTATCAAGGACGCTCTCTGTGTCGATGTGAGTGTACTTCAATGTGGTGTCGTAGCTAGTGTGGCGGGTTATATCCATGATGACCGCTTCGGGTACTCCGGCCTTTGAAAGCAGGGTAGCGCAGGTGTGCCGCGCTGAGTAGGGTTGTAGCTCATCACGGAGTTGGTGCTTCTCCTTGAATGCCTGCCAAGCCCGGTAGAATGCGGTAGCATTTCCGGGATAGAGAGTAGTACTGCTTTTCTCTGCGAAGTGCCGGATCACCGGCTCAATTTTGTCGATGATGAATATAGGCGCGTTCTTGCCTTTGGCGGTCTTTATTCCGCCGAACATGATGTGCTTTTCAAAGTCAACGGAGCTGCTCTCAATGCTCCACAGCTCGCCGGTACGCAGTCCACAGTAAAGGAGTATCAGCAGATACCCAGCGAACTCCTCGCCTGTGTTCCAGCAGTGCCACAGAAGCTGGATCTCCTGCTCGGTGAACACGGTTTTCTCGCCGGTGGCTTCGTTCTTCGGGAGGACAAGGTGCGGGACTACGTTACGTTCGACCTTGCCGTCTATGTACGCGTATGTGAATATTTTGTTTAAAAGATCCTTGATGTACCTTTTGGTGTAGAATCCGCCGTCCACGTCGTCAATGATGTTCTGGAGGTCGCTCAGTTCGAACGCGTCTACGTTTACCATCTCTACGTCCTGCAAGTGCTTGTACGCCGACTGATACGTTTTCTGGCGCTTTTCGGACAGCTTAGCGAATGTCGGCTGTAATGCTTCGTATGCCTGCGCGATTGTGATGGACTTACTCCGCTTCTTGTCAAGTTGCGATAGGTACTCGCTGGCTTCTTTCTGTGTAGTGAATCCCTTTTTGCGGAGGGTCTTGCGCTTTCCGCCGACATACCATGTCCTGGCGCACGCCCATTTGTCGTTAGGGAGCTTGTAGACGCTTCCGGCTCCGTTGCCGCGCTTCTTCACTGAGCGCTTCGGGGCTTCGTCTGTGATCTGATTCGCTCCGCAGTACATACAGAATACCGAGCGTATGTCTATTTCGCGCTTGCAGCGGATGCATTTCATGGTGGTTCTCCTTTCTAGCAGGTTCCCCTGTCCTTTCGGACAGGGGATTTTTTATGTAGTAATCGGTTCAATATATTTTTCGCATTCATTTGCGCCGGTGAGAAAATGCAGTTTTCCGCTGCCCCCGAGCTCTGTGTAGTCATATCTCAGTTTGCCATGATAGGTGGAAACTCTTAGTCTGCCTATCAACTCACCATTCCTAACTACCTGAATATTTGTCACTCCGTAAACATCTGATGAGCGGTACTCATTCCCTGCGGGAAGGCTATTAATAATATCGTTCAGTCCGGTGTCGGTCTGCGGAGCCTGCTCAGACGGAGCATCGTTCACAGATATCACCGCGCCCATAACTTTCAGCATAGCTTCTCTGGTAGCCGCGCGGTGCTTGTCTATCATCTGGGCAGTGATACGATTTCCGGTCTTTATCTCCGGACGGGAAAGGAAGTACTTTACCAGCTCGTCACTAGGGTTTATAAGATCCTGCCGGAGCGTTTGCTCAACGACCTTGAGATATTTCAGGAACACAGCCTTTGTGAGTATGTCCTTGACGTTGAATACCGATTTGTGGAACTGTTCCAGAGAGGAAAGAAACAGCTCTTCGTCATCTTCAAGAATGTTGAAAGAGAGAAAAGGCTCATCGTCCATCACGTTCGGAGCATTGATGTCGCTGAAAAAGCTGTATGTAATTCCGTTCGTCAGAACTGCAAGACGGCAGCGGTTCGTTGAAAAATAACGGTAGAGCTGTCCTTGCTGCTGTTTCTGGAGTTTAAGTCCGGCGCGCTTGGCTTCGATAAGTACGGTAGGCTCGCCGTCGTGTAGGATAACATAGTCGATTTTTTCGCCTTTCTTTCCGGCAACGTCGCAGGTGTACTCCGGGATAATTTCTTCCGGATCAAACACATCGTAGCCGAGCAAAACGAGAAAAGGCATGATTATTGCATTCTTGGTAGCTTCTTCAGTCATAGTATCGAATTTATCAGAGTACTGTTGCACTTTGTTACGGAATGTGCGGAAATCGTCTTTAAACATACTGCATTTATCTCCTATCAGAGTATAAACTTATGTAGGTACCGCCCTTATTCGGGGCGGCTTTTTTGCTGCTCTATCCACGGCTTGAAAGCCTGGAACACCTGCCGCTCGATGGGCGATGTCAGGAACATCTGCCGGGAATAGAGAAGCGCCATTCTGTCGGCGCGGGCTTGCGCGGCTGTGTAGCTTATCTGGCAGCGCTCCGCAATCTCCTCGGGGGTATGCAGGTCGAGCGCCCAGAGCACGCACGCCGGAGACAATATCCGAGCCGCGAACATGTCCGCTTCTTTTTCAACTTCCGGGCGGTCTTTGTTGAAAACTCTGGTGTGTCGTTCTCCTTCCCGGAGCGGGTGTCCGAGGAGAATGTGCCCGAGTTCGTGTGCGATGGTGAACCGCTTTCGTCCGATAGAATCCGAATCATCGTACACAACCACCCATGTGCCGTCCTCTGCCTGGAAGCTTATACCGCTTTGCGATGGTTTCAACCAGTCGTGCACGCTGTTCTTGATGATGTTCACATCAAAGTGCCGCGCGATCTTCGTGACCGATACCGGCAACTCTGTGATCCCTGCGTCAAGCAGGCACCGCCATGCGGCGTCCCTTACATTTTGGTATACTCCATAATTCAAACATAATCACCTCATGGTTATTATGCCATAGATGATTTGAATTATAAGCTATCAAAATATGTCAGAGATCGTCGTCGGTCTTGATGGACTTATCTTCAAGCGCTGCTTGTATTTTGGACTTTGGCACCTGAACCTCTTTGACCGGATTATTAGAAACCGTTCTGCTCATTGTTTTGGTTCGAGCGATTTCCTTGACTGTCACTGTTTCCTCCTCAATGCCTAGCAGCTTATCAATAGCAGGCTGTAGCTCCGGGTGCGCCTTGTATGCTGCGAGTATCTGCTGCTCCTTTGTCGTCTGGAACTGCATGGACAGTTCCGGGGCGGACGTTCTGCCGAGAAGTAGATAATCAGTAGTAACGTTTAAACGCAATGCCATTTTTACCACTATATCGCTTCTAGGGGTTGCGCCTTTTTTCCAACCATCTATACTACCAACTGCTCCGCCGCATTCTTTTACAACGGTAGCTATTTTGGTGTTCATTTGCGCGCACGCAGAAGCCAAATTGTCATAGAACACAAAAATCACTTCCTGTTTTTGTTTATTATTCCGAAATAGCGCTAAAACGCAATACACATCTTGACAATAGCGTTTAAACGCTATATAATATAATTGTAGCAATTCACAGACAAAGAAATGCGACAAATCCACCGTCCGAAAATAGGCGGCAGAACGGTATTATATTCCTCACAACTCTATAATACAACAATTCTAGCATTTTGTCAAGGTCTTACTACAAAACATCTCAGAAAGGGAGTGATTTTATAGCACTCGCAAATTATAAGCTTTTCCGCGCAGAGATACGCAAGCAGATGGATCTCCGCGACTGGAAGTACAAGGACCTCGCAAAGGCTTCCGGGTATTCGGTAGCTGCCATTGAGGGGTTCATGGGCGGCTACCGCGTGAATGACAGGGTAGCCGGAGCGATAGCAAAGGCGCTGGATATTCCGGCGTATATGGCAACGTAAGGAGATGAACACCATGGAAATAGGCTACAAGCAGGCGATAAGAATAACGATCCGCGAAAAGAGCGGCAGACCTATCGCAGTACTTACCGACAGCAAAATCATGGCGGGGAATGGCTACGAGGTCGAAATCGAGCGCCCCGAAGTCGATTACGCGACGCTGGAGGACATTGAGAAGATTGATTCCCCGATACTGCTTCCGCGCCAGATCGCAGGGTACCTGAAGTGCGGTCAGTACAGTATCAACTGTCAGGCAATGCAGGACCCGTCAAAGCTGGGATTCCCGGTGATAATGACGGGTTCCCGCGTGAAGATTCCCAAGGAGGGATTCGTAAACTTTTGCAGAGGGAAGGAGGTCAAACGGTCATGACCTACGTTGAACGCTACGCGAAGCTAAAGGCGAAGCACAGGTGCGTTGACTGCAAAATCCAGCTTTCAGCCAGCAACAAGTTCACCAAGTGCGACCATTGCCGCGAGTACGACCGGCTCTATAAGAAGCGCCCCAAGCGCAGGCAGCCGAGCGCAAAGCCGGAGGGCGTGCTCACTATTTCGCAGGTCATAGCGCTTGCGACAGAGCGGCACATCAGCTACGGCGAGATGGTGCTGATTCTTGAGAAGGAGGGAAACAAGGTTTGAAGAAGTACATACCCTACGCGATAGCCGCCCTGGTGGGCTTCCACCTGCGCTGGCTCGTATCTACCGCGAACGGCTGGAGCTACTCCATGAACGGCATGGACATCATGATGGCAGTCACCTGCATTATTATGGTGTGGTCGTTCAAGGGCGCGTTCCTGACAGAAAGGAGGACAAGCAATGTACACGCCAGAGCAAAGAGACACAGCGGTCGAGCTGTACCGCAGAGGAAACAGCCTGAGGACATGCGCTAAGGCTATAGGCTGCTCGCACGGCATAGTCCGCAAGTGGGTCAGCGAAACAGACGTAGCTGTAAGGAGATACGGCGCGCACGTCTACCCCGAAGATATCCGCGAGGAGATTCTCAAAGCACACCGCGAGGGACTTTCGCTCCGGGATATAAAGCGCGGGTTCGGCTGCGCACCACAGACGGTTATTTCATGGGAAAAGAAAAGCCACTCCTGAACGGCAATTCGGAAGCGGCAAAGAAAATGTATTACAGGCATATATGCAGAAATACGGAGTGCCGATACCAGATAATGAAACCGTATTCTGGGCGATGGTGAACAAGTGTATCTGCAATGTCACATCGGCGCCGCCCGAGCTTGTTACAAAGGCGGAAAAATGGCTGTCAGAGCGTGGAATGTCAAAGGAGATAGCCGGGCTTATGCCTTCGGGTTACGGAAAACAGTTTTAGTTCCACGTTCATAT
>CAMELR010000053.1 GCA_945923775.1 uncultured Clostridia bacterium | reverse complement strand
CTTACCCCTTGGCAGAAACGTATGGCTTGATTTTGGGGGAAAGTGTTACAATTTTACTTGACAAGAACAAATTTACGCGTGAGTATTTAAACTTTCAGCAACCCCATATTGGGAGTCAAGGGGGACTAGTCCCCCTTGCAGGTCAAGGGCGGAGCCCTTGTCGCCGCCAGGCGAAACCTCCGCACGAAGTGCGGTAACTCCGTGCGGAGCACGGCTACTCTGCGCGCTGGCGCGCAGTCAAATGATTAAAAAGGCGCTAAAGGGGTGTGGGGGAAAACAAGAGTTTTCCCCCACTAGCAACATGTTAAATACAAAAGAGCCTTTCCTCAAAAACAGTCCGGTGGACTGTTTTTGACGTGTCATTAACCTATTAAAAATGGCTTGCGCTGTTAATGAAACCACATGAAGCACCATTTATAGAGAACTTATTTCAAATGGCGCATTATGCTTCCGAAACAGTCCACCGGACTGTTTCGGAGGATGGGTTCAACAAAGGCAACGTGTCGCTTGTGGGGGAAAACTCTTGTTTTCCCCCACACCCCTTTAGCGCTTTTTTAATCATTTGACTGCGCGCCAGCGCGCAGAGTAGCCGTGCTCCGCACGGAGTTACCGCACTTCGTGCGGAGGTTTCGCCTAACGGCGACAAGGGCTCTGCCCTTGACCTGCAAGGGGGACGCGTCCCCCTTGACTCCCGATTAGGGGTTGCTCAAAGGTAAACACTCGCCGATAAATTATAGTTTCAACAAAAATCAAGGGCGGAAGCTGACCTTCCGCCCTTAAATTATTTCCAGAATCAAATACTCTTATCGCCGGTGGATTCCCGGGGAATCAGCCTGTGCGGGAGCTTATAAGTCCCGGTGTCCTTATCCTCGGACTTGATGTTGTGTATCAGCTTCTCGATCACGGTCTTTCCCTGGAGGTAGCACGGCTGCTCGACTGTCGTCAGGTGCGGTATGAACATATGCGAGTACGCAATGTTATCGAACCCGAAGAACAGCACGTCCTTGCCGACGGTAATGCCGTTGTTCAGCGCGTATGTCATGGCGCCGATGGAGATGGTGTCCGATATCGAGAAGATAGCGTCCGGGCGTTTGGGCTGATTCATCAGCTTCTCACAGCCGCGCGTGCCGCTTTCCGCATCGTAGCCGCCATAGTATATCAGGTTCTCGTCCAGCGGTATCCCCGCTTCCTGGAGGGCGCGTCTGTAGCCCTTCTCGCGGTCAATGGAGGACTGGCTGCGCACCTCGGTGGTCAGCAGACCTATCCTGCGGCGCCCCTTGTCGATGAGGTACTTCGTTGCGTCGTAGCCTGCGCGCTCGTTGTCGATGGTTACGCACAGTATGTTGCAGTCCTCAAGGCGCTCAAGGCACATTGCAAGCTGGTACTTCTTCGCAAGCTCCGAGATAGTGCGGCTGTCGAGCTTCGGCGCGAGCAGCACGGCTCCGTCCACCGCCTTTGAAAACAGCATTCCCAGCAGATGCATTTCGTGTTCGGGGTCATCGCGGGTGGTGGCTATCAGTACATCGTAGCCCTGCATGTACGCGGCGTCCTGCATTCCGCGGAGAACCTCCGAGTAGAAGCTCTGCTCGGTGGAGGCGATTATCGCAAGTATCCGCTTTGTCTCGCTCTTCCGGAGGTCGCGCCCGAGGAAGTTCGGAGAGTAACCCAGATCCTCGACCGCCTTGTTGACCGCCTGCACTGCTTCGTCAGATACGTTGGATTTCTTGTTCAGCACGCGGGAGACCGTTGCAACGGAAACGTTTGCCGCCTTTGCTACATCTTTTATTGTGATATTCAAGCGCGTTTCACCTCTTCTGTCCTGTTGTCTATATTTATATAATACACTATTGATAAAACGTTTTCAATTAGCAATTTGCACAAAGTTTGCATTTTTGGCGTCCTGATAGTAAAATTTTTACTGTTGACGAATCTGAAAGCGGATCTGCGCCGCAGAATGACCGATATTGTAAAAAAAGCCGAAGATTTTTCAAATCGGTTCTGTAATTTATAAAGAATGGCGAAATTTCTTATGAAGGCGTGATTAAGCCGATTTCTCCTTGCAAAAAGGCGCAAAAGAGTATATAATATATAGTGTATATAAAATTGCAAACAATCTGATCCTACGACCATCTGTTCGGGTAAAAATATAAATGAAAACTGTTTTAAAATGGCTCGGGAACTACTTTAAGCATATCGACTGGATACTCATGCTGATATGCCTGTGTATCTCGGCTTTCGATATCTACCTGCTGTGCTCCCTCAATGAGATAGGGTTTGTCAAGGACGACTATATCCAGACTCAGCTGGTGGCGTGCGGAATCGGCGTTTGTGCCTGCATTGTGATCGGAATGATCGACTATAAACGAATGGCAAAATGCTGGTTCATTTACGTGCCGGTCGCGCTGATACTTCAGCTTCTGCTGTGGACTCCTCTCGGAGTCCGGCGTGACGACGACCTCGCCTGGCTCAACCTCGGTGTGACTACGATTCAGCCGTCCGAAATACTGAAACTCGCGTTCATACTGTCGCTGGCATGGCACATCTCAAAGCTCGGGGACAAGATGAACACCCTCCCGCATTTCCTTCTGCTGTGCCTGCATTTCGGCGTTCCGTTCGGAATTATCATGCTTCAGGGCGATGCCGGCTCAGCGCTGGTGTTCCTGTTCATATTCATCTGCATGATGTTCGCCGGAGGTATGTCCTGGAAGTACATCGTTGCCGGGCTTGCGGCTGTCCCGGCCGTGGCTTACGTCGCGTGGAACTTCGTAATGGGCGAGCACCACCGAAAGCGCTTCCGGCTGCTGTGGGACGAGGAACTCCAGAACGCCGAGCGTATCGGCGACTACATGCAGCAGTACAACGCCAAAGTCGCGATGGGCTCCGGGCAGCTCACCGGGCTTGGAACCAACGCCACGACATACACCTACGTCCCGGAGGGCTACAACGACTTCATCTTCGCGTACATCGGCATGGTGTTCGGATTCATAGGCTGTATGGCGGTGGTCATCGCGCTGTCCGTGATGTGCATAAAGCTCCTGTCGGACGCCTCCTCGGCGATCGATCCGCTCGGTAAGCTTATCTGCGTGGGCGTGTTCGCAATGTTCACGTTTCACTGCGTCATAAATATCGCGATGGTGCTCTCCGCAGGGCCTGTGGTCGGTATTCCGCTGCCGTTCGTCAGCACCGGAGGAACCTCCCTTGTGATGAGCTACGCTTCACTAGGACCAGTCATGTCGGTCGTGTCGCACCGGGAGAAAAAGAAGCACATGTTCTACGAAGAAAAGGAATAACGTAACTCGCTGCAAACGCAGTTCAATAAACAAAAATAACCTAATTACGAAAGGTAAAATCAAATGAAACCTGTAATCTCGACCATCAAGGACATCTACCCCAGCTCCCAGGCGGAGGCACAGAAGCAGCGCTACAAGAACGCAGTGACCGCATTCGCGGAGCATTTCGGCTCCATAGGCGAGCACAGATTCTTCTCCGCGCCGGGAAGAACTGAGATATGCGGAAACCACACCGACCACAACCACGGCAAGGTATTCGCAGCCAGCGTAAACCTTGATGTCATCGCCGTAGTTGAACCTACCGAGGACAACAAGATCGTGATCAAGTCCGAAGGCTTCCCCGAGGACAGCGTGGATCTTTCCCAGCTTGCGGTCGTTCCCGAGGAGAAGAACACCTCCGCTTCGCTGATACGCGGCGTTGCAGCAGGCTTCGAGAAGGAAGGAATGAAGATCGGCGGCTTCCGCGCGTACACCACCTCCGACGTAATGAAGGGCAGCGGACTTTCCTCCTCGGCGGCGTTCGAGGTCCTGGTGGGAACTATCCTTTCCCACCTGTACAACGGCGGTCAGGTAAGCGCAGTGAAGATCGCGCAGATCTCCCAGTTTGCCGAGAACGTTTATTTCGGCAAGCCCTCCGGTCTGATGGATCAGATGGCGTCCTCCGTAGGCGGATTCATCGCCATCGACTTCAAGGACACCTCAAGCCCCATCATCGAGAGCGTTCCCGCTGATTTCGAGAAGTTCGGCCACGCGCTGTGCATAGTCGACGCCAAGGGCGACCACGCAGACCTCACCGACGAGTACGCGGCTATCCCGCAGGAGATGAAGGCGGTTGCGGGCTACTTCACCTGCGACACCCTCCGTCAGCTCTCCAAGGACGACATCATGCTGAATATCCGCGTACTGCGCGAGCAGTTCGGCGACAGGGCGGTGCTCCGTTCGATCCACTTCTTCGACGAGAACGAGCGCGTTGACAAGCTGGTGCACGCACTCAAGGCGGGCAACTTCGACGACTTCCTCTCCAGCGTGAAGGAATCCGGCGACAGCTCCTACAAGTACCTCCAGAACATCTACGCGGCTTCCGACGTCAAGCACCAGTGCCTCTCCATCGCGCTGAACGTTGCGGAGTACTCACTGCATCGCAAGGGCGCTTGCAGAGTCCACGGCGGCGGCTTCGCGGGAACGATCCAGGCGTTTGTTCCGCTGGAAATGCTCCAGCAGTTCAAGATGAACATTGAAAGGACCTTCGGCGCAGGCTCCTGCCACGTCCTGAGCGTTCGCCCCATTGGAGGAACAGAAGTGAGCATTGAGGAGTAATTCGTGGCTCGCAATATAAAAGGTAGAAGTTAATTAGGAAATTCGGAATTCGGAATGCGGAATTCGGAATCATGGTTGCCGCTTTCGCGGCAGATTTCCGATTGTATCGAATTTAAATCCGTCCCACGAAGTGGGACACCGAAATTCCGAATTCATAATTCCGAATTAAAAAAATGCGGGGCGTGCGCCCCGCAAAGGTTATTCGGTTTCGTACTGCGACATCTGCTTTATCAGCATCTGGTCTACAAGGGCGTCCACAAGTACGCCGGTTTCGGTGTACTCCTCGGTGAACACCTTGCCGTTTTCCCGCAGCTTCGCAGTGAATCCCGCCTTGTCGTAGGGAAGCAGCAGCTTCATGCGCTTCGCGGTCTCGGGAAGGTTCGCGGCGACGACCTGCAGCAGCCGGTCGATTCCCTGCGCCTTCTTCGCGCTTATCTTCACCGTGGAATCGTCCTCCGGAATATTCTCGGTCAGCAGGTCGCACTTGTTGAGCACGGTGACTACCGGTATCTCGGCGGCGCCGAGGTCGGCGAGGGTCTTTAGCGTTACGTCCGCTTTCTCGGCGGCTTCCGGGTCGGATACGTCGCAGACGTGGATTATGATGTCCGCGCAGGCGGCTTCCTCAAGCGTGGATTTGAACGCCTCCACCAGATGGTGCGGCAGACGGCGGATAAGTCCTACCGTATCCACGAGCAGCAGGCTCCTTCCGTCGGGAAGCTCTATAGCCCGGGAGGTCGGGTCGAGGGTGGCGAACAGCTTATCCTCCGCAAGGACGTCCGCACCGGTCAGCAGGTTCAGCAGCGTGGATTTTCCCGCGTTGGTGTAGCCTACGATGGCTCCGACCTGCACGCTGTCCTTTTTGCGGCGGTCACGGGCGTAGCCGCGGCGCTCCTCCAGCTCCTTCAGTTCCGCTGACAGCTTGTCGATACGCCTGCGGATATGGCGGCGGTCGGTTTCGAGCTGGGTCTCGCCGGGGCCTCGCGTGCCGATTCCTCCGCCGAGCCTCGACAGGGAAGCGCCGATTCCCATGAGCCGCGGCAGGCGGTATTTCAGCTGCGCAAGCTCCACTTGCAGCTTGCCCTCACGGGAGACCGCGCGGCCTGCGAAGATGTCCAGTATCAGCATGGTGCGGTCGATTACCCGGACATCGGTCTCGTCCTCAACGTTTCGTATCTGCGACGCGGTAAGCTCGCAGTCGAATATAAGAAGCTCCGCGCCAAGGGAGCCGCAAAGCTCCTTCACCTCGGCGAGTTTTCCCTCGCCTATGACGGTGGCTGGCTCGTAGGCTTCGCGCTTTTGAAGAACTCTTGCAAGCTCCTCCGCTCCGGCGGTCTTTGCAAGCTCCGAGAGCTCGTCCATCGAGCTTTCGGCGTCGTACTCGCCGGTGTCCGCACCGATGAGTATTGCCCTTGTAAGGTGTTTTTCTTCCATAATTACTCCTTCTCATGTTACTCCGGGATTCGGAGTAAGGTTCCCGGTCTGCGCGTGAGTGCGCGGACGTAAGTAATTACACACATATCTGTATTATAACAATATTTTTCCGATATGTCAAGTACAAAATCAACCGCCCAGTCGCGGTGATATAAACGGGCGAAAGTCCGGAAAAGAAAGGCTGATCGCTTTGAAATTCCAAAGATATGACGTTATCATCGTCGGCACCGGTATCTCCGGTATCTACGCCGCGCTGAACCTCGCACCGGATCTGAAGATCCTAATGCTGAGCAAGAGAGAGCTTACGCTCTGCAACTCCGCGCTTGCCCAGGGAGGCGTTGCGGCTGTTATGGACAAGGAAAATGACAGCTATGAGCTTCATATAAAGGATACCCTCGTCGCAGGGCACTACAAGAACAATCTCGACAACGTAAAGATACTTGTCGAGCAGGGCCCCACCGACGTAATGCGCCTGAAGGAGAAGTACGGCGTTGAGTTCGACCTCAAGCAGGACGGCAGCATCGAGCTTACCCGCGAGGGCGGACACTCCCGCCGCCGTATCGCCCACCACAAGGACACTACCGGATTCGAGATCGAAACCAATCTGATAAAGCAGGTGCAGGAGCTTAAAAACGTGACCGTAGTCAACTGGTCTGTGCTCTGCCGCCTGGAGAAGCAGGACGGAATGTTCTTCGCGGACGTTCTCGCCCACAACGACGAGCCGGGAAAGCAGGAGCACCAGTACTACTGCGCTGACGCGGTCATACTGGCGACCGGCGGTATCGGCAGAGTCTACGACTACACCACGAACTCCGCGATCGCCACCGGCGACGGAATTCAGCTCGCGTACAACCTCGGCGCTGAGATAAAGAATCTGAGCTACGTGCAGTTCCACCCGACGGCTTTCGCCGACCGCAAGAACCGCGAGTGCTTCCTCGTTTCCGAGGCTGTCCGCGGCGAGGGAGCGTACCTGCTGAACTGCCACAAGGAGCGCTTCATGCAGAAGTACGAGCCGGAGCGCAAGGAGCTTGCTCCCCGCGACGTGGTTTCCGAGTGCATGATGAAGGAGCAGGCGGAGACCGGCTCTGATGAGTTCTGGCTGGATATTTCCTACAAGGATCCAGAGTTCGTCAAGGGACACTTCCCGATGATCTACAGCAAGGTGCTCGAGAAGGGCTACGACATGACCAAGGAGCCATTCCCGGTTTACCCCTGCCAGCACTACCTGATGGGCGGTATCAACGTCGATGGCAAGGGCGCTACGAATATCCCCGGTCTGTACGCTGCGGGCGAATGCTCCCACACCGGCGTACACGGAAAGAACCGTCTCGCGAGCAACTCCCTGCTGGAGGCGCTGGTGTTCTCCCGCCTTATCGCCGAGGACATCACGAAGAACCGCCGCGAGGACGACCGCGAGTACGTTGAGTACCCGATGAGCTCCCCGGAGGGCAAGCCGCTTCCGCACGGTATCCGCACCGAGATACGCCACATCATGCAGAAGGCGTACTTCATCAAGCCGAACTACGAGGAGGCTGAAAAGGGTCTCGCGCGCATAAAGGAGCTGAAGGATCAGGTCTACAACGGCGGCTACGAGATCACGTCTGATTTCGTTGAAACGAAGTCGCTGGTGACTGTTGCGTACATAATTCTCACCGAGGTACTTGAAAGGAAGGACAAGGAATGATTCTCTTACCGTTTTATGTTGACGATATAATCAAGACTGCGCTGACCGAGGACATCAACTACATCGACAGCACCGCTGACCTGCTTATCCCGGAGGACAGCATTTCATCGGCTTATTTCATGTCCAAGGCGGACGGCGTTCTGTGCGGACTCGAGGTAGCGCTGCGGGTATTCACGATACTCGACCCGGAAATGAAGATCGAGTGCCACTTCAAGGACGGCGACAAGGTGAAGTACGGCGATATCATCGCGGAATTCACCGGACACACCCGCCTCATGCTGAAGGCTGAGCGCACATCTCTGAACCTGCTCCAGCACATGAGCGGAATTTCTAGCTACACCAACAAGTGCGTCGAGCTTGTGAAGGGAACCAACGCCAGCATTGCGGACACCCGCAAGACCCTCCCGGGACTTCGCCCGCTCCAGAAGTACGCGGTAACGGTCGGCGGCGGACGCAACCACCGCTACAACCTGACAGACGCGGCAATGCTCAAGGATAACCACATCGACGCATACGGAGGTATCACCGCGGCGGTGAACGCGCTCCGTCAGAAGGCAGGACACATGCTCCAGATCGAGGTCGAAACGAGAAATCTCGAGGAGGTCCAGGAGGCTGTTGACTGCGGCGTGAACGTAATAATGCTGGACAACATGGACTGCCCGACGATGGCGGAGGCTGTGAAGCTGGTAAACGGCAGGGCGAAGCTGGAGGCAAGCGGCAACGTCACAATGGAGAATATCCGCGAGGTCGCAGAGACTGGAGTTGATATAATCTCCCTCGGTGCGCTGACACACAGCGTAAAGGCGTTCGACATTTCAATGAAGTGGAAAAAGTAATAAAGTGATATAGTGACACGTAAATCCCCGGGGCGCGTAAGCGCTCCGGGGATTTTCTGTTTCTATTACATACAAAAAGGGCTGCCCTTGCGGACAGCCCCGAATTGCATTTGAAGATTAGCCCTTAGCCATAGCAGCAACTTCAGAAGCGAAGTCGTCCTGCTTCTTCTCGATGCCCTCGCCGCGCTCGTAGCGTACGAAGGAGTCGATCTTGATGGAAGCGCCTGCAGCCTTAGCCTCAGACTCAACATACTTAGCGATGGACATTGTATCGTCCTTGAAGTACTTCTGATCGAGGAGGCAAACTTCCTCGAAGTACTTTCTGAGACGACCTTCAACGATCTTCTCAAGTACGTTCTCGGGCTTGGGCTTAGCGGACTGCTCGTTCTCGGTTCTTACCAGGCCGAGCTGTACTTCCTTCTCGTTAGCGAGTACGTCAGCAGGGATATCAGCCTGGGAAACGTACTGTGCGTTCAGAGCGGTGATCTGGAGAGCTACGTTCTTGCCGCATGCGAGAACAGTTGCGTCCTCGGGCTTGTCGGTGTCGAGCTTAACCAGTGTACCCAGTCTGCCACCGTCGTGCATGTAGGGAACCAGTGTGCCGGTCATCTTTGTGAAACGGCGAATGTTCATGTTCTCACCGATGGTGGCGATCTTCTCGGTCATATACTCGGAAACGGTCTGTGCGCCGCCTGCGATAGTGCAGTTCTTGAGAGCCTCAACGTCTGCTACGTCGTTAGCGAGGATAGTGTCAGTGATGGTCTCAACCAGCTCGAGGAACTTGTCGCTCTTTGCGCAGAAGTCGGTCTCGCAGTTGATCTCAACGATAACGCCGTTTGTGCCGTTGACCTTAGCCTTTACGATACCCTCGGCAGCGATTCTGCCTGCCTTCTTTGCAGCCTTTGCAAGGCCCTTCTCACGGAGGATCTTAACAGCCTCATCTCTGTTGCCGTCAGCCTCAACGAGAGCTCTCTTGCAGTCCATCATGCCGCAGCCGGTCATTTCGCGAAGTTCTTTAACGTCGCTTGCTGTAATATTAGCCATTTTTGTTCTCCTTTAACTGTATTTTACGTTGTATATTACGAATTACTCAGCGTCCTCAGCGGGTGCAGCCTGCTCTTCAGCAGCGTCTGCGGTGCCCTGCTTAGCGGAGATGATAGCGTCAGCCATAGCGCCGGCGATGAGCTTTACTGCTCTGATAGCGTCGTCGTTGCCGGGGATAACGTAGTCGATCTCGTCAGGATCGCAGTTGGTGTCAACGATAGCAACAACCGGGATACCGAGCTTCTTAGCCTCAGCTACTGCGATCTTCTCCTTGCGGGGGTCAACGATGAACAGAGCGCCGGGGAGCTTCTTCATGTTCTTGATACCGCCGAGGAACTTTTCGAGCTTCTCAATCTCGAGGTTGAGCTTGATTACTTCCTTCTTGGGGAGCAGGTCGAATGTGCCGTCGGTCTCCATGGTGTGGAGCTGCTCGAGTCTTGCGATTCTTCTCTGAATGGTCTTGAAGTTGGTCATCATGCCGCCGAGCCATCTAGCGTTTACATAATGTGCGCCTGCGCGGGTAGCCTCTTCCTTGATGGAATCAGCAGCCTGCTTCTTGGTGCCTACGAACAGGATCTCACCGCCGTTTGCTGCAACTTCGTGTACGAAGTTGTAAGCCTCGTCGAGCTTTCTTACGGTCTTCTGAAGATCGATGATGTAGATGCCGTTTCTCTCGGTGAAGATGTAGGGAGCCATTTTAGGGTTCCATCTTCTTGTCTGGTGACCGAAATGTACGCCTGCTTCGAGAAGCTGCTTCATAGATACTACTGCCATTGATTTTTCCTCCTGAATTTGGTTAAAATGAATTTTCCTCCACGGCTGAACGTCCCGGACGCGTGAGCGCACCGGCGGAACGGCTGCGCCGTGTGTGTATTTGTGCATATTATTCCGCACACTTACTGAAATATTATACCACAACGGCAGATTTTTTTCAACATCTGCCGCAGAGTTTATTTCAACAAATTTCCGAATAATTTACCGCGCTTCTTTGGCGAATTTGACGGTTCCTGACAGGATACGAGTATCGTATCCTCGCCGATGACCTCTATATCGCACCATTTTATGCAGATGTCCTCTTCTCTGCCGAAAAGCCCGAAGAACCGCGCTTTTCCGTAAACGATGAGCCTGCAGATCTTAGCGGTGCAGTTCTCGAATTCGATATCGTCCGGGAAGCCTATCCGGCAGCCGTTGCGGACGTTGATTATCTCCTTGCACCTGATGTCGTTGAAGCTGTAAACCATACTCTCACCCCGTACAGCATATGCAGGCGGGGGCGGGAAAATTCAGGCGGACAGGGCATTGAAGCCTGTCTGCGCCGCAAAAAGCACTATCAGCATGGCAAAATTGTAGGCGGAGAACTCCGCGAAGTACCTGCCCTTTTTCGCGCCGGCGGAGGCCCCGTAAAGCTTGAACGAGATGAGGCTCGCGAGGGAGGCTATGAGCGTCCCCAGACCGCCGATATCCACGCCGAGCAGGAGCTGCTTCGCATTCCCGGTGAATCCTGAGAGCATTACCGCGCAGGGAACGTTGCTTATCACCTGCGAGAGCAGGGCGCCGACCAGCATTTCCCGACCGGAAACCACGCCGCTGATAAGCTCCCGGACGGCGGGGACAGCGGAGAGATTCCCGACGAAAACGAAGAAGCAGATGAATGTCAGGAGCAGGGCGTAGTCAACGCGTTTGAGCACGCGCCAGTCCGCAATCAATACGCACACGAGCACCGCGACAAGGCAGATACGCCAGTCGAGGAGCCGCAGCACGGTGCACAGGCTGACCGCCGCCGCAGCGGAAAACAGCGCCGCACGGAGCTTCGTGCGCTTTCCGGAAGCGCACGCCGGGACGACTGCGGCGTTTTCAGGGCTTTCAGGCGCGGACAGGTTCCCGCGGGGGATAAGCAGCACGGAGAGCAGGAGCAGCGCAAGGCTGAGCGCGGTCGGAGGAAGCGTTACCCGGAAGAAATCCGCGACCGGCATGCTGAAGTGCGAGTAAATATAGAGGTTCTGCGGATTTCCCATCGGGGTAGCCATGGAGCCGAGGTTTGCCGCGGCGGTCTCGAGCACTACGGTGCGGATACAGACCTCCGGCATGCTGCGGAACAGCGCGATGGTAAGCGGGACGAGGGTCAGCAGCGACACGTCGTTCGTCACCAGCATCGCGAGGAAGAAGCACATCAGGACCAGCGCCGCGCCCAGGCTGCGGGTGCTGTGGAACCGCCTGGTGAGCGTCCCGGCGAGCCTTGAGAACGCGCCTATGCTTCCGAAGCCCTGCACAGCCGCCATCAGGCAGAACAGCAGCCCCAGGGTCGACCAATCCACGTAGCCGAGGTATTCCGGGTTCGGCGGGGTGAATATCATTGAAATAAGCGCGGCCGCCAGCGATATGAACAGCACGGCTTCCTTTTTTACGAATTTGATTATTTTGCTCATTTTACATTCCTGCTTTATTCGGTATTATTCGACAACGATAACGTTCTTGCCGCTTGCCTTTCCCTTGTAGAGCCGCTTGTCGACGGTCGAGAGCATGGCGTCGATATCCTGGCTCCCGTACTCGCTGCTGGCGGCGAATCCGAATGTCATCGAGACCTTCACCGGCGCGCCCTCGTGCGTGATATTAAGGGCGTTTATCTGGGATTTTATACGGGCGATGGTGTGGAAGCAGTCCATCGCGGAGCCGTACATTATCATGAGGATCTCCTCGCCGCCCCAGCGGCAGGCGGTGTTCCCGCTTCCTACGTTGCGGAGTATCACTTCGGCTACGCTTTTCAGCACGACGTCCCCGCACTCGTGGCCGTAGGTGTCGTTGACCTTCTTGAAGTCGTCGAGGTCGCCCATTACGATGCAGAACGGCCGCTCGGAGGTTTTCAGCGCGTTGAGCGCTCCGTTGAGGCTGTGGCGGTTGTACAGCCCAGTGAGGGCGTCGTGGGTGGCGATGTAGTTCAGCCGGTCGTTGGTCTCGTTGAGCTTGTTTATGAGGTTGTGTATCTCAAGAATGAACAGCGTGCTGAATCCGAACAGCAGCACTATATTAAAGGCGATGTTGATAATCAGCATGAGCGAGGTCTCGCTGTGGGTGAGCGGTCTGCGGAAGGTGTAGTAGAACGGGTCACAGAGGTGATCGAACGTCAGCGCCGCGCCGAGGAACGCCAGCGAACACAGCGAAAACAGGAGCGTTCCGCGCTTGAACACCTTTTTCTCGCAGGTGAGGAACAGGTAGTACAACACCACCGGAATGGTCATCATCGTGTAGAGGAAGAAGCAGGTGTTCACTCCCAGGAACAGCGTGCACAGGAACGAGTGTATGGCTATCTCGAAGTACATCGCGGATATCCAGTTGTACGCCTTTCTCTCGAAGCTCTCACGCTTGCATATCATGCCCATTACTATGTACAGTCCCACGCTGAAAACATTGAAGATCACCATGGTGTAGAGCTTTATAATAATGAATATCACCAGAAACGTGAGGTGCATGAACGCTCCGGAAAACGCCGCCGCCATATATTTTACCGACTTGTCTATTTTAAGGTCGAGAATATCCTTTCTCTGATCTGTATTTCTCATGGAATGCCCCCTGTTCTGTATTTTTCTAAGAATCCCTTCTTTATATTATAAAACTGTCCGACACAAATTTCAAGCCTTTTTTCGGATAATTCAATTTTTTTCCCAAAAAATAAAAATATTTTGTTTACCCCCTTGAAAAATTTATATAAGTATGATAGAATAAGACCATCGGGTGTGTAAACGATTACCGCCCACTACGGAGAAATAATTTTACGGAGGATATGACCAATGAAGTATGCAGACGGATTATGGCTGAACAAGCCCGGCTACGGAGTGAACTACGCTACCCAGATGTACGAGGTAACAGCAGATGAGACCTCCATCAACGTACTTGCCACCAACCAGTGGATAGGCAACAGAGGCATGACCCTGGGCGGTCCTGTGCTTGAGATAACCTTCACTTCCACACTGGAGAACACCATCAAGGTATCCATCGACCACTACAAGGGAAGAGTACATAAGTCTCCCGATTTCCAGCTCAACGAGGACAAGAGCTTCAAGCCCGTCATCAAGGAGACCGACGGCGCATACGAGCTTATTTCCGGCAATACTAAGGTAGTTGTCGCAAAGGGCGGCGCATGGGATATCAAGTACTACTACAACGACAAGCTCCTGACAAAGGAAGGCTGGCGCACCACCTCCTACATCACCGAGGATCAGTGGAAGACCAACGAGCGCATGGCAAACGACCAGATGAAGCCGTTCTTCTCCCACGACGAGACCGCTGACGGCGCTGTAATGCGCGAGATGCTGAACATCTCCGTAGGCGAGTGCCTGTACGGCTTCGGCGAGAAGTTCTCCACATTCGTAAAGAACGGTCAGACCGTCGAGGTATGGAACAACGACGGCGGCACAAGCTCCGAGCAGAGCTACAAGTCCATTCCGTTCTACGTTTCCTCCAGGAACTACGGCGTGTTCGTTAACCACCCCGAGAAGGTAACGTTCGAGGTAGCGAGCGAGACCGTTTCCAAGGTAGCTTTCTCAGTTCAGGGCGAGCATCTTGAGTACTTCGTTATCGGCGGCGAGAAGCTGACCGACGTTGTTTCCACCTACACCACACTGACCGGCAAGCCCGCCCTCACACCGGCTTACACATTCGGTCTGTGGCTGACTACCTCCTTCACCACCAACTACGACGAGGCTACAGTTTCCAGCTTCATCGACGGCATGGCAGAGCGCGATATCCCGCTCGAGGTATTCCACTTCGACTGCTTCTGGATGAAGGAATTCAACTGGTGCGACCTCACATGGGACAAGAGAATGTTCCCGGATCCCAAGGCTATGCTTGACAGACTGAAGGCAAAGGGCCTCGAGATCTGCGTATGGATAAACTCCTACATCGCGCAGCGCTCCTCCATGTTCGACGAGGGCGTTAAGGGCGGCTACTTCCTCAAGACCAAGGACGGCAGCGTATGGCAGGGCGACATGTGGCAGCCCGGCATGGCAATCGTTGACTTCACGAACCCCGCTGCATGCGAGTGGTACAAGGGCAAGCTGCGCGCACTCTGCGAGATGGGCGTAAACGCGTTCAAGACCGACTTCGGCGAGCGTATCCCGACCAAGGACGTTGTTTACTACGATGGCAGCGATCCTTACAAGATGCACAACTACTACACCTACCTCTACAACAAGTGCGTATTCGAGGTGCTCGAGGAATTCTACGGCAAGGATAAGGCGTGCCTGTTCGCACGTTCCGCGACCGTTGGCGGTCAGCAGTTCCCGGTACACTGGGGCGGCGACTGCTTCTCCAACTACGAGTCCATGTGGGA
>CAMELR010000052.1 GCA_945923775.1 uncultured Clostridia bacterium | reverse complement strand
AATACCTCACTTTCTTGTGGGTATTATTGGCATTTACACGGTTCGGTATACAGCCTCCACTGTGCAGCTGCAACTGCCCGGTGATCTTTTCTTTTTTCATACCCGCTTTTACTGTATTAAGGACAAGGTTGACTGTCTGCTCTGTCCCGGCATTGTAGGATACAATGCTGTTATCATAAAGGTCACGAATAATCGAAAGGTACAGCACTCCCTGCTTTGTGAAAATGTAAGATATATCCGTACCCATTTCTCGTTCGAGCGATTTGCACTGAAATCTCGGTTCAGCAGGTTAGGATATCTATGAAGCTGCTGACTCATTACACGATATTTGTGCCTGCGGCGTATTTCTGAAAGAAGATAATACTTGTTCATCAGACGAAGAATCGTTTTGGGATTAAGAACTACTCCATTGCTGTCGAGATACTCTTTTACTCGACGATAGCCATATGTTCTGTTCGTTTTCTTCTGACACTCATCAATCAATTTTACAGCCTGTTGATGTTTCTCCGGGTTACCATTCCTCTTTACATAGCAATAATATCCGCTTCTCGACACGCTGAAGAACCTACACATAACGCTGATTGGATATTTGTTCTTATGACTGTATATTGCCTCATACTTGAGTTGTGGTTTCACCTCCTTCCAGTAAGGCGAAGAAAATCCCGCAGCAGCTCCACTTCCATTTCAAGTTGTGATATTCGCTTGTCCTTTTCTTCCTCTGCTGTCATTGGGCGCTTTCGGGGACGTCCTTTGGCTTTGGGCGGATTACCTAGCTTGGCTTTTTGTTCATTTCGGTTATGCCGCTTTATTAATCCTTTTATCTGCTCCCGTTGTAATCCGAAATGCTCCGCTATTTCCCGATTCGTCTTTCCTTCTTCCTTCATTTGCAATACTACCGTTCAAGTTCCTTTATCTTTGTGTATTTCCTTGGCATAGCAAAAATCTCCTATGGTTTCTATTATACCATAGGAGGGGATTTTTGTCATTGTCTGTTTTTACTGGAGCAGTTCACATGATCTCAGGGGTGTATTTATATAAAACGACTGCTGTTTAGATTATTTTAGCTGAATTACTTGACAACAGACAAAATAAATAGTATCATAGTATAGTTGCATGTTCAGGAACGCTATGATAAAATGATAGATCGTAAAGTCTTAACATGATACACGAAAGAAAAAGGCGGAGGTACAAAATGGGAAGAGAAAAATTGGGAAGCAGACTGGGATTTATATTGTTAAGCGCCGGCTGCGCAATTGGAATAGGAAACGTATGGAAGTTTCCGTATGTTGTCGGACAAAACGGCGGCGGAGTTTTTGTGTTGATCTATCTGATATTCCTTGCTATACTGGGAATTCCAGTGTTATCCATGGAGTTCGCAATTGGCAGGGCTGCACAGAAAAGCCCGGTCAAGATGTACCAGGAGCTGGAGCCGAAAGGAACCGTCTGGCATATACACGGCAAAGCAGCAATGATCGGCGGCTACCTCCTGATGATGTTCTATACAACAGTTGCAGGCTGGATGGTAAGGTACTTTATTTCAACCGCAGCTGGTGATTTGTCAGGCCTTGACGCTTCGGGGATATCCCAGAAGTTCAATCAGATGCTTTCCGACGCTCCTATGATGATACTTTATATGGGTATAGTAATTGCGGCGGCGGTGTTGGTGTGCTCGATAGGCCTTAAAAACGGACTTGAGCGCGTTACAAAGGTAATGATGCTGGCACTTCTCGGAATAATGGTTATCCTCGCGATAAACAGTTTCTTTATGCCCGGCGGAGAAGCAGGTATTTCATTCTACCTCATGCCGAATTTTGAAGAGGTTCAGAAAATAGGTATTGGAACCATAATCGTAAACGCCATGAACCAGGCGTTCTTCACTCTGAGCCTTGGAATAGGCGCAATGGCGATATTCGGAAGCTACATAGGCAAGGAAAGAACGCTCCTCGGTGAATCGGTCAATGTTGCGATTCTGGATACTTTGGTAGCGCTTTCCTCCGGATTTATCATCTTCCCGGCGTGCTTTGCGTACGGCGTTGACGTGGACAGCGGGCCGAGCCTTATTTTCATTACGCTGCCGAATATATTCAATAACCTGCCGCTTGGCAGACTGTGGGGAAGCCTTTTCTTCGTGTTTATGTCATTTGCGGCGCTGTCCACCGTATTGGCTGTTTTTGAGGAGATCACAGCATGCACTCAGGACCTGTTCGGCTGGGGGCGAAAGAAGTCCTGCATTATAAACGGAATTCTTCTGTTCGTGCTTTCCCTGCCGTGCAGCCTTGGATTTAATCTGCTGAGCTTCATTCAGCCGCTTGGCGAAGGAACAAGTATTATGGATCTTGAGGATTTTATCGTCAGCAACCTGATACTTCCGCTTGGTTCTCTGGTAATTATACTGTTCTGCGTGCTGAAAAAGGGCTGGGGCTGGGATAATTACATCAAGGAAGCTAACACCGGTAAGGGTCTGAAAATGAAGAACTTCATGAGAGGTTATATGACCTACGTCCTTCCCGTAATGGTGATAGTTCTTTTCGTAATAGGAATTATCAGGACGTTTGCTCATTCGTGATTATATCCGGACAATAAAAAGTGCTGCTCAACTGGCAGCACTTTTTGCATTTTATCGTATAATTAAATAGCTTGTTTAGTGAAACTTGACAGCGAGTGCTTTTTCAAAGCAGCCTCAAGCAATTCCGGGAGCCGTTCCGGAGGGCAGGCGAAACAGGGAATATCCAGCGCCGCGACCTGCTCGGCGAGCTTTTCGTCGTATATAGGTCTGCCGCTGTCCGAAATCGCAAGAAGAACAACCACGTTCACGCCGGAACTACGAAGCTCCCCGAGCCTTCTCAGCAGACCGCTGCGGTTTCCGCCCTCGTACAGGTCGGTTATGATAAACATGGTGGTCTTTTCCGGCTCCGAAACAAGGCCGGAGCAGTACGCTACGGAGCGCTCGATATCCGTACCGCCGCCGAGCTGAATTCCGTACAGGAGGTCTACCGGGTCAGAGCAAAGCTCGGTGAGGTCGGTGACTGCTGTATCGAATGCGACAATATGCGTTTTCAGCGAGTTAATGCTTGCAAGGATACAGCCCATTACCGAAGAATATATTGCCGATTCCCCCATAGAGCCGCTCTGGTCTATATCTAATATAACCGTTCTGGAACCCGCCTTTGAAGCGCGTTCATAAAACCAGAACCTCTCAGGCAGCAGGAGCCTGCGCTCCGAATCGTAGTTTGCGAGATTCCGGCGTATAGTTGTGCGGAAATCCAGCGCGGCGGCAGACGGGATAGGGGAGTGCTCCCGCCGGTTAAGAGCGGACGTCACAGACCTCCGGAGATCGTCGGAAAGACGACGGTTGATTTCCTCCACAACCTTTGATATGTATTTCCGAGCGTTGTCCTTAGCCTTGGTGGGGATCTGATCCTTGAGCGTGAGCAGCAGCGCGGCTGTGGATATGTCAGGCTCAAGCCCGTCCAGCATTTCCGGCTCGAAAAGGAGCTGCTTCAGCCCGCAGCGTTCGATCGCGTCGTTTTGTATAACGCGTATTTCGGTCTGGCTGAACAGCGACCGGAGGTCTCCCAGCCACTTGGTGAGTTTTGGCGATGACTTGCCGCTTCCCGCCATTCCTGAGGAGCTTCCGCTTCCGCTGCCGCCGTATATCTGCGAGAGCGCCGAGTCCATCAGCAGCTCTTCTGCGGAAAGTGGGTCGGTGCCGCCCAGGGATTCAATCGTATCTTCGCTGGAGCTTCCGAGGATCAGCCGCCAGCGTTTCAGAATTTCTTTGTTTTCCATTCAAATATCTCCGAAATCAAAATCGTCCAGTTCGTTTATCGACTGCTGTTCGTCAGTGGACAGCGAGGCGTTGACGTACTCGGCGGCTGCATGCTTTGAAATTCCCAGTGCCTCTCCGATGTTCTCGGCGATGTCCGATTTCTCAGCAGGTGTGTACTCCGAGAATGCGCGCCGCAGGCAGACCAGAACCGGCTTGAAATCCTCGTCGGAAAGCTCTGCGGTAAAGCTGCACAGCTTTTCCCACACGGAAAGCCTGCTGATAAGCGCCCGGCGGTTCTTTTTGGAGAACCCTTCGAACCATAAGGCACCGTCTGCCGCAAAGCCCGGCGACAGCTTACGGCTGATAAGCTCGGAAAGCTTCTCGGTGGAGATCAGCCCGCGCTCCATAAGTATGCCGCAGCAAAATCCTGAGAGAAAGGGTGAAGCCGCGTTGCTGTCGGCTATATCCAAAAGGAGATTTGTGAATCTTGTTCCGTCAAGGAAATCGTGCGCAATGCATGCGTCGTTTACAGCGGAGACCGCCTCGCTCAATTGATCGGCGGCGATCTTGTCGCAGGATATTCCAGCCGGAATGCACAGGCAGAACCTAAGAAACAGCTTCTCCATAAGCTCCGGAATATCGCCTGCGTCCAGGCGGCGAATGCTGCCAAACCGCAGTATCCCCGAAAGAGTGCCCAGCGCCTTGCCGATTTCCGCAGCTGAGGAGCATTCAGAGGTCTGGCGCTGAACCGAGGAAACGGCGGTTTTAACGCACTCTGTCAGACCGCATTCGAATGCGGCGTCGAGAAGCTCCGCGGTATCCGTTACGGAATCGGCGGAAGAAAGCTTCAGGGACACTGCGTTAGCCGCCGCCTGCTCTATTGTGTCGCCTTTAAGGGAGGCTTCAACTATTTCAATTTCAGCCTGGGGAGTCCATCGCAGCTCCCACAGCTCAGCCCAGGTCGCGTTGTCCTGCGGGCGCGGCTTCTGGGTGCAGAAGCTCACTTTGAGGAAGCTCAGGCGGTGCAGGAAAAAAGAACGCTCCAGGTCGAGAAACGCAGCTTTTTCCGATTTTACGCGCAGATTCTCCCGGAGGTCGAGGGAAAGCTCCTCGGCTGACATCTTGCGGTATTTCTGGAGCTTCAGCTCCTTTAACTGACGTGCGAAGTCCTCCTGGACCGACGTGCAGACCGCGCCCTCCGGCATGGAGCCGATTTTTGTTCCGATTTCGATATCGGCGCAGGCAACGGAGATTTCAGAAAAGCTTCCGTGACCTAGGCAGGTGACTGCGGCGTCGCGCAGGTCGGCGAGGTTAGGGAGTTTTCCTCCGCGCATTGTCGCCAGGGTGTCAGCCAGGCGTTTTGCTTCTATCACCTCGGCGGTGGAGCAGCAGTAGCCGTGCTCGCGCTGATATGCGGCGATGCTCGCGAGGTATTCCGCGGAGCTTTCGCGGATATCGCCGGAGCGGCGGCAGTTCCAAAGCAGCTCGTTGTAGCCCGGAGCCTTACATCCCGCGCCGTATCCCGAGCGCCTTGACAGCAGGAAATACGAGTACGGCATGAGCGTTGCCTTTGAGGAAACCGATGTCAGATGTTCTGTGAGTTCCTTATCCCTCTCAGTGTATGGAACATCTTTAAGCCCCGCCGTGTGGAAAGCACCCGTGATAACCGCAATATTTCCGTCCGGGTGCGCCGACTCGCACTCGTTTATAATGCGCCGCATGTAGGCTTCGCGCAGGAGGTCGTGGGGCGCAATCTCAGAAAAGTTTCTTAGCTCCCTGCCGTAGTTTTCAACGGCGGCTGTCAGGTCGTCGAAACTCTCGCACTGTTCAAAGCAGTATTCCCAGAACGAGCTGTTGTCCATTCCAGCGGCGGATTCCAGCCTCTCATAAATGCTGGGTGAGCCGCTTTCCTGAGACTCCTCTGATTTATCGGAGATCGTGGAAAGAACGCAGTATGACGGCAGGTCGCAGAACCGCACTTCAACGCCGTTCCTGACCGCCCAGCGCATAGCGGCGTACTCCGGGGAAAAAACCGCCATCGGGTAAAGCAGGGTATGCACCGGCGTGCTCTCTGTGTAGGCAAGTATTGCCGCCGGAAGCTCCACTTCCGGAGAGCATAGCTGCGGGATCAGACCGCTTAGGTCTGCCGGACCCTCGATAAGCAGTACGTCGGGCTTTGCCCGGCTGAGGAATTCCTCGACAAAATAGGCGCAGGCAGGGGAGTGGTGTCTTACTCCGTAATAGACCGTCATTATGAGTTTCTCTCCTTGCATTCGGCGTAAAGCCCGGCGCAATCGCGGCGTTTCTTCATCACGTTTTCGAGGTACTCAGCCCAGACCGCCTTGTCCTTTGAGTCGTCCTTGACAACTGCGCCCTGGAGCGCGGAGGCAAGGTCTGAATCGGAGATAACTCCGTTGCCGAAGCTTCCTGCCAGAGCCATGCTGTTTATCAGAAGCGAGATGGCCTCTGCTGAGGACAGCACGCCGGAGGTCTGCTTGAGTTTCACCTTACCGTCGAGCGTCTGACCGTTTCTGAGTTCGCGGAAGATGGTGACGACGCGCTCCACGGCTGTGCGGTCGGGGAGCTTTGCGGTAAGCCCGAAGCTGTCGGAGAGCTGCGCGACTCTGGTGTTTACGATGTTGATTTCAGTTTCCATATCGGCGGGGGCGGGGAGGACTACGATATTGAATCGGCGCTTCAGCGCGGAGGACATCTCGTTTACGCCCTTGTCGCGGGTGTTGGCGGTAGCTATCACGGAGAATCCCTTCTTGGCGGGAACCTCCTCTGAAAGCTCCGGCACTGAGATGCGCTTTTCGGAGAGAATCGAAATAAGGGCGTCCTGAACCTCGCTGGCGCAGCGGGATATCTCCTCAATGCGCGCGATAGAGCCGGATTCCATAGCGGTATAGACCGGGCTTTTTACGAGAGCCTCGTGCGACGGACCCTTTGCAAGCAGCAGCGCGTAGTTCCAGGAGTAACGTATCTGTTCCTCGGTCGTGCCGGCGGTTCCCTGAATCGCGCGTGAGGAATCTCCGTTTATTGCCGCGGTGAGGTGCTCGGAAAGCCAGGATTTTGCAGTTCCAGGCTCGCCGATCAGGAGCAGCGCACGGTCAGTGACCAGCGTAGCAATGCAGATCTCGACTATTCGGCGGTCGCCCATGTATTTCGGCGTAATGACGGTATCGCCAGATTTTCCGCCCATTATGTAGGTCAGCACTGATTTCGGCGACATTTTCCAGCCTGATGGTACAGGCTCCTTTTCGTTTCTGATGAGCGCTTCAAGCTCGTTTTTGTATAATTCCTCGGCGGGGAGGCGCAGTATATCGGACATTTCGGTTTCCTTTCAATAAATGTTATTATGAGAATCTGCTGAGCTGCATTTTTATCATTCCGACGTAGCTCTTGTTTTTCCTTTCGGCAAGGCGGAGCAGCTCGCTGAGTATGGATCTCTTCTGCTCGGCTGTAAGTCCCGGCTCTTCTGCCACGGCGTGAATCGACTGGTAGTCCGGGAAGCACTTAACGGCGCAGTTCCGAACCAGCCGGTACAGAGTTTCGTTGTCGGCCGCTCCGTACTTACTGATGAGCTCCAGCGCGTGCGGGTTCGGGATAACCTCCATAGCGGCATATGCAAACTTTACAGCCTGCGCGGTCAGCCTGTCAAGGTCGGCGGGGGACGTGCGCTTTATCGCGTCGTTGAAGAAGGAACAGCGCTCCGCTGTAGCGGCGTCAGCGTTCTTGGAATAAAGCGCGGAGGTGTCAGATGTGAGCTCCAGCAGCGACTGCGGAATGCTCGTGAACAGCGGAATTCCGCGCTGCCCTGCCGTATGGAAAATATCCGTCAGCTTGAGGAAGTATTTCCCCGCAGCCTGGGAGTATGAGATACAATATTTTAGCAGTAAGCGTATCGTGCTGGTTTCGCTGGTTGGAGCGCGGTTTTTCAGCTCGGCAGCCGCGGATTCCGGGTCGTTCAGGAATAACATGAAGCACCATGCTGAGAAGAACGCGTCCGGTTCCTTTTCGTGAAGGCGGGTCACAAGAGCCTCGTAATTTCCGCGCGGCTCGAGCATCAGGTCGTCGATAAGTACGCAGTTCAGCGCGTCTATTATGATGCGAGCGTCGTCGCGCTTTCGGCTGAAATCCAGCAGCTTCAGGAAGCAGTCGTCAACGGAATCCTTGCGGAACAGCAGCTTAATTGTGTTGTTTACCTGGGCTTGGTCGGGCCGTTTTTCGGTCTCGGCGCAGAGTTTGTCTATGGCCTCCCGAACAAATCCGACTGCCGTCTGAGAGTTGGAAGCCTCGATGATAGGTGCATAGGTGTCCCGGTATTTGCTGATGAGCTTTTTCAGGATTTCATCAAATCCTGGAGGGTCGAGCCGTGCCGTTTCAATAAGCGCGGCCGTTTTTACCTTGCCCTTTTCAGTGCGGCAGAAATCGAGAAGACGGACTCCGTTTGCACTGTCGAGCCCAAGAGCCTGTATCGCTTTTATGCGGACATTCTGGGGGGCGCTTTCGTTTTCGGCAAGCGAGAGGTACCACTCGTTTTCGGCGCTTCCTGCCAACCTTGCAACGTAGTCCACCTGTATTCCCGAGGCTTTTTCGTCCTCCATGTCAAGCGCGACTTTCAGCAGCGGAACAATTGAGGCTCCGTATACGTCAAACATCTTTTCTGCGAAGGACTGCACATATTTATTCTTCTCGCCTGACGCGGTTATGAATATCTCCAGAATGCGCGGGTCGTCGAGCAGGTCGTATTCATGCGGGTCGAGCTTTTCAAGGTGCGGACTGAGCGTAAGTATAGAAGCCCACAGCGACTTCACCGAACGCCAGCCTGCCTGCTTATTGTATTTTACATCATATTCAAGCGTGCTGGGGTGCGATTCCGGAACGTCCTGGAAGCTGCCCTGGACGACGGCGAGCGCGTCGGCGAGCGCAATGCAGTCGGCGAGGAGCAGCGCAGGCTCAGGCTCCGTAAAGAGCTTCGCGCACATGTCCCTGAGCCGCGCGAACGTCTTGTTGGCTTCCGCGAGGGGAGCCATGTTATCCACGGCGCGTTTCAGCCGGAAATCCTCCGCGATCGACGCGCAGCCTGCCGAGGCGCGGTCGTAAAGCCTGTCGTGAAGTTCGTAAAATGGCGTTGTATTCATAGTTCCTGCGCCTCCTTCAGCATAGTTTGGTGATTCCGTCAGGGTGGATAAGCGACATCGGACAGAGCAGAATATGGTGCTCCTGCGGGATATAGTGGAGCAGTCCGAAAATCGCTCCGTTCCGCAGACGGCGGCTGTCAGTCACGGCAAGGACATCACATGTGTTCGGGAATCTCCGGTAGTAGGCGCGCAGCGTTATAGACTCGTTCCCGAGCTTCAATACGGCGCGGCGGTCGTCTGCCAGCTCTATTTCGTCGAATTTCAGAAGAACACCGACATACGGCTCGGACAGGGTGTTTTTAAGCTCGTTCTTGGCGGCCTTTACGGCTTCTGAGATACTCGTTCCCGCCCTTTCGATGATAAGCTTGTAGGCGTTCTGGTCGGCGTCAGAGATCTCGGCGGATTCCCACCTTACCCGCGGATTCATTCCGCCGGGATACCGGTAGAGCGTCGGGATCTGGTAAACTCCGTTTGCCGAATCCTCCTGCTTGATGTGCTTGGCAGCCTTGAGCGGTCTGATGTTCTTGGTGCAGTATATCTCCCCGGTTTCCAGGTCGAGCCAGTAGCCGAGATCGGTGTCAACGTTGAGGTCGTAGCTTGACACCTCGTAAAATGAGAGCTGCATAAGTACGGCGTTTTCCTTGAACAGCCCCGCGTCGTGGAGCTGAGTTAGTTTCCATACGCCGCCGAGTTCCTCGTAGAGAATATTGTTTTCCGGCAGTACGTCGCCGGATTCCAGCTTTGAATTTATGTACTGCCTGGATTTTTTGACCGTGGAAGCCAGCTTTATCAGCAGGGAAGTTATGTTCCTCATGGAAATATCGCTGGGGTCGCCTATGAGATACTGAACGGAGTCAACGATCTGGTTCATGATAGACTGCAACCCGGGAAGCCAGTAGTCCCCGAGCTGCTTCGCAAGCGCCCGGTACTGGTCGGCGGCAGCGCTGCTGACCGAGTAAACTCCGCGGTCGAGCATATCCTTTACGAAACTCTCCGCGAGGTCAAGCCCCTCAAGCTGCTTTCTGAGCTTCTTTTCAGCGGCCGATTTATTCTGCTTCGGGGAGGTCGTCTGAACAGTGGAGCGTTCAGCGCGCTTTGCGGCTTTTTCCCTTTTCTGCGCGATGTCCTCGGGAATATCAGAGGTTTCGAAGTTTTTCCCCGAGAGCCACTCTATCATAAGGGCGAGGCTGTGTTTGCACGGAAACTGGCGGCTCGGGCAGGAGCATCTGAACACCGGAGTTTCTTCGGAAAAATCCGCCGATGTGTTGTAGGGATTCTTCCCGCTGCCACGGCATTCCCCGAAAATCAGCGTTTCGTCCGCTGTTTTGCGCAGGTTGGAGAATTCGCCCAGGGAGCATATTTTTTTCGCGTTCGATACCGCCGCCGGATTTGGCGCGGCCGAGCGTATAAGTTCATCTGTGATGATTCGTGCTGTTGGCATGGCTTCCCTCCAAAAAATTTGATAATATGATTATACCAGAAAATACTGGTAAATGCAATGCATTATTGTCCCAAATTGATCATGAAGCGCAAAAACCGGGAGTTACTGAAAACTCCCGGCTCGTTTTATGTAGATGAAACCTGTTGCTTTTCTGCCTTGACTCTGGCGCTGCTCTTTGCGCTGTATTCGGTGACATTCAGTATGGTTTCTCCATCAATCTGGAGCGCGCAGGGCTTGTCAAATCTGACAGTTACCTCGTTGGCTTTGATGATGTCGATACACTCGCCGTGCTTCACATGCTCCCCTTTGAAAATTGAAGGGAACACAACCAGAGTTTTCAGCTTGTTCGAACCGTGCCAGATGACTACGGAGAACTTGCCGTCGTTAGCGTCCCGGCGCTGTTCCGGAGCCGCGATCATTCCGCCGCCGTAGAACCTTCCGTTCATCGTGGGAGCGATCCATACCTTTTTGTAGCGCTTTTCAACTCCGTCGACGATCACGGTGGCGTCGGTGGGCTTAAATGCGTAGAGCAGTCCCTTTATAGCGATGCTGGTGTAGTTTACCGGCTTTCCGTTCGACTTTTTCCGCAGTTCGTCGCCGACCTCGCAGCAGTAGCCGTCGATTCCGAAACCGATCGCGTTGAGGAACAGCGTTTCCTTTCCGTTTACGGTGACGGAGGGAAGCTCCTTTATGTACTGATTTATCACGAACGGAGCGCAGCCCTTTTCCTTGCCAATATCGCGCAGGAAGTCGTTTCCGCTGCCCGCGGCGTAATATAGAATATCGTTGTGAATGTCGATTCCTCTTGTGTCGTTCACGAAGCGGTTAAGGGTACCGTCACCGCCGCAGATTATCACCTGATCTTCTCCCTTGAGCCCCGCAAAAAATTCCGGGTAGCTGATATCCGCCATGCTGCGGAATGTGAGCTGCTCGTTACTGTAAAGGCCGGTCAGCTTTCTGGACTGCTCCTCGCAGGTCTTGTTCCCCGCGAACGGATTATATAAAACGTAGATCATTATGTATGTTCCTCCAGTTCTTTTTTCATAAGCGCTTCGCAGTATTCGCTGAGTTCCGAGGTCTTTAATTCCCGGACTTTTTCCGCGTCTATGGTTTCCAGTATTTTTATTGTCACCACGGTTTTTCTGAACCGCTTGATGTTCCGGAAGATGTTCTCCGTGCCCTCGATCGTGGATACTACGACGGGTTTTCCGGCTTTCTGAGCCACTTTAAGAACTCCCGCGTGGAACGGCAGCAGCCTGCATTCCTTGCTGCGCTTTCCCTCGGGATAAACTCCGACGGAGTTCCCGGTCTCGGTGAGCAGCTTTGCGGCGCGGTTTACCGTTTCCATGGCTTTCCGTGGACTTTTGCGGTCTATCGGCATGAAGCAGCAGCGGTGTATTATCCTGCCGTACATCGGAATTCTGAAATTTTCCTTCTTCGAGATGAACGAGAGCTTGTAACGCTTGAACACCGTCCATTGTATGATAGGGTCATAGTTTGAGCGGTGGTTGCTTATAAAGAGGAAGTTCCCGGTTTCGGGGAATTTCTCCTCTCCGCTGATTTTGTACCGCACGCCGAGGCACCACAGGATAACAGTCGTGGAGCCGTCCAGCAGGGCGCGGTAGAACCGGCTGTCGCGTTCGTACTGCTTCCTGGTATCCACGAAAATCCCGCAGATAAACAGAAACAGGAACGGCAGCAGTATTACTCCCAGAAGGATCAGAACCACTAATAACACAATTTTCATGAATATCACCAGCAATCGTTAATGTAGTGAAATTAAGGCGGCCAGCCAAGTCTGAACCTGAGTTTCCTGACAGATTGACAATTACCGGGCAGTATGCTATAATCATTTCGCAGGCTGAGGCCTGCCAGAAGATAAACAGACAGGAGAACAGCAATGTTATACATAATGCGGCACGGAAGAACAGACTGGAACGAAAAGCACAAGCTGCAGGGAAGAACGGATATTCCGCTGAACACCAACGGAAGGCAGATGGCGGAAAAGGCGCGTGAGGAGTACGCAGACGTACATTTTGACGTGTGCTACTGCTCGCCGCTGATACGCGCCCGGGAAACCGCCGAGATAGTCCTTCGCGGACGGAATATTCCGATAATTCCGGACGAGCGGCTGGTCGAAATGAGCTTCGGAGCCTGCGAGGGCATGGAATACAGCTTCGACAAGCCGGGAAGCCCCATCGCGGACCTTTTTCTGCACCCCGAGAAATACACCGAGCCAGTGGAGGGCGGCGAGAGCTTTGAGCAGCTCTTTGCCAGAACCGGGGAGTTCCTGCAGAAAGTGGCTTACCCGCTTGTGAATGCCGGTAAGGACGTGCTTATCGTAGGCCACGGCGCAATGGATTCAAGCATAGTCTGCCAGGTGCGTAATATTCCGATTTCGGATTTCTGGAGCGCCGGCATAGTCAACTGCAAGCTGATGAAGCTGATGTGAGCGGTCACTCCGCCCGCACAGCCCATCTCATCTTTGTGGACCGCGCTCGGCGGTTCTTTACGCATTCCTCCGGGGTGGGGCGTATTACGTCCCGGGCGACGTCGCTGTATACGCCAGCGCGGTGCAGCTCCTTGAATGAGCGCTTAACGAGCCTGTCCTCGCCGGAGTGGAACGTCAGTATAGCCGCCCGTCCGCCGGGAGCGAGAACGTCCGGTAGCTTCTCGAGGAACTCATACAGCACCTCGAATTCGCTGTTGACGTCGATACGGATAGCCTGGAATACACGCTGGCAGGACTTTTTTATCGTTTCCTTCTGCTCGTTTTTCGGCAGGAAGGACAGCGCTTCGGTTATGCACTCGCGGAGCTGTGTGGTGGTCGAGATGTACACGCCCTTGTTGCGGTATCTCATGATGGTTCGCGCTATCTGCTCCGCGTATGGCTCGTCGGAGTTTTCCGTCAGCATTCCGACTATCTCCGCGTAGGTCAGCTCCTGGAGACGCTCCGCGCCGCTTTTGCCCTTCTGCGGGTTCATTCGGAGGTCGAGCGGGCCGTCGATTTTATAGGAGAATCCGCGCTCCGGATTGTCGATCTGCATGGAGCTTACGCCGAGGTCGGCGAGCACGAAATCAAATTTCTTTCCGGCGTCGGCGGCGACCTTGTCGATGTCCCTGAAATTCTGCAGCCTTACAGCGAGGATATCCTCGCCGAATCCGAGCTCTGCAAGGCGCTTTTTCGTCTTTTCGGACTCGATGGGGTCAACGTCCAGCGCGTAGATGTGTCCGCTTCCCTGGAGCTTTTCGAGCATGGCGCGGGTGTGACCGCCGTAGCCCAGGGTGGCGTCAAGACCAGTCTGCCCCGGCTTTATGTCGAGAAACTCCAGTATCTCGCCGACCATTATTGAAATGTGCATTCCCGCCGGGGTGGCTCCTCGGGAGATTATGTGCTCAATATCCTTGGAGTATTTCTCGGGGTTCAGCTCCTTGTATTTTTCTTCGAATTTTCTCGGGTGGGTGCCCGAATAGCGCACTCTGCGCTTGTGCTTTACTTCTTCGTTTTCCATGGCTGTTCCTTTCGTGTGTTATAGTTATATTGTATTATGTTTTCGCCGGATTGTCAAGTACTGCGGAGGTTTGCGGAGCTCCTTCCGGAATTATGCACAAAAAATCTCAAATTTTATTGCAATTATAACGAAAACGTGATATAATATCATATGTATGCAGAAAGAAAGGGGAGTGAACGCAGATGGACGTCAGAGTCGGTGATATACTTGTCATGAAGAAGGTGCACCCTGGCTGCGGCAGCGACAAAATGCTTGTCCAGCGCTGCGGAGCTGACTTCAGGCTTTGCTGCCAGGGCTGCGGGCATGTATTCATGATCCCCCGCTCCAAATGCGAGAAGAAGATCAGGTCAGTCCTCCGCGAGACGGAATCCTCCGAGCGTTAGCAGTGTGGAACGTACACATAGTCAACGCATGGAGGTAAACAATGAACGAGAAATTAGTAATGGCGGAGGCGCGCTACGATGAGATAAGCGCAAAGCTGTCCGACCCCGCGGTGATAGCCGATAACAAGCTGTACCGCGACCTGATGAGAGAACACAAGAACCTGACCCCGCTTATGGAGGTCTGGCAGAAATACAAGAAGGCTCAGCGCGGCTTTGACGACGCGGTCGAAGCCTTGAACGAAGCCGGCGGCGACGCTGAGCTGCGCGAGCTTGCCCAGAGCGAGTACGACGAGAACAAAGCGGCAATGGAAAAGCTCTCCGAGGAGCTGAAAATACTCCTGCTCCCGAAGGACCCGGACGACGACCGGAGCTGTATAATCGAGATTCGCGCAGGCGCAGGCGGCGAGGAAGCCGCGTTGTTTGCAAATTCGCTGCTCAGAATGTACAGCATGTATGCGGCGCGGCAGGGCTGGAAGGTCGAGGAGCTTGACTCCAACCCGACCGAGCTTGGCGGCTACCGCGAGGTGAGCTTCCTTGTGGAGGGTGAAGGCGTGTTCGCCAAAATGAAGTACGAAAGCGGAGTGCACCGCGTACAGCGCGTTCCCGAAACGGAGTCCCAGGGGCGCATACAGACCTCCACGGTGACGGTGGCGGTGCTCCCGGAGGCCGAGGAAGTCGACGTGGAGATAAACCCCGCCGACCTGCTCATCGAAACGTTCCGCTCAAGCGGCGCGGGAGGTCAGCATATCAACAAGACGGAATCCGCGATAAGAATAATCCACAAGCCGACCGGGACAGTTGTAGAGTGCCAGGAGGAGCGTTCCCAGTTCAAGAACAAGGAAAAGGCAATGAAGAAGCTGTACAGCAAGCTCTACGAGGCGAAGCTGGAAGCCCGCGACAGCGCTATAGCCGAGGAACGCCGCATACAGGTCGGCACCGGAGACCGCTCCGAGCGGATACGCACCTACAATTTCCCGCAGTCCCGCGTGACCGACCAC
>CAMELR010000051.1 GCA_945923775.1 uncultured Clostridia bacterium | reverse complement strand
TGAATGCTATTCGTTCATATTTTCCATTTGGTGGAATTCGTGCGGTATTGCCTTAGATTATATTTTAGGTCAATTATCTGGATTGGAAGAGATTACTTATCGCTCAATGATGGGTGAATTTATAATTTATTATCGTGGGAAAGTCGTAGGTGGAATCTACGATGACAGATTTCTTGTTAAACCAGTAAAATCAGCAATCACCATCATGCCGTCAGCTCCGTATGAATTACCCTATGACGGCGCAAAAGAAATGTTATTGGTAGAGGAAGTTGATAACAAAGAATTCTTGACAGGTTTGCTGAATGCTATGTACGAGGAACTGCCAGCTTCCAAAATGCAAAAGAAGAAATAAACGGTATATCTATTCTGCTCCGCCAGGGGCGGAATTTTCTTGCATTCAAGAAAAATTTCTCAAAAGACCTTGAATTCAGAAATGGTATGTGATATAATATTAATATGTGGGGGTATGTTTAAAACTCCCGACTACTCTATTTTCAGAAATGAGGATCATTCAAATGTCATCAAGTGTTATTGTCGGCACCCAGTGGGGCGACGAGGGCAAGGGCAAGATCATCGACATCATGGCTGCAAAAGCCGATGTCGTAGTACGTTCCAGCGGTGGAAACAACGCTGGTCACACCGTGGTTCACGGCGACCAGGTCTACAAGCTCCACCTGCTCCCCTCCGGTATCCTGTACCCCGAGACCCTCTGCCTTATCGGCAGCGGCGTTGTAGTTGACCCCGCAGTGCTGCTTGAGGAAATAAAGAACATGAACGAGCGCGGCGTTACCTGCGATAATCTCCGCATCGACGCCCGCGCAGACATCATCATGCCGTGGCACAGACTGCTCGACAAGCTGTCCGAGGAGTTCAAGGCAAAGCAGACCGGCGTGAATATCGGCACCACCGGCAGAGGTATCGGCCCGTGCTACACCGACAAGGACGAGCGTATCGGTATCCGTATGTACGACCTGGTTCACCCGGAGGCTCTCAAGAAGAAGATCCAGGAGACCGGCGAGCTGAAGAACCTTGTAATTACAAAGGTTTACGGCGGCGAAGCATGCGACCTCGACGCTATCTATGAGGAATACAAGGGCTACGGCGAGAAGCTCGCGAAGTACATGGCTGACGCTTCCGTTATCACATTCGAGGCTTATCAGGCTGGCAAGAACGTCCTGTTTGAGGGCGCTCAAGCTACCCTGCTCGACATCGACTTCGGTACTTATCCGTTCGTGACCTCCTCCCACCCGATCGCAGGCGGCGCGTGCGTAGGAACCGGCGTCGGCCCGAAGATGATCGACGAGGTCATCGGCGTAGGCAAGAGCTACACCACCCGCGTCGGCAACGGTCCGTTCCCGACCGAGCTGTTCGATGAGACCGGAAACTATATCCGCGAAAAGGGCGGCGAGTACGGCACCACCACCGGCAGACCCAGAAGAACCGGCTGGTTCGACGCAGTTATCATGCGCCATGCAGTTCGCGTAAACGGTCTGACCTCCCTTGCGATAAACAAGTTCGACACCCTGGCGGGACTTCCCGTGCTGAAGGTGTGCGTAGCGTACAAGACCACCGACGGACAGACCCTGAAGGACTTCCCCGTGACCCTCGAGGAGCTTGCGAAGTGCAGCCCTGTTTACGAGGAGATCGAAGGCTACGAGGGCGACCTTTCCGCATGCAAGACCTTTGAGGAGCTTCCCGAGAAGGCTCAGGCTTACGTAAAACGCCTTGAGGAGCTCTGCGGCTGCCCAATCAAGTTCCTGGGGATCGGCCCCGGCAGAGATCAGATCATCTACAGATAATGAAGATTCTATTCATCGGCGACGTGGTGGGAATGCGAAGCTGCGAGGCACTGAAAAAAGCGCTCCGCGGCGCGAAGCAGAAGCTCGGGGCTGAGATCGTCATAGTTAACGGCGAGAACTCAGCGGAGGGCAACGGCATAAATCCCGCCTCCGCCGACGCGATATTCGAAGCCGGCGCGGACGTTATAACCACCGGAAACCACTGCTTCCGCCAGAAAACCATGGAAGCCGAGTGGGAGCGTTCCAGCACTATCATACGTCCCGCGAATTACGGCGATGATGTGATAGGAAAGGGCGTGTGCGTGCTCGACCGAGGGGCGTATTCCATCGCGGTCATCAATCTGATGGGAACGACGTTCATGCAGCCGCTGGAGAATCCGTTCCACTGCGTGGACAGGATCCTTGAAAGCTGCGACGCGCGCATAAAAATCGTGGACTTCCATGCGGAGGCGACCTCCGAAAAGCGCGCGATGGGCTACTATCTCGCGGGCAGGGTATCCGCCGTGCTGGGAACTCACACGCACGTCCAGACCGCAGACGAGCAGATCATCGAAGGCACCGGCTACATCACCGACGCAGGAATGACCGGTCCGAAGGAGTCCATACTCGGAGTGGAGAAGGACATCATAATCGACCGTTTCCTGACTTATTACCCGAAGCGCCACAGATTCGCCGAGGGCGAAACAGAGATGAACGGCGTACTGCTGGATATAGATACAAAGACCGGCAGATGCACGTCTATAGAGAGATACAGACAGCTTATAGTGTGAGCGGGAAACTCGCAGAACGAAAGGCACCCCTGGGGTGAAAGGTGACTATATGGAGATCGTAAAGGTATCGGCACATTCCGTACCGAAATCAGTTGCGGGAGCTATCGCAGCGGTTATCCGCGAGGACGGCGAAGTCGAGGTGCAGGCGGTTGGCGCAGGCGCAGCGAATCAGGCCGTGAAGTCCATCGCGATCGCGCGCAGCTACATGGCGCTGGTCGGAGTTGACCTGATCTGTATTCCGGCGTTCACCACCGTCGAAATAGACGGCGACGAGCGTACAGCTATGAAATTTATTGTTGAGCCGAGATGATAAGGTCCCGGCGAATATGTCAGCACTGGATCATCACGCATTCAACGGCGAATGGCGCACCAGTTGGTGTGCTTTTCCCGCGCGCGGTTTTTCAGTGCTTTTTTGCAAATACTACATGGAAATTTGAGGTAATCTTCGCACAACTTGTGTGTTATGTTGCCTTAAGCTTGCGGAGGTTCCGGTGAGAGTTAAATTCTACAACATTGCGGACGATGAAAAGCTGAAGTTCGCGGTGATAATCGCGCGCAGCGGGGGAAAATGGGTATTCTGCCGGCACAGGGAGCGCAGCACGCTTGAGATTCCGGGAGGTCACCGCGAACCCGGCGAGACCGTCGCGCAGACCGCCGAGCGTGAACTCCGCGAGGAGACCGGCGCCGAGGAATTCACCTTAAAACGCGTCTGCGTGTATTCCGTGACCGGAAGGAACCGCGTGAATTCCACAGGGGCAGAGACCTTCGGAGTGCTTTACTGCGCTGAAATAACCAGTTTCGGGGAGCTGAAAAGCGAGATAGACGAGATAGTGCTGCTTGAAGAACTTCCCGAGCGCTGGACATACCCGGAGATACAGCCCGCGCTTATAGCGGAGGCGAAAAGGAGAGGAGCGATCACATGAAAAAACTGCTGCTTATAGCCACCGGTGGAACCATCGCGAGCGGAGACAGCGGCTCCGGACTTTCTCCGGAAGCGTCCGCGGAGGAGCTGCTTTCCGGCGTGAACCTTCCGGACTCGGAGATACATGCGATACAGCCCTTCGCGCTGGACAGCACCAACTTAACTCCGCAGCACTGGACGGAGGTCGCAGCGCTTATCCGCGACCGATGGCAGGACTTCGACGGTTTTGTGATTACGCACGGCACGGACACCATGGCGTACGGGGCTGCGGCGCTTTCCTGCCTTATACAGAGCGCCTGCAAGCCGGTCATACTGACAGGTTCGCAGCTCCCGATGAGCGCCCCGGACACCGATGCGCGGCGCAATCTCTCTGACGCGCTGCTGTGCGCGGAGCGTGGCAGGGCGGGAGTGTGGGTGTGTTTCTGTGGCAGGGTAATAGCCGGGAATGCCGCCCGGAAGGTGCACACCAGGGATTTCGACGCGTTCCGCGGGTTTACCGAGGACGATGAGTACCGCGTTGAGGAGTTCCTCACCGACAAACCGTGCGAGGACGGCGGAACGGTTTTCTACAACCGTCTCGACCCGAGCGCGGCGGTGCTGAAACTCACGCCGGGTATTTCCGCGGAAATGGTGCACGATATGGGGATACACCTGCGGGCGCTAATAGTCGAGGGCTTCGGAATGGGCGGAATCCCGGATTACGGGAACGGAGAGCTTGCCGAGGTGTTCTGTAACCTTTCATCGTGCGGGGTCCGCGTGATAATGACCACCCAGGTGTTCCAGGGCGGCTGCGACCTGTCGGTGTACAAGGTCGGCAGGGCGGCTCAGGAGGCGGGGCTTATCGCCGCGGAGGGCATGACGACGGAATATGCGGTAATGCGCGCGATGTGGGCGCTTGCGTATTCCTACGACGCAGACAATTTCAGGGGACTGTTCCTTGACCAGAGGAACTGACGCGACGCAGACAGGAGGACAACATGAAAAACGAACTGAAAAAGCTCAACTACAAGAACTTCATCATGCTGACCATCGCGGGATTCATCAACGCGTTCGGCATTACGGTGTTCCTTATGCCGGTGAATCTGTACGACAGCGGCATTTCCGGAACGTCTATGCTGCTGGGATATCTAACTCCGGATTACCTTTCGCTCTCGATATTCCTGCTGGTTCTGAACCTCCCACTGTTTCTGTACGGATTGAAGCGGCAGGGGCTTGCGTTTACCATCTACGCATGTTACGCAGTGGCGTGCTACTCGCTTTTCTCCTGGCTCATCACCGATGTGCTGCCGATAGACGTGTCACTCGCCTCGCCGCTTGCCGAGAATGATCTCGTGCTCTGCTCGCTGTTCGGCGGCGTTATCTCCGGCGTTGGAAGCGGCCTTGCGGTTCGTTTCGGCGGCGCCATGGATGGTATCGAGGTCCTGGCGGTAATATTCTCAAAAAAGCTCGGCATGACTGTCGGCACGTTCGTTATGATCTACAACGTGATACTCTACATAGCCTGCGGTTTCATATTCGAGAGCTGGGTGCTCCCGCTGTATTCAATCATCGCGTACTATGCGGCGCTCAAGACCCTCGACTACATCGTTGAAGGCATCAGCAGGTCTAAGGCGGCGTTTATCGTAACGCTCATGCCCGCGGAGGTAGGAAAGGCGCTCGGCGACGCGTTCCGCTGCGGTATTACCGAGATCCCCGCTAAGGGCGGCTACTCCGGCACGGACAGAACTGTGCTGTACTTTGTTGTAAACCGCTTTCAGATAGGAAAAATGCGTGCTATCGTGCATGACGTCGACCCGTCTGCGTACATCACCATCAACGACGTAGCAGATATTTTCAGCGCAAACCACGACGCGGATAAAACTAAAGAGACCGCAGGCGCCGAAAAGTGACCTCATATTGTAGAAAATAACAAAATCCGCCGCGCTGCGGCATGAGATTTTTCTTGCGGAACTGTTGACAAAACCGCTTGAATGTGCTATCATAGTAAAGTACCGCGCAGGCGGTGCAGATAAATACAGATATTTACATATGGGAAGGAACACAACTATGAAGATCAAGAGAATAGCAGCCCTGCTTCTGGCAGGAATCATGAGCGTCGGACTCTGCTCCTGCGCTTCCAGCAACACTTCCTCCGCTTCCGAGAGCAGCTCTGCAGCAGAAAGCAATGCGGACAGCTCCGCGGCTGACAGCACCGACAGCACAGCTTCCGAGGGCGGCGACTGGCAGTACATAGCTGACAAGGGCAATTTCGTTGCAGGCATCACACTGTTCGAACCGATGAACTACTACGATGAGAACGGCGAGCTGACCGGCTTCGAGACAGAGTTCACAAAGGCAGTATGCGAGAAGCTCGGCGTTGAGGCAAAGTTCCAGGAGATCGAGTGGGACAAGAAGGAGATCGAGCTTAACGCAAAGACGATCGATGCTATCTGGAACGGCCTGACCGTTACCGAGGAGCGCAAGGAGAACATGGGATTCTCCAAGTCCTACGTAAGAAACAAGCAGGTCGTAGTTATCAAGGTAGACAACAAGGATAAGTACACCGACGAGGCTTCCATGGCTGGCGCTTCCTGCGCGGCTGAGAGCGGTTCCGCAGGCCAGACCGCTATCGAGACAAGCTCCGTTCTTTCTCAGAACGAGTTCGTAGGCGCTTCCGCACAGAAGGACGTTCTGCTTGAGGTCAAGGCAGGCACCGTTGAGCTGGGCGTTCTGGACTATGTAATGGCTAAGGCTTCCATCGGCGAAGGCACCGACTACAGCGACCTGATGATCGTTGATGGCGTTGAGCTTGCCCCTGAGGAGTACGCGATTGGCATGAGAAAGGGCGACACCGAGACCATCGAGAAGGTTAACGGCGCTATTGATGAGCTGGTTGCAGACGGCACACTGAAGGCTCTTGCTGAGAAGTACGGTCTGGCTGACGTTTACGCATTCGATAACTGATAAACCAAACCGATAATGCGGGGTGGGACTTTAAGCCCCACCTTGCTTTTTATTTAAAGAACGAGGTCATAAAATGTCATTTCTTGAAGTAACCGCGCAGCTTGCGAACGGATTCCTCACTACGCTGCTCATTTTCGGCGTGACCCTTGTGGGAGCTATCCCGCTCGGACTGCTGATAACGCTCGGCTCAATGTCGAAGATACCCCCGGTAAAGTGGATATTCAAGATTTTCGTCTGGATAATCCGCGGAACGCCGCTTATGCTTCAGATAATCCTGGTGTTCTACGGACCGGGTCTGATGGGGCTGGGTGTGAAGTTCGACAGACTCATGGCGGTTATCCTCGCGTTCATAATCAACTACGCCTGCTATTTCTCGGAGATCTACCGCGGCGGTATCGAGAGCATTCCGAAGGGGCAGTACGAGGCGGGTCAGGTGCTTGGCATGACTAAGGCGCAGATTTTCTTCAAGGTAGTGCTGTTCCAGGTCATCAAGCGTATAGTTCCGCCGATGGGCAACGAGATAATCACGCTTGTCAAGGATACGTCCCTGGCGCGCGTTATCGCGGTCGTGGAGCTTGTCAAGGCTGCGGAGACCATCGTTTCCCTGAAGTCGCTCATCTGGCCGCTGTTCTACGTCGGCGCGTTCTACCTGCTGTTTACCGGCATCGTGACGCTACTGCTGAACTACGCGGAGAAGAAGCTGAATTACTACCAGGGATGAGCGGAGGTGCAAAATGGCATTATTAGAGGTCAACGGCATATTCAAGCGCTTCGGAAAGACCGAGGTGCTCAAGGGCATAGATTTTTCAATGGAAAAGGGCGAGGTGCTGGCGATAATCGGGTCCTCGGGAAGCGGCAAGACCACTCTGCTTCGCTGCCTGAACTTCCTTGAAACGCCGGATTCCGGGCGGATAGTCCTGAACGGCGATGAGATCTACAACGCAGAGAACAAGTACACCGACCGCGAGATACGCGAGAAGCGGCTCAATTTCGGACTGGTGTTCCAGTCGTTCAACCTGTTCCCGCAGTATACTGTGCTCAGGAACGTCTGCCTGGCTCCGGAGATGATGCGGATAAACCAGAGCGAGACCAAGCTGACAAGGGCGGACAAGGCGCGGATAAAGAGCGAAATCGCAGAAAACGCACGCGGGCTCTTGGCTTCCGTGGGGCTTTCCGAGAAGCTGATGAACTACCCCTGCGAGCTTTCCGGCGGTCAGCAGCAGCGAGTTGCGATCGCAAGGGCGCTTGCTATGGAGCCGGTCATACTGTGCTTCGACGAGCCTACGTCAGCCCTCGACCCGGAGCTCACCGGCGAGGTGCTGCGTGTTATAAAGGAGCTTAAGGACGCGGGTCGCACGATGATACTTGTTACCCACGAAATGGGTTTCGCGAGGAGCGCGGCTGATAAGGTTATCTTCATGGCTGACGGAGTTATTGAGGAGTACGGCACGCCGGAGGAGGTATTCGGCAGCCCCAGGAGCGAAAAGACTATATCCTTCCTGGAAAAGTCGCTGGAAAATATCACCTGATTGGCTGCTCTGCATTTTTACTATTTCCAACTTGCAAATTTGCAAACGCAAATAGCGGAATAAAGCGATAGAAAACCGCTAATTGAAATCTAAAAACAACTATATTTCAGCCGAACTTGCCAAGATTGTGCAATGTGCACTATAAAACAATGCAAAAACATAAAAGTATTTGTGCATATATGTGATTGACAAAATCGCATATTTCGGCTAAAATATAAGTGTAATCAAGAAACAAAGGCGTTTCAGAGTACGGGGTAAGTGCCCCTGTCTGAAGCGCCATTTTTGTTTCCGCGAACTAAACATAACTCTAAGGAGGAAAAGGGACATGGCAGAACATTTTAACGTGGTTGAGCAGTTCGGTATCGACGTTTTCAATGAGGAAACGATGAAGCAGAGGCTTCCGAAGAACGTATTCAAGGCTCTGAAAAAGACCATCGCCGAGGGCAAGGAACTCGACAGCAGCATTGCCGACGTAGTTGCAAGCGCAATGAAGGACTGGGCGATCGAGAAGGGTGCAACACATTACACTCACTGGTTCCAGCCGATGACCGGTATCACCGCTGAGAAGCACGACAGCTTCATCTCCCCGATGGGCGACGGCACCGTTATCATGGAGTTCTCCGGCAAGGAGCTTATCAAGGGCGAGCCTGACGCTTCCAGCTTCCCGTCCGGCGGTATCAGAGCAACATTCGAGGCAAGAGGCTATACCGCATGGGATCCTACCTCCTATGCATTCGTAAAGGGCGGCTCGCTTTATATCCCGACCGCGTTCTATTCCTATTCCGGCGAGGCACTGGACAAGAAAACTCCTCTGCTCCGTTCCATGGACGTTGTTTCCGACGCAGCGTTGAGAATACTCAGACTTTTCGGCAACACCACCACTAAGAGAGTAGTTGCAACAGTAGGCGCCGAGCAGGAGTACTTCCTGGTAAACAAGGCTACCTACGATAAGAGAAAGGACCTGATCTTCACCGGCAGAACGCTGTTTGGCGCTCCGGCTCCCAAGGGACAGGAACTTGACGACCACTATTTCGGTTCCATCAAGGACCGCGTAGCAAACTACATGAAGGATCTTGACGAGCACATGTGGAAGCTCGGAATCACCTCCAAGACCAAGCACAACGAGGTTGCACCGGCTCAGCACGAGAATGCTCCGATCTTTGCTCCGGCTAACCTGGCTACCGACCAGAACCAGCTCACAATGGAGCTTATGAAGAAGATCGCTCTTGAGCACGACCTGGTTTGCCTGCTCCACGAGAAGCCCTTCGCAGGAATCAACGGTTCCGGTAAGCACGACAACTGGTCTCTGTCCACTGACGATGGTCAGAACCTGCTGGATCCCGGTAAGTCCCCGATGGAGAACGCGCAGTTCCTGACATTCCTGGTTGCTATCATCAAGGCAGTTGACGAGTATTCCGACCTGCTGAGACTTTCCGTAGCTTCCGCCGGTAACGACCACAGACTGGGCGCTAACGAGGCACCTCCTGCGATCATCTCTATCTTCCTCGGCGAGGAGCTTGAGAACGTTATCGAGGCTCTCGAAGAGGGCAGGGAGTACACCTCTGGACACTCCATGTTTAACGTAGGCGTATCTTCTCTCCCGAACTTCCCGAAGGATACAACAGATAGAAACAGAACATCTCCGTTCGCATTCACAGGCAATAAGTTCGAGTTCAGAAGCGCAGGCTCCAGCCTGAATATCGCTGGCCCGAACACCGTACTGAACACAATCGTTGCTAACTCCCTGACTGAATTCGCAGACGAACTCGAGAAGGCAGACGATTTCAACACAGCACTGCATGATCTGCTTGTAAAGAACATTAAAGCTCATAAGAGAATAATCTTCAACGGCAACGGCTATGGCGCTGAGTGGCTCGTAGAAGCCGAGAAGCGCGGTCTGCCGAACCTCAAGACCACTGTAGACGCTATTCCGGCTCTGACTGCCGAGAAGAACGTGAAGGTATTCACAAAGTTTGGTGTATACAGCGAGGTCGAGCTGCACGCACGCCAGGAGATCAACTACGAGAACTACTCCAAGATCATCAACATTGAGGCGCTGACTACCAGTGACATGGCAAAGACCGAGATCCTTCCCGCAGTAATGAAGTTTGCAAAGGACGTATGCGACATGGCTGCAAGCAAGAAGGCAGTAGGCGTAGAACCGACAGTCGAGGTCGCGATGGCAAACAAGGTAAACACACTGACCATCTCACTGAACGAGAAGATCGACGCGCTGAATGCGGCCATTGTAAAGGCACAGGGCGTATCCGACTACGCAGAGCAGGCTAAGGTATACTGCGAAGAGGTATTCGTTGCAATGCAGAGCCTCCGTGCAGTAGCCGACGAGCTTGAGACGATCGTAGGCGAGGATTACTGGCCGTTCCCGACATACGACGAGCTTCTGTTCAACGTATGATCCGCAGAAAAACTAGAGTATGCGGCAATGAAACACGACTTAAAGCGTAAATTCTCGCTTTAAGATATCCCGCTCCCTTTCCCTTTTTTGGGGCTGTCGATTGACAGCCCCCTTTTTCTTTGGGTGGTCTGTGCCTGGTGCTTCGTGCGGCTGTGATGAAGCTATTCGCGTGATTTAAAACTTTTTTGATTTTTTTTAATTTTTTTCGAAAAAGCTATTGACTTTTTCAAATAAACGTGGTATAATAATCAAGTCGTTAAGAGTAATTCAAAAACGACAGAGAATATGGCGGTATAGCTCAGTTGGCTAGAGCACTTGGTTCATACCCAGGGTGTCATTGGTTCGAATCCGATTACCGCTACCATTAAAAAAACCGCATACGTTTGTTGTGCGGTTTTTTATTTAGGCCCGTTGGTCAAGCGGTTAAGACGTCGCCCTTTCACGGCGGAATCATGGGTTCAATTCCCGTACGGGTCACCACATCTAAGTCCGCAAATCCTTTTGTAGAGAGGTTTTGCGGATTTGTGATTTTGCAATTATTGTGGTTGTCCATTGTTTGTCCATTATTGGTAGCCACAACATAGAAAATGCAGCTTTGGTGAGGCTTAGGCACCGAGGCTGCTTTTTTTGTTCCCCGATACAGCGGAGAGGTCTAAAGAGCTTGCAACTGCGGCACTTGCTTTCGCCTGTGCCTCCTGCATGGCATGACAGTAGATGTTTGCCGTTGTTGTAACTGTCGAATGCCCTAACAATCCCGAAACTGTTACTATGTCCACACCCGCCGCGATCAGCGCCGAAGCGTTGTAATGTCGCATGGAGTGTATATCACAGAACCTTATGTTCTTTTTCTCGCAGAATTCCTTGAACCAACCATAGGGTGTACCGGGGTTGATTGGTTTTCCGTCCCATTTAACAAAAAGACGGTCGTGTTCCTCCCACTTGCTGCCGACACGTTCGCGTTCCTGGTCCTGTTCTGCCTTGTAGAGCTTCAGAAGATCAATAAGTTCCGGCTGAACTTTTAGGATACGCTTGGACTTTCTTGTCTTGGTTGTGTCGGTGTATATGCCCTTGTCCGAGGTATAGCAGGATGTTCTGCGGATATGAATAAGGTGATTTTCCCAATCGATGTCTTTCCATTCAAGACCGAGCAGCTCTCCGCGTCTAAAGCCTGTGCAAAGCGCTAGGACGATGAACACCCTGTACTTTGTTGGCTCGTCTGCAAGCAAGCGAACAATCTCATCTGCTTCCTCGCGCGTGTAAATATCCTTTTCTTCTACCTCGCCTTTGGGTACTGTAACTCTGCGGCAGGGATTATCGGTGAGCATATCCATTTTAAGGGCATACTCAAACACATCGGAGATTAAGCTGAGATGGTGGATTATGGTTTTTCGCGCCAGCGGTTTGCCTGTTTTCTGATTTTTACCGTTGAACGCCAGGTCTGTGATAAATTGCTGTATATGCCTTGAAGTTATTTTGTCAAGTCGGAGATGACCTATTGCCGGATATACGCGTCCTGTGAGCTGTTTCATTCGCGCAAATGATGTTCCTCTAAGGTTGAGCTTTGCATATTCCTCAAACCATCTTTCCGCAAATGTTTCAGACTTGATGTTAGCGGTGACATGACCTTTTAAGCACTCGTCCTCGAACAAAAGCGCCTGTCGGTTAATCTCTTTTTCGATTTGCTTGCTTGTCATGCCCTCGTCCGGCGTCCATGTTCTGGTCTGTACAACCTGTACGCCATTGACTTTATACCCGCAGCTAACGCGAATCTGATAGGATTTTCCCCTTTTTCTTATGTTTGCCATGCTGAACCCTCCTAAATTCAGCACATGACCACACTTTTCCATGTACCATTATACACTTTAAAGCGATGAATTGTCAAGTGCTTTCCCCATCTATTTTGAAAAAACTTTTCAATCCCCTAATCGCTGGTAATTTCATGCAGGTACCTTAATACCGCAGATTTTGGGATTAGAATACGTCCTGTTTCTCCAACACCTACTCTGGCACATGGCAGTTTTTCTTTTCTCACCATTTTGTAGATTGTGCTGACAGCGACACCACTCATGAGTTCAGAACACTCCTTGACGGTAAGCATTTCAACCTTGTCATTTGACGGGACTTTTTCTTTTTCAGCAATCTCGTCCGGTGTATGTATCATTTCCGTAAGAAGCTCGCACACATTTCGTATGAACTGTGTTTTTTCGTCTTTCCCCATAATCACGAAGATTAACCTCATTTCTTTTTTGTAGTATTGGACGGCTGTTTCAGCCGATATATAAGCAAACAGCTCATGCTATTACGGCTTGAGCCGTTTGCGATATTGATGTGTATTGCTCAGAGCGATTATCGGGTAGTCCGCACCCAAACATAGGAGTTTCACCTCTAGCCATTCCTGTGGCATAGCCGTCGCCGGAAGTATCATTATCCCATCTTGGAAGCGTTGTTCCTTTCGCGCTCGTACCTTGCCTTCGCGTATGCGTTTACGGTTCGGTTTGATATTGGCAGACTTTCGGGGTTATTGTTATTCTCGCGCAAATAGAAGGTGGTCACGGATAATGAATAACCCCTCGGAATCAATACAGGCACATCTTCGCACAATCAGGCGCTGTTGTTGATGGTTTTGTTATCGCTCTGCTATGAAATTGTCAATGAACTTGGTGGGATAAGAGTGTTGAACTAACTTGCTATGGATAATAAACATTGTACATTGTGTATTCCGTGCTGTCAAGCTTGGAAACAAAATGCAAAATTCAGTCGGCTCTTTTGTATCCCTGTTGGTATTATAACACAGAATATACTTTTGTAAATACAAATCGTACAATGTGTACGAAAACAATACAATATGTAGGATTTTGTTTCATTTGCTTCATAAATATGATATACTTTACATGAGGTGAATGTGAATGGGCAAAATCAGAAAGGATTATTCAGCCCCAAATCGAATTAGGGAACTGAGGTTGAGGAACGGGTTAACTCAACAGCAGCTTGCTGAGAAACTTAATCTATCGGCATCGTCTTTAGGACACTACGAAAATGGAAGGAGGGTCGTAGATTACATACTGGCAAAGAGATTAGCTGAAATGTTAGAAACAGATGACGAGTATCTCATGGGATTGACTGATGTAGAATATAAACTTCAAGATGATTTCATCAAGGTATTGGTGGATAAAGTTAAAGAACTGAGCACTGATAACAGAAATGAGGTTTTAGGCTACATTAAATGCCTTGTAAAACATCAGAAAAAATAAAAAAACACCTATTTTTATAGGCGGCCTTTCACAAAACTTACCTCAAAATATTAAATATTTTGATTTGTTAGATCGGGAAACTATTAAAAAATTACGATGAAGAAATATATATAGTTTGCTAAACAAAACTGTCACTACTATTTGACACAAGCAGGCTAATATGATATAATAAACAAAAACAGGAGGAATCAGTATGTTCACCAACAAATCAACAGACGGAAGAAACAACATCTGCGGCACAGTAGTAGCAAAGCTTAGAAAAGAGCTGCGTATCAGCCAGCGTGAGCTTGCAGACAGACTTAAAAGCGGTGGTTTGGACATCGACAAAAACGCTGTTCAGCGCATTGAGTCGGGGCAGCGCTTTGTCACCGACATAGAGCTTATATTCATTTCAAAGGTACTCAATGTGACAATCAACGACCTGCTGGGTCTCTGATTAGCGTTCATGCAAAGAGCCAAGCAATTCTTAACACTAACCATCGAGAAAAGGTATAGAGAGTGATATTTGTAAATCTCAGCCTTCAACGATGGTTAGTGTCGTTTTATGCAGTTTATATTGTATTTTAATTGTATATCGAGGGCAAGACCCCCGTATGCGTACATTTTGTATGCGTACGGGGGCTTTTTTGTTTCCCGAAGAAAGGAATTGCTATGAAAAATATCAAAGAAAAAAAGGAATATCCCAAAAATCTGTTATCGCAGGTGTTCGTAAACGGATTACCCACCGATTTGCCCGATGACGTTGCTCTTGTGCTTGAATATATTATTCAAAAGACCTTGACCGAACGTGAGGGCAGGGTACTTGATATGCGGTATAAAAGATATATGACAATGGCTGCTATCGGAGAGGAATATGGTTTAAGAGCTGAAAGAATACGTCAGATCGAAGCAAAGGCTGTTCGCAAGCTCCGGCACCCAAGCAGGAGCAGATATATCCTTATGGGTATGGAGGGCTATATCAACTATTTGAGAGATACGGCAGTAGATGAACGTTTGAGAGCGTATAAGAAAGAAATCATTTCTCTTGAAAAGAAAATTGCCGAATTAACTGACACCGAATACGAAGAAGAAAAGAACGAACTTGAAAATGCACCGATAGCAGAGCTTGATTTGTCGGTACGAACTTTCAATATTCTTTACAGGGCAGGATATTCGACAGTTAGGGAGTTGCTTGATGCTGATGCAGAAAAGATTGTTAGCCTGCCTAATCTGGGACTGAAAAATTTCTCCGACCTTATTGACGTGTTATCGGAAAAAGGCTTTGGGTGGAAATCAGCAGAGCTTTCCAAATCATATAGCAGAACAAAGGTGTGATATTATGAAATCCGAATTTGACTACTATTACGGTGCAGAAGCCGAGCAATTTTCCTTTGTCAAGATACCAAAGGTGCTATTCAGCGATAAGAAGCATTTTGGAAAGCTGTCAATAGGAGCAAAGCTTATGTACGGCTTGCTGCTTGACCGAATGAGCCTAAGCAGGAAAAATAACTGGTTTGATAATCAAAACAGGGTATATATCGTGTTTCCCATAGAGGATATTAAGGAACAGTTGGGCATTTGCGGTGAAACAGCGGTCAAGGTCGGCAGGATAGGCAAAGAGAATAACTGAATGAAAGGACGGTTTTTATGGGCAAGGTAATAATTTGTGC
>CAMELR010000050.1 GCA_945923775.1 uncultured Clostridia bacterium | reverse complement strand
AGCATGTCACTCTTTTTGTGGCAATGGGGCGTTAATTGTGCGGTGTTGCCTTAAAATACAAAAACAGCAGAAACAGAAATGCATACATCGACGGTAAGATCACTGAACACTCCGACGACAACGCTGTCTACGGTAAGATGAACGGTGCATTCTGCATACGCGAAGGCAGCTTTTCAGCAAGGCATGACATTGATAAAACTTTTGGGAATTTAAGAGTCTTATACATCGCCGCAGAGAAAGCCGGTCAGCGGATCATTCACACCGCACCGGACGGATCAAATAAGTTTTCAGATTACATTCAGCTTAGCTCTGACAGCAAAAACAAGGTTTATATCGGCGCGGCGGTGCTTGAACCGTCCCTGTACATCGCGGACAGAAGCTCAAAAACAATAGACCGCAACACTCCGGTGGAATACGAGTATTCCATATATAATTGTGATTCCCCGCTGCTTGAGTGGCTGAACTCCGACGGCACTGTAATGGATCGCAGCCCGAACGGAATTACGGCTGAATTTGTTACACCTGGTTCAGATGAAGCATTAACAAACCGAAAACTCCGTATCACCGCTGACGAAAAAGCTCCGTCTGGTGCGGTAAGGTTCCGTATAAGATGCGGTGAACTGGTATCCAACACGATAGAAGCCAATATCGCGGGCTTTAATTTTATGATGGACTTCCGCGACAGCAGCTTCCGCAGCAACTGGAAATACGGCGCTGATTTCACCGACCCTTCTCAGAATTACGACGGCGCAGGCTGGAGATGGTACGGCAGCGACACCACGGAAAACGGCGTTTCCTACAAGGCAAAGACCCTCGTGCTCGAGGACGGATTCAGCTTTGCGACCTCCAGCTATATTGGTATTGCATTACCAGACGGCGCCACCATAATCACCGAGGGGTACTGCACTGTCAGCTCATATGTGAAGCCTATAAAATCCGAAGGCTCACTGACTATTCAGAGCGCCTCATCGGGCAAGCGAGGCACATTATTGCTTATAAACAGCTTAGACGGCACGAAAACGGAAGCTGCTTCTAATGGCAGTGATCCGTTCACCGGGGGACTGATTTCGGGCAGTATCGAAACAGTGAAAGATCTCACGATAAACGGCTGCGACATTGATATCTCAAAGAAATTCAGAGGTTTTATCTACATTCTGTCTTCCGGCGGCAATGTGGAACTCTGCAACACGACTATATCGACCTCAGAAGGAGAAAATTTCCAACTCACAACCGCAGTAGAAGCTGAGGGGAGGCTCCTGATAAAGCCTGGCGTGGAATTCGACACCCTCCCGGCAGCACTGACATTCGGCTCTCTGAAAACCGTTCAGATGTCCGAGCTTTCGGAACTTACCGACCAGAACAGCAATGTCTACACTGCGGAAAGTTTCGCTTCCATGTCCGCTGGCTCAGCTAAATATGAGCTTTCCACCGCAGACGCTCCACTGAAGCTCGTTACAAAGCCGCTTACAGTGGATAACCCCGTGGAAATATGCAAGAACGCTTACGGAAATCAGATCGATACAATATTGCTCGAGGATCTGAAAGCAGTCACCGGAGGCAGCGGCAGATACAATTTCAGCGTCTCCGGCAACCTCCCCAGCGGGCTTATGCTCAGCGGAAATACGCTCATATACGATTTTCCTAACACGGATATGGCGCTGACTTCCGTTAAATTAACCGTTACCGACGCAGATGCTGAACTCAGTATCCCCGGCGAGAGCGTGGAGCTGACTCTTAACATCGGGCCAATATTCAAAGCGTTCTTCATCAGATACGCCGAGCCGGAGCACGGCACTATAGCGGTAGGTCCGTCAGCTTCCGGAAAGGTTGATCTGATCGGAACAATAAATGGGCAGAACATATATAAAACGCCCGCCGCGCCGGGTCAGGACGTCACAATAACACTGAGACCCGACCGTGGATACGACATTGCTAATGTAATAATAGACGACCGTTCCATAATACAGGACGACAATAATGCCATTGCGCCTGACGGCACCATAATATTAAGCTCCATTGACAACGATCACACCGTGTCAGTGATATACGGTAATACAGGAAACCCTGATTTCGAGAGATTCTGCACGATTTCCCTCGACAGTTCGCTTGAAAATATAGCTGATAAATTCAGCGTTGAGTACTCATTTAATGGCAAGACCGTCTCGAAGCCCCTCACAGAACCGGTAACAGTAATGAACTCCCAGAATATCAGGCTCATAGCGAAAACCGGAACAGACCTCTGTGTTGAAAGCGCTTCCCTTGGCGGGGCGGATATCGAAATGCAGTTTGACAGCGAAAACAAGTTGTTCTGCTGCGACTTCACCGCTGAAAAATCCGCAGTGTTCAGCGCAAAGCTGAGTGAGCTGTGCGGGGTAAGCGTGAATGCAGACCCCGCAAAAGCGCAGTGCGCGGTGTCCGATTCGGTAAAACGGTTCGGCGATTACACGCCGAAGGACAGCGTATTCAGTTTCTCAGTGACCCCGCTGAATAAGTACACCATCGCGGAGGTTCGCAGTTCCGCTGATCCGTCCGTGAAGCTCACGCCTGTAAGAATCGAGAACGGCGCATATTTCTACGAATGGACAGTCACCGGTAATGCTGACTGGGAGGTCATCTTCAACGATCCGATCACCCTCATAACCAGCTGCACCGGACCCGGAACAGTAACACCGGGCAGCGGAACTTTCGCAAAGGGCGAAAATGTCACCCTGACCGTAACTCCCGACCCAGGCTGTTATGTTAAGTCAGTAAAGCTGAACGGAACTGCGATCTCCCTCACAAACGGTAAATACACCTTCACCGTAGCCGAAGACTGCATATTTGAAGCCGTGTTCGAAAAGAATTCCGGCGGATCTTCCGGAGGTCATTCCGGCGGCTCGGGAAGCTCCAGCGGCACTTCTGACCGCAGCTCAAATCCCTCGATAAACGGCACTGAAAAAAGCTGGAAGGACATCGCCGCCGACCTCAGCGAGCTTCCATCAGGGAGTTCTGTGATAATCCATCTGAACGGCGAAACTATCGTGCCCGTTGAAGTTATAAAAGCTATTGCAGGCTCTAAAATTAAAGCAGAGTTTGTTGTCGACAGCGCCAGAATCTGGATAGTCGACGGTGCGAGAATTCCCGTAATTTCCGCAGCCGCTCTCTCTGTAATGCCAGGGAACACTGACAGAAGTTCCCTGCGCGGACTACTTGGTTCCGATGTCAAGACGAACACCATCGGAATTCCGGCTGATTTTAAGCTGACATTCCGCAAGGAGTTTGCGGGTCAGTTTGCGAACGTATACAAGCTTGTTGACAAAAAGCTCGTGTACTTATGCTGCGTGAAGATCGCAAGTGACGGAAGCGCGGTAATTCCCGACGCTGATAGTTCCGCAGAATACATCGTGATGGTCTGCGAATTCAGCGACGAACCGGGCGACATCAACAACGACGGTATACTGAACGCCCTCGACGCTGCAGCTCTCCTGAAGCATATAGTCGGCATCTCCGAAGGCACAAATATGCTTTTCACCGACTTTAATCACGACGGTTCAGTCAATGCGCTGGATTCCTCGGCTATTTTAAAATCTATCGTCAGCAGATAATATTCTCAAGCCCATCGCTTCCGGTGGGCTTGATTTTTATTTAAGCAAGCAAATTTCCTCTGGAAAAATTCTCTGAGATGTGGTATAATTCATTTATAGCCACAGCAAAGGGGATAAAATCCATGATAGATAAAATGCTGATACGCGGGGCGAAAGTCCACAACCTGAAAAACATCAACGTGGACATACCGCTCAACAAAATAGTTGGAATTGCCGGAGTTTCCGGCTCGGGAAAATCGTCGCTGGCGCTCGGAGTTCTGTATGCGGAAGGCTCCCGGCGGTATCTTGATGCGCTCTCGACCTACACCCGCCGCCGAATGACCCAGGCTTCAAAGGCAGCCGTGGACGAAATACAGTACGTTCCCGCCGCGCTTGCGCTTCACCAGCGCCCCGGCGTTCCGGGGATACGCAGCACTTTCGGCACAGGCACCGAACTGCTAAACAATCTGCGGCTCATGTACTCCAGGCTTGCCGACCATCGCTGTCCCAATGGGCACTACCTCAAGCCGACCCTGGCCGTCGCAGCCGGGAAAGAACTTGTCTGCCCCGAATGCGGCGCGCATTTCTATGCGCCGTCCGCCGAGGAATTAGCGTTCAACTCCCAGGGAGCCTGCCAGAAATGCGGCGGCACCGGCAGCGTCCGCACTGTCGACCTGGCGACCCTGGTGCCGGACGATTCCCTCAGCATCGACGAGGGCGCGGTGGCTCCGTGGAACAGCCTGATGTGGTCGCTGATGACCGATGTCTGCCGTGAGATGGGAGTACGTACCGACGTGCCGTTCCGGGAACTTACCGAGCGCGAAAAGGATATCGTATACCACGGTCCGGCAGAAAAGAAGCATATCTTCTACAAGCCGAAGAACTCCAACCAGGCGGGCGAGCTGGATTTCACCTACTACAATGCGGTCTATACCGTGGAAAATGCGCTTTCAAAGGTCAAGGACGAGAAGGGCATGAAGCGGGTCGAAAAGTTCCTGAAGGAGGACGTTTGCCCGGACTGCCGCGGAACGCGTCTTTCCCAGACCGCGCGTTACCCGAAGCTGCGCGGAATTTCCCTCGACCAGGCCTGCACGATGTCCCTTTCCGAACTGGTCGACTGGGTGCGCGGCGTTCCTGACAGCCTCCCCGAGGAAATGCGCCCGATGGCGGTCAGCATATGCGATTCCTTTGAGGGAACCGCAAAACGTCTGATCGACCTGGGCCTCGGCTATCTTTCGCTCAACCGCTCCGCCGTTACGCTATCCACCGGCGAACGACAGAGAATGCAGCTTGCCCGCGCCGTCCGCAACCGGACGACCGGCGTTCTGTACGTCCTGGACGAGCCGTCTATCGGACTGCACCCATCAAATATCGTGGGACTTACCGGGGTAATGCACGACCTGGTAGCCGACGGAAATTCAGTGATACTGGTCGACCACGACACTCAGATTTTGAAGGAATCCGACTGGATAGTAGAAATGGGACCCCAGGCGGGCGCGAAAGGCGGACACGTGATCGCCGAGGGAACCGTCCGGGATATATGCGGTAATACCTCGTCACAGATCGGCGCTTTCCTTTCCGGGAAAGCGGAAACTAAGCTGCGCAAGGTCTGCGAACCCGGAGAACTGTTCTCAGCCGGGAACATTCACCTTTCCACATCGCAGATACACACGGTAAAGCCGCTGGAAGTCGATATTCCGAAGGGGCGGCTGACGGTTGTGACCGGCGTTTCCGGCTCCGGAAAAACCACGATGGTTCTTGAAAGCCTTGTTCCGGCTCTTGAAGCCAGGATAGCCGGAAACCCGCTGCCGGAGCATATTCTTGAGATAAATGCCGATGGAATCGAACATGTCAAGCTGATCGACGCGACTCCGATCGGAATAAACGTGCGCTCCACTGTTGCGACCTACGCCGGAGTACACGACGAGCTGCGAAAGCTCTACGGCAGGTCAGACGGCGCAAAGGAAAAGGGGTACAAGGCAAGCGACTTTTCCTACAACACAGGTTCGCTGCGCTGCCCGGGCTGCGACGGAACCGGAGTCGTCAGCCTTGACGTGCAGTTCCTTCCGGACGTGGATATACCCTGCCCGGACTGCCGCGGCTCGCGGTACGCAAGGCCGGCATACGACGTGAAGCTAACGAACAAATCTGGCGAGCAGGCTTCCCTGCCGGAGCTTATGGATATGGACGTAAACTCCGCGATCGAATTCTGCCGCGAGATGAAATCAGTCAGCCAGAGGCTCCGGGTGCTTCAGCAGCTCGGGCTCGGGTACCTCACTCTCGGCGAGGAAACTCCCAGCCTTTCCGGCGGCGAAGCCCAGCGCCTGAAGCTTGCAAGCGAGATCGGCAGAACTCAGACCGACTCGGTATTCGTGTTCGACGAGCCGAGTATCGGACTGCACCCGCTTGATGTACAGGTACTGCTCGGTGTATTTCAGGCGCTGCTCGATAACGGCGCGACCGTTGTTGTAATCGAGCACGACCTCGGCGTGATACGCAATGCGGATTACATGATAGACATGGGACCGGGCGGCGGAGAATCCGGCGGGCGTATAGTCGCGGCAGGAACTCCTCAGCAGATAAAGCAGAACGAAAACAGCGTTACGGGAAAATATCTGTAAAATTCAAGCTCCGTGCCAGCAGGCACGGAGCTTTTTATATCAGAGCTCTTTCAGGTAAAAGTGATCCATCGTTCCGTGAACCACCGAGCTTGGTCTCTCAATACGTCGGAATCCCATTTTCTCGTACAGTTTCAGCGCCGTTTCGAGATTCGTGTGGGTTTCAAGATATAAATTACGATAGCCCGCCGCTCTCGCCCAGTTTTCCACCAGCCGGACAAGCTCCTTTCCATAGCCTTTGCCCTTTGCCGAATCAGTAAGATAAAGCTTCTGAAGCTCCGCGCAATCCGGAATCCCGCTGAACTCAGCGGCACCGACTCCGCCTATCATTTCTCCGTTTTCGCCTAAAGCTATGTAGTACACTCTTTTTTGCGGGTCGCTTCCGTAATACTTGCTCAGGTGATTTAGTTCCGGGTCGAAATACACCGTTTCCGGAATGTTGAGATGGTATTTTTCCAGGTTTGCCCGGATTATTTCAGCAAGCCGTGCGTCGTCCCCTACCTCTATTTTTCTGTAGTTCAGCATTTTAATTCCCCCACGGATACAAGAATATAAATTTTCATCACAATTATATCACATGGCGCATTACAAGTCAAGAGCCTTAATACAGCAGAACGCCCCCGAAAATATCGGAGGCGTTTAAATTCTCAGCTCAGTCCCTTTGCGTCGGTTAACGCTATTCCGTTGGCGCCAAGCGGGATTTTGTGGTCAATCCCTACGAACTTGCCGCTCTCCTGCCAGAGCACTTCCTTTACGAATGCGTATTTCTCCTCGTCCCAGGTCGTGAAATCGTCGAGCACAAGCCCGCCGGTATCCCCGGAGTTCGCATTAAAGCACCAGAACGTGTGATTCAGGTGGTTTTCGCTTATCAGACGGCGCATGCATGTCATCCACTTCAGGTTTGGTTCCTTCATGAATCCGCCCCACTCGCCGATGAGAAGCGGCGCGGTATTCTCCTTATGTATGTAAAGCCAGTTGTCCTGCCAGCAGCCGCTCAGAAGGCTGTCGAAATCATAATCTCCCTGGAACCACGGCTGAAGGTAAACCGTAGGGCCATAGTCGTGCGGAGAGTACACCAGTTTATCCTGGTACGCTCCGAGGTCGACCGGGAAATCCCTTACGCCGCGCAGATTTCCGCCCCACCAGTTAAAATAATAATCGCTGTCGTTCGTAGAATGATAATCCCTGTTGCTGTTTATATCTACTGGATATATCTCGGTTCCCTCTACCATTATCAGCACGTTAGGGTTCTTTGCCAGTATCCGCGCCGCAGCAGTTTCTGCGGCGTGTTTCCAGTTGTTCGCAGAATCTGAGTCGTTCCATATCGCCGCGCCGCTGCCTTCGTAGGGCTTTCTGTGCGGCTCGTTTTTCAGGTCGTATGCAATTATCGTGTCGTTGTCCTTATATCTCTCGGCTAACCATTCGAGGGCGCTGTAATACTCCTCGGCGCTGACCTTATCCGTGTACCACAGGTTGACTGTATGACCGGAGGCGTTCGTTTCCGCCGAGTGGATATCCGGCATTACTTTGATTCCGTTTTCTTCCGCCAGCTTTAGGAAATAATCAAATATTTGCAGGCTGTTCATGCTGTTAAGCTCGGTATTGTAGGCGTTATTGTAATTCGCCTGCGGGTACTCCCCCGCTGCCCATTTATTGATAAGCTCCGCAGAAATAGGCACACGTATGAGATTGAACCCATGATCCGCGATAGACTTCACAGACGATTCTAATTCGCTGTTCCACAGTCCGTCAAAAGTGTTAGTGCCCGTGTTGTATCCGAACCAGTTTACGCCTGTCAGCCAAACCTGCTTGCCGTCCTTATCAAGTATCTTATTTCCATCAGTGTGGAGCCAGTCGTCGCCCTGTTCGGCTTGTTCGTTCCGTTTCAGGAGCGCCTCGACATCTACAGAGGCGCTTGGGTTTCCGCCGCCTGCCGAGCCATTATTCTGAACAACCGTGCCCTGTTTTACCGTGCATTCCATTTCATTCAGAACTGCCCTGTTTATCTTAAATTCGTTTTCCGTATTGATATTACAGCCTATTGCAGCGGTGCTTCCAACGGGAATGTCTCCGTTGTACTCCATGCTGGTTATGGTGAGGGTATCCCCGGATCGAGAATACGTGCCGTTCCAGCCATCGCACCCGAGCAGGCCTTCTACATCTATCACAAGCTCCCAGCCTGAGATATTATCGCCCGTGTTGTTGGTGATCCCGAACTGTATCCCGTAAAACAGGCTGCCGGCCTCTCCCCAGGAGTTATCCACGGAATATTGCAGCACAATGCCGTTTTCCGTAACCTGCGGCTGCGAAGTTACGGTCTGATTATCTGGAACCTCCGACGCAGAAGAGCCGCCGTTTCCGTCAGAATCAGGGGAACTCTGCGCCCCTTGTGAACTCTGCGAACTTTGTGACCCCTGCGAAGTTTCGCCCGAGGATTTCCCGGCTATTACAGCTACCAGCGTAACCGTCAGCCCGACTATCACGACCGCCATTGCTATAACAGTGACCAGAAGCCATTTTGGAATGCCCGTTTTTTCTCCTTTGGAGGTTGTTATATCCGTGGAATCACCGGGAGTCGAATTCTTGCTGTGCTTTTCTTCCATGCCGTTTCCCCTTTCATTATTTCCAAACCGTTGGACTGTTGATCTCCAAAACAATTATAGCACATTACTTTTGTTTAGTCAAGGAAAAGTCAGATTGACAATACACTCCTGATATGCTATACTAAAGGAAATGTTCAGTCGTTCGAACCGCTGAACCGACCAAACTAAAACGCTGTGAATCACGAGGCACAAAAAGTATGGATAAAGTATCAAAGCCTACGGCTTACTATCACCTTCCGGGTCTGTTTGAGTTCTACGAACTATACCGCGCTTTCCTGCCGCTGTTCCGTGAACACAGGGAGTACTTTTACGACTGGTGCGGCATAGGTTCAATTTACGGCGCTCCGGCGGACTGCCTCTGGGGCGGAGGGCGCGTTGGATTCGGCGATAACGACCCGGGTGAAGTTCTGGAGCTCATGCGGGAATACCAGATATCAGCGCGGCTGACTTTCAGCAACTCCCTGCTCAGGGAGGAACATCTTCAGGACAAAAAATGCAGCTATTTATGCGGGCTGTTCAGCGAAAACATCGGGGTCCGGAACGGCGTTATCATCTGTTCTGATTTACTGTTAAACCATCTGAAAACGAATTACCCGGGGTTCTATTTTGTTTCCTCGACCACTAAGGTGCTGACGGATTTTGAGCAGTTCAGGAGCGAACTCCAGCGCGGGGATTTTCTTTACGTCGTGCCGGATTTTCGGCTTAACAAGCGGTTCGACCGGTTGGGCGAGCTTTCTCAATCGGAAAAAGACAAGGCTGAATTCCTATGCAACGAATGCTGCTGGTTCAATTGCAAGGACAGAAAACTCTGCTACGAAAATGTCAGCCGCAGGAATCTCGGGGAAAACTGCCCGGATCATCACTGCAAAACTCCCGGCGCAGCGGAAGGATATCTGTTTTCTAAGGCAATGAAGAATCCCGGTTTTATCGGCATAAATGATATTCAAAACACCTACCTGCCTATGGGTTTCTCTAATTTCAAAATTGAAGGGCGAAGTCTCGGCAGCGCAGTTGTTCTGGAATTTTTGCTCTATTACATGACTAAGCCGGAGTATCAGATCAATGTCAGGGAAAAAATATACCTTGACAGCATGCTGGATCTGTTCTGAAATCTTCCCTTTTCCTTATACAACACAATGAGCGGTGCTTCTGCACCGCTCATTTTACTGAATATTCAGAAGTTTACTGAGCTTGCTCTCCAAAATCGAAATATCTATCGGATTTGAAATGTGAGCGTTCATTCCGGCGTCGATACTGTTCTGAATGTCGTCCGAGAACGCATTCGCCGTCATGGCAAGAATCGGTATCGTCTTTCCAAGAGGATTTGCTCCGCTGCGGATAGACCTTGCTGCTTCAAGTCCGTTCATTTTCGGCATCTGGACATCCATCAGGATAGCGTCATAGTCGCCCGGTTTTACCCGCTCGAAAGCCTTGACTATCTCCTCGCCGTTCGGATATATCGTGCACGACGCCCCATGTATATCCAGTATCGCCGAAAGTATCTCGGCGTTAAGCTCGTTATCCTCCGCGCAGAGGAATTTCAGCCCGGTCAGGACGGATATCTTGCTGTCCGATTCATGATATCCGTCATGAGTGACCTGCTCAATGTAATGAACCAGATTTGAATAGAAGAACGGCCGGGTGATAAGCCCGTCAATCCTGCTTTTTCTCAGAACCGCCTCCTCGTTTTCCTGCTGAACATAATCCGAGCAGAAAAACAGCGCTTTCCTGGCTGAATCATGAAGAAGCTGTACCCTATTGCTGAAACCTTCGTCATGAATATGCCCGGATATCAGGATTACGTCAGCCGACTGATTTAACATGAATTCAATTGCCTCTTCAGCCTTTGAAACGACCTTTAAAGTACTCTCCGTTTCGCTGAAAGCAGCGGTCACATTGCGAATAAATACATTGTCGTCCGTAATAAGAAGAACCGTTCCGATATTCTTTTCAACATGCTCACGGTCGATCGGAAGAACCAGCACGATTCCAAATGTACTTCCCTTTCCAGGTTTGCTTTCAATGCGTATCGTTCCGCCCATCATATCGACAATGTTCTTTGTTATCGCCATGCCGAGACCAGTTCCCTGCACCCTGTTGGTGGTGGAGTTTTCCGCGCGGGTGAACGGCTCGTATATATGCTTGATGAAATCCTGAGGCATTCCGCAGCCGTTATCAGATACAGTTATAACGAACCGCGCATGGTCGGGAATCTCACAGGGTATTTCGGCAAGCGTAAAGCTTATAGAACCGCCGGCCGGAGTGTATTTCGAAGCATTGGACAGCAGATTCAGGAACACCTGCCGCAGACGAACATTATCGCCTATAAGGTGTTCATGCACTATCGAGTTTACCCTTACCTCAAAATTCTGGCTGCGCTCGTTGGTGCGCGCACGTATTATGCTGTCGACCTGTCCGACCTGCTCCGCAAGGCTTACCGGTTCTGAGTTCAGCGCAACTTCGCCGGATTCTATCTTGCTCATATCAAGGACATCATTGATAAGGCTCAGAAGATGATTGCTTGTAAGCCGAATCTTATGAATGTAATTCTTCATCTTATCCGAAAGTCCGTGCTCGTTTCCCATCAATTCAGAAATGCCGACAATGGCATTCATGGGCGTGCGGATATCGTGCGACATATTTGAAAGGAACTCGCTCTTAGCCCTGTTCGCTGACTCGGCGGCATGGGCAGCTTTTTCCGACGACTGAACAGCTTTTTTTAGTTCGTCGTTCATTTTTGAAAGCACTTCACTGTTGCGGCGCTCTGATTCTACTGCCTGTTTCTGGTTCCGTTGAAGAATGAAAAACAAAAGCGCAGAGCACACGATCAGCATAAAAACAGCGAACGTCAGAATAGCCCTTACCGTTGAATCGATCAGGTTCACTGTTTCCTCCGCCACATATTCTGACGGCACCAGAAACAGCAAAGTCCACCCGGTGTTCTTCATCTGATAAAGAGAATAATAATATTCCGTACCGTCCAGGACGGCATTTGAATAGGCTATCCCATTCTGTTTGAATTCCGCCTCAACGTCGCTGAACGACGCATCATGCAGATAGGTCATATTCGTCAGAATATGGTACGGATCGTTTTCCTCAAGAAGAGCGGTGTTATTGCTGCTGAACAGCTTTTCCCCGCTGGAATTGAGTACATACACGCTGTTATTTCCGCCGTAAGAATCGCATTCAAAAACCGGGTCAAGCTGATTCATGTCGCGGACTATTCCGTAATATACGATTTTAAATGATCCCTCGCCGCTTTGAATCGTTATCGGCTCATCAAGGCGGTTCAGGAAAAACATTTCAGCGCTTTCTCCATTTTCCGAATTTGAGACAAAGCTTACCCGATCCAGACTTGAGACCAGGAATTTCTTTTCAATCTCTCCCAAGTCTCCCTGAAAACCATCGCTTGTATAGTATCGTCCGTTTTCACAAACCGCGGCTGAAAGACAGCTCAGTCTGTCAAGCTTCTGGAGCTGCTCCACCGTTCCCATTAAAGACATCAGCTCATCGTCAGTCGATGGTTTTGAATATTCCACATAATTGCACATAATATCCGCAGAATACCATTGGTTGTTGATCACGCGTTCGATTCCGCTAAAAAGCTCGCTCGTGACTTCCTTCATCTGGTGCAGGCGTTCCTGGTAAAGCACCTTGTCATTATGCGAACCATAACCGGTAAGGAATATGGTTAGCCCTATCCCCATAGCTGCTACGAATGATACTATTACAAGCACCATCTGCCGCCAGCCGCCGGTGAGCTTAGTATCGCATCTGCCGTTTATTTTCATATATTTAGTTTTACTCCTAAGCAACAATGCTTTCTGCTGCGACTTCATCAGCCAAGTCACAGCCTTCCAACAGTACGGTCGCGCTGTCAGGCTGGCAGATGTACCAAAGAATACCCGCCCGATTTCGGCAAACTCTCTGATATGAGTGCTGATGGACACATCTTCTGCGTCCGCGTCAGCCGGAAGAATAAATGTCTAATCTTCGCTCAACAGTTGGCAAAGCATATACTGCCTAGTTAAAACCTTCCTTTCACGCACACGCAAACACTCTACTAACTTAATGCATCTATTCATTATTATAATTATACCATATTTTTCCTCCATTGTCAATAGAATGACTAGGTTTTTCTTTTTTATTTCCACGTGCCTCGCCAACGCTTGAAACTGCGATTTCTTTTCTGGAAAACACGTCAGTACGGTTCCTGAAGTTTCTGCCAAAGCTGAAAATCCGCCTGCTAAGACGAGCGGACTATGCAATTTGTGGTATTGTGCTTCAGCTCATAAATAAAAAATAAATTTATAGCCACACTAACCAAGAAATTCCACCTTCACAATGTAAACTATTGACGTTTTCATGAAAAACATTGCATTGATATTGTTGATTTTGCACACTTTAAGCAGCTTATTTGTCGAACAATTAGACTTATGCTACAAATATTCGAGTTATACTAATAAAACATCTTGACCTGAAAGAACTTTTATAGTAAAATATACTTTAGCCTAAGCGCCTAATCACTCTGGTAAAAGAGTGTAATACAGCACATGGCTGTAATTGTATTTCAGGAGGAAGAATTATGAAGAAGATTTTTGCATCTATGATGGCAGCCGCCATGGTAGTAAGCCTTGCAGGCTGCTCCAACGGCAACAGCAGCGAGAGCGGTTCCAGCGCAAACAGCGAGAGCAGTTCCAGCTCAACCAGTGAGAGCAGCTCCAGCACAAACAGCGAGAGCGGTTCTGACAACGCAGCAGCAGCTTACAAGCTCGGTATGGGCGTTGTAACCTCTACCGCTTCTTCTGCAGCAGGCAACGCACAGGTTGACGCAACTGTAGCAGCAGTCGTTCTCGACGCTGACGGCAAGATTGTTTCCTGCGCTATCGATGTTGCACAGAACAAGATGGACGTAACAGACGGCGAGGTTCCCGAGGACGCTGCTTCCATGACTTTCAAGTCCAAGAAGGAGAAGCTCGAGGAATACGGCATGAAGCCCGCTTCCGCTATCGGTAAGGAGTGGTACGAGCAGGCTGAGGCATTCGAGGCTTACGTAGTTGGCAAGACCGCTGACGAAGTAGCTGCTATCCCTGTTGAGACCACTGATAATGGTCATGTCGTTACAACCGACGAAACTCTTAAGGCTGGCTGCACAATGAGCATCAGCGATTTCATCAGCGCAACCGTAAAGGCTTGCAACGATGACAGCGCTGCTGATTTCACCGGCGACGCTAAGCTCGCACTTACAACTTCCACCTCCGTTGATTCTGCAACAGCTTCCGCAGCAGACGGCGAGGACGGCACCGCTGCAATGTACACTTCTTTCGCAGCAGTAGCAGTTGACGGCGACGGCAAGCTCGCAGCAGTATGCTACGACGAGGTTCAGCCTAAGGTAACATTTGACGAAGCAGGCGAGATCACTTCCGATCCTTCTGCTGAGATCAAGACCAAGAGAGAGAAGAAGGACGAGTACGGCATGAGAAGCGCTTCCGCTATCTCCGCTGAGTGGTTCGAGCAGAACCAGGCATTCGAGACCTTCGTAACTGGCAAGACCAGCGCTGAGATCTCCGCTATCCCCACCGAGACCACCGATAACGGTCACGTTGTAACCACCGATGAGACCCTCAAGGCTGGCTGCACCATGAGCGTAGGCGGCATGATCCAGACTGTTGTTAAGGCAATGGACCTGGTAGGCTGATAAACCGGTTATACTGACAGTTCTGATACGACGCAAGAAGATGAGAGGCTGTACGCCTCTCATCTTTTTGGCTTGAATAGGAGTTCTTCAATGTACAGAAGTATGGTCAAGAAGGCTATAGGAGCCTTTCTTGTGATCGCTGCTGCCATTAATCTCTCCGCTTGCAGCATGCAGAAGGAAAAGGTGCGATATTCCAAAGCCTACCTCGAGTTCTTTGACACTGTTACCCAGATAGTCGGATACGAGGAGGACGAGGAGACTTTTTCGCAGAACTGCGAGAAAGTATATTCTCTGTTCGAGGAATATCACCAGCTCACCGACATATATCATAGTTACGAAGGCGTAAACAACGTCCGTACGATAAACCGCAGCGCCGGTATCGAGCCGGTAAAGGTTGACGAAAAGCTGATTGATCTGCTTGAGTTCTCAAAGGAAATGTACACCGTGACAAACGGAAAGTGCAACATTGCAATGGGGAGTGTTCTGTCGATCTGGCACAAGTACCGCGAACAGGGCATAGACGACCCGGAATCCGCTGAACTTCCGCCTATGGAGGATCTGGTCAGTGCTTCGGAGCACTGCAGCATCGACGATCTGATAATCGACCGGGCTGCCGGAACTGTTTACCTCAGCGACCCGGAGATGTCCCTCGACCTCGGAGCAGCGGCAAAGGGCTACGCCGTGGAAAGAGCCGCGGAGCTTCTTGCCAGCGAAGGCGTCACAAGCGGTTACAGCCTGAATGTCGGCGGAAACGTCCGTACCATCGGAACCAAGAACGACGGCTCCGACTGGGCTGCCGGCATACAGAACCCCGACACGGAATCCGAGCAGCCGTATATCGTGCGGCTGAAGCTCAACGGAATGGCTCTTGTCACCAGCGGAAACTACCAGCGCTATTACGAGGTCGACGGCGTGCGCTATCACCATATCATCGACCCGGACACGCTCATGCCGCTCAATTATTTTGATTCGGTGTCGATTCTATGCGATGACAGCGGTAAAGCTGACGCGCTTTCCACAGCGCTGTTCAACATGACGATTCCCGACGGCAAGGCTCTTCTGGAAAATCTTGAAGGCGTCGACGCGATATGGGTTCTTCCGGACGGAAGCTACGACTACACGGAGGGATTCGCAAAGCTGATAATCGACTGACCTTTATGCAGTGGAAATGTCAGAATTGCTTAGAAAATTTTCAGATAAAACAGTATAATATGGAGAGATGTAGGTTTGTCAATGATTTTGTACACGATAATTAGAAAGAAATTCAACGGGAG
>CAMELR010000049.1 GCA_945923775.1 uncultured Clostridia bacterium | reverse complement strand
GGAGCAGGCACAGGCTCGGGAATCGGCGCGGGAGCAGGCACAGGCGCGGGAATCGGCGCAGAAACACGCTCAACAGGAGTCGGGACCGCATTCACTGGCTGAACCGGAACTGCCTGAGCATTCGGCTGATACTGTGGGTGCTGAGTCTGCTGGGGCTGCTGATACGGGATAGTCGGCAGCTTCGGCTCAAATGCGGACTGGCTGTCCTTCGGCTCGTCGGCGGTGTTGTTGTCGGTGTCGATCCCGGCGTTCTTTCTGACCGCGAGAACGGTCTCGAACAGAATGCGCAGAACGACATTGCCCACGATGACGTACTTGAATATAGCGCCGAATCCGTCGATGGTGGTAATGCACTTCGCAATGCCTATAAATACAAGGAACGCCGCCAGGGAGTAGTAGGTTATCTTCACGATGGAAAGCGGCAGGAAGCGCTGACCATTAGCGTACTGCATGAATTTGCCCGCGGACGGATCCTTAGCCTTCGGGCCGAAAACCTTCCAGTAAAGCAGGATCCCCGCCGCAACTGAAATAACAAGTCCCAGGATAGTAAGCAGGAGATTCGCGATCATGCCGCCGCTCAGGGCTGCGTAGATATCAAACATAGCGTGTACCTCGTTTCATTTGATTTTCGGTGTGTGCCGTAATAGAATTATAACATAATTATACAGCAAATGCAACAATATTTGTTATATTTTTTCAGAAATATCAAACGGAGTGGTCTGGTAAACGAAGTAGTTCAGCCAGTTTGTGTAGATGAGCGTGGAATGCGCCCTCCACTTGAGCACAGGCTGCTTCGCGGGGTCGTCGTCCGGGAAGTAGTGCGCGGGTATCTTCGGGTTCAGACCCTTATCAAGGTCGCGCTTGTACTCCAGAGCCAGGGTGTCCGCGTCGTACTCGGAATGCCCGGTTATGAAGAACTGGCGGCTGTCCTCGCTGCAAACCGCATACACGCCCGCCTCGTCGGAGACCGCCATCACCTTGAGCTGCGGAACCTTCTCGATGTCCTCGCGGCGAACCTCGGTGTGGCGTGAATGCGGCGCCCAGAACTCGCTGTCGAACCCTCGGAACAGTCTTGATTTCGGTGTGAGCAGAGTGTGCCTGAACACTCCGGAGAGCTTCTCGGGGAGCGGGTACTTCGGAATGCCGTAATGGTGGTACAGCGCCGCCTGAGCCGCCCAGCAGATGTGGAACGTGGAATGCACATGCGTTTTCGTCCAGTCCATTATTTTGCATATCTCGTCCCAGTAGTCGACCTCCTCAAACGGAAGATGCTCAACCGGAGCGCCGGTGATTATGAACCCATCGAAATTCATGTCCTTTATCTCGTCGAAGGTCTTGTAGAAGTTCAGCAGGTGCTCGTGGGAGGTGTTCTTGCTGGTGTAGGTGGAGGTCTGCACGAGAGTTACCTCGATTTGCAGCGGAGTGTTCGACAGGCTGCGGAGTATCTGCGTTTCGGTAGCGACCTTGGTCGGCATGAGGTTCAGTATGCCTATCTTCAGCGGACGTATGTCCTGATGGAGCGCGCGGTGCTCCGTCATGATGAATATATGCTCGTTTTCAAGTATCGACTGCGCGGGCAGTCCGTCGGCTATTTTTACTGGCATTTTTTATTCCTTTCCCATTGCGTATCCTAGCGCGGCATTTATTTTATAATATGAATCTATTATAGCTCAACGCGCTGTTTTTGTCAAGCTTGCCGCACGCCCCGAATCATACGGAAATCCCCGGAAAGCCGAGCCTCCCGGGGTCTGTATCATTCGATGTTCTGAATCTGTTCGCGTATCTTTTCTATCTCGCTCTTCTGGTCGACGACTATGCGCGTTACCTCGATATCCTGCACCTTGGAGCCGATAGTGTTGGTCTCGCGGTTCATCTCCTGCACAAGGAAGTCGAGCTTCCTGCCCACAGGCTCGCCGGATTCCAGCATTGTGCGGAACTGCGCGATATGGCTGCGCAGGCGTACCGTTTCCTCGTCCACGGCGGTCTTTTCGGAGAATATCCCGGCTTCCATGAGTATGCGGTTCTCGTCGATGTTAGTGGTGCTCAGCACCTCGCACATCTTGTCGTAGAGCCGCTTGCGGTAGTCCTCCACCACCTGCGGGGAGCGCGTCTCAACTACGCCGACCCACTCCTCGATTTTATCCAGGCGCGACATTACGTCCTGCTTCATGCGCTCGCCCTCGGCTTCACGCATCGCGATGAAGTGCTCCAGAGCCTCCTCCGCCACCGACTTCACGTCAGCCCAGAGCTGCTCCTCGTCGGTCTCGGTCTTGACTACGGTGAACGCGTCCGGGATACGCAGGATATCCGACAGCGAAAGGTCGTCGTTCAGCGAGTACTCCTCCTTAACGGAGCGCAGCGCGTCAACGTATTCCTTCACTATCTCCTTGTTTATGGTTATCTTCTCATCGGCGGCCTCAACGTTGTTCACCAGCACGGATATCTCCACCTTGCCGCGGTTTATCCTGCCCTGGAGCAGGCTCTTGAGCTTCTCCTCGATGTAGCCCAGGCTGCGCGGGAGCCGCGAGCTGAACTCGTAATACCGGTGATTCACCGCGCGTATCTCTACGGTGATATCCCTGCCATTAAGTACCTGATGACCTCTGCCGAAGCCTGTCATGCTCTTTATCATGTTACTGTCCTTTCGACCTGTTGAACCCTACTGCTGTCAGATGTGCGCCAGACCCTTGTCCAGCATGTACTGCGCCGCGTGCATGATACCCGCCTTGCCGGTCGGGAACGTAAGCCCGCCCTGGAGCCACACCGCAAACGGCTCACGCAGCGGGGCGTCCGCGGAAAGCTCGATGGAAGCGCCCATCGTGAAGGCTCCCGCCGCCATGATGACCTGGCTGTCGTAGCCCGGCATGTCCCACGGCTCCGGGGAAGCGAAGCTGTCCACCGGGGAGCCTGCCTGAATGCCCTGGCAGAACGCGATGAGCTGCTTCTCGCCGCCGAGCTTCAGCGCTTCGATGATGTCGGTGCGCTTCTCGTTGTACTTCGGGAACGCCTCGAAGCCGAGAAGCTCCGCCAGAGCCGCCGCAAACGCCGCAGTCTTGAGCGCCGCGCAGACCGCCTCCGGCGCGTGGAATATTCCGAGGTACATTCCGCGAAGCTGATTCAGGCTCGCGCCGACCTCCTTGCCGGTGCCCGGGGTGGTCAGCCTGAACGCGCATAGCTCCACGAGGTCAGCCCTGCCCGCGATGTAGCCGCCGGTCTCCGCGATTCCGCCGCCGAGATTCTTGATAAGGCTGCCCGCGATGAGGTCAGCGCCGACAGAAACCGGCTCCTTTTCCTCGACCAGCTCGCCGTAGCAGTTGTCGGTGAATATCACGCAGTCCGGATTAACGCTGCGGACTGCCGCGCATATTTTCTCGATGACCTCAATGCTCAGCGACGGGCGCAGGGAATATCCCCGGGAGCGCTGGATATAAGCCATCCTGCAGGTTCCCGCGCGGCGCTTTATGCCGTCGTAGTCCGGGGTGCCGTCCGGCAGGAGCTCCACCTTGCCGAACTTCACGCCGAAGTCCTTCAGGGAGCCTATCCCATCGCCGGAAATCACGCCCTGCATGGTGTCGTAGGGGTCGCCGGTGACGGAAAGCAGCTCGTCGCCAGGGCGGAGGATACCGAACAGCGCGGTGGTTATCGCGTGGGTGCCGTTCACGAAATTGTGGCGCACCAGGGCGTCCTCAGCGCCGAGTATCTGCGCGAAAACCGCGTCCAGCTTGTCCCTGCCGTCGTCGCCGTAGCCGTAGCCGTTAGTCCCCTTCATGTGGATATCGCTTATCCTGTTGTCGATGAACGCCTTTAATACGCGCTCGCCGTTGTATTCCGCCATGCGGTCGAACTCAGCAAACTGCGGAGCGCACAGCTCCATTGCCTTTTTTCCTGCTTCCACCAGTTCCGGTGAATAATCGAAGAATGCCATTTTGTCTATCCTTTCAAGCCCGGGAGCCTCCCCGGAATATAATTAACACATACATATTCATTTTACACTCTTTTAGGGGTTATGTCAACACCTAAATGTGAAAAATTAAGAAATTCTGAGGCTCTGAAATCCGGATTGACTTTTTCAGGAAAAGCGGGTATAATAGAGAGACCAAAGGAGGGTACTATATGAAAAAGAGAATCGCTATACTATCTGCGCTGCTTCTGCTGACAGGCTGCGCCGGGAACGTCACATCGTCAGAGAGCCAGGCAAGCCAGTCCAGCCAAACTAGTCAAACCAGCCAGTCCGGGCAGTCCGGAACTGCGCCGGAGGAATCCGCGCCGGAAAGCTCCGCACAGCCGGAATCCACCGCTGAACCGCCGAGCACCGAGCCTGTAAATACTGCGGAGCCCATGCCGACCGGGGAGCTTCCCGGAACTGAAACGGCTGGAAACCTTCCGGTAAAGGCGCAGTACCTCGAGGACGTGCCGGAGCTTGGAGACCACGACACATTCAGCCTCACCAACGGAGCCGTGGACAGCGAATCAGTTGTTAAGGTGGTATTCACCGCGGAAAGCGCGGTCCGCGACTTCAAGCTGCTGTCGATAGCAATGCAGGACAGCGACGAGAACGGGAATTTCGCTTTTTCCGCCGAGGAGCTGTACTCGCAGTCCGAGCTTACCCCGGAGCGTCCGCTGGAAGCGGGTCTGGTGTTCCTGGGAGATATCCCGAACAATGGGATCTCCTTCACCGACGCCGACGGGAACGTAAAGTACTACGCCGTGGATATGAGCGGCAGGGACGGCTCCCTGATACTCTGGGAGATAACCGTAGTATAAAAAGAACCCGCAGCCATACGGCTGCGGGTTCCTAATTTGTTGAACTATCAGAGGTGGATAGCGTCAGCATCACGCAGCGTGAAGTTCCCTACCAGACCCTTCATCGTTGCAGCCTGAGCGGAAAGCTCCTCGGAAGCCGCAGCGGATTCCTCCGCGGTCGCGGAGTTCGTCTGGACTACGTTGGAGATCTGGTCGATTCCTATGGAGATCTGCTTGATGGAATCCGCAGCCTCCTTCGTGGAAGCGGAGATCTTGTTGTTCAGTTCCACTACCCTTGCGGCGGACTCCTCAGCTACCTTCATCATCTCGGCAGTCTCGTTCACAAGTGTGCTGCCGTTCTCGATCGCGGAAACGGTGCCCTCGATCATGTTTGTGGTGTTCTGTGCAGCCTCGGCAGACTTGGCGGCAAGGTTGCGCACCTCATCAGCTACGACCGCGAAGCCCTTTCCGGCTTCACCCGCACGCGCAGCCTCTATCGCCGCGTTCAGCGCGAGTATATTCGTCTGGAATGCGATGTCCTCGATGGTCTTGATGATGTTCTTGGTCTCTGCGGAGGAATTCTTGATCTCCTCCATCGCGCTGATGAGGTTATCCATCTTCGCGGAGGCGTCGCCCATCTTCTCGCCGGCTTCTCTTGTGTTATCGCTCGCTTCGTCTGCGTCCTTGGAGTTCTCCTGTATCATCTCGGATACCACACTGATGGTCGCCGCCAGCTCCTCAACGGAGGAAGCCTGCTCGGTAGCGCCCTGTGACAGTGCCTGAGCGCCTGCGGATACCTGGTCGGAGCCTGCCGCAACCTGGTCGGCGGCGGTGCTTATCTCTGACATGGTGGCGCTGAGCTTGTGGTTGATGTCGCGGACATAGTGGAGCAGCTTCTCACAGTCGCCGACATAGTACTTCTCATTTTCAGCAGTGTGTACGTTCAGGTTGCCCGTGGACATTGCCTCGAGAATGCGCCCGATATCGCTGATTATGCTGTTGAGCGTGCTGACGACGGTCTTGGTTGCCTCGGAGAGGCGTCCGGTCTCGTCCTGGGAATGAACCTCGGGAATCGGGCTTGTGAGGTCGCCCTCGGCGAGTTTCTCGATACGCTCGGTGCATACTCTTACGGAGGAACCTATCTTCCTGCCGATTCGAATGGAGAGGAACACTGAAACGATGCATGCGAGAACAAGCAGTATCGCTGTCATCACGATAGCGCGGATCGTGGATCCCATAAAGTCGCTGGTGGGAGCATAAACCGCAAGCGACCAGCCGTTTGAATTCGGGATCGGGGTATAGGCAAGGAACTTACTTACGCCGTTGAGCGTGTACTCTGCAATGCCGGACTCGCCTGCGCGCATGCTCTCATGCGCCTTTGCAAGCGTCTGGTAGCCTGCCTGGCCGGAGGTATCCGCAGCCGCGAGTTCTTCAATGTTCTCGCCGCGCTTTACAAGCTCGCTGTCGACGTCGGCGATGGTGTTGCCGTTCTTGTCGATTATGTAGGCTCCGCAGTTATCGCTGAGCTTTATAGTTCTCACGATTTCGTTGAGGAACTCGGGATCAGGAACGATGATAACACAGCCTGCTACTTCGCCGCCGGTAACGCCATTGTTCCAGATAGGAGCCGCGATTATGACCATCAGCTCGCCGGTCAGTCTGGAAACTGTAGGCTCGGTTACGGTGACATTTCCTTTCATCGCGTTCTGGAAGTACTCGCGGTCGGAGTAGTTGTTTCCGTCAAGGCAGTCGCCGTTGGGCTTGATGATGTTGCAGTTCTGCAGTTCGTGGCGCTCGATGGTCTGCTGAACTATATCGTTGAGTTCACTGTCGGTAGTCGACGGGTCTGAGAGCTGGGGCATTGCGCCAAGCTCCCTTGCAATGTTGGAATAGGAGCGGACCTCCCAGTATGCACGGTCCGCCGCGACCTGCGCCGAAGCGGTCATGCTGCTGTTTACAAGACTCACGGTGCTGTTGTAGGTCATGACGCAAGCGAATGTGCCCAGCGTGAACAGCGATATCGCGACTGTAAGGATACAGCTTACCAGTATCCTCATACCGATAGATTTCATAGAAAAACCTCCCTGATTTTTATAGCTGTACCGTACACGTGTACGGCGCTGTGAATCACATCACGAGCCGTAGATTTATGGAAAACGCCCTGCAGTCAGATGATGTAATTTTTATAAGTTAATTATATCACAAAACACATAGTAAATCAAGCGGTTTTCCAGACATTTTTCGGCAAACCGGTGATTTTTTGTAGATACTATATAAATCGAGGCGCTAAAATTATACGAACACGAACTGCACCAGAAGCATGTAGATAACGGTCCCGGCGGCGATGGAGAGCAGCATCTTGCGCTTCCAGAGGTGCATTCCGACCGTGGCGGCTCCTGCGATAAGCTCCGGGAGACCCCAGCTATAATCCGTGACGGAAACGCTGCGCAGGCAGTAGACGATGAGCATTCCGAAAATCGCGCCGGGGAGCACCTTCCCGAGGTACTGTATGTATTTCGGGGTAGGCTTGTCCGGGCGGAACACAAGGAACGGCAGGAAACGCGTTGCCATCGTCCCGAGGGTGCACATCGCGATGGTGATTATCTGTTCGGTGATGGTCACTTTTCCTCACCCGCCTTCCGCTCGATGGGCTTCCTGAACGCGGTGAGAAGCAGCAGTATGCATATCATCGTGGGTATCATGAAGTTGTCCTTGCCGAAGATCAGCAGGCAGGCAACGCTGCTCGCCAGACCCGCCCACTCGCTGAAATGGTGCTTCTCCTTGAGCCACTGATCCAGGAATATCACGATGAACATTGCGGTCATGACGAAATCCAGGCCCTTCGTATCGAAGGTGATGAGGTTCCCGAGCAGACCTCCAAGGGTGGCTCCGCCGCACCAGTAGATCTGGTTGAGCAGCGTTACGAAAAAGTAGAACCAGCCGCGGTCGCAGTCCTCGGGGATCTCGGCGGTGCAGTTTATGCTGAACGTCTCGTCGCACATGCCGTAGATGAGGTAGAATTTCTTCCAGCCCATGCCCTTGAACTTGTCCAGCATGGAAATTCCGTAGAACAGGTGCCGCGCCTGTATCATCAGCGACACCATCAGCACCTGGAGCGGCGCGAACGGCGAAAGCAGCATCTGAGCCGCGAGAAACTCCAGGCTGCCGCCGAAAATCACCCACGCCATTATCATCGGGTAAACAAAGCTGAACCCGGAAACGTTCATGTAGATACCGTAAGCCATTCCCAGAAACAGGAACCCCGCAAGTATCGGTATAGTGCAGGGAAACGCCGCCCTGAACGACCTCATTATAATGCCCTTGTTATTATCCATGTCGTGTAGTGCCTCCATTCTGAACAACTATGTATTATATCATATTACTGGGTATTTTGCAAGAGAAGATAAGGAATTCCCGCCAGTATATGTAAATATTCCGGGCTGTTTATACCATGTGGCGCGGTAAATAGTACTTTACAATCCGCGCAGAATATGTTATAATTAGTTATATTATGTTCGGAAAAGGGGAACCATATATGAAAAAGCTGACCCGCCTTAATTGTCTGCTGAGCCTTATACTGGCTCTGGCGGCGGCGCTGTCGCTGACGGCGTGCTCCGCTGATACGGCTTCCGAGGTATTCCCGGAGCTGTCGCAGATAGTGGACGAGATAATACAGACCGCCGAGGAAAGCTCCCCGGTAACGCGGGAGTTCTTCCAGACCCAGGAGCCGGAGGAGCAGTCCGCGGAGCCTGAGCACCCTGACGTTCCGCAGACCTCCGGAGAGGGGCAGGAGGGCTTCCCGCAGACCGATGGGGAGTCCGCGCAGCCGAATGCTCCACCGGAAAATTCCATCGCCGAAGACGGCAGCTACACCACCAAGGAGGACGTCGCGCTGTATATCCACACCTACGGGAAGCTGCCGCAGAACTTCATCACGAAGAAGCAGGCGCGGGAGCTTGGCTGGGGCGGAGGCTCCCTGGAGCCGTACGCGCCGGGCAAGTGCATAGGCGGAGACCGGTTCGGGAATTACGAGGGTCTGCTGCCGGAGGGTCACAGCTACACCGAGTGCGACGTGAACACGCTCGGAGCCTCCAGCCGGGGCGCAGAGCGGATAATATTCTCGTCAGACGGACTGATATACTACACCGGCGACCACTACGCAAGCTTCACATTATTATACGGAGAGGAATAAACCATGAAAACACTTATCATCGACGCTGCCTCCATCGACAGCATGTACACTATCCACGACAGATTCATTGCCGCGTTCGATTTCGCGGAGTGCTACGGCGAGACCCTGGATTCGCTGCACGATTATCTCTGTGAGATAAATAAGTTCGACGCCCACGTGAAGATACTGAATAATTCCAGGCTTGAGGAAGCCGTAGGCGCGAAGGAAGCCGCTGCGCTCCGCAGAGTGCTGACCGACACCGAGGCTGAGAATCCCAGGTTCACAGTTGAGTTCGTTGACTGAGACGGAAGTAGATACTGCAATTTAGCGTGAGGTTTTAAAACCTCACGCGCTATTTTTCCGACAAACAGCAACTGTGTCAATAAAGGCGCAGTTTTCCTTTTTGACCGTGCTATAATATGTATCAGCAAATGCACAGATCAAATCACAAAGGAGCGTTATTCATGGCAGACAAGGACACCAGCGCACAGCGGCTCAAGCTGCTTTACCTGCGGGATATTTTCCAGAAATACACCAGCGAGACCGAAGCCCTGACCAGAAACCAGATAACCGACCTCCTCTCGGACTACGGAATAACCGAGGGCCGCAAGGCGTTTTCCGAGGACGTGGAGGCTCTGCAGAAATACGGCATGGATATCCGCATGACAATGGGCAGGACAGCCTCCTACCAGCTTATGACGAGGGATTTCGAGCTTGCCGAGCTGAAGCTCCTCGCAGACGCGGTAAGCTCCGCGAAGCTGCTTTCGGACAGCCAGTCGGCGGCTCTGCTCAAGAAGCTCTCCACGCTGTGCAGCGACAAGGAGGCCGCGCAGATAAAGCGCACTGTGTACGTCTCCGGGAGAACGCGGCAGAACTCCAACAAAGCGGTGCTTTACAACGTGGATACTATCCAGCGGGCAATATCGTCGACTCCGAAGAAGAAAATATCCTTCAGGTATTTTGAGTACGACATGCGCAAGAACAAGAAATACCGCGACGAAGCGCGGGTGTGCACTCCCTACGCCCTGGTGTGGGACAACGACCACTACTACCTCGTGGCGTGGAACGACCACCGCGAGACCTACTCAAACTTTCGGGTAGACCGCATGGAGAATGTCGAGATAATCGACGAACCCGCACGCCGCGCCGACCCGGATTTCGACCTCGAGGACTACATACTGACCCACGTTTCAATGTTCAGCGGCGAGGAATCCGACGTGGTGCTGCGCTGCGACAAATCCCTCGTCAATGCGGTTCTGGACAGGTTCGGAATGGGCGTGCGGATAGTTCCGGCAAATGACGGCGAGAGCTTCACTGTGTACGCCCAGGTGGTCGCTAAGGAGCCGTTTTTCGGGTGGGTGTTCCAGTTCGGCGGCAAGGCCGAGATAGTCGAGCCGGAGAATATCCGCAGCGAGTACCGCGCAATGCTGGACAAGGTCCGCGCAGGCGCCGGAGAGGCTTGACGGAGTTCCGGAATACGGATTTTGCCGCTATCGGCGGCGTATCAACAACTACGGGCAGGCTCAGCGCCTGCCCGTAATTTGTATACACTGTAAGAAACAATCTCAAAATTCCGAATCAAAATCGCCCCCGCGCTATCTTCATCAGCGCTTCCTCGATTGCCTCCGAGTTCACCGGCTTTGAGATATACCCGCTCATGCCCGCTTCCCTGCACCGCCGCTTATCCGCGTCGAACGTATTCGCCGTCATCGCGATGATCGGGATATCCCGGTCTGCATGGGCGCTTCCACGGATACGCCTGGTGGCTTCCACGCCGTCCATCATCGGCATCTGCATGTCCATGAACACCGCAAAGTATGTTCCCGGCTCGGAAATCTCCAGCATTTTCACTGCAATCTCGCCGTTTTCCGCCCAGTCAACGGAAAGCCCTACCGACTGCAGCAGCTCTATCGCTATCTCCGCGTTGAGCGCGTTATCCTCGGCAAGAATGACCCGCTTCCCCTCGAAGCTCCGAACGTCCGCGCTCTCCTGCCCGGGCGCAAGTACCTGCCCGCGCTGCTCCTCAGAGGCGGCAGGCAGCGGGACCTCCACCGTGAACCTGGAACCCTTCCCAAGCTCGCTCTCAACGGTGAGCGTACCTCCCATAAGCTCCGTAAGCCCCTTCACGATGGACATTCCAAGCCCCGTGCCCTGTACCTTCGAAATGCGGCTGTCCTCGGCGCGCACGTAATCCTCGGTAATATGCTTGAGGAACTCCTGCGACATTCCGATGCCGTTATCCACGCAGACGAACCGATACCGGCCGCCGGGGAGTGCCTCCAGGCTGACGCGTATCTCCCCGCCGGGCTCGGTGTACTTTATCGCGTTCGACACGATGTTTATAGCGATCTGGCTGAGCCGCCCGGAATCCCCGACAACAACCGCGTCCCGGCAGTTACAGTCAAACGACAGTTTCCGGTCGGATCGGTCGGCGAGGGGCCGCAGCAGCTCGATGCTGTTCTCTATGCATTCCGACAGCTCGAACGGCGCGTGGGTCAGCTCCAGGTGGCTGTGTTCGAGCTGGTTTACATCAAGTATCGAATTTATCAGCGTCAGCAGATAGCTGCCCTCCGAGGAGATGTTGTTCAGCGCCTCGTCAAGCCGCTCGGGGTCGTTCTTGTATTTCTAGGCTATCTGGGTCATTCCCAGCACGACGTTCAGCGGAGTGCGGATATCGTGGCTCATCTTTGAGAAGAATTCGTTCTTCGCCACCGTAGCCGCCCGGGCTTCGTCAAGCGCCGCCGCAAGCTCGTCAGAGATGGCTTTCTGACGGTCGCGGCTCTTTGCGGACTGGCTGTACAGTATCCCGAAGAAAACGCTCGCCATAATAGCAGACGCAAGTATCACCCACAATATCGGGTGGTCGAACAGGTACTGTATCACCGTTGTGGTCGGCATCTCGTCGACGTACTTCTGCACAACGTTGTCCTGTATCTCAGCCGAGACCTTCGACAGGGTTTTCCCCCACAGCCCGTAGAAATCACGGTCGACTTCCGCGTTGACCGCCATTTGCAGGTTCACGAAGCTTCCCTGAAAGATGTCCGTGCGCAGACGGTTCTGCATATCCTCACGCGCCAGCTTCTGGGCGGTGTAGGTGGTGAGCAGTGCGCCGTCCACCTCGCCGGTGACTACGCTTCTGACGATCTCCTCGGTGGTCTCGGCGGTGACTATCTCAGCGCCCGGCCAGTTTGCGGCTATTATCTCCTTTACGGTCACATCGTAGGACATCACCGTCAGCCGCTGGATCCCGGAATACGCGCGGCGGTTCCTGAGCAGGGATACCGATGTTTTCAGGAATGGCTTTGTGGTGCGGTAACGGGTCTCACCAACCGTAGGATTTTCGATGTCCGCGTCCAGCCAGACGTCCGCCTCGCCGCTAGTCAGTATCTCAAGGTAGGACTCCCTGTCCACGGCGGGGAGGAACTCGTACTGAAGCCCCAGCCTCTCGGCGGTCACCTTGAAAATATCAGCCGTGATACCCTGGCATTCGCCGTCGCTGTAGTAAGAATACGGAGCGCTGTCCGGAGCCAGAACCGCCTTTATAACGGCGTTTTCCTCTTTCAGACGATTCAGCAGAGCCTGCTCGCTGTCCGAAAGGTCGGCGCTCAGCGCCTGCGCGCCGTAATACTGGTTGTACAGGTCGGAGCGCCAGTTCGGCACCTCTATGTTCATCTGGTCGATGGCGCGGTCGATGCTGTCGATGAGGGACTGATCCTTCTTCCGCGCCATGATGTAATACGGGGTCTCGCCGAAGTTTTCGATTGTGGTCTCGTCCTTCGGGGTGCCCATATAGCTGTTTACCAGGGCGTCCACCTCGCCGTTAACCAGAGCCTTTGAAAGCTCTGTCGGCGTTTCGTAGTACCTTATCTCGAATGTTAAGCCCTTGTTCTCAGCCCACTGCAGGAACTTGTCGTTATAAGTGTGCCGCTGGAGAAGCCCGATGGTGATGCCCTCGTAGGTGGAGTAATCCCCGGCGACGATGCTGGTGTTGCCGACCTTGACGTTCATGCAGGTATACGCGGTGATAGCCGGGTGAGTGGAGAACGCGAACTCCTGCTCGCGCTCGGGGGTTTTCCTGGCGGCGGTGTATATGTCGACCTCCCCGTTACGGAGAAGGTCAATGCACTCGGCGGCGGACTTGTCGTAGCCCACGTAGGAAAACGTGCACTGGAGATAGTTGGAGATATCCTGCATCATTTCGTAGCCGTAGCCGTAGCGCCTGCCGTTTTCGTCCATCATGTTGAAGCAGTCGAACGCGTAGTACGTGACCTTGTAATCCGGGGTCTCCACATGCGGTATCTCAGCCGCAGCCGCCGTCCCAGCAAACGGCGAAGCAAATATCATAAAGCAGGCAAGCAGCATGGAAACAAACTGCGCCGCCCTTTTCCTGCAGAAAAATCCAGCTCCTGAAAATCGTTCTTTGTACATCGGATCTCCGTCCTTATATATAATATGGAGAAATCTGGAGTCTGACGCTCCTTTTTACCCATTATAATATTATATATAAAACCCGACAGCTTGTCAAGAAATCCGGTATAAAATTGCCGTTAAGAATTTATACGTTCTTCAAACGGCAGTCAGTGTGAGACCCCGGCTCAAAGACCCAGCTCAAACATTTTGCACTCCGTCCAGCCGATGTCCTCGTAGAACATCGTCTTTGCCTGCACGAACCTGAACCCGCATTTAGTGTAAAGCCGCTCGGCGGCGGTGTTCGTGCCGAGAATATTCGGACGCACCCCCGAAGGAATGCGCCCGGGAAATTATTTAGCTGACTGCTCCGGAGCGCGGCGGCAGTTCTCGAGAAGATCCCTGAGCTGCGCTATCGGAACGAAGAACGGATTTTCGCTGTCGTTCTCCATCTCAATTACCATGAGCGCCTTCGTGCCCCAGTCGTTGAGGGTTATCCGGCGTATCGTGGAGGCTTTGTCCGACTTAGTGTTGATCGACTTCAGCAGGTCATTCATGCGGACGAAGCCGTGTATCCTGCCGCTGCTGCTCGTCCTGAAGGACAGCTTCTTTGCAAATGGTCTCTCAATGTCGATTATTGTAGTCTGCCACGCAAAACGCAAAAAACTGACAAGCAAAATACAAAAAAACCGCCAGAGAACTCATCACTCTGGCGGTTATAAAGTATGTTTAAACGGCTTTATAAAACCATTTTAGGAAAGCAAATCAACAAAACAGCCATAAAACGCGCAGGAAAGCAACATTTAATTCCAGCCGTTTTGTTTTTTTGCTAGATGTGTACAAAACAGCGGTCAAATCACTCTGACTTCGAAGCAGATGCCTCAGCCTTTCCAGACTGCGTTCCAAAATAGAAAATCATGATGATCTGGAACATGTCCGTGAAGTTGTCTACCGCGATTTTACCAGTGATAGCAAGGTAAGAAAATACGCCGGTAAGTACCAGCGTAACGATAGATTTAACGTTTATAAGCTTAGCCAGCTTGTTAATCATTTTTATCCACCTCCACAATAAAATCCCCGGAGCCAGCGCCCCGGGGATAAAAATAACCGCCCCAGCCTTGGCGAGCAGGAGCGGCGCAATCCGAATATTTCTATCCGAACCTCAACAAAGATATTATAGCAGATTTACGGCTGCTTGTCAACCTTTACGGAGCACCCAAGCCCCCGGAGCTTCGCGGAAACCTCGTCCGCCTTGCTCTGCCCGACGGAGATCTCGGCGGTGATCCTGACCTGCTTCTCCGGCGCGACCATCGCGCGGAACCAGTCCATATTCTTCCCGAACCTGGCGAGCCAGTGCTCGGGGTCGCCGTGATTCGACGCGTAGCCGCGGGCGCACGCCTCCTTGTGGCTGATGATGTTTCCCGGCTTTATGGTCGGGTAGTTCTTCATGAGCCGCTGACAGAGCTGCACCGCAAGCCCGAAGGCCTCCTCGAAATAAGCGCGGTCGTTCAGCGCGTCCTCGCAGATTTCTATCTGTATGTACGCCGGGGCGTAGTTGTAACTGCCTTTTGAGCCCGAGCCGCAGCCCCAGCAGCAGATGTTCCAGGGAAGCAGTTTAGCCGCTTTCACTTCGCCGTTCTTGTCCTTGCCTATGACCGCGTGCGGGCAGACATTGCTGTCCGCACGGTCGAAGTAGTTCCTGTAGGGATTCTCCCCGCAGATCTCCGGCGCGTTGACGTAGCGCTTGAGGTTCGGATTGTTCGCCCCGGTGCTGTGGATTATGATACCTGCCGGGCTGCCTGTCGGCATGGGACGGGCTGCTTTGAACGCTCCGTTGTTCCGGGCGTATGCTTCAAATGTTATCGCCATCGTCGCTGTCCTCCTTGCTGTCAGATTTCTTCCGAAGCACCTCGATCGCGCGGGTAATGACCCCGGGAATCGGTATGCCCATAAGCCCCGCATTTTCAATGATCGAGATAGTTTCGTTTGCGATGAACAGGTAACTCTACAAAATCATCTGCTAATCTTTTCTGTGCTTCCTTGTCCATAAAAATCCTCCTTATACTTTTCCTTGCTCTGCGTTATCGGGCTTGCAACCGTTTCCGTTACCAGAAGCCGCATTAAGGTCAGCCAGAGCGTAAGCAGTGGCTGAAAAAACCTCTATCATATAATACTCAAAGGCTGAATCTCTGCAAATCTGCATTGTAAAGCCATTCACAGGCTCTTTCTGAATCGAACGGGCTATTCATTCTCTAAAAACCTCTGCACCTCGGACTGCCGTTCCGCCCGTCCGATCCGTATGCCCTTGCACACGCCCTCATGGTACGACCGGCGGTCAACGGCTTTCCGCAGGTGCTTGTAACAAGCGGAGTATCCGATAATTACTGCTGCCGCGAAGGCAACAAGCAGGAATATCAACGCCAGAAGCCGACAGGGAAGCAGCCCCAGCGAAAGCGCGTTAGCGAGCGCCATCAGCTCAACGCCGCCGAGGAACGCAAGCATGTATTCTATTTTCATTTCAGCAGCTCCTTTCTTATCCGCTTGATGTTGCCGCTTATCTTGTGTTCCAGCACCAGCTCGTCCGGGGTGTCCTTGCAGACGAGCCAGTTTTCCGGATTCAGCCTGATGGAAGCAATGCTCTGCTTCTGGCGGCGGGTGGGATTCTTTACTGTTTATAGAGTAACTATATACCTTTATCTTCAAATGCGTTTAACCAGAAATTTGACGTGCTATAATAAAGTTGTAACACCCACCCCCAAAGTGATATAATAAACAC
>CAMELR010000048.1 GCA_945923775.1 uncultured Clostridia bacterium | reverse complement strand
TTTATTATATCACTTTGGGGGTGGGTGTTACAACTTTATTATAGCACGTCAATTATAGTTTCCCCCACAACCCACATAATAAACTCAAATGCTCAGTGCCTCTCCGCAATCCTGACCCTATCTCACATAAAAACAAGGCTGCCTTTCGGCAGCCTTGAAATGTATTGAGAAACTCAATTACTTTCTGGTGGTCTTCTTAGCAGCGGGCTTCTTAGCGGCAGCCTTGGGAGCAGCCTTCTTAGCGGGGGCCTTTGCAGCAGCGCCTGTGCCGGAAGCTACGTCGATATCGTCAGTCCAGCTATAGAGCTTACGCAGCTCAGCGCCGACCTTCTCAAGCTGATGCTCGCTCTCGATACGGCGGCAAGCGTTGAAGTGGCTTCTGCCCATCTTGTTCTCGGTGATCCAGTTGCGTGCGAATGTACCATCCTGAATCTCGTGAAGAACCTTCTTCATTTCCTTCTTGGTGTCCTCGGTGATGATTCTCTTACCGATCTCGTAGTCGCCGTACTCAGCGGTGTCGGAGATGGAGTATCTCATCATCTTGAAGCCGCCCTTGTAGATCAGGTCAACGATCAGCTTCATCTCGTGAATGCACTCGAAGTATGCGTTCTGGGGATCATAACCAGCCTCAACCAGAGTCTCGAAACCAGCCTTCATCAGGGCAGTTACACCGCCGCAGAGTACGCACTGCTCACCGAACAGGTCGGTCTCAGTCTCGCACTGGAATGTGGTGTCAAGAACACCGGCTCTGGAGCCGCCGATACCAGCAGCATATGCAAGACCGATGTCGTGTGCTCTGCCAGAAGCGTCCTGATATACTGCGATAAGGCAGGGAACGCCTCTGCCGATCTGGTACTCGGAACGTACAGTGTGACCCGGGCCCTTCGGAGCGATCATGATAACGTCAACGTCAGCCGGCGGAACGATCTGACCGAAGTGGATATTGAAGCCGTGCGCGAAAGCAAGGGTCTTGCCTGCGGAGAGGTTCGGAGCGATGCTTTCCTTATAAAGATCAGCCTGTCTCTCATCATTGATGAGGATCATGATGAGGTCTGCCTTCTTAGCAGCCTCAGCGGCTGTGTAAACCTTAAAACCTGCGTCCTCAGCCTTCTTCCAGCTCTTGGAGCCTTCGTACAGACCGATAATGACATTAACGCCGCTCTCCTTGAGGTTCAGAGCGTGTGCGTGACCCTGGCTGCCGTAGCCGATGATAGCAACGGTCTTGCCGTCGAGCAGGGACAGGTTGCAGTCTTCCTGATGATAAATCTGTGCCATTGTTTTGTATCTCCTTTTGAAGAATATTATACGACGCCTTGTGAGCGAGGTTATACGAATTTAGACCCTTACGGTGGCTTCGCCCTTCTGCATGGCAATGGTGCCGGTGCGGACTACTTCCTTGATGCCGTAGGGACGCAACAGCTCCTCGTATGTGTCGAGGTTCTGCTTGGTGTCGGAAAGCTCGATTGTCATTGAGTTGGTCGAGATATCCGAGATCTTGCCCTTTGCTATGTCTGCGATACTGATTATCTCAGGGCGCTGCTTGGGCGTGCAGCTCACCTTTATGAGCACAAGCTCACGCGTGACCGCCGAATCATTGTGCAGCGTCTTGACCTTGATAACGTCGATGAGCTTGTTGAGCTGCTTCTCGATCTGCTCAAGAGTGTACGCGCTGCCGTCGGCAACTATCGTAATGCGGGATACGCGCTCGTCATCGGTGACGCCCACGGCAAGGCTGTCGATATTGAAGCCTCTGCGCGCGAACAGTCCGGCAACCCTGGCGAGGACTCCGGCATGGTTTTCGACCAATACTGAAATTGTATGCTTCATATGCCCACCCCCGTCACAGAATCGTCTTTTCGAAGTCCTCTACCGCCGCCTCGATGAGGTACGGTTTGTCGGACTCCAGCATGCGCTTTATCGCGCCTTCCATCTTTTCGGGGCTGTCCACCAGCTCGTTTGCGATACCGTAGGCGTCCGCCAGCTTTGTAAAGCAGGGGCTTCCGTCGATGGAAACCGCCATCAGCCGGTTGTCGTACGCCTTCTCCTGAAGCTCGCGCACCATTCCGAGGTAATTGTTCCTCATCACGATTACCTTCACGGCAACATCGTGCTGAACAGCCGTTGCAAGCTCCATCATCTGCATCTGGAACGAGCCGTCGCCGCAGATCGCAACGACCTGCCTTGACGGATCAGCGAGCTTTGCGCCGATAGCCGCCGGCAGCGAGTAGCCCATCGTGCCCATGCCGCCGGAGGTCAGGAACCTGCCGCCGTTGATGGTGATGTTGCGCGCCGTCCAGATCTGGTTCTGACCTACGTCCGCAACGACTACAGCGTTGTGGGGAAGCTGTCTGTCCAGGGCGTGTATGAACTCCTTCGGGTTTACATAGCCCGCGGGTGCCGGCTCTATCGCCTTATCCTCGCGGAAACCGTCGAGCCACTCCTTCCAGCCGGAGTTGTCCGCGCCGCCCTTCACAGCCTCGAGGAGCTGCCCCAGGACGAGCGTGAGGTCGCCGACTATCGGGATATCCACGTCGAGGTTCTTTCCGATCTCGGCGGGGTCTATATCAATGTGGATAACTGTCAGATCGTCGCGCTGCTTCATTGCCGCGATAGCGCGGTCGCCCACTCTTGCGCCCATCAGTATGAGCGTGTCGCAGGAGTTCACCGCGGTATTCGCCGCCTTGCAGCCGTGCATGCCGAGCATTCCGTAGAACAGCGGAGAATCGGTCGGGATAGCGCCCAGACCCATCATCGTGGAAACTACGGGGATATCGGTCTTTTCGGCGAAATCGCGCATAAGAGACGCGGCGTCGCCGGTGAAAAGTCCGCCGCCGGCAAGGATAAGCGGCTTATTCGACTCTGCGATCGCAGCAGCCGCGCGCTTTATCTGGTTGCCGTTTCCGGTGCTGCTCGGGCGGTAGCTGCGGATATCCACGGTGTCGGGATACTCGAAGTCTATCTCAGCCTTCTGCACGTCGAACGGAACGTCTATCAGCACCGGGCCTCTTCTGCCGGTGCCCGCGATATAGAACGCGCGCTTGAACACCTCGGCGGTGTCCTCAGGGCGCTTGAGAAGGTAGCTGTGCTTTACGAACGGCTCTGCGGAGCCTGTGATATCCGCTTCCTGGAACACGTCTCTGCCTATCTGGTCGGAGTTCACCTGACCGGTGATCACCACCATCGGCACGGAGTCCATATACGCCGTTGCGATCGCCGTGATGAGATTCAGGGCGCCGGGGCCGCTGGTCGCGATGGCGACTGCAGGCTTGCCGGTAATGCGGGCGTAGCCGCTTGCGGCGTGGCCTCCGTTGACCTCGTGGCGGACGAGTATATGACGGATATCTGTTTTATATAATTCATCGTAGAAAGGGCAGATAGCGGCGCCGGGATAACCGAAAACGGTGGATATACCCTCGGCTGCGAGGCATTCTGTCATAGCCTTTGCTACAGTCATGCGAACCTTACTCAAATTCTGGAACATTCCTTTCGGACGCCGCCCCGTGGCAGCGCACACAAATTCTATATTAGATACAGCTTTATTATACCAAACAACAGCGCACTTGTCAAGAGAAATATGCGAAAAAAGCTCCCGTTTTGTCACAGTTTGGGGGCAGGCGTGCAAGACCGGAGTAAAACAGCGCATAAAAACCCCCGCCGAAGCCCGTTCCGGCGGGGGTTGACGTTATTCCGGCTTTCTGGTGAGCTTCCTATAGCGCTCGAGCTGTTCCGACCACTTATCATGCTCCTGCGGAAGGAACTCCTGCGTAAGCCCGGACTGCGTGATGATACGCCGCGCCTCCGCGATATCCGGTATCTCTCCGAGCGCGATGAGCGTGGAGATACCGTTGCCCAGCGCGGTTGCCTCCGTGGGACCCGCAACCGCCGGGATACCCGCAGCGTCCGCGGTAAGCTGGCACAGCAGCTTATCCTTGGTGCCGCCGCCTATCATGTGGATACGTCCGTACTCAATTCCGGTCAGCGCGGTCATTTCCCGGAGGGTCAGCGCGAACTCGCACGCCAGGCTCTGGTAAATGCACCGCATTATCTCGCCGGGATCCTTCGGGACCGGCTGATCCGTACGCCGGCAGTACTCCTGGATCTTCGGCGGCATGTCGTCCGGAAGGGCGAACTCCGGCGCGGCGGGGTCAATGAAGCTCTGGAACGGAGCCGCTCCCCTCGCCATGCTCTCAAGGTCGGCGAAGCTGTAGCCCGCGCACCTTGTGGAGTTATACCACCTGCGGGTCTCCTGGATAAGCCACAGACCCATGATGTTTTTCAGCAGCGTTGTGGTGCCGCCGCAGCCGCCCTCGTTGGTAAGTCCCATCCTGAGAGCCTGCTCGGTTACGACCGGGCGTCTCAGCTCAGTGCCGAAAAGCGTCCAGGTGCCGCAGCTCAGGAACGCGAACTTTTCCTCCTGCGTGGGGACTGCGAGCACCGCCGAAGCCGTATCGTGCGAAGCGCAGGCGTACACCGGAACCGGCTCGATGCGAAGCTCGTCGGCAAGCTCCTGCCTGAGCATTCCGTAGCGCTCCCCGGGCTGTATCAGCGGCGCGAAGATACGCTTCGGAAGCCCCAGCGCCTCGATGAGCCGGATATTCCAGCCCCGGGTCTTCTGGTCGATGAGCTGCGTTGTGGTCGCCTCGGTGAATTCGCTGCGACACTCCCCGGTCAGGAAGTACGCGAACAGATCGGGCATCATAAGCAGCTTTTCCGCGCGGAATATCGCGTTTTTCTCGTGCTTCACAAGGTAGTTGAGCTGGAACAGCGTGTTTATGCTCATCGGCTGTATGCCGCTCTGCATGAAAAGCTGCTCCGCCGGGATACTGCTGCATACCTCCTCGACCATGCCCTCGGTGCGGCGGTCGCGGTAGTGCACAGGCTTTTCCAGAAGCTGCCCGTCCTGACCTATCAGACCGAAATCCACACCCCAGGTATCAATGCTTATCGCGTCGAAGCCTCCGTTGAACACGCCGAAGCTGAGCGCGGTCCTCATCTGCTCCCACAGCTCGTCGATATCCCAGCGGAGGTGTCCGTCCTCGGTCACGGGGACGTTCGGGAAACGGTGTATCTCCTCAAGTGTGAACCCGCCGTTCTCGCAGCGGCAGAGCATTGCGCGTGCGCTTGAAGCGCCGAAATCAAATACTAATACGGTCTTTGGCATAAAAAACTCCTGGAATTATGGCAACACACAATCTTTGTGCGGTGTTGCCTTATATCTTTTTCTCAAGGCAGACGAGCTGCACTCCGGGAAGCCCGTTGAACGTACACGGAACTATCCCCGCCTCGCGCCAGCCGTGCTTTGCGTACATCGCCCGGGCTGCAGAGTTGCGCTGGTTCGTGTCGATACGCAGGACGTGACTTCCGTGCTCCCGAGCGTAGTTCTCGTAGAACTCCAGGAACGCCCTGGCGGATCCTCTGCCGTTCGCGGAGGGCTCCACCACCAGAGTGTGCAGCACCCAGATATCCTCGTCAGCGGCCTTGTAGAGCCAGTCCGCCCCGGCGTACTCCGGGACTTGCCGCTGATTTATCCGCCCGGCAGCGAGCACCTTCCCGCCGTCCTCCAGCACGAACAGGTCGCCCAGGGAAACCGCGGTCTCGGCGGTGGCACGCACGGGATATACCCCGCGCTGCCAGCCGATGGTCATTCTGCCCGATTCTTCTTCATCGTGGATATGGTCGTATATCTCTGTTACGGCGTCTATATCCGATTCTGCCGCCATTCTTATGTACATGGATTCTCCTCAGTGGTACTTTCTGTAGCCGGGGTGTCTTATCGGGAAGGACTTTCCTATCTCGCAGCACTCCTGTATCTTATCCATCGGGAGGTCCTTCGCGCCGCCGAGCTGACGCGCCACAAGGCTCACCTTCGCGAAATGCTCCAGCGTTTCCATGCGGTAGTACGCCTGAATGATATCCACGCCGACGGTGAGCGCGCCGTGGTTCTCCATCAGTATCGTGTCGTGGTTCTCGAGGTACGGCACTATGCTGTCAGCAACGCCCACCGAACCGGGGGTGTCATACGGAGCTATCGGAACGCTTCCCAGGAAGATTATAGCCTCCGGCATGGTGTAGTCGTCAAGCGGGATATGCGCGATGGCGAATCCGGTGGCTGTCGGCGGGTGCGCGTGGACTACGGCGTTGACCTCCGGACGCGCGGCATAGCAGCGCAGATGCACCTTGAACTCGCTGGTGGGCTTGTATCCCGGGAGTCTCGCAGGCTCTACGACCTCGTTGTCGGCGCTCATCTTGATGAGCATATCCGGCGTGAGCATAGCCTTGCTGGTGCCAGTGGGGGTAGTAATGAAGTTTCCATCCGGCAGGCGCGCGGAAATGTTGCCGTCGTTAGCCGCCACGAAGCCTAGCCGCCACAGCTTGTGGCCGACCTCGCATATCGCTTCCCTGATCTCCTGTTCAGTCATGTGTGAGTACCTTCCTGTTCGTTTGAATTTTCGGACATGTAATCCTTTACCTATCATTTTATCATGTATCTTCGCAAAAGTAAAGGATTAATCAGAGGTTTTTATTTGTGCATAATCAACAAAAATCGCCGCTGTGATTTTTAACCTCCATCTCATGGCAACGGCTTGTAATATTCAGGTTTTTGTAGTATAATGATTACATGGATCATTATGACCGGGGGAATTTTACAGTTCCTTCCGGCGGTGACATATAAACCGAATAAACCTAACTACGGAGGTGCGCTTGGTGAGTGGCAATAGTGTGAAATGGATACCCCTCGAGGGAATGGAGCTTACGGCGGCTGATCTTGCTCCGGCTGAAAAGCTGCGTAAATTCGGCTTTTCGCTGGTATGCTGCAGCTTCGGCTCCGAGAAGCTGACTAAGGCCGGACTGTGCATATATGACGTGCTCGCAGAAAAAGAGACCCCCAACATACTGGTGGTGACTTCCGCAAGGGAGATATACGGCTGGTACCGCATACTGATGACAGGTATCGGCGCAGACTTCAAAGTGATAAACGGCGCTGCGAACGAGATAGTGTTCTTCACCGGGGACAGCTCTAATCTCTACCTCTGCCCCCCCGCCGCGCTGGACGCTGCAAACGGGCTGAAAACAAAGGTCCCGGCTGATTTCCAGTGGGATCTCATAATAGTCGACGACGAGCAGAATCTCTCCGCACCCGACTACAAGAAGCTGTCGGAGCGCATTCCGTGGAAGTCCGAGCGCCTGCTGATGTTCACGCAGTTCCCCGCGCAGAACGACGAGGAACGCGCGGCGCTTTCAGAGTTCGTGAAATCCACGCTCGCGGAGGAAGCGAACGCCTCCTGTGCCGACGGCCTCGATCTTACGGTGAACGGAGTTCCGCTGAGCTACGATACTCCCCTGCTGCTTGCTGGAGACAAGCATATATGCTCCGGCGCGCTCAACGTTGAGACAGCGGACTACGGCTTCGACGACGCGTTCCTCGCGGGACTGCGCCGCCGCTCGGATATCCGCACCGGGCTTCCCTCCTACAAGTACGGCGGCAATATCTTCGAGGACTACGACGTCGAGGACATGAAGGGGCTGTACCAGAAGTCCACCTACACTCCGTCTGACGTTGCGGAGCTTCGCGCAGTGGACAAGAAGCTCGACTGCTTCCTGAACCTCGCGGACAAGGTGGCTTCCGATGAAAACAGCCGCGCGATGATCTACTGCTGCGACAGGAACACCGTGGATTACCTCCGCAAGGTGCTGTCCGCGATGTATTCCGAGAGCCGCGTAAAGACCGCCCGCAGCGAGCTTTTCAGCAACAAGGATATCCTGCGCAAGCTCCAGGTCGACGACAGCACGGTTTACCCGAAGTTCGTCATCGCGATGGACGATATCGGCGCAGTCGGCGACGGATTAGACCGCATAACAGACGTGTTCAGCTACGAGCTGCCGGATTCCGCAGTGCTCCTTGAGCGCCGCGTGACCCGCCACGGAACCGCTCACGAAGCGGAGCGCAGGTTCGTTTTCTTCCGCGACAGCAACAAGCTGTTCGACAGCCGCATGCTCGGCAAGGTGCTCTACGCAAGCCTTCCGAACGCGTTCTGCGGCGATATCCCCGCGCGGAACGTCCTTCTGGATATCCCCGCAAAGGGCGAATACATAGCCGAGCTGGTGGCTGACCTCCGCTACGCGGAAAGCTACGCAAGCGAAGTCGACAGCTGCTACGACCTCATCAAGAAGGTCAAGGCGGACTACGAGCTGCTCGGCGCCGGGAACCTCTCCAACGCCCGCCACCTGGCGGAATTCGCGGGGAAGCTCCTTGCAAGGGTTTGCAGGTTCTACGGCATCGAGAAGAACTCCTCCCCCGAGGAGATCGCAGCAGCGGCAGACAAGCTCTCCGGACTGTGCCAGGTAACTGACGGGGCGCTCTCCGCAGTGCCCGCCGACATGGTGGAGAAGATCTCAAAGAGCCTTGACGCCGACCCGGCAGCACAGCCCTTCGGCGAGGAAGCCATCGCGGGTCTGGAGCAGGCGAAGCAGCGCGTCAACGAGCTGCACAGCGGCAGCCACTACCACCTCATGATAAAGAACGACATACAGTCCCTCAACGACTGCATACAGTACCCGGTGCTCTACAACATCTGGAAGTACAGAGTGCGCGAGCAGGACAGCGTGCGTTCATTCAAAGATTTCATCAGGATCTACAACGACGGAATGTGATCCGTATCCACAGCCTGACCTCCCCGCACGGGGCCGGGCGAATATACAGCAAATTTGAAGTGCGGAGAAACGGGGCGTATTTATGAGCGAGAACAACGAGCAGGTCGAAAAGCTACTCGGTGACTTCTTCGAACGGCACACCGCCGGAGATAAGGAAGGCATGAACGAAGTACTCCAGAAGATACAGCTTATGCTGTATTCAGGCGAAACTGACAGCACTCCGTTCAAGGACTATTTCAACAATATGTACACCGGCAGAAGCGCGATAAATGTTTCCGGCATGGTAAGCGACTACCCGCGCGAATCCATCATACGCGAGCTGCTTCAGAACGTATTCGGGTGCGACTACGACGAGAGCGATATCAAGGTAATGATAGAGTTCCTCGACGAGGGTCAGGTAAAGCTCACATACAACGAGACAGGCTTCACGCTGGAGCAGGTGTTCTATTACCTCTCCGTCGGCAGAAGCGAGGAGGGCAAGGACCGCGAAGGCAGATTCGGTCTCGGCGCCAAGAGCGTTTTCGCGAACGTAGACTGGTTCAAGATGCGCTCGAACAACTATCAGCTCCGCGTTGTGAACGACGGCGGAATGCTCAAGGTGCGCGAGCTGGAGCTTACGGCTGAACAGTTCAAGCACACCGAGGTAGTGTTCGCGCTGGACGAGGCGGATCAGAAGAAGCTTCACGACGATCTTGTGAACATGACCTCCGCCAAGGGCGACTATATCAACATGATAGACCTGTGCTTCGCATTCCTCAAGAAAAAGCACCTCAAGTCCACCGACGAGCAGGAGTGCCCGCAGCGTACGTTCAACATCGCCGTGATCAACTTCGGCAAGCCCGAGGTGGTATATAAGATCCAGAACTACCAGCGCGACCAGAACGACCTCCCGAAGATACGCTTCAGCGAGAACGGCAAGTCCGTTGCGGACTTTATCCACATGGAGGAGAACGGCTTCGTTTACCTGATACCGTTCGCTATCTCCGGAGCAAAGCGCGAGGCTGCCAAGGTGCTGATGAGCAAGTACAACTACTTCTCCACCTTCGAGCTGACCGGTCTTGTGAAGGCAAGCCGCCAGGACTTCCTCAAGGAGCAGCTCTCGGCGTTCTTCGTCAGCGTTCCTAACCGCTACATCACGAACAACCGTTCCGGTATCCGCCACGACTGCATAGAGGAAGTATCCACCGAGATCGAGGAGGATATCCTCGACATCGTCGACCAGTACCGCAGACTGTTCGTGCTTCAGCTCACAAAGCGCCCCGATAATCCCGAGCGCTACATGCTGCGCCCGGCACAGTACGTTTTCGAGTTCTTCTACAACTATATAAATACAAGCGGCCTTGTAAGGGGGCTTCGCGAGAAGTTCGCGGAGAGCATCTCCATCAAGTTCCCCGAGACCGAGGAGCCTGTATCCTTCACCGACCTTCGCGCCCGCGGCTACTTTAACGAGCGCAGCGACACCGATATCGAGGATCACGACAGCGGCGCCGCCGGAGAAGCTCTGCTCGCAGACCTCGACCAGATGAAGGAGTGGTTCGGCAGCGACGAGGATCACGTTTTCGCCGCAAAGTACAACTGGTACCGCCAGGAGACCAACGAAAAAGGCTCCGAGTACGCGTATGCCTTCCAGCAGGACGGCGTGAAGTACCTGATGACCTCCGACAAGAATCCGAAGATAAAGGACTACGGTCTGTCAGACGGCTTCATGAACATCATCAGCCTGAAGCTCAACTCCTGCATCGTGAACGGCGCGGTCGCAGACGAGAACGCACTCACCGAGGCGTTCCGGATAATCGACGAGATGTTCGGCGACAGCTACCGCATCGACATGAAGTACTTCCAGTTCATCATAACCTCCGGCGGAACTGAGATACACTTCGAAATCTCCAAGATACAGATAGGCAACCTCAAAACCGCTATGGACGTTATCCAGAAGCACGAAACGCGTTTTGAGAACCACCAGATATACAACCAGGTCATCACCCTGCTGGTGAACTCCTTCACCAACGGCAAGGACACGCTCACCTTCCTGCGTGAGATAAAGAGCCAGGGCGGCGAGGTAACGCTCGCGCTGGATATCAACAAGCGCTACCGCTTCTCCGCTTACGGAAAGCAGTTCATGATACCGCCGAACATCACCAACACCGACCTGCTCGAGATAATCGGCGACGTTTACGTGCTCATCGGCAGCGGAATGTTCAACAACCGCGTGTTCGACTTCCCCTACTCCGCGGGCAGATATGAGTATGACGCCGACGATATCCTCTCCGTTATGCCCTCGCTTGAAAGCGCCAACTTTATCCGCGAGACCATCGCGAAGGTATACACCTGCGACCTCGGGCTTGACAAGGTGGCTCTGCTGGACGAAAACGGCAAGATAATCGCCATCATCGACCCCGCCGACGGACTCGCGCCCGAACAGCGCAATAAGACCGCGAAGTACATCGTGCTCCGCGAGGGTCTGTCAAAGCCGCTGTTCGCGAAGTACATCGAGTTCGTGCTGACCGGAACGCTCGGAAACACGCTCTCCGCGCTCTATTCCAGCACCGAGGAGCCTAACCAGGTACTCGCCGATCAGATACCCTACTACTACAAGCCGGTTCCGACCATTCAGCGCAAGGAGTTCGAGTTCCTGCGCGGCGAGGTCAAGCGCATTTCCGGCATAAAGAACCCGCGCCTCTACAAGAACTACTTCGCCCGGGACATCAACGCGAAGCTCTACGGATACGGAAGCACCTGCCCCTGCTGCGGCTACGAATCCAAGATGATAAACAGCTTCATGCTGAAGAACTTCTCGATAGGCCTGCTCAACGATGATGGCAAGGAGCAGAAGTTCCGCTTCTCGCTGTACCTCTGCGCTAACGACTCCTACGCCGCAGGCGGCTGGATAATCGACGATGTGAGCATCGGCGGAATGTCCCCGTTCCTCTGGCTGGAGGAGCTTTCCCAGATCGACTATATCCCGCCGGAGTTCCTCATCTGCCGCATAAAGTACCGTCCACAGGTAACATACGATATCTGCGAGGCTGCGGAAAACGGCTCCGCAGAAGGCGCTGACAGCGCAGCGACAGTCTACGACGGCGCTCCTGAGATACTCGACTTCGTGCTGTCCCCGATGATGGCGGCAAAGTGGTTCGAGGATAACCAGAAGTAAATTCCTGCCGCAATATTACTGCAAGCAATAGAAACGTCCCCTTCCGATTTGGAAAGGGGACGTTCTTTTATCTGTAACCTAAAAATTCCGTGATTCCGGAAATTACAGCCTGACGACATCTTCGTCGGCTGACGGCGGCTCAAACAGGGAATTCAGCTTCTGCTCCAGCCCCTCGTCGATTATGTATGCCTGCTCCCCGCCGGATACAACTGCGGAATTCCTGCGGGCGATGAACTCCCGGCGCCGCTCGTCCGGGACTTCGATGTACACAATGCTGAACGGAACTCCGTGCGCCTTATAAAAGCTCCGGAGCTGGTCGCGCTCGGAGCGCTGCCACAGCCCCCAGTCCAGGATAACGTCAGCGCCGGCGGCGGTTATCTCGAGGGACTTTTTCAGCAGGTACTGCTTTACCAGCGGGAGCAGTCGGTCGTGCTCCGCTCCCGGGAACATCAGGGTTATCTCGTCGCAGGAAAGGATAACTCCACCGGAGGTGCGCTGTACCTCCCGCGCGTACCTTGACTTGCCGGAGCAGGTCTTCCCGCAGGTCGCGGTCACTCCTGCCACTGGCTCTCCTCCTTTGAAAACGCCGGTATCTGCTGGGTTATGCAGTGGATATTTCCGCCGCCTATCAGGATATCCCGGGCGTACACCGGAATAACCCTGCGCTCCGGGAACAGCTCCTGGAGCTTCGCGCGGGCGGGTTCGTCCGCTGGGTCGCTGAAGAACGGCATGACTACCGCGCCGTTCGAGATGTAGAAGTTGACGTAGCTTGCCGCCAGCCGCTCGCCGGGGGTGCGGGTCGGCTCGAAATCCATCGTGTCAAGGCCGTCGCACTCCTCCGCCGTGATGGCGACGGGCTTCGGGAGGTACAGCTTGTGCACCTTTATAGGTCTGCCCTTCGCGTCTGTGGAACCTTCCAGTATCTCCAGGCAGGAGCGCGACAGCTCATACTGCGGGTCGGAGGTATCGTCCGTCCATGCGAGAACAACTTCGCCGGGCTTCACGAACGCGCAGATGTTGTCTACGTGCTCGTTGGTCTCGTCGTTGTAGATTCCGCGCTTCAGCCAGATGACCTTCTCAGCGCCGAGGTACTCTTTCAGCCTGTCCTCTATCTGCTCCTTAGTCATACCGGGATTTCTTCCGGCGCTGAGCAGGCAGGCTTCCGTCGTGAGTATAGTCCCCTCTCCGTCGGAGTGAATCGAGCCGCCCTCCAGCACAAAGCCGGAGGCGTCGTACATGCTCTTGTCGTAGAGGTCGCAGAGCTTCCGCGCCATGCGGTCGTCCTTGTCCCAGGGGAAGTACAGACCGTCCTCAAGACCGCCCCAGGCGTTGAAGCTCCAGTTTACTCCGCGTATAATCTGACCGTTTGTTACAAAAGTCGGGGCGTAATCCCTCGCCCAGCTGTCGTTGCTGGACATCTCCACCACCCGGATATGCGGCGGGAGCATTCTGCGGGCGTTCTCGTACTGCCTGTCGCTGGCGCATACTGTGACCTTCTCACTCTGCGCTATCGCCTCGCAGACCTTCACGAAAGCCTTCCGCGCCGCGTAGGCTCCGTACTGCCAGGAATCAGACCGCTCCGGGAATATCAGAATGCACCCGTAATGCTCCGAAAACTCCGCAGGCATATAGAAGCCGTCCTGCTTCGGCGTTGTGTCAAGTACTCTCATCTTAGCTCCTTATTTCAGACCCGATATTCCTGCTATCCTGCCGTACATCTCCGGACGTCTGTCGCGGAAAACGCCCCAGCTGAGGCGCATGTCGCGCAGCTCGTCGAGGTCGAAGGTGTGGAGCAGGACCGTATCGGAAGTGCGGTCGGCGCACTCCACAAGCGCACCGGTGTTGTCGGCGATGAAGCTGCTTCCGTAGAACGTCAGCGACGAGGACTGCTGCTGATTCTCGCTGTCCGGGGTGACTGTATCGGTGCCGATGCGGTTAGCCGCGATCACCGGAACGAGATTCGCCGCCGCGTGACCCTGCATGCAGCGCTGCCAGTGGGGCATGCTGTCACACTCGAGCACCGGCTCGGAGCCTATCGCAGTTGGGTAGAACAGCAGCTCCGCGCCGTCCAGAGCCATACAGCGCGCCGCCTCCGGGAACCACTGATCCCAGCATATCCCGACGCCTATTTTTCCGAAACGGGTGTCCCACACTTTAAATCCGGTATCGCCGGGGGTGAAGTAGAACTTCTCCTGATAGAAGTGGTCGTCCGGGATATGGGTCTTGCGGTAAACGCCCATCACGGAACCGTCGGCGTCTATCATCGCGACGCTGTTGTAAAGCACGTTGCCGTCCTGCTCGTAGAAGCTTATCGGAAGCACCACGGAAAGCTCCTTCGCCACCGCCTGGAAGCGCTTAACTGCGGGGTTTTCCTCCAGCGGCAGTGCTAATTTATAGCTGTCGTACCGGCGCTCCTGGCAGAAATACCAGTTTTCGAAAAGCTCCGGCAGGAGTATCACGTTCGCGCCCTCTGCGGCGGCCTTCCTTACCAGCTTCTCGGCTTTTTCGATTGATTTCTCCGGCGTTTCCGGAATCGACATCTGTATCGCTGCGACTGTCACGTTACGCATAATTGTACCTCGTTTCATGTGTTTTCCCGACTACGACGTGTATTATCGGCGGGTAGTTTTACAATCCGTATATCAACATTGCTCTTACACTTGTAATTATATCATCTGCCGGGGCGCATGTCAAATAGTTTAGCGTAAAATCACGTAAATTCGGAAAAAACCTTGAAAAACGTCCGGGTTTATGTTAAAATAATAGTATAATTTTTATTTCGAAAGGACGTAATGTTTTATGAATATTCTGGTAGTAGGCGGCGGCGGACGCGAGCATGCGATAATCACCGCGCTCTCAAAGTCCCCAAAGGTAGAGAAGATCTGGGCTGCGCCCGGAAACGGCGGTATCTCCGCGCTGGCTGAGTGCTTCCCGGTCAAGGCGACCGACCTTGACGGCATACTCGACCTCGCAAAGAAGCTGAATCCCGACTTTGTTTTCGTAGCTCCCGACGATCCCCTTGTAATGGGCATGGTGGACAGGCTCAACGAAGCAGGCTTCAAGACCTTCGGCCCCCGCGCCAACGCCGCTATCCTCGAGGGAAGCAAGGTATTCTCAAAGGCGCTGATGAAGAAGTACGGTATCCCCACCGCGGGCTACGAGACCTTCACCGACGCTGACAAGGCGATCGAGTACATAAAGGCGCAGAACAGCTACCCGGCTGTTATCAAATGCGACGGTCTGGCGCTGGGCAAGGGCGTAATCATCGCGAAGGATTTCGCAGAGGCTGAGGCGGCTGTAAAGTCCATGCTGCTTGACGGCAAGTTCGGAAAATCCGGCAGCGAGATAGTTGTCGAGGAATTCATGACCGGTCCGGAGGTCACAGTGCTGGCGTTCACCGACGGCAAGACCGTAAAGCCGATGATATCCTCCATGGATCACAAGCGCGCCAACGACAACGACGAGGGTCTGAACACCGGCGGAATGGGCACGATAGCTCCGAACCCCTGCTATACTGATGCATTCAAGGCGGAGTGCATGGAGAAGATCTTCAAGCCGACCATCGCCGCAATGCAGAAGGAAGGCCGTCCGTTCAAGGGCTGCCTGTACTTCGGACTTATGCTGACCCCGAACGGCGCAAAGGTAGTAGAGTACAACTGCCGCTTTGGCGACCCTGAGACCCAGGTAGTTCTCCCGCTGCTGGAGACCGATCTTGTAGACATCATGGAAGCGGTATGGGAAGAGAAGCTGGATCAGCTCGACATCAAGTGGAGCGATAAGTCCTGCGCGTGCGTGGTTATCGCAAGCGGCGGATATCCCGAGAAGTACGAGACGGGCAAGGAGATCTCCGGTCTGGACGAGAAGGGACAGTCTCCCCTGGCATACGTTTACCATGCGGGAACCAAGCTTGAAAACGGAAAGTACTACACCGCCGGCGGCAGAGTTCTCGGCGTGACCGCGACCGGCTCCGACCTCCGCGAAGCTCTGGACAAGGCATACAAGGCGGTCGACACCATTACATTCGAGAAGGCTCACCACCGCAATGATATAGGTCAGCGCGCACTCAAGGCGCTCTGATGGGGTGACGGAATGAAGAAAACCATAACTGCGCTTTCCCTGCTGAGCGGGCTTGTAGCCGTGCTTTCCGTGATACTGAACATTCAGGTTCTTTTCAACGGGAATAGCTGGTTTTTCCGGTTCGCGATGTTCTCTATCACCCGCGAGGGCGGATTCATGGGGTACCTTGGCAACCTGATGAGCATGCTGATAGTTGCGGTGGGATTCGGCGTGATGTGCGTGTGCGGGCTACGCGCCGTGAAGGGTCACGGCATGAAGGTGATCAGGAGCGCGCTCATTGCAGGCGCATTCATGACCGTGATGGCGATAATTTCGCTGATATGCAGCATTTCGAAGGGGATATTCAATTTCGGAGATATCATCATGCTGGCAATGCCCGCAGTGTATACGTTCTGCCTGTTTTCCGCGAGCGATAAGCTCGGGGAGTGAGCGTATCCGGAATGATGTGCGTTTCGTGCGGATTTATAATGACGGGCGGACTATGAGGTCTGCCCGTTTTTTGCTGTGGAAAACTATAATTTACGCGTGAGTATTTAAACTTTCAGCAACCCCATATTGGGAGTCAAGGGGGACTAGTCCCCCTTGCGAGTCGAGGGCAGAGCCCTCGTCGCCGTTAGGCGAAACCTCCGCACGAAGTGCGGTTACTCTGCGCGCTGGCGCGCAGTGACTCCGCGCGCCAGCGCGGCTAAAAGCAAAAAGGCGCTAAAGGGGTGTGGGGGAAAACAAGAGTTTTCCCCCACAAGCGACACATTGTCTTTGTTGAATCTTTCCTCTGAAACAGTCCGGTGGACTGTTTCGGAAGCATAATGCGCCGCTTCCTAAAAACGCGCAGTTTCTTTAATGGCTCATGATGTTTTGATTAACCGGTCTGTGTAAGTTTCAGCGTGAATGCTGTTTCAAAAACAGTCCACCGGACTGTTTTTGAGGAA
>CAMELR010000047.1 GCA_945923775.1 uncultured Clostridia bacterium | reverse complement strand
AACCCACCACCTCAGCTTGGGAAGCTAATGTTTTACCGATAAACTATATCCGCATCTCACGGATATATTATATCATCTTTGGTCAGATTTGTCAAGACCCCGGAACGCCGCTCCGGGAAATTCCTGCGGAAAAACTCGAACTCTGCCGCTAATCCGGAGGCTCCTCCGCTGGAAGCGCTCCGTGAGCGGAGATCATTGCCTCCTCGCGGGAGCCGCGGAACCTCCGCGCGGAGAAATTCCGCGTGATCTGAACCACCTTACCGGAAAGCAGCAAAATTGCCGGAAGATTCACCGCCGCCATCACGCCGTTGAACAGGTCGGCGGCGCCCCAGGCCGCAGAAACGTCCAGCATGCCGCCAACCGCCGAAACCGCCGTGAATACCACCAGATAAGGCACCCGGGAGCCTTTCCCGAACAGGTACTCCGCCGCGCCGCTCCCGAAGCAGCTCCAGCCGATGACCGTCGTGAACGCGAACATGACCACCGCCGCGCTGATGAGCTTCCCCGCCATTCCGCCGAAAACAGACGAAAACGCCGCCGTTACAAGCTCCGAACCGCTCACTTCCTCAATAACCACCCCGGAGATCTCACCGCCCTGCCCTACTCCGGTGATCTTCATGATGTTCGTGCAGGTGATCCCCCCGCTCTCCACAGGAGCGCTGAACGTATCGCCGTCCACCGTGCGGAACTCACGAAGCTCCACGCCGCCGGAAACCAGAAGCTCCGCCCCGGACGTAACCAGCCCCTCCTGCTCCGTCAGCCGGAAGTACTGCGGCTGTGCAGTGATGTTCTGAAAAACCTCGTCCATCGGAGCCGCCCGACAGGGACAGCACAACAGCACCAGCGCCGTCATCGAGCACATTATCAGCGTGTTGAAGGCTATCTCAACTATGCTCCACATGCCAAGAATGCACGGCTCCGTTTCCTCTGATGAGGCATGCGCCGACGGCGATGAACCAAGCCCCGCTTCGTTCGAGAACACCCCGCGGCGTATCCCCATGCCGACCGCCTGCTTCACCATGTAGCCGCTAACTCCGGCCGCAGCCTGCTCCAGCCCGAACGCTCCGCGGAATATCTCCCCCATCACCTCCGGGAGCCTCCGGAAATTCACCGCAATTATCATCAGCGAGCCGATTATGTACAGACCAGACATAAGCGGCACCAGCTTCTCTGAGACCTTCGCGGTGCGCTTCATTCCGCCGAATATCACCGCCCCTGCGCACACGGTGAGCGCCAGCCCGGCTATCCACGCAGGAACTCCGAAGCCGGATTCCAGCGCCAGCGCCGCCGAATTCATCTGCACGATGTTCCCCATGCCGAAGGACGCAAGCACGCAGGCTCCCGCAAAGACCGCCGCAAGCGGCTTCGCAGCGCTGCTCGTGTGCTTGCGCTCAGCCAGCCCGTACCTGATGTAGTACATCGCGCCGCCGTGCCACTCCCCGCCGTTTTTCCTGCGGTAATAGCCGCCGAGTACATTCTCCGCGTAGCCCGTCATGGTTCCAAGAAGAGCCGTCACCCACATCCAGAACACCGCCCCCGCGCCCCCGGAGGTCAGCGCCGCCGCCACTCCCGCGATGTTCCCCGTTCCGAGGGTCGCCGCAAGCGACGACGCCATCGCCTGGAACGGCGTGACCCCGCTCCCTGCGCTGTTCCGGCTGCCCTTAGAAAACACCGTGGACCTCAGACAGAACAGCCACCGCCTGAATTGCAGCCCGCCGGTCCGCAGCGTGAAATATCCTCCGGAAAACACCAGCGCGACTAACATCGGCGCTCCCCACAATATGGAATTTGCTTCCTCAACAAGTGAAAAAATGACATTCATTGCAGCCTCCCGAACTCATCGCCTGACAAGCCTGTTACGATGTTATTCCTGGAGACATATCTTTATTCAAATTTTATTACACAACTTTGTGTCATTTTGTGCATTATATTGCTTTTCGTTAATAAAAAATATTCCAATCGTAAAGAAAATGTGATATAATAGTGATGTATAAATGTAAACATTCCGGAGGCGAGCAAATGGAGTTCAGATACAAGGTGCTGGTAATTGACGACGACAGCAGCGTCAGCTTTTACATAAAATCTGTTCTGGAAACCCAAGGATACGACGTTATCGTTGCTGAAAACGGCAGGGATTCCGAAATATTCGCAAGCTCGCACTGCCCCGACGTTATCCTGCTTGACCTCGGGCTTCCGGATATGGACGGCGTTGCCGTGCTGAAGAAAATACGCGAATGGTCGGCTGTGCCGGTGATCGTTGTGTCCTCCCGCCAGCAGGAGCAGGACAAGGTACGCGCTCTCGAAAACGGCGCCGACGATTATGTACAGAAACCATTCAGTACGCAGGAGCTTCTAGCACGGATCAGGGTAGCGCTCCGGCACTCCCGCAACAGCGGCACGAACCTCTCCATAGCGCGGGATTCCCGGTTTGAGGTCGGCGGGCTGGTGATCGACTACGCGAAGTATCGCGTGTATGTCGACGGAAACGACGTTGAACTTACCCAGAATGAATACCGCCTGGTCGCGCTGCTGGGGCAGTACGCCGGAACGGTTCTTACCTACGCCGATCTGATACGCCGCATGTGGGGTCCCAATGCGAAGCAGGACAACCAGATACTCCGCGTGAACATGGCGAACATACGCCGCAAGATCGAGAAAGACCCCGCGCACCCGCGCTACATCTTCACCGAGACCGGCATAGGCTATCGCATGGCGGATAAGTAACCGCCGACTTCAAATCCGGCAATAACCGGACTCCGCACGGAGCCGGACAATACGGGGAATGACGTCCTCCCCGCGGGCAAGCGCCCCGAACCGCCTTTACGGGCTGATGGCATCTGCAAATACAGATCAGCCGGGAATATTCCGGCGCGGTTTTTGTATCTGCGGGCTGTCAGCCCTTTTTGTTACGCCGCGCCCCCGGCAGGGAGGTTTTTATGTTACTAAGCATTGCACTTATCCTTATCTTCGGGCTGACGCTCGGGGAACTCGCAGGGCTTCTGCGGCTGCCGAAGCTCACCGGAATGATCGCAGCCGGAATTCTCCTCGGCTCGTTGGGGTGGCTCGACCCGGCGCTGCTCGGGATCTCCGCCGACCTGCGGAAGATCGCGCTGATCATTATACTGACCCGCGCCGGGCTTAACCTGGAGCTGTCAGACCTGAAAAAATGCGGCAGACCCGCACTGCTGCTGAGCTTTGTCCCGGCGGCGTGCGAGATCGTCGGCGTTACGCTCCTCGCGCAGCTTCTGCTGGGGCTTGACATTGCAGAAGCAGCTACGATGGGCTCTGTGCTCGCGGCGGTGTCCCCTGCGGTTATCGTCCCGAAAATGCTGAAACTCATGGAGGAAAAACGCGGCACCGACAAGCAGATACCGCAGATGATACTAGCCGGAGCTTCGATGGACGACGTGTTCGTTATCGTGATGTTCTCGGTATTCTCGGGGCTTTGCGCCGGCGGGGAGGTCTCGGCGGTCTCCATCGTTAACATTCCGGTGTCGATTCTGCTCGGAGCCGCCGTGGGAGCCGTCTGCGGAGTTCTCATGGCGCTGCTGTTCCGGAAGCTCCACATGCGCGACAGCGTAAAGGTGATACTGGTTATGAGCCTCGCGTTCCTGCTGGTGACACTGGAGAACGTCCTGCCGGACTACATCGGGTTCTCCGGGCTTGTGGCGGTCATGACGGCGGGTATCGCGCTGCGCCAGCGTGAGCCGGAGCGCGCCGTGCGTATCTCCGCGAAATACTCCAAACTGTGGACTGCGGCGGAGCTCATGCTGTTCGTGCTGGTCGGCGCGGAAGTCGACCTGAATTCCATCGGCGGCATCTGGCTGCCGGTGCTCGGAGTTATTCTCGGCGCCCTGGCGTTCCGCTGCGCGGGAGTGTTCCTCTGCCTGCTGAAAACCCGGCTCTGCCTGAAAGAACGGTTGTTCTGCATGCTCGCGTATACTCCGAAAGCGACGGTGCAGGCTGCCATCGGCGGAGTCCCCCTCGCGATGGGTCTTGCATGCGGAAACGTGATACTTTCCGGAGCGGTTCTCGCGATACTTGTAACAGCCACGGCGGGAGCATTCCTGATAGACCTTACAGCACCCCGGCTGCTGAAAAAAGAGGAGTAAGACTTCATAAACTAATACAGGTTGCTTTCAACTTTGAGCAACACCCTATCGGGAGTCAAGGGGGACTAGTCTCCCTTGCAGGTCAAGGGCGGAGCCCTTGTCGCCGCCAGGCGAAACCTCCGTGCGAAGTATTCGCGCTGGCGCGCGAAGTGTGAGGGCTTTGCCCTCACGCTCCCACTTCCTTTTGTAAGCAAAAGGAAGCGAAAACCAATTGCTGACGCGATATTTAATCTGTAGCCGCTAAATTATAATTTACCACAATAAAAACGGGCAGGCTCAGCGCCTGCCCGTTTTCTATAATCCGCCGCCCAAATGCAGCCTTTATTTCTTCTTATCCTTAATATGGAGCTTCTCCTTACAAAGCTGCACCCGGTTAGTCACCACAGCCTTGAAAGAATGCCTATTCTCAGGCTCCGGCACAGGAACCTCCTCCGGCTCGTCGCAGACGTAATCCGGCGTGATATACCCAACGTCCCGGGCGTAATCCGAGGTCTTTTGCGGGAGCTGCCGCTTCCTCAGCCTGCCCTCGATGAAATCCTTGAACAGCATGTAAACCACAGCGCAGACCGGCACTCCCAGGAACATTCCCAGCATGCCGAACAGTCCACCGCCTACGAGTATCGCGATCAGTATCCACACCGCAGGAAGTCCGGTTGAATCTCCCAGTATCCACGGCGCAATGATGTTTCCGTCGACAGTCTGGAGCACCACAATGAATATCACGAACCACAGCGCCTGTATCGGCTTGTCTGACAGAAGCAGAAGCAGCGTACACGGGATAGCGCCGATGAACGGACCTACGAACGGTATCAGATTGAACACAAACATTATCACCGCGATCAGCAGTGAATACGGCAGGCGGAGTATCGTACAGCCGATGAAGCATATCATTGCAACAATGAACGCCTCGATTATCTTCCCCACGATGGAGCCGAGGAACTTCTTGCTCGCCTCGCGGCATACGCCCAGGAACCTCTGCGCGCGCTCCACCTTCAGGAACGCGAATATCAGCTTCTTTGTCTGACCGATGAACATTTCCTTGCGCGCCAGCAGGTAGATCGAAATAATAAGACCTATCAGCACGTTTTTCATCGTGTCGATGACCGCCCACACCGTCGACGCCACGTTTCCGGCTATGTTCATAAGCTCGCTGGAATACTGCTTCCATATCCCAGCTATGAACTTGTTGAAATCGTCCAGCGGGTTCCCGAGGAACTCCACCAGCGTGGGATTATCGTCGAAAATGTTGCTCAGCCATTCCTTGATGGTGTTGATGTAGGAATCCATGTTGCTGAAGATCACTATCAGGTTCTCGATAAGCTGAGGTATCACCATTATAACTATCAGACCCAGTATCACAAGAACCAGCAGCATTGTCAGCGTAAGCGCAATGCCCCTCGCCTTGCTCCGGTTTTTCTTGATTGGGGAATCCGACAGCTTTTTTAAGGGGCCGGTCTCGATTTTGGTCATGAGCGGATTCAGCAGGTACGCGCAGAATATCCCTATGATTATCGGAGTTGTGACAGCGCCCAGCACCGACAGCTTAGCCATCACCGAATCAAAATTGAATATCACCATCACCGCGATGGCGCTGACGATCACCGCGCAGGTCGCGTAGACCGCTATCGTCAGGTATTTTCTGTTCCAGTTTATGTTCATATTTATCTCCCCCAGGCGCACGCCGCGCGGCGTGTATTCTAATTAATTATACTACACGGTACGCAAAAAATCAAGTGCGGGCAGAAATAATATTGGCACAACTTTCCTGAATAATAACGCGCCTCCGGAGCAAAATATCAGTGCGGCGAAAAGCCGGATATTTACGGAGCCATGCTCCATAGGAGGAAAAACAATGTCCAACCAGAATAACCAGAACAATCAGAATCAGAACAACCAGAACCAGAACAGAAACCAGCAGGATCAGCAGAACCGCCAGAACCAGAACGGTCAGGGTCAGAACCGCCAGAATCAGAACCAGAACAGATAACGGACTGACTTCAAACTCAATGCCCCGGGCGAATCGTCCGGGGCAGTTTTTTGCGCTTTTTCCTAAGGCAATACCGCACAAAGATTGTGCGTGTATTGCGCAGTCAGATTTTTCGTCAGATTGTACAATGAGGACGAAGCAAGGCTGTCGCCTTGCTAGGACGAATTGTGCAAGATGACGGAAAATATGCAAGCAAGACACGTGCAAAATCCAATAAATGGTCTTTGTGCGGTGTTGCCCTAAACAAAAGCGGCTCTGTCAAAAACAAAGCCGCATTCAATATCCGCGCAGAGGCTGCGTACGGAATTCACGCCTGTTCAGCCGCAGTCGTATCCCGGAACAGCAGCGAAATGCACCACGCTGCGGACAGCGCGACCAGGATATAGACGATACGGCTGAGAACGGCGCCCTGCCCTCCAAAGAGCCACGCCACCAGGTCAAAGCTGAAGATCCCGACAAGACCCCAGTTGAGTCCGCCGATGATCAGCAGAACGAGTGCCAGTTTATCTATCCACATAGATTTCCCACCTTTCAAAAATACGCGGGAATTCCCGCTGCTGTTATTATGCACAAATCAGGGCGGATTATTATGTCGATTTATTTCTTTACAACTCAGTTTTTTTATGGTAAAATATTCATATATAAATTCCAACATATATTACGGAGGGCTGCATGCTTATATACATATGCGACGATTCGAGGGCAGACCAGCTCCGGCTGGTCCACAACATAGAAAGCTACGCAAAGGAAAAGGGCGCGGCGGTCACGGTGAAGCTGTTCAGCAGCGCCGACGCGCTCCTTAGGGAATACGAAGCTTCCACTGAAAAGCCTGCGGTGATCTTCCTTGACATCTACATGGACGGCACCAACGGCATGGACGCCGCCGAAAGGCTAATTGAACTCGGCATGGAAAACGGACTGGTTTTCACAACGTCGTCTGAGATCCACGCGGTCAAGGCGTTCAGCATCGGAGCCGACGGGTATCTCCACAAGCCGTTTACCCATGATGATTTCGTCCGCGCCATGAAGCGGTTCAGCCGCCTTTTCGAGGAGTCCCGGCGGTACATCACCGTTATGCAGGGCCGCGAGGAGGTCAACATCTACCTCAACACGCTGCGCTTCGCTGAGTCGGTAGGACACAGCACCGTACTCCACACCTCCGGCGGCGAGGTCAGGGTTTATCTGCCGCTCAGCAGCTTTTTCGGGCAGCTCGAGGGGGAGCCGGACTTCCTGATGTGCGGCAGAAGCTACATCGCGAACCTTTCCGCTGTCGAAAGCTTCGACGCGGATTCCGGCGAACTCACCTTCCAGGGCGGAGAGTCGCTCATAGTTCCGGTCAGGCTGCGCCGCTCCGTAAAGGAGCAGATGAAGTCCGCCGGAAGATCGGAGGGCTGATATGTACGCTGTTTTCTGCGGCGTCCACATTGTGGTGCTCATCGGAGTTTTCGTGCTGTTCCTGATGTGCGTCAGGAATACCACCTCCCCGGCGAAGCTCTCATTCATGCTGACCTGCTTTTCGCTGTTCATTCTGATCTTCGGAATGTACCTTGAAATGGTGGACTCCGACACCACCGAAGCCGCTATCAGCGCGCTCAGGATACAATATATCGGCATGTATCCGTTCTCGCTTTCGCTGCTGTATTTCACCTCCAGCATGGGCGGGTTCAGGGTACCGAAGCCGATGTGGATAACCTTCGGCGTGCTCGACTGCGCCAGCTTTATCGCCATGCAGACCACCGGGACCTCCCAGGAAGAAAACCACGGGCTGTTCTATTCCACGATGAGAATAGAATCCGACGGCATATACTCCCGCATCAACGTCGGTAAGGGATTATTCTGGTTCATAACCTACGCGATAATTCTTTTCATCATAATTTACATCGTCGTCAACCTGATTTTGGCGCTCCGGAAAACCACCAACAAAATACAGCAGCGCCGTATCGCGCTTATTCTGGGCGGTATCATGGCAATGGGGCTGGAACTTGTCATGAAGTGGTGCGGGCTGTTCGGCAGCTATAACCCATTCGCGTTCGGAGCCTTCGTGCTGGTGTTCTGCATGTATGAATCCATGATACGCTACGGGCATTTTTCCTCGGTCGTATCGGCACCGGCGAACGTTCTTGACATCGGCGACGAGGGCGTATTCATGCTCGACGAGCACGGCGGACTTATCTATATGAACGCCACCGCCAAGCGAATACTCCCGGAGCTTTCCGAGATGAAAACTCCGTCCAGTCACAAGGTCGTAAAGGAGGCGCTCTCCGGCGGCAGAAGCACCGTCAGCATAGACGGCAGCGTTTACGAGCTGCGCGCCGAGCGCATTCAGGAGTTCAGCTCCCCCTGCGGCTACGTTATCTGGCTGATAAACATGACGAAATATCAGCACCGGATCGACGAGATAAACGCCGCGAACACTGCAAAAACCGAGTTCCTCGCGCGCATGAGCCACGAAATACGCACGCCTATCAACACAATGCTGGGTCTGAACGAGATGGTAATGCGGACCTCCACCGACCCGGAGGTGCTGGAGTACTCCGCTGACATAGCGGACGCGGGCGGCATGCTGCTGACCCTGATAAACGAGATACTCGACATTTCAAAGGCGGAAACCGGAAAGCTGACGGTCGAGCGCGCGGAATACGACACGCTCACAATGCTCCGGGAAATACGCCTGCTGGTGATACAGAAAGCCGAGGAAAAGGGTCTGGAGCTGGATTTCCGCATCGACCCCGGACTGCCTAGGAAGCTGGTCGGAGATCAGGCGAGAATAAAGCAGATGGCGGTGAACCTCCTGACGAACGCCGTGAAGTACACGCAAACCGGATTCGTAAGGCTGACCGCATGCATGGAATCCGACATACTGGTAATGCAGATGGCGGACAGCGGCTGCGGTATACCGCCTCAGAAGCTTCCGCTGATATTCAACAATTTCGAGAGGATAGGCGCAGTCGGCGACGGAGTGGGTCTGGGGCTTCCGATAACGAAAAACATCGTGGAGATCATGGGCGGCACGATAACCGCGAAAAGCTCCCCGGGAGCGGGCAGCACCTTCACGCTGAAAATACCGCAGGAAATCGCGGACGCGTCCCCCATCGGGGAGTTCACGCCGGAGCTTCCGGTGCGCCCGCATGTCAGCGTATCGCACTTTATCTGCCCGGAGACCGAGATACTCGCCGTGGACGACAACCGCTACAACCGCGTGGTCATCGAGAAGCTGCTGCGGCGCACCAAGGCAAACGTAACCACTGCGGAAAGCGGCGTGGAAATGCTCCGGCTTGCAAGGGAGCGGCGCTTCGACCTGATAATGCTCGACGCGATGATGCCGGGAATGTCCGGCGTGGAGGCGCTCCGGAAGCTGCGCAGCGACCCCGACAGCCTCTGCCGGGAGGTCCCCGTTGCGGTGCTGACCGCGGACGCGGTAGTCGGCGCCCGGGAGCGCTACATGAGCGAGGGCTTTGACGAGTACCTCTCAAAGCCGATAATCTCCGAGGAGCTTGAGCAGATGCTCTCGCGGCTTGTTCCTGGCAGAATGGTGACGGACAGCCTGCCGTCAGCGAAGCAGTCCGGAGAGCCTGGAAGCTCCCTGCTGAACACCGCAAAGGGTCTGGAGTACTCCGACAACGACCCGGATTTCTACAGAGAACTGCTCAGGCTATTCACCGAGGAGGCTCCGAAGTCGCTGGAGCGGCTTTCCAGCGCGCTTGCCGATAACGACCTCGAACTCTATACCACCCTGGTGCACGGGCTGAAAAACAACGCCCGGGGAATCGGAGCTGATTCAGCCGGGGAGATTTGCTTCGAAGCCGAGCAGACTGCCCGCGCCAGAAACGCGGCTTCGCTTCCGGAGTTACAGTTAAGAATCGAGCAGGCGATAACAGAAGCGGCGGCAGAAGCCGCGCGGCTCTCCGAAGCAGAAAAGATAACGCAATAAAATGAACCCTTCCGCACCAGAAAGCGGAAGGGTTCCTATATAAGTGGGAGGAATCAGATCAAGCCAGCTCGTCAGGATAGAAGAACAGTTCGCCGTTCTCGTCTACCGTGAATGTTACGCTGGTGGTGTAGTAGTAGTTGCCGTAGATGTCGTAGAGCGACATAGAATAGCTGTAATCGGCGGCGGGAAGCGCGTCGTACTCTATCTGGAGCTCGCCGCTGACAGTGATGTCGTCGCCGTAAATGTAGTCGTTGAACTCATCGGAGAACACGAAGTAAGCCGGGGCGATAACGTCGCCGTCCTTCAGGGGCTGGGTGTCCCTGGAGGCTACGCCGGTCTCGGGGTCGATACCGGACCAGGTCCCGCATACGCGCCACTCGCTGCTGGTGAAATCGTACTCGATACGCAGGTTGGTCTGCTCGCCGTTAAGGGTTATCGGCGCTGTGTATACCGAGCGATCCTCGCCGACGCTTACCGCAACTATGGCAAGCGGCTGTCCCGCGATCGAAGGCCAGGAGCCGTCAAAGCCGTCCTGGAGGGTCATCGCGTCGTAATCGGTGACGACCTCGTCGTCCTCGCCGAGGTAAACGCTTGTGCCGTCGTAGGTCATGAACAGCGTGCAGGTCGCATAGTTGAACGCGCTCATATCCGAGAGCTGAACCGTGTAGGTGCCGTCCTCGTCAAAGTATACGCTCTGTATGCCGATGGTGCTGTTATCGTCGGCGTAGGATACGTCGCTGTAGTTGGAGCCTACGTTCGGATCCGCCGTATAGCCGTCGTTCCAGATGTCGTCGCAGTCGGCGATAAGGCTGCTGTTGTCGTAGCTGTCGAGGTCGCCGCCGGTGGTGCCGTACGCCGCAGAATCAACATACGCGAGGTAATAGGAGCTGGTGCAGATATCCGCGAACACGGAAAGCTCCTCGGTGCCCTGGACTGCAAGCGGATAGTACAGGGAAAGTCCGCCGGCGCCTTCGTGGTTGTCGCCGTTTACGCTGTAGATCACCGCTTCCTTCAGCTTTGCAATTGCGTCGGACGCAGAGGGCGCGTAAGACTCCACTGCATTGAGAAGCCCAAGCAGGTCTACCATGTTGGTGTAGCCCTCGTTTCGGTTGTTTCCGCCGAAGTTATCCGCGGAGTACACCGCACGGGCTATGTCGGTCATGCTGTCGCTTTCGTACATCTCCTTCGCGGTGGCGTCGAATGCGGTCAGCAGGCCGTTTATCTTTGAGAGGTCGGTTATTGCGAATGTGGTGCCGTCGGGGTCGCCGTTGTCTATGCAGTGCTGGTAGTAGCTGCTGCACTGCATTTCGCCGAGCTGCGCGCCGCTGGCGTCCGGATTCTCCGCTAGGAAGTCCATGATGTCGGTGTAGTTCCAGCCGCCGCCCGGCTCGGTCTCCTCGGAGGCAAACATGTAGCGCGCGTACGGCGCAATGATGTTCGCGGTCTCAAGGGTGCTCATAAGGCACGCGTCGAAGCCGATGAACTCGAACTTGTCGCTCATCTGACCGTAAACGGAATTCAGCGCGCTGTCTATCTCACGCAGCGAGAGGCTGTCCGAATCGTTCATCTCATCGAAGCACACGCCGCTTATGCTGCCGCCGCCGTGGTTCCAGAACACCAGACCCATGTGCTTCGCGGGGTAATTCTCAACTCCCCAGGAGACGAAATCCGCGAGGGTCTGCGGGTCGCCCATGTTCTGGAGGTCGAACTCATCTACAAGCTCAAGCTCGCCGTTGTTTGTGACGTAACGCTGCGATACGCTGTTCGAAATGCCGTAGTACTCGTTCCACTCGGCGGTTCCGCCGGTCTGGTAAACGATACGGACGTCGTCGCTGTATGTACCGAACAGAGCTTCCTCGATATCCATTGAAGCCGCGTAGCAGTCGCTCTCAAGGTCGGTGCCGCAGAGGTACACCATGATCGTCCAGCCGCTGTCGCCCATCGGAGCCGACTCGGAGCGGGTGCGGCGGTGGATATCGAGACTGCCGTTCGTCATTGAAAGCTGGGTCGCTCCGTTGTCGAAGCTGCGGCCCGCGTTGTCGTACTCCTCTTCCCCGCCGGACTGCGCCGGAGCCTCGGCGGTGTATTCTGCCGTGCTGTTTCCGGCTTCGGCGGTTGCGAAGAAGTCCTCGCTGCTGTCAGAGCAGCCCGCCATTGCAAGCGCCATTGCTCCCGCAGTAGCTGCGGCGAGCCATTTTTTAAATTTCATGCGTTTCTCCTTAATGTTTTGGTCTGCGTGATCCCATGCCTGACGCGCGGAATTCCAGATATATTTTATAACAAACCGACAATAATGTCAAGCCGCATAACGCGGTCAAAGCCTGTCGGCGGCTGTTCCGACAGGCTTGATTATCCGTACCAGACAGTTTTTTAGTTTCCGGTCACCCAGGGAGTGCCGTCCTTCTTGGTGAACTTACCGGTGGCAACATTCACGATATCAATGATGTAGCCAACGCCGAAGCAGCCGCAGGTCAGCAGCCAGATGATCCCGGTGCCGATCTTGCCGGTCATGAATCTCGGAACTCCGAGCTCGCCGAGAAAAATCGTGATAAGTAACGCGGGGGTCTTTTCCATTATGTATCTCCTTACTGATTATTTGCGGTCAGCCGTACCAGGCCGCCGTATTATTGGTGTTGAGGAAAGTATATCATATGAGGCTGTTTCAGTCAATGAAATCTTCCTGATTGTATGTTTTACCTTCCTGATTGTTTTTTTAGCCGTGCCCGGGAATAAGGTTCATTGTGCGTCAGCCGCCGAAAAAGCTGAGGAAGCTGAATCCGGTCGGCATGGGGATCGTGAACATGTATATGGTTCCGAACAGGAATCCCGCGATCGCAACGCAGGTGATCAGCAGACGGTTCGGCAGGCGGCGGAACGTCCCCACGATACCGAGCATGAACAGCACTACGGAATAAATAACGGTGACGAGGTTGAAGGTGTCGCCGCGGGTGTTGTCCTGCTGACCTTCAGCGAGCACCGCTTCGCTCTCCGCGAGTATCTCCTGCGCGTCGGCGTAGTAGCTGTTAACGTAGTCCTCGTCGCTGAACGGGCTTACTGTGGACTTTTCGTCGTTTATCACCCAGTCGATTATCTGGTCGGCGTCGAAGTCAAAATCGTAGTTTATGAGGTCGGCGATCTCCTGAGTCAGGTTGTCGGCGCAGATGAACTTGATCTTGTATGCGCTCTCATACAGCTTGGATTCGTCGCCGGTCTGGTCTGCGTAAAGCACCTCCACCTGGTAGTCGCTTATCATGTTCCACACCTGCATATCCTGCATGAGCGTCTGGGAAGCCTCGTTCCAGCGGGCGTTGCCGTCGGCTGCGAGGTTGTTGCTCTTAGTGTAGTTGGTGGACATGTTGCCGCCGTGCAGCGAGCCTATCCACGAAGCCCAGGCAGTAGCCAGCGCGGTCACGCCCAGAAATACCGCTATGATTATTTCAAGGATATCCTCCTTGCTGCGGCGGGGCTTTTCCTGTGCGGGGGTCTGTGTGTTGTTTTCGGACATTTCGGTTCTCCTTCTCAGATAGTTTTTTGATACCTGTTGATTTTATCGTTTTTTTCAGCGTCTGTCAATAAAACCTTCCTGATTGTCGTTTTTTTCTTCCTGATTGTATATTCGGCATGACTTGAACGGAGGCACTTCTTATTTAATTATATTTCACCAGGTTCAGGAAATCGGCGAGTGTAATTATGCACAAAAAATCGGCGGGAAAATGAAGATATTTCACAAATTTTTGAAATGTATAAAAAAATGCTTTATTTTAAAGGGGTTTTGTGGTAGAATATATTTATAAAAATTATCATAGATATTCTGGGTGCGTATCTGCAAAATAAGGATACGGTTCTATCAGATCGAGAGGGGAATAACATGTCACAGATCATTGCGGTTACGGCAGGCAAGGGCGGTACGGGCAAATCGACCACATCGGCTAACGTTGCCACTGCACTTGCAGCGCTTGGTAAAAAAACTCTGGTGGTCGAGCTGGACTTCGGTCTGAGATGCCTTGACATCATGCTCGGTATCAAGGATAAGGTAAAGCACGACATCGGCGAATATCTGGAGGGTAAAATCGATATCCTTACAGCCACAACTAAGGTGGATCGTGTTGACAACCTCTATCTGGTCTGCGCGACAAGGAACCCGTTCATAGATATCAACCCCGAGAAGATCATGGAAGTATGCCAGGAGATGCGCAAGCACTTCGACTACATAATCATGGACACCGCAGGTATCGGCAGCTCGGTATTCAGCGTTATCAAGGCTGCGGAGCTTATCCTGATGGTAACTACGCCGGATACCGTGTGCGTACGCGACGGCGCGATACTTTCGGACTTCCTGTATGTCAAGAACTGCACTAATCAGCGTCTTGTCATCAACAAGGTCAGCCCGAACTTCAAGGACGAGGATATCCTCTACGACCTCGACGAGGTAATGGACAGCGTGGGAATTCCGCTCATCGGCGTAGTTCCCGAGGATATGAACATAAAGATATGCGGCGCGAAGGGACAGCCGCTTCCCCCGAACTGCGGAGGCGCTAAGGCCTACGCGGCGATAGCAAGAAGAATTCTTGGTGAGGAAGTTCCGCTCACCATCAACATCAACTAAGGAGGGAGCAGCTATGAACATTGCACTCATCGCACATGACTCCAAAAAAGAACTGATGGTTCAGTTCTGTATCGCATACTGCGGTATTCTCAGCCACCATGATATCCGCGCTACCGGCACCACCGGAAAGCTCGTTGCCGAGGCTACCGGGCTTCACATTCAGCGCTACCTCAGCGGTTCCCAGGGCGGCGACCAGCAGCTTGCTTCAAGCATTTCCTGCAACGAGGTCGACCTGCTGATATTCTTCCGTGACCCGCTCAACGCAAAGTCACACGAGCCTAACGACATCAATCTTCTCCGTCTCTGCGACGTACACAATATTCCCGTTGCAACGAACATCGCTACTGCCGAGGCGCTTATCCACGCCCTTGAGCGCGGCGACCTCGACTGGAGAGAATATATGAGAAACTGATTTTTTAACAATTCAACATAAAAACAGGGCTGGTTTCAGCCCTTGTTTTATTTTCCGTGAAATTCATGGCGGCTCCTGGAAATACATCATTGCAAATTTGCCGAAGGTCTGACTTCAAATACAAAACTGGCAGGCTCATCGCCTGCCAGTTTTTATATTCAGCCGAATGCGGCTCATTAATTCCAACTCAGATTTTATCCGCAGCAGTCGTTCACGACATGCGTCTCCGGAGCCGCTGAGAGCGACTTGCTCTCATATACCATGTCCGCAAATTCGCCGCCGTTTATAGTATAGCTGTCGGGAACTCCGTCAAAGAATTTGAACGAACGCTCCACCAGAGCGGACACGTCAGTGGATTCCTTCAGCAGCCCTATGTCGTGGAGGTCAGTAGCAACGTTCACCAGCGCGTCGTATCCGCCCTGAACGCTCGGGATATACTTGTAGCCCTTGAGTATCTCCGCGTTAGCCTTGGCGTCGCCGCTGACATACTCGCCGTCGATCTGTATCTGCGCTGCCTCCTCGGGATTATCCGCAACAAACGCGGAAGCCTTCAGAACCGCCCTTGTGAACGCCGCGGCAATGTCCGGGTGCTTCTCCGCAAGCTCGGAGGATACGAAGCTTACGCAGCAGTATTCACTCGCGTACGGCTCGGTTACCGCCGTGTCGAGCAGCACCTTCAGCCCGTACTCGTTCTCTGCGTTTGTGGCTACCGGGTCAGGCGTGGAAATAGCGTCTACCGCTCCGTTCATCAGCGCTACCGGCTGATCGGTGGTGCTGTACACCGCAAGCAGCGCCGTCTTTACCGTTACGATGTTCAGAACGTTCAGGACAAGCAGCACTCCCGCCAGGAACGGCGCTCTGTAAAACAGGTCGCTTTCGTTCGGGGTTTTCTTGTTTTTTAGGTGTATCAGGATCGCTCCGGCGAAATAAACCAGGGTAATCGCGATGATGAGCCAGGCGAAATACGGGTGATTCGCCGGCTGGTGCTTGGCGGAATCAGGAACGGCAACCGCGACCACCTCAGCGGCTATCGCTGAAAGGAGAAGTATGCCGGCGCGAAACAATGTCTTTTTATTCATCTGAATGTCCTTTCCGGCTTACTTTATGCTGCCGAGATTTGCTCCGGAGTAATCCGGCTCCTCGCCGACCGGCGCAAGCAGAAGCTTCTTGTAGTAAGCCCGCGCCTGGTACAGCGCGCCGACCGGATTGTGGGCGAGCACTCTGTCCTTGGTGACAAGCGTTGTTGTTATCCCCTTCGCGTACTTGTAGAACAGGCTGTCGTGTCCCACGCAAAGACCTACTACTACGTTCAGGTCGACCTTCGCCTTGTTGAGCAGCTTCGCCTGCATGATGGGGTTGCACATTACCTTTCCGGTAACGCAGGTGTATTTCTCGTCTATCCCTATGCCGGTCTTATCCACCGAACCGACCTTGCAGCTTACTCCGTACACCTCAAAGCCGTTCAGCTTCAGTATCCGCGCGAATATGCGGCTTTCCTCGAGAAGCCCTACGCAGGTCGCAATGCCTATCTTTTTTACGCCTATCTTGCGGGCAAATTCGATTATCTCCTCTACCCTCGTGTACTTGCCGTAGAATCCGCCCTCTACCTCGGCGGAAGCAACCGCTATCTTGTGATTCGTGCGGTTCTTTATGTAGAGGTCCGTGACCTCGTTTATCTCCTCCTCGGTGAGCGCCGCAGTCGGGCAGAACTCAGGATACGAGCCGTTGCGCCGCGCGCAGTTCATTACTCCGCAGTCGGTGCAGCTATGGCAGATGTTCTTGTTGTCGGGCATGATGTTTTCCTCCAATGTTTAAAATAAAAAAAGCGCATTTCACTGCGCTCCGGATATGTTCGGTTCGGGTCAGAACAAAACTCACATTCGGAATACGGACGCGCAGGGCAGTTCTTCAGCCATATTGCACATGACTGTACACATCATTTCACAGCAGATCATCTTTGCACAGCTCATTTGCAGTTCTCCTTTCTCCGAGTATTCATATATTACATATTAATTTGATATGTTTTGTTGGTGCAATGTTATTATAACTTTTTTCCGGCTAAATGTCAAGTAGTTTTGGAAAAAAGTTGCCAGCAATTAACGCTTTGTATAGATTGAACAATTATTTTGCCGTGGCAGACGAAAAGTATTCTGTACATTGGTGTTGTTCCTTTCAGAGGGCTGTGTTTTTTGATCACCATGATCTATTATATCACAGTTCCCCTGTTTTGCATAGTACCTGTTTTTCTCTTTGCAAAATCACGCAAAAGAATTGAGAGACAGACTTCGTATCTCTGAAAGCCTGTCTCTCATGAGCGATATTTTCACGCCTGTCCCCCGGCATAAGCGGGGGATCACGCCAAAGGGTCATTTATGCATGACATTCGCGATAAGGCACATGATTCCGCACACCACGATAACAACGCCCGAGGTACCGTGACCGAGCATTGCGAAATTGTACATGTTTGACACAAAATCCCCTGCTTTTTCCTTGCGCTTCATCTCAACTATACCAAGTACGAACGCGCCGATCAGCAGCAGCGAGCATACCACGCCCAGGATAATGTCGTGCGTCACATAATGGAACATCGTTGCAACAACGCCAAGTCCTGCTAAAACAAGTGAACCCATTCCCATGATGAAATACCTCCATGATCAAGATGCGCCCTGACTTTCGTTCGGGTGATTTGATTATACACCTTTATTCCACATATGTCAAGCAATTATGACAAAAAATGCCACAAAAGTATTTGTGCAAATCAACAAAAGTTTCCCACAAAAACGCATGACTGTTCCGGTGAAAAATATCTTCCGTTGATGTGCTATAATAAAGTTGTAACACCGCCCCCAAAAGTGATATAATAAACACAGGAGGGAAAAACAATGGCAAGTTACGATGAAGAAT
>CAMELR010000046.1 GCA_945923775.1 uncultured Clostridia bacterium | reverse complement strand
CGTTTTAGTATATCCTTTTGAGCGTGAGGTGTCAAGTTTTATTATACAACATCAGTAATAAAGTTGTAAAAACTCTTTACATACTAGTAAAATGATTTACAATAGTTGATAAAAGATGTATCAAAGATTTGGCTTTACAGAGCGCTTCAAAGGCGCTCAACCTCGACGCTATCCACGACACAGTCCACGAGATGGCAAAGGACGAGGCAAGACATGGAAAGGCTTTCGAGGGTCTGCTGAACAGATACTTCAAGTGATACAAGAAACCGCTTGAATAAAGGCTTTGCAAGGGCAGTCGCAGAAATGCGGCTGCTCTTTTTGTTTTACCTCAATGGGCGGAAAACAGGAAACTTTGAAAGCAGGTTACAGCGACTTGAAAATCAAAAAGGGGCTGAACTCAGCCCCTCTTAATTATGGATCTTATCTTTTCCACGCGGCCCGAACGGTCATCTTGTCGTAGGTATCACGTACGGAGATTATCTTCAGTAGCACGATGACGAATACCGCAGCGCAGCCAAGGGTCACGGGAATGCTTCTGGAAGTCAGCAGGATAATTCCGAACGCCGTTGAGTATGTGAGTATCAGGCGGTAGAAATGCGGATTAACCTTGAACATGAAAGAGAACAGCAGGTAGGTGAGCGCCAGCGTCAGCACCGGGAGCATATTAGGAGCAAGCCCGAGCAGCACTCCGAAGGAGACCGCGATCCCCTTTCCTCCGTCGAATTTATGCCAGATGGGGAAGATATGCCCGAGCGCCGGAGCAGACATCACAAGCACCAGTCCAAGCGGAGTTCCGCCGCTTACCCTGATGTACAGGAACACCGGCAGGAAGCCTTTCAGCAGGTCGCATATAAGGGTCAGAGCACCGCACCAGAACCCGCCGTAGGTGTACGCATTGTAGGTGCCGGGGTTGCTGTCAGGGGTGTCAACGGTGACATCCTTTCCGCAGAACAGATTTGAAAAATAGCGCGCGAAAAGCAGACTTCCCGTGAGATAACCAAACAATGTGAAACCGATCGTCGTGAGCATTTTATCTTCTCCTTTCGTAAGAATCTGAGAGACTTTGAGTCTTTACACTTCTTTAATAATATTGTACTATACCCCGGAGATTTATACAAAGGACAAAAAGGTTAATTAGTCCAGAAAAATACCCTCCACACGACATTTTTCACACAAGAGCAAAAAGATGAGTAAATCAGAACCGGGCGGCTCAATTCAGAACCGCCCGGGATAAGGGTCAGATAACGTTGTATTCCTTGAGTATCTTCTCGATATCGGTGTCCTTTATCTTGCCGAGGAGCTTCTTTACGACCAGTTCCTGGGCGAGATTCATCTTCATGTCAGTAGCCTTCTTGCCATCGCGGAGCTTAACTGTAGCGTCAAGCAGGGCGCGGATATCGAACACGCTTCCCCATACCTCGGGTACGCCGCGGTCGACGTTGAGCAGGGTGTAGACTGCTTCCATACCGGTACGCATGGAGTACTCAGTGGTGAAGATTGTGTCGCGGGGGAGTTCGGCGAACTGACCGAGGAACGCGAAGTTTACAGCGCCGTCCGGAACTACCTTAGGTCTGTCCTCGATTGCACGCGGCATGAAGAACGCGTCGATATACGGCATCATTACCGGAACTGTATTCGCGGAATGCTCTGCCATGTCCTCAATCTCGTTCTCGGGAACGCCGAGGTGATACAGCCACTCCATGCAGATCTCCTTGCCGGTGCACTCGCGCATGGGCTTCTTGATATAGTCGCCAGGCTTGTCGCTGAACAGCGCATATACCCACACGAGGCAGTGATCCTTGGGCTGCTCGCGGAACTGCGGCTGGCGGTTGATGGTCCAGCTCAGCAGCCAGGAGGAATCCTTGACGGTGACGATACCGCCGGTGACTACCTTACCGGTGAACGGGTCGCGCTTGCAGATCTTCTTGATATAGGGGATTATGCGCTGATCCAGGGTCTCGACGGTGGCGCTCATCCAGTTGCAGAGCTCAGGATTTCCGCAGAACTTGTCAGGGTTGCCGAACGCGGGATCCTGCGCGGCGATCTTGCGCCACATATCCCAGCCGCCGCCAGCCTTGATCTCCGGGCGGAATTCGGCGGGCTTGTTCTGGCTGCCCATTGTGGAATTCTCAACGCAGCCGCCGTTTGTGATGAACACGAGGTCGTTTTCGGTGAGGCCGATGCTCTCTTCCTGGCCGTCACGGATAACGTCGATGCGGGTCGCGAGCTTTCGCTCGGGCTTGCAGTCGAACTGTACGTTCACGACCTTAACGCCGAAGTGGAACTGTACGCCGAAGCTCTCGAGGTACTTTATCATCGGCAGGATCATGGACTCATACTGGTTGTACTTTGTGAAGCGGAGCGCCTTGAAGTCAGGCAGACCGCCGATGTGGTGGATATAGCGCTGAATGTAGCGTTTCATCTCAAGAGCGCTGTGCCAGTTCTCAAATGCGAACATCGTGCGCCAGTAGAGCCAGAAATTGGAGTTCAGCACCTCGTCATCGAAGAAATCAGTTATCTTCTTGTCCTGGAGATCCTCCTCAGGAGTGAAGAACAGCTTCATGATCTCCATTGCGCCCTTGTCGGAGATATCAAACTTGCCGTCGGTGTGGGCGTCCTCGCCGCGGTTTACGGTCGCACGGCAGAGGGAGTAGTTCGGGTCCTCCTTGTTGAGCCAGTAGTACTCATCGAGGACGGATACGCCTTCTGTCTCGATGGAAGGAATGGAGTGGAACAGATCCCACATTACCTCAAAGTGGTTGTCCATCTCACGGCCGCCGCGCATTACATAGCCGACGTCCTCGAACTTCCAGCCGTCGCAGGCGCCGCCCGCGAGCTGCTCCTTCTCAAGAATGTGGACGTGTTCGCCCTTCATCTGACCGTCGCGAACGAGATAGCACGCAGCAGTCAGCGCAGCAAGACCGCTTCCTATAATATACGCGGACTTATTGTCAACGCCCGCAGGCTTCTTAGGCCTTGCAAATGCTTCGTAGTTACCGCTTGAGTAGTACATATGATCTCCTCCTTGAAAATACCCTTTCGGGTGGTGGTTCCTTGTTGTGATTATATTTTAACTCAAAATCAGTAAATATACAATAAACAGAATCGCCGCCGTGTTCAGTTTTTCATCACGGCGGCAAAGGTGTATAACTTTTTATCAAACTGGCTGGAATGATAAAACTACGAAATGCTGAAACGCTCCAGCGCTGCTGAAACATTCCCGTGCATAAGTGTGGAAAGGCGGTCGATTATCTGCTTCGGATCCTCCTTCATATCGTTCTTTACCCAGTCGAGCATTACCCCGACAAACGCGTACTTATAAAAGTTCGCGATGAATTCCTTGTCGTCCTCCCGGACGTTCAGATCCTTGGAGCATTCGTTCACTACGCCTATCAGCAGGTCGTAAGTGAGCTTGTAGAGGTACAGCTCCACCTGTTCGCGGCTCACGGAGCGGTAAACGTTGATTATGAACGGCTTATTCTCCTGCACTGCTTCGAAGATCTGGAGGAATCCCTGCTGCCATGTGTCGTAGGTCTTTTTGCCCTCCAGTGCCTTTTTGGCGTCCTCGGCGCAGGACCACTCTACCAGGTCGTAAATATCCTTGAAATGGTAGTAGAAGGTCATGCGGTTAATTCCGCAGTCCTCGGTTATGTCGTTTATTGTTATCTTGCTCAGCGGCTTTTTCAGCAGGAGGTTTTTAAGTGAAGCCTCCAGAGCGCGTTTAGTTACCTGTGACATTTCAGCACCTCCGGGTCTTTATGGTAGTATTATACCAGTTCCCGGGTAAAAAATCAAGTGAAAATGTCGTGACGAGGTGAGACTCTAGAGGTGGACGGCGTGACAGCTATAATTTAGCGGCGAGTGTTCCGCTTGTTCAATCCCTAATCGGGAGTCAAGGGGGACTCGTCCCCCTTGCAGGTCAAGGGCAGCGCCCTTGTCGCCGCCAGGCGAAACCTCCGCACGAAGTGCGATTACTCCGTGCGTAAGCACGGCTAAACATAAAAAAGCGCTAAAGGGGTGTGGGGGAAAACAAGAGTTTTCCCCCACAAGCAACATATAAAATCTAGTCGCCACTATCCTCCGAAACAGTCCAGTGGACTGTTTCGGAAGCATAATGCAACTACAACCAACAATTTACTTCTTCTTTTTCTTAACAATAACCGCCGCTGCAACTCCTGCCGCAACTACTGCTGCGCCGATTCCGATTCCAGCAGCTGCCGGGAATCCGCCCTTATTCTCGGAATCCCCCTGCTCCGCGCCGCTCTGCTCGCCGGTCTGACCTGCCTGCTGCTCCGCGCTCTGAGCCTCTCCAGTTACGCTGGAAGACTCCTGCGCTGCGGAATGCTCCCGCTGAGCCGCTGTGTAAACTTCCATTCCGGTGACTTCCGCGCCGTCTACATTATAAGTGCCGTCGGTCACGGTAACATTCAGATGATGCTCGCCGTTCTCAAGCCCCTTCAGCATGAAATTGACCTCGCGCATTCCAGTGCTCGGAACAGTATATGCGACTTCCTCGCCGCCGTCAAGCGTATAGGTCACAGACGCGCCCTTTCCGCCGCCGGTGATGGCGATTCCGGTTCCGGTGAAGTCCACCGTGAACGAGCAGCCAGCCTTCGCCGAGGACAGCGTACGCTTGTAGTTCTTGAAGCTGGACATTGTGTTGTGATTCCACTCGCCGGTGTAATCAAACATCAGATCCGTATTGTCGAAGCGGGTGATGTAGGTCTCAGCGCCCTCGGCCGGAGCTATCACGAGATCGTCAAACCCGTTGCGGTCATAGGACGAGAAGAACGCCGCACGGCCAGCGCCGAGGAAGCTTCCCTCTGCTGTGTAGTCGCACACCTGCTCGCCGTTTATCCAGCACTTAACGTTGTTGTCGACCGCCTCGATCTTCAGTTCCACCGGCGCGGAGGTGTCCGCTGTGCTCTTTCCGCTCTGGAGGACGTCGCTGTTTTCCCACAGGCTCCAGTCGCCGCTCTGCGTGAGCTTGAGCCAGTAGCCGCTCGCCCCAGCGTGACCCTGAATGTAGCGCAGACCTACGCCGGTGTAATTCCCCGCCGCGTTGTCTGAATCGGCAAATATCACCTTCGCAGAAACGCTGTAGTTATACCAGCGGTCGTCGCCGAAATTCGTGGTCGGGTCGGGAGTCCAGCCCCACTCGTTCGCCTTCTCAGCGGCGGTTATCTGCTGAACCAGAACGCCATCGTTCACCTCGAACGCTCCGCCCTCGTCGGTCGTGTAGCGCGGAGCGTTTCCGCGGGAGGCAAGGAAATCATCGCCGTAACCGGAATAGCTGAAATCGTCGCTGTACGGTAGCTCCAGAATAGTGCGTTCAGAGCTTTCCGGGTTCTTGTACTCCGTCTCCGGAAGGTCGATCGTGGAAACTGTAAGTATCGAATAGGGCTTCACAGTTACGGAGTAGGTGTACTTCCCGCCGTTTTCCTCCGGTGTAACGCTGCCGATATTCTTAAAGTAGTTCTCGTTGTACGCGCCGCCGTCAGGTCCTCTTGTTTCCCAGAGGTGGACTTCACTCCCGGCGTTCGCAAGCTCCGATACTTCAAATTCGTAGGTCAGCGGCTCGGCGGTGGTGTTTGTGATGACCGTCGAATAATCCGACTTGTCGGGGCTGCACGTGGTCATGTAGCTGTACTTTGCGTCAACTATCGCGTGGCCGTCGCCACCGGGAACTCCGTCAGCGTAGCAGGCGCCGTCAACGAAGCTCCAGCCCTTATCCATGAACTGCGTGAACTGAAGCATGGTGTAGAATCCGCTGTCAAGCGTGTAGTAGCCGCTCCAGGGGTCGCAGGCATTGATGAACTGCTTCTGGCAGTAGCACACGCCGTCATAGTACGCAGCAACCACCGGCTGGAACTGGCACAGCGTCATGCCGCCCTGCGGGTACATTGAAATGTAGCGGTTCGCGATATCCAGCGCGCCATTAATCCCGGTCAAACCGGAATTACCCTCGTCGAAGCGCCACGCGCCCTCGGAGTACGCCATCGGGGAGCTTCCCTCGCTGAACCACAGCTCCTTGCCGTACTCCCGTGCAAGCTCCTGCGCATGGTCGGTGGAGCTGCTGGTGTAGTGGCTTCCGAGAATGTCGATGTTGTCGGAAAGCGTGGTGTCTCCGTCGCGAAGCCCCTTGAGTACCTCTGCCGCCGCCTGCCAGGTGCAGACCTCCTCGCCGGCAACTATCTTAATAGCGGAATAGTCGTAGCGGGAATCGGTCTCGCTCTTGAGGTGCTGAGACAGGTACACTATCCAGTCGTTGTCGCGGCCGCGCTCGTTCTGGGTCGCGGAAACGTAGTCGAACTTGATGCCGTAGGTGTCGTACGCCGCGTCGAGCGTGTTCTTATACCACTTGTAGCGCGCCGCGTAAACGTCGTCGGAATCAGAGACCCAGCGGGGTTCACCCCACCACAGCATGTCAAGCGTGAGGTCGGGGTTTATCGTCTTTGCGTCCGCTGCGAGTTGGTAGCCTGCACCCCTTGTGACGTCGGCGGTCTCGTCCTCGCTGCGCATTACGGAAGGCTCCGTGCCGGAGGAGGAGTTGATATCCGAACCCATCTCAAGCTTCAGGTGCGCGACCTCAAGCCCCTTCTTTCCAAAGATGTAGTTCATTATCTCCCAGTAGGCTTCCGGGTTTTCCGCCTTGTAGTCGAGAAGCAGGCAGGAGGAGTTGTTTCCGCTCACCATGCCGACTCCGCGGTAAAGCATGTTTTCGAGGGTGTTGGCATTGCTGCCGTTTATCACGATGTTCAAGGGATCTACCTCCGTATCTGCCGCCTCTGCATGGGCGGGAAGTATCACTGAATTTGCCGCTGTGACCGCGCATACAGCCGCCGCAGCCAGGTTTTTAATATCCATTTCAATGCTCCTTTCGATGAGTTTGCGATTCATCTGTTGATTCAAGTATAGCGCACCGGGAGCATTTTTTCAAGATTAAATAATTGCCGTATCCTTAAAATATGAACATCACAGTGTTCTTGTTCTGCGGTACTCGGTCGGGGTGGTGCCCTCGTACCTCCGGAACACCGCGCCGAAATAGGTAGGGTCGCGGTAGCCGGTAAGCTCCGCGATCTCCGCCACTCTCCTTCCGGTGGAGCCGAGCAGCCGCTTTGCCTCGGATATCCGCTTGCGTGCGAGGTACTCCATCGGCCGCATTCCTGTCTGCGCCCGGAATATCCGGCAGAAGTGCTGGAGCGACACTCCGGTCAGCTCCGCGAGCTGCTCAAGCGTGATATCTTCGCTGAAATGCCGCTCGATGAACTCCACCGCGTGGTCTGCCTGACCTCCCGGGCGCTTTGCGCCGCCGAGAAGCACCGAGCGCGCTTCCAGGACGTATTCGTACACAAGCAGGGAGCAGCGCTCACCGCCGTTCAGCGGGTCAGAGGCCGCGGAAAGCAGCCTTGCAAAAATCCCCTCGCAGCCGGAGAGCTCCGCGCCGCTGCGCTCGTTCCAGTCTCCGAAACCGAGATTCGTCATCAGCTCGCGAATGCAGGCTCCGCGGAACACCACCCAGGCGGTCTCCCACATGCCCTGCTGCGGGTAGTACTCGTGCGGTACTCCCGGGGCGATGAGGAATATGCTCCCCGGAGTCTGCGGGAGCTTCCTGCCGTCTATTTCAAGCACCCCTGCCCCGCTTCTGGTATACAATATCTGGTAGGATACCAGTCCGGAACTGCGCACCACGTGGTACTCCGGGTCGGAGATACCCACGCCGGAAACATAGAACGGAAGCTTCATCTGAGCGCCGAGCACCGGGTAAATGCTGTTGTTCATATCATCACCTCATCAATATTTTAGCATTTCAGCGGTTGGTTGTCAACCGGTATCTTCTTTGAGGCTGAAATTTTGCAGTATCTTCCCTGATTCTATAAAAATTCTTTCAATATCATGGCGCAAATTGTGAAAATCGTGAAACGCACTTGCAATTTGAGAAAAAATGTTGTATAATATAGCTTGTGTAAACCATTACATAAGTTCAGACCGATGAAAACCCGGGCTGAAAATGTAATACGCCACGTAAGATACGTAAGCTATGTAAGCAACATACGCAACGAAATTAAGGAGAAATCTATGAAGCACAGAAAAATTTTAAGCATACTGCTTGCGGCTGCGACAGCGGTCAGCGTTGCAGGCTGCTCCAAGAACGAAACCAGCGGCTCTGAAAGCAGCGCTCCGGACGACAGCAGTTCCCCCGCGGGCGAGCCGACAGCCTCCAACATGTCCGCAAACGGCTGGGAATTCAACCAGGTAGCGATAGGCGGCGGCGGATTCGTCAGCGGCGTTTTTGCGACCAGCCAGGAAGGACTCTACTACGCCCGCACCGACGTCGGCGGCGCGTACCGCTACAATAAGGACACACAGCTCTGGGAGTCCATGTCCTACGGCATAAGCGAGGAGGACCAGGGATTCCTCGGCATCGCTGGCCTCGCCTACGGCGACAAGGACCCCAACCGCGTGTACCTCCTCGCAGGAACAAGCTACCTCAGCGGCGCCAGGACTGCGCTGTTTATCTCCAACGACTACGGCAGCACTTTCACACGCACTGAGCTCACCGACTACATTAAGGTAGACGGCAACGGAATGGGACGCGGCAACGGCGAGCGCCTCGCGGTCGACCCCAAGAACAGCGACATAGTTTACGCCGGAGGAATGAGCAGCGGCGGGCTGATAAAGTCCACCGACGGCGGCCAGACCTTCACCTACCTCGACCTCGGCGTTGACACCACAACAAATAACAACAACGGTATTTGCAGCATACTCATCGACCCGCAGTCCGGCGATGATTCCTCCTGCTCCACGATTTACGCTGCGCTCTCCAGCAAGGGAGACTACAACCTCTTTAAGTCCACCGACGCCGGCGCTACCTGGGCGCCCGTTGAGGACGCTCCGAAGGGGCTGATGGTTCAGCGCATGAAGTACAACGGCGACGGAAAGATCGTGCTGACCTACGCTTCTACCGAAGGTCCCTGGAACAATCCCCGCGGCAACGGCGGTATCCGCCTGCTGAACATCGCGGACGATTCCGTTTCCGATATCACCCCTGAAAAGAACGGCTACGGCGACGTGGTCATCGACCCTGCCGACCCCAACAGAATGGTGGCAGTGACCGAGAACGTATACGACCAGCAGGCAAACGGCACCTTCGGCGACGACTTCTACGTTACCACCGACGGCGGCAAGACCTGGAAGAACATCAACCTTGATATGACGATGTCCGGCGGCGATGTAAGCTGGCACAACGAGTCCTCCATGCACTGGTGCAGCTCCCTCGCTATCGACCCGCACAACACCGGAAAGATCATGGTGGTTTCCGGCAACGGTATCTTCTCCTGCGACAACATCTGGGACGAGCATCCCGCATTCTACTTCTTCGCAGAGGGCATTGAAGAGACTGTTCCCTACGAGCTTGTCAGCATTCCCGGCGGCGAGCTTGTGACGGTCGTTGGGGACTACGACGGATTCACGCAGGATGACGCTGCCGAGTTCGGAACGCGCCACAGCAGCAACGCTGGCTCCATGACCGGGCTTGCGGTCGCAGCAGCTAACACCGACGTATGGGTAAAGGCTGCGAACTCCGACACCGGCAACGACTTCTGGTACTCCGAGGACCGCGGCGCTACCTGGAGCAACAAGGTAACTGCTCCGGTAAGCGGTCAGAACGGCCACGGCGGCTCCGTTGCGGTCTCCGCTGACGGCTCGACATTCTACTGGGCTCCTGACAACATGGCGTTCGTGTTCTGGTCTGACGACAAGGGCAAGACCTGGAACCAGTCCGAGGGCGGACTTTCCGCAAAGCGCCTTATCGCCGACCCAGTAAATCCTGACTACCTCTACGCGGCAAGCGGCAGCACCTTCTACTACAGCGACGACCGCGGCAAGACCTTCACTGCAAACAACGAACTCTCCGTGTTCACATCAACAAGGCCGGTAGTCGAGGCGGGCGTTGAGGGCAAGATCTACTACCCCGCAATGGGACTTCAGGTATCCACCGACCACGGCAAGACCTTCACACGTCTCTCCACGGTTTCCAACTGCCAGATGGTAGGTCTCGGCAGAGGCAAGAACGACGGCGACCCTGCCGTTATCTACATCTGGGGTCAGCCGACTTCCGATGATCCGGTAGGTCTCTACTGGTCCACCGACGAGGGCGCAACATGGAGCCGTATCAACGACGACAACCACCAGTTCGGCGGAACCGGAAACGGCAAGTTCGTCTATGGTGACTGGAACAAGTACGGCAGAGTTTACATGAGCACTCTCGGTCTGGGCGTTGTTTACGGCGACCTTATCGAGGAATGATCAGAATAAACGTGAATCCACCGGCGTAACCGGTGGATTCTTTTTATATTTAAAATTATCCCCGGAGCAGAACTCCGGGGATTTGTTATTAAGAAGCGGTCTTTTCAGACTTCGCAGGTTTGCCGGGATTTCCAACGAACTCAAAGTCGATGAACCCGCCGTTGACGTTCACGCTGACGCACTTCACGCGTACCTTGTCGCCGACTGTGTAAACGCTGCCGTCGATCGCTCCGGTGAGGATAACGCCGTGCTGTACCTCGTAGTCGCCCATGGGCATGGTCGCAACCGACACCATACCCTCGATGGTGTTAGGCAGTACGACGTACACGCCGCCCGCGCTGACTCCGGAAATCATTCCGTCGAACTCCTCGTTGACGTGGTTCTTCATGTACTCAGCCATGTAGAAATTCTCGCACTCGCGCTCGCAGCGTACCGCTGAAAGCTCCGTGTTGCTCGCCTGGAGCGCCGCAGAAGCGGAGAACGCAGCGTACTTCCTGCACAGCTTCTCGTGGTCTAAGGAGTACACATAGTCGGTCAGTATGCGGTGTATCGAGAGGTCGGCGTAGCGGCGTATCGGCGAGGTGAAATGCGCGTACTCCGGCATTACCAGTCCGTAATGTCCGAGGGGTTCCTCGCTGTAGCGCGCTTTCATCATCGTGCGCAGGACTATCCTGTTTATCACCATCGCGCGGTCGCTGTCCTTGTTCTCGCGGAGTATCCGCGCAAGCTCGGAGGCGGGAGCATTCGCCCCGAGCGCCCCGGGATTTATCCCCAGCGCGGTCAGCGTTTCACGAAGCAGGTCGAGCTTCTCAGTTGTCGGAGCCTCGTGAACACGGTAAACGAACGGTATTTTCTCCTTCATCGCAAGAGCCGCCGCCGAGTTGTTCGCCATCAGCATGAACTCCTCGATTATCCCCTCCGCAATACCGGTGGTGCGCGGCTTAACGTCAATGCACACGCCGTTTTCATCGGTGATTATCTTGGTCTCCGAGGTGTCTATCTCGGGAGCGCCCCGGTCGATGCGGTTCTTTACAAGAATATCCGCAAGTTCCTTCATTATCGGGATACGGTCGATCACCCGGGCGTATTTCGCCTTTATTTCGTCGTCTGCATTGCCGTCGATTATCTTGTTGACCTCGGAGTAAACGCCCTTTACGCGGCTCCTGATAACGGATTTCTCGAAGCGGTAGCTCAGCAGCTTTCCGTCAAACCCGACGTCCATCAGGCAGGAAAACGCCAGTCTGTCCACCTGCGGATTCAGCGAGCATATTCCGTTTGAAAGCTGCCGCGGCAGCATTGGTACCACCTGGTCGGCGTAGTAGATGGAGGTTCCGCGGTAGAATGCCTCCTCGTCGAGCTTGCTGCCCTTTGTAACGTAGTGTGAAACGTCCGCGATATGCACTCCCAGCTTGTAGCAGCGGTCGGTCTTTGCGATGCTCACTGCGTCGTCGATGTCCTTGGTGTCCGCGCCGTCGATGGTGAAAATCGGTTCTCCACGGAGATCCAGGCGGCGGAGCACCTCGTCGGAGTCAGGCTCGTCGATGTCAAGTTTGGAAGCCTCGTACAGCACGTCGTCCGGGAAGTTCACGTGCAGATTGTTGGACAGCATGTAGGCGTCCGCGCCTGCCTTCGCGGTATCGCTGGAGCCGAACACGTCCACGATGTTGACGGTGTGATCCATGTGGCGCTCGCCGCGCTTCTTTATTGAGAACACTACCTTATCGCCGACATGCATTGCTGCCGCCTTAGACACCTTCGCAATTACGAGCGGGTCGTTGCAAAGCTTGTCAGGAAGCACCATCAATTTGTTGCCCTCAGCGACGATAACGCCGGTCTGGAGCCCGTTGTTCGCCTCCAGCACGGAAACCACCACTGCCTCGGCGGAGAAACGCTCGTCCGCTTCAGCGGTCTGCTTTGCAAGCACGATATCTCCGGGAATGGAACCCATGAGGTCGCGCCCGCGCACAAAGTACTCGACCGGCATATCTCCGAGCTGCCTGATAAAACCGGATTTCGGAGTTACCCTTGTGACCTCCGCCTTGAAGAACTGCTCCGGGTGCTTTATCCAGCACATACCCTTCTTGTAGGCAATATCGTTGTGCTGTTTCATTTCGGAAAGCGCGGTCTCCAGCTTCTTGAAGCCCTTTTTATTGATATCCAGACGGTCGGCGATCTGCTTGTCGGTCAGCCCCTTTTCGCCTGCGTCGTAAAGCATGAGCAGTATTGATATTTTCAGCTTGTTCATTTTTATCCTTTCTCATCGGTTTACTATATTTTATCCACGAATTCACCTGTTATTAACAAAAAGGACAGGCGGTAATGCCTGTCCCGTTTTTTACTGTTCAGCAGTGGAAGCTGTGCTTTCAGCCTGCGACTCGTCAGCCTGAGCTGTTCCGGAGGTCTCAGCCGTGCTTCCTGCCGCGCCTGACTCAGCAGTGCCGGAATCCTCAGCGGTTCCCTCGGAAGTGGATACCTCGGAAACAACGGAAGATGTAACGGAGCTTGATGTGTCGTCAGACTTGGAACCGCCGAAGTAAGCGTTCGCAATGTTAACGATCATCGCAAGAACGAAGAAGATGATCGCCGCTGTGATCATAGCCTTGTTGAGCTGAGCTTCCTTGGTTCTGCCGGAATTCTTTCCGAAGTAGTTATCACCAGTGTTGCCGGAGATGGTCTGAGACATCTGAGTCTTGGTGTCCTGCATAAGAACAACGATAACGATAAACACGCATGCAATTATAAGAACTATTGCGCTGATTATTTCGAAAATACCCATTGGTTAATATTCCTCCATATAAATATGTACATTTTTGTACAAGTGATATCATACTAATCAAGTATACCACATAATCACAAAAATTGCAAGTCTTTTTTGAAAATTTTTTTATTCGCGAAGAATTTATTTTGCGGAAGTCATACGGCGCTTTCCGGTCATAGATGTGACCTCCAGTTTCAGCACCCGGGTTCTGGGTACGGCGGCGGGGTTGAAATCCGTATGTCCCGGGTGGTAGTGCCTCATTATCAGCGTCAGCGCGCGGAGTTTCTCCTCCTCCGGGACCTCGGTCAGCACTCCCCTGCCTATAACGCTGCGGTACTCCATCGTGCAGTATCCCTTGCTCTCGTCCAGCACTATCCTGTGGGAACAGTCCATTTCAAAAGAGACCTGCGGGTCGCGGTTTATCAGGTCGTACTTCCTGCCCTCCGCCGCGCCGTGGAAGTACAGATAAAGCCTTCCACCGCTGACCTCCTCGCCGAAATTCAGCGGCAGGATATACGGCACTTCCTCATCGTTCAGCGCAAGACGGCATACGTCGCATTCGGATATCACCTGAAGCAGTTCCTGCTCGTCTGTGATCTCCCTGTCTGATCTTCTCATTTTATCACTCCATTCAATAAGATTATAGCACATTTCCACGGAAATTTCAATCGTAAAACGAGGTTCTTAATCAGCCCCGGACATACTATAATATACAGATATGCGCAGTTAAGCGAAAGGAGCATTTATGAATACGTTAAAGACAATTCTGAGCGGGCTTGCGGTTGGCGGCGCAATGACCATACCAGGCGTCAGCGGCGGAAGCGCGGCGATGATCCTCGGGATCTACGACGACCTGATAACGGCGGTCAGCCGCGCGTTCTCCGAACCGAGGAAAAATCTCCTGCTGCTCCTGAAATTCACCGTCGGGGCCTGCGCCGGAGCGCTGCTCATTGCCCGGCTGATAAATTTCCTGCTGACCACCCCGGTGGAAATTCCACTGAGGTTCCTGTTTCTCGGGGCGGTCGCGGGCGGAATTCCCATGATATTCCGCAAGGCTGATATCAGGAAGCTCACCGCCGGCTCCACTGCGCTTATCCTCGCCGGAGTCGGAAGTGTAATGCTGATCTCAATGCTCCCCGAGGGGATATTCTCACCTGATACCTCCGGATTCGCTGCGGTGATGATGCAGTTCCTCGGCGGACTTCTGCTTGCTGCAGCGCTGGTGCTCCCTGGGATCAGTGCGTCGCACTTTCTGCTTATGCTAGGGATTTATGATGATGTTATGGAAAAGCTCGGAGGATTTGAGCTGTTGGCTCTGGTTCCGCTTGCGGCAGGATCCGCAGTCGGCGTGTTTCTGACAGCTCGGGTGCTTGAGAAGCTTCTCAATCTCCACCCCCGCGGAACTTACCTCGTGATACTCGGCTTCATGCTCGGCTCGCTGCGGGAGCTGCTCCCGCACGGCGCCGGAGCCGTCCAGACCGCCGCCGGAATGCTGTGCACAGTGGTGGGGTTCGTAATTGTTTACTGGCTGCAATCCGGAATGAAATGCAGAGATATTGTGCAAAAACCGGTTGACAAACGCAAGATATAGTGATATACTATTGTTACAGATAAGAGGTGATACTCATGAAAATCAACGTTACCGGAGGCACGCTCCCCCAGCAAGAAATCGACTATTACACGGAAGCCGCGCTGAAAAAATACCCAAACCGCAACATAACCGCCATCGACTTTGACGTCGACGGTGAGTACGTCAACGCGACATATCATTTCAACGACCAGCCGTTCGAGCGCATCAGGCGGATAACCGGCTACCTTGTTGGTACGCTTGACCGCTTCAACAACGCCAAGCGCGCTGAGGAAGCAGACCGCGTAAAGCACGGATTAAACTAAAACAGACCTCCGCCGAAAAGCGGAGGTTTTGTTCATATAAGACGCAAAAATCCCCCGCCAGAAGGCGGGGGATAATCTGTTTATTAGCCCTTAACAGCGCCAAGAGCAACGCCCTTAACGATGAACTTGGAGAGGAACAGATAAACGATAACAACCGGAATGATGGATAACAGGATCATCATGTAAACTTCACCCAGGTCGCCGTTCTGAGAGTTGAGCTTAGAACGAAGAATGGACATCATAATAGGAAGTGTCCAGTTGTCAGAGGAGTCAATAACCAGCGCAGGTGTGAAGAAGTTGTTCCAGGACGCAACGAATCCGAAGATAAGCTGTACTGCGAACGCAGGCTTCAGCATGGGGACAGCGATAGCGTTGAACGTTCTGAACTCGTTGGAACCGTCAACACGGGCAGCCTCGATTACCTCAAGCGGCATGGAGCTTTCGATGTATTGCTTCATGTAGAAGAATATTGCCGGAGCAGCGATCGCCGGAATTATCAGCGGCCAGTAGGTATCGTTCAGATGAACCTGGTTAACGAGCTGAATGAAACCTGCTGCGGAAACCTGTGTTGGGATCATCATTACAGCCAGAATGAATGTAAAGATAAACTTCTTTCCCTTGAAGTCGTAAACATGAATGCCGTACGCGGTCATTGCAGAGAAGTACGTTGTCAGGATAGCGCTGGACGCAGCAATAAAGAAGCTATTCCAAAGACCGCGAGGAAGCGAGAACAGAGCGTTATCAGTGATAGCAGTGATAAAGTTATCGCCAAAGTGTGTGCTCGGGATCAGTGTGAAACCTGCCTGCAGTTCTGCATTTGAACGTGAACCGTTGATGATCAGCAGATAGAAAGAGAACAGTGAAAGGAAAGTTACAAAAACAAGGAAGATATAAGCGAGCACTCTCGTTACCATCTGCTGTGCACGATAGCTCTTGGATTCTTCCTTGTACTTTGCTACATTAGGATTAGCCATTCTTTACAGCCTCCTTTACCTTCTTTGCCTTTTTCTTCGGCTTGTCGTCTCTTGTAACCATTGTCTTGAATACGATCATGCTGAGCGCACCGGTCAGTATAAAGATAACCACGGAAACAGCACCGCCCATACCATAGTTCTTGGAACCGCTGCCTATCAGACGGTTAAGATACATGATAAGAGTCATACAGCTGTTATTCGGGCTGCCGGAACCAGCAGTGATGATCTGCGGGACATCGAACATCTGAAGACCACCGATGAGAGATGTGATCGCAACATAAAGCAGAATCGGCATCAGCAGAGGAAGTGTGATCTTGAAGAACACCTGACCAGAAGTAGCACCATCAATAGATGCAGCCTCAAACAGGCTCTGGTCGATACCCATGATACCAGCCATCAGCAATATCGTAGTATTACCGAACCACATCAGGAAGTTGATAAACGCGATTATGCAACGCGTCGATACAGGATTCCGGAAGAATTCGAATGTATTATTCGTCATTGCGAGGATGATCTGATTTATAGGTCCAACATTTGAGAACAATGTGAAGAACAGCATTGAGAACGCCGACGCCATTACCAGGTTAGGCATGTAGATAACTGTCTTGAAAAAAGTCTGGCCTTTGATGTTAAGTCTTGCGCTCGTAAAAATGACTGCAAGAAGTAACGAGAAAACGAGCTGAGGGATAGCACCAATGATCCACATGATCATTGTATTGCATGCATAGTTGACTATGTTAATAGATCCGCTCTTATTAGGAGTGAACAACTTGATGTAGTTATCAAAACCTACAAAGTTCGGTCCAATCTGTGCAAGTCCATCTCTGTAGTTTTCAAAAAAGCTGTTGTAAAATGTGTTGAAAAGCGGTATCAGCTGGCAAGTAATAAAAACAATGAGGAACGGTATTATAAATATGTAACCCCATTTTGCATAACTGATCGACTTATGTTTCTTATCCATTCCTAGGTCCTCTCCTCTTAATTTTCCTAGTAAAAAAGAGGTGAAGCAAGACTGCCCCGCCTCTTTTTTTAGGACTAGATTACTTTGTTAAAACGCCAACTTAAGGAGTTACGATTGCAGGATACTTGTCGTTTACAAAGCTGTAGAAGTTAGCAAGTGCCTCGTCCTTGGTAACTTCGCCAGTGAAGTAGTCGAGCATGTACTTAGGCAGACCCTCGCTGAGGAGCTGATCGTACTGAGTCTTGTTCTCAAACTTGATGTTCTTAGCAAGCTCAACGAAGATAGCGGTATCGTTCTGGCCGCCGAGGAATGCGTTGCCATAGTTCGGATCCTCAGCAAACTTCTGGTTTACGTTGGTGTTGTTGGTGAACTGGCTCTCGTTCTCAACGAGCTTGGAGCAGATGTCCTCGTTAGCGGTGAACGCGTTGAGTACATCTGCAAGCATCTCGGGGTTATCAGAGCCCTCTGCTGCGAGCAGCCATGTGCCGCCCCAGAAGTAAGCCTGCGGACCCTGAACGATTGCCCAGTCGCCGGAGCAGCCCTTATCGGGATCCATTGCGTTGCCCATGCAGAAGTTGTAGTACCAAGCCGGGCCGAAGAAGCACATGGTCTTGCCGTCTGCGAACATCTGCTGGTTCTTCTCATCGCCCCAAACATCGGAGGTCAGAGTGTACTCGTTCTGAACGAAGTCGTAAGCCTGGTCGATCCACTGATTGAATACATCGTCGATAACGAGGTTGTTATCAGCGTCTACCCAAGGAGATGTAGCGTTGTTGGAGAAGGTTCTGAAGGTCTCAACATAGGAAGCGGTCATGTAGTAACCGAGATCCTTAGCCTGCTTAGCAACTTCGTTGAACTTTGTCCAGTCGGAGAGCTTAGCCTGAACCTCAGCGGGCTCGGAAGTACCGAGAACAGCCTCTGCGATGGAGCGTCTGTAGATCAGAGCAGCAGGGCAGCACTGGAAGGAAACACCCTTGAGCTGACCGTTTCTTGTATCGGTAGCTGCGTCTACGGTGTACTTGTACTCAGTGTCGAGTGCGGAAACGCCGATCTTGGAAACGTCCATTGTGTAGTCGGAGTTTACATACTTGATGATGTAGTCAGCCTCTGCAAGGAACATATCAACCTTGTCGTCTGCAGCTGCGGTAGCCTGAGCCTGGAGAGCAGCGTCGAGCTTATCCTGGTAAACGCCGTCGTCAGAAGGATTGATTACCCAGTTAACGGTGATCCCCTCAGGAACGGTGTAGTACTTCTCGAAGAAGCCCTTGAACTCTTCGTTCCAAGCGTAGA
>CAMELR010000045.1 GCA_945923775.1 uncultured Clostridia bacterium | reverse complement strand
AAATTTTTGAAATAACTGTTGCACTTGTATTGACAAATCAAAATTCCGAATTTAATTGTTGCTCTCTATTCCCTGGAGAATCAACATGCTATTTAAAAGGAAGAAAAAGACAGAGCAGACTGATGAGCTCCACCACGAGTACGGGCTCATCAGCAACTGCGGGTACATCATCAGGGCTTTTCTGCGCTATCGGAAAAGCACGGTGGCGTTCCTGCTTTTAGGGGGCATTGCGGGAGCCTCCATGTCATATATCTGGACGGTCATTGCGAAGCTGGTAATAGACATGATAACCCAGCAGGCGGGGACCTCCGACCATGACATTACGCCGCTGCTGTGGCTGGTCGCAGGCACTACGGCGGTGGAATTCGTCATGATGTGGCTGAACACCCTTTCCGCAAAGAAGCTGCGAATAGGCTTCCTTGTAACGAGGAACTCCCTCGTGCAGGAGCGTATCGCAAAAACAATGTCCATGCAGTACGAACAGCTTGAGGACCCCGACATGCTCGACCGCCTCCAGAAGGCAAAGCGCGCCGTCGAAGGCGAGTGGATGGGCGTGGGAGCGCTCATGTCAAACATGTGGTCGACTGCGGTGCAGCTTGTCGCGGTAATTACCGCAGTGGGGATAATCTTCACGTTCAACGGCTGGCTGGTGCTGATAATCGCGGTGCTGTCGTTCATTCAGTTCGAGTATTTCGACTATATCCGCATAAAGGACAAGGAAGTCATGTGGGACGCTATGGCTCCCCACTGGCGCAAAATGTACTACATGCAGGACGTTTCCTCAGACTTCACCTACGCTAAGGATATCCGGCTGTATGGAATGAAAAAGTGGCTGCTGGAAAAGTTCCGTGGCATAAACAACATCGAATTGCAGCACTGGATACAGTCCCGGATCTACTGGAGCTGGAACACATGGTTCTCGCAGGGCATCGCGCTTGTGAGAAACGTGATAATCTACGGCTGGCTCATCTACGACATGCTGTTCAATGGCATGTCCATCGGTGATTTTACGCTGTACACCGGCAGCGCTATCACGTTCTCTATGTACGTCAGCCAGTTCCTCCAGTCTCTGGGCGGAATGCGGGAACACTCCGCGAAAACGGACGACTTCCGAAGCTACATGGACATCAAAAACGCCGACGAACTCCAGGAAAAGCACACGCCCATACCAAAGGCGGACGGCTACACATTCGAGTTCAGGAACGTTTCCTTTAAGTACCGCGGTCAGGAGACCTACGCGCTGAAAAACCTGAACCTCACGTTCAGCGCTGGACAGCGCCTCGCGGTGGTCGGGCTGAACGGCGCCGGGAAATCCACGTTCATAAAGTTACTGCTCCGGCTCTATGACGTCACGGAGGGTCAGATACTCTGCAACGGAATAGATATCCGTGAGTTCGACCGGAACGAGTATTTCAAACTGTTCTCCCCTGCTTTCCAGGAGGTCGAGGTGTTCGCGTTCCCGCTGTGCGAGAACGTTTCAATGCAGCTCACCGAGAACACCGACAAGCAGAAAGCGGAGAAATTCCTGCGTGCGGCGGGTATGGGCGATAAGCTCGACAAACTGCCGAAGGGAATCGACACCCAGATGCTGAAAGTCCTCTACGACGACGGAGTCGACCTCTCCGGCGGCGAGAAGCAGAAAATGGCGCTCGCAAGGGCGCTGTACAAAAACGCCCCGGTGGTGGTGCTCGACGAGCCGACAGCGGCTCTGGACGCCCTCGCGGAATACCGGCTGTATCAGAGCTTCGACGGCATGATAGGCGAAAAATCCGCCGTTTACATATCGCACAGGCTTTCGTCGACCCGGTTCTGCGACACCATTGCAATGTTCAAGGGCGGCGAAATGGTGGAGTACGGCACCCACGATGCGCTGCTGAAAAAGGACGGCGCCTATGCGGAGATGTTCCGCGTGCAGGCGCAGTACTACGTTGAGGACGGCTCCGAGCCTGTTCCCGCTGTGGAAGGGGGCGTTGTCCGTGAGTAATTCAAACAAGAACGAAAAGAAAAAAGGCGTAGTTCTGAGTACGCTGAAATTCTATCTGCCGGTGGCATGGAAGCTCAGCAAGCGGTACTTCATCGTTTCGGTGATAAACGTAATCGTGCAGGCGGTACTGCCGTTCATCGACCTGATATTCCTGCCGCTGCTGGTGGACGCTCTCTGCCAGCCGGAGCGCAGCGTTATACAGATAATACTGTACGCGGCGCTGATGGTGGGGCTTGATATCGCGGTCGGCACCGCCGGGACGCAGCTCACTATCTATCTCGAGCGGTTCGAGGATAAGTTCCTCAACTATTCCCGCGAAATGGTCGCGGAGCGCTGCATGGAGATAGATTTCGCACTCACCGAGAACAAACAGGCGCTCGACCAGATACGAAAGGCAAAAGACGGTATCGACTGGTCGGGAGGTCTGCACGGTATCTGCGTACAGTTCTTCAGCATTATTTCAAACGTCATCAAGATAGTCGGCGTTGTGACTATACTTGCGGTCTCCGCACCCTGGCTGCTGCTGATAATCGGCGTGCTGCTGGCGGTCTCTTCCCTGCTCAACTCAAAGAAGAACAAGATAGAGGTCAAGTGGTTCAGCGAGCTTTCAAAGGTCGACCGCGTGTATTACTACATAAACTACGAGCAGGAGGATATCCGCTTTGCAAAGGATATCCGGCTGTACGGCGCGGCGGGGACGCTCATCGCGAAGGCGGCGGAGCAGATAAAACGCACGATAAGCTACGACGTTGACAAGGAAAACGAGATTTACCCGCTGAATATCCTCGATGTGACCGTGACCGCTCTTAGGGACTTCGGCACATATCTGTATCTCGGTATCCTCGCAATACTGGGAAGCATTACTATCGGACAGTTCTCGCAGCTCACTGCCGCCGGGGGAACTGTCAACCAGGCAGTCCAGGGCGTGATATTCAATATTCAGGATATCGTAAAGCGGTGCAGCTACGCCTACGAAACGGTTAAGCTGATGGACTACCCGCCGTATCTCCAGAAGGGCACGCGGAAGGTGGAGAATCTCGACAAGCCGCACGAAATAGAGTTCCGCAATGTGAGCTTCTCCTACCCGAATACTGGAGTGCAGGTGCTGAAAAACGTCTCCATCAAGATAAAGGCGGGAGAGCGTCTGTCGGTAGTCGGGCTTAACGGCGCTGGAAAAACCACGTTCATAAAGCTGCTCTGCCGGCTCTACGACACGGACGAGGGCGAGATACTCCTCGACGGCGTGAATATCCGCGACTACGACTACGACGAGTACATGAAGCTGTTCTCGGTGGTGTTCCAGGACTTCCGGCTGCTGGCGTTCTCCGTTCAGGAAAACGTGCTGCTTGGCAGGGAAGATACTCCGGAGGCGGTGGATTCCGTGCTTGAAAAGGTCGGGCTTCTCGACAAGGTGAACACCCTGCCGCACGGAAGGGACACGATGATGTTCCGGCAGTTCGAGAAGGACGGCGTGCAGCTTTCCGGCGGCGAACAGCAGAAACTTGCGATCGCAAGGGCGCTCTACAAGAACGCCCCGGTGGTTATACTCGACGAGCCTACCGCTGCGCTCGACCCGGTGGCGGAGTACGAGATCTACTGCCGGTTCAACGAGCTTGTCGGCGGCAAGACGGCGGTGTACATCTCGCACAGGCTGTCCAGCTGCAAGTTCTGCGACCGTATCGCGGTGTTCTCAGACTGCACGATCAAGGAGCTCGGCACACACGACGAGCTTGTGCACAAACCCGGCGGTATCTACGCCGAGATGTTCGCGGCTCAGGCACAGTATTACGTTTAATAAATTCGGCACCGTGCAGCTATGCGCGGTGCTGAACTGAATACGGCGGATTTTCCGCTGATGTACGGAGGGTTCACAATGGGAAGCCGAAAGAAAAACGCAAAGAAAAAGGCTCCGGAGAGCCGGTGGCAGTCCATGCTGAAAAAGCCCTGGATATTCGCCGGGGCGGCGTTCGGTCTGGATCTCGCAATGCTTATCGCGGGAATGATTCTTTCCGCGGCGAAGCTTCCGATGGAGTACACCGCCAGCGGAGACAGCGTTGTGCATTCCCAGCCGCTGGCGTTCTTCGGAGTTACAGCCGCCGTGGTGGTCGCGCTGCTGTGTGTGCTTATCGGGCTTATCATCGGCGGAGCGTTCCTGAAAAAGCGCCGGGCAGCTCAGATAATGGGAGCCGCAGGACTTCTCATAGTGTCGCTGGCGATGGTGGGAAGCTCGGCGTTTATGGCGCTCGGCTCCCCGGTCAGGGATAGGTACAGCGTGAGCTACTCCGACGAGGAGCTGCGGCTCATAATCGAGGAAACCGAGCCGTATTTCGGAGGGTGCACCGTGGCGTTCTATCTCACCGGAAACGAGGACGAAGGAAAGGCGGCTCTCCTCGCCGTCACGGATCTCAACGAGTTCAACGTGAGCGACGACCGCTACAAGATATCCTGGGCGGCGGAAAACGCCCTGACAGTAGGCTTCGAGGACGGAGCGAACTATCGCCAGCTCACGATCCCGATAGACAGAAGCAGTATCGAAGAATGATCCCAGCAATTTTCTCCGATGGCGCTGAATTATGAATAAAAAAAGTGGCTGCATTTCAGAATGCAGCCACAATTCATATTCAGTGTTCTTCGGAAATTGCTTCCACGGTGTAATCAAGACCCATTATAGTCTTACGGATCACAAGCTCCGGGAGCGGATCCTTCGAAAGCACCAGCGCCTTGCCGTCCTTCCAGCTTACCTCGGCGTAAACGCCGTCCTGCCGGTTGAACGCCGCGGCTATCCTGGAGGAGCATTTCTCGCAGTGCATGCCGCCTATCTTCACGGAATACCTGTGAGTGAAGCCGGAGGTGTCCTTTTCGATGTGCTCCTCGATGTCGCCGCCGCCAGCTCCGCAGCAGCCCTTGTTCGCGCGCTTGATGATACTCAGCACCGCGATAACGCAGATCACTACGAGTACGGCTATTATCAGTATGGTAGGAAGATATTCAGGCATTTACAGCATCTCCTAACGCAAATTTAACGAGCTTCTCAACGCTTTTCTCGGATACCTGCGCAACTATTTTCACAGCGTCCTGGTCGGCTTCCTGCTGGTCTATCCCGACCTGCTTGTGCAGGAAATCGCAGAGTATCACGCTGCTGGTGAACAGCGACGAAGCCGCCTTTATCCCCGATTCCGTCAGGGATATCTTACCGTACGGTTCCTTCAGAATGTACCCCTCGTCGCTGAGGCGCTGGGTCATTTTCACTGTGCTTGCCTTAGATACGCCCACCAGCCGTGAAACGTCCGACGAACTTATCACCGAGCCGTTCATTCCGAGGCGGTATATCGCAAACAGCTACTTTTTCTGTGCGTAGGTCAGCATTGTTCTTCCTCGCTTTACTTTTTCTTTTCAGCCGGTTTAGCCGGAGCTGCATGGGAGCACTCCTGACAGCCGGCGCAATGACCGCTGCATGCTCCGCAGGAACCGCAGTTCCCGCCGCAGGTGTATCTGCCTGCCTTTTTATCCCTGACGAGCTTCATTATTATAAGTACGATCACGGCGAGAACCACCGCGCCGACTGCAAAGCTGCCCCAGTTGTTCTGAAGAAATTCCAGCATGATAACACCTCCTGGAAAATAACGGGCGGCTGAGTTCCCCCGACCGCCCGCAAATCATTGCCAAATCAAACCTTGACGTTCTTTGTGAACTTGGTTGCTTCCTTGTAGGGTCTGAACAGCATGTAAACAAGACCAGCAAGCAGTGCTACAGCGAATACCAGGCTGATGATGTTGCAAACAGCGCCAGCGCCTGCAGTCATGAGCGTACCAGTGAACAGGTTGCCGAGCTGGTTTACGATGAGGGCGATCACATAAGCGAAGCCGCACTCGTAGCCGATGGCGAACCAGAACCACTTTGTGTTGTTCATCTCACGCTTGATAGCGCCCATTGCTGCGAAGCAGGGAGCGCACAGCAGGTTGAATATCAGGAAGGACATACCGCTTACGCCGGTGAATGCAGCGCCCATTGCCGCGTAAACCGACTGGTCTCCGCCGCCGTAGAGTACGCCGAGGGTGCCGACGATGTTCTCCTTAGCGACAAGGCCTGTAACCGCTGCAACGGTAGCCTGCCAGTTGCCCCAGCCGAGAGGAGCGAATATCCAGCAGATAGCGCTGCCGATGGTCGCGAGTATGGAGTACTCCATCTGGCTCTCGTCCAGCATCTGGAACGCGCCGTCAACAAATCCGAAGTAAGAAGTGAACCAAACGAAGATGGTAGAAAGTGTGATGATGGTACCTGCCTTCTTGATGAAGGACCAGCCGCGCTCCCACATGGAGCGGAGAACGTTGCCTACTGTAGGAAGGTGGTAAGCGGGGAGCTCCATAACGAACGGAGCAGGATCGCCGGCGAACATCTTGGTCTTCTTAAGAATGATACCGGAAACGATGATCGCTGCGATACCGATGAAGTAAGCGCCGGTGGAAACCCACGGAGAACCGCCGAAGATAGCGCCCGCGATCATCGCGATGAACGGAACCTTAGCGCCGCAGGGGATAAATGTTGTGGTCATGACGGCCATACGGCGGTCACGCTCGTTCTCGATGGTACGGGAAGCCATGATACCAGGGTCTCCTCGTCCTCTACCTCGTAGGGAACGGACTCCTCAGCGGGAGTGAACGCGGTGATGTCAGCAAGCGCTGCGTCAGCGTCGAACTCCTCGTCCTCAAGGTCGGGAGCTGCGCCGAATGCGTCCAGAGCGCTCATTGCGTCGCTGTATTCCTCGGAAGCCTCGTCGTACGCGCCTCTGCCTATTCCGAGCGCGAACCAGCCGTCGCCGAACAGGCCGTCGTTAGCCCAGTCGGTAGCGTTTGCGCCGACAGTTACCATGGAAACGTAGTAAACCAGCCACATGATGACTGCGAATATCGGAAGACCCAGCCAGCGGTTTGTTACTACCTTATCTATCTTATCGGATACCGTCAGACCGCCCTTGTTCTTCTTTGTAAGGCAGCCCTTGATTATGGTGGATATGTATACGTAGCGCTCGTTGGTGATGATGGACTCTGCGTCGTCGTCAAGCTCTGTCTCGGCAGCATTGATGTCGTTTTCGATGTGCTCCATCTTGTCCTTCGGAATGTTCATCATCGCGAGGACCTTCTCGTCACGCTCAAAGATCTTGATAGCGTACCAGCGCTGCTGTCCCTCGGGCATGTCGTGCAGAACTGCCTCCTCGATGTGGGCAAGCGCGTGCTCAACTACGCCGCTGAATGTGTGCTGCGGGATCATCTTTGTCTTGCTCTGAGCAGCCTTGATAGCCTTTTCTGCGGCTTCTGTGATACCGGTGCCCTTCAGCGCGGATATCTCGCAAACTTCGCAGCCAAGCTCGGTGGAGAGCTGGGAAATGTTGATCTTGTCGCCGTTCTTCTTTACGACGTCCATCATGTTGACCGCAGCCACTACCGGGATACCAAGCTCAACGAGCTGTGTGGTCAGGTAGAGGTTACGCTCAAGGTTGGTACCGTCGATGATGTTCAGAATTACATCGGGGCGCTCGCCTACGAGGTAGTTTCTCGCTACTACTTCCTCAAGGGTGTAGGGTGAAAGTGAATAAATACCCGGAAGGTCGGTGACGATAACGTCCTTGTGACCCTTCAGTCTGCCTTCCTTCTTCTCGACCGTAACTCCCGGCCAGTTGCCGACGAACTGGTTTGAACCAGTCAGCGCATTGAAAAGCGTAGTCTTACCGCAGTTAGGATTACCTGCGAGCGCTATTCTAATGTCCATTTGTTTTCTCCTCTCGATGTCATGGGTAGATTATTTGCCGAAAATGTTGCACAAGGCTAACTTTAGTAGATATCTCTAACCTCATTAGCTGCTACTAACATAGTTCTTTAAAAAAAGATGATCAGATCTCGACCATCTCAGCGTCCTCCTTACGCAGCGAAAGCTCGTAGCCTCTTACAGTGACCTCTACCGGGTCTCCGAGCGGAGCTACCTTGCGGATATAGATCTCAGTACCCTTTGTGATACCCATATCCATTATTCTGCGCTTTACCGCGCCCTCACCGGTGAGTTTCTTCACGGTGACGGTGTCGCCTACCTTTGCATCTCTTAATGTAGCCATGCAAACCTTCCTCCTTATTTTATAAAGTAACCCGACCCTGGGGTCAGGGTATCAGACCATTATCTTTGCAGCCATTTCCTTGGATACGGCTACGCGGGATTCCTTGACATTCACGATAACGTTGCCGGCGATCTCGCTGACGACGGTCACAGAACCGCCTGCGACAAATCCCAGGCTCTCCAGGAACTTCCTCGTTTCGGGGCTTCCGCCGACCTTCTTTATCATATTTTCTTCGCCTACAGAGGCTAATGTGAGCGGCATCATATGTTTACCTCTTTTGTTCTGTTGTCCTGTTATCCTACACAATTAGGCGGAACTAATCACAGTTCCAAAAGAAATGTTAGATTTCTCTAACCGAGTTATATAATACTACATCGTTTCGGATTTGTCAAGAGATTTCAACGCGTAAAACGTGTTTTCCCGGTTTTTTTTGGCTAACGCAGTTAGCAGAGGTAAACCAGAGAGTTAGTTTTGTGCAATTACTACAAAAAGCCTCGGTCATGTCATTATCCCGAAATCTGAATCATCTGGCGTACTGCTCGAGCACGGTCTTGAGCGCATTCACGCTGGCGTTGTGGATCCTGGCGACTGGTATTCCGTGCTTCTCGGACTTCTGGTTTACCAGATTCACCATCTTGTGTGAACATGTATTCGTGAAAACCACCATCAGATCCGGGGTTCCGAGTTTGGACGAAAGATCGGCGGGCATCTGGGTGAATACCTTCGCCTTACAGCGGTAGCTCTCGCAGATGTCCTTGTAGCGGGAGGCCATGCGGTCGTTGCCGCCTATTACTACTACGCTCATTGTATTTCCTTTCCGTTAGTTTCAACTAACCAAATGCCGCACTTCCCTGCTGGAAAACGGCAGTAAATAACGTCGGTCATGGAGTTATTCTCCACTAACTGAATTGTACCATATAATACGGCGGTTTGTCAAGGGGGTAAAGCGGATTTTTTTTGGCTCAGGAAGGCTCCTGCGGGAGAAATAAGAAAATTGTGTGAAAATTTATTAAACTCGCTTGACAAATTAATAATCCTGTGGTAGAATTAATAATGCAAGGAGGTGGCTGATACGGATAAGAATATATACAGCCTGGTGCTCTCGGACGACGTTATCGACGAGATAGACAGCATGGCAAGAAGCGCGGGGCTGAGCCGCTCCGCAATGGTGAACCAGATCCTGGCGGAAAAGACCCGCTGCATAACTCCGGAGATGCGCGTAAAGCAGATCACGAACGCGATACGCGAAGCGGTCGGCGGCGAGTTTTACCTCGCGCAGCAGCCCTCACCGGCGACAGTCGCGTGCAGGACGGCGCTGAAGTACCGCTACAAGCCGACTCTCCGCTACTCCGTGGAGCTTTTCGCAGTGGCGAGAAAGCGCACCGGCGAGCTGAAGGTTTCGGTAAGGTCGCAGAGCGACCAGCTAAACGACGATCTCACAGGGTTCTTCCAGTGCTGGGTGAAGCTCGAGCAAAAGTACCTCGCGGACAAGATCACGCACGACCTGATGTTCCGCATTGAGCCGGGCAAGTTCGTCCGGACACTGGATCTCCCGCCGAAGGAGGTCTCCGACGAGAGGCTGGGTCAGGCGGTCGCCGCGTACATGGCAATGCTTGACGAGACCATGAAGCTCTACTTCTCCTACCTCCCGGACGCCGTAAGCGGCGCAAGGGCAGCGGAGCGGTGCTACACAAAGCTTCTGCCGCAGCAGGAGTTCATCATCTGAAAAAAGGCAAAACTATTTTAATACGAACCGTGCGGGTCTTTCGGGACGCGCACCAGTTCAGCAGGCAAAGGAGGCATTTGTATGAATCCTAACAAGTACACGAAAAAATCCCTCGAGGCGGTACAGTCCGCGCAGGACATCTCGGTAAGCTACCAGAACAACTGCGTTGAGCAGGAGCATCTCCTGTACGCGCTTCTTACACAGGACGGCAGCCTTGCTGCGCAGATCCTGACTAAAATGAACATCGACGCCAATGCGGTACAGCAGGCGGCTCTCCACTTCATTGAGGGCATGCCGAGGATTTCCGGCAGCGGCAGGGAGGCAGGCAAGATTTACGTCTCCCCCGACCTCGACAAGGCGTTCACCGAGGCGGAGTCCCAGGCGGAGCGCATGAAGGACGAGTACGTCAGCGTGGAGCACCTGCTGCTTGCGCTCGCAGAGAAGCCCTCCAGCGGAGTTGCCGGAATATTCCGCAGCTTCGGCGTGACCAAGGATAAGCTGCTCAAGGCGATATCCGAGATACGCGGCTCCGCGAGAGTGACCTCCCAGGAGCCGGAGGAGACCTACGACGTGCTGAACAAGTACGGTCAGGATCTCGTTGAGCTGGCTCGCCAGAACAAGCTCGACCCGGTTATCGGCAGAGATAACGAGATAAGAAGCGTTATCCGTATTCTTTCCCGTAAGACCAAGAATAACCCCTGCCTCATCGGCGAACCCGGCGTCGGCAAGACCGCTATCGTCGAAGGTCTGGCTCTGCGTATCGTCCGCGGCGACGTTCCCTCGAACCTTAAGGACCGCAAGCTGTTCTCGCTGGATATGGGCGCGCTCATCGCAGGCGCAAAGTACCAGGGCGAGTTCGAGGAACGTCTGAAGGCAGTGCTCAACGAGGTCAAGAAGAGCGAAGGCCGTATCCTGCTGTTCATTGATGAGATACATCTGATAGTAGGCGCAGGCAAGAGCAACGGCGCAATGGACGCCGGCAACCTCCTGAAACCTATGCTGGCGCGCGGCGAACTCCACTGCATAGGCGCGACCACCCTCGACGAGTACAGCAAGTATATCGAGAAGGATCCCGCGCTTGAGCGCCGTTTCCAGACCGTTATGGCGAACGAGCCTTCCGTAGAGGATACCATATCCATACTGAGGGGTCTGAAGGAGCGCTACGAGGTATTCCACGGCGTAAAGATCCACGACAACGCGCTTATCGCGGCGGCTACGCTCTCCAACAGGTACATCACCGACCGGTTCCTGCCGGATAAGGCGATAGACCTCGTGGATGAGGCATGCGCAATGATACGCACCGAAATGGACAGCATGCCGCAGGAGCTTGATGAGATAAGCCGTTCCATCATGCAGGACGAGATCGAGGAAGCGGCTCTGAAAAAGGAGACTGACAAGCTTTCTCAGGAGCACCTCGCGGATATACAGAAGGAGCTTGCCGAGAAGCGCGAGAAGTTCAACGCGATGAAGGCAAAGTGGCAGAACGAGAAGAACGCCATCAGCAAGGTGCAGGATCTCCGTAAGGAGATCGAAGCCACCAACGGCGAGATCGAAAAGGCAAAGCGCGAGTACAACCTGAACAAGGCAGCGGAGCTGCAGTACGGCACCCTGCCGAAGCTCCAGTCCGAGCTTGCCAAGGAAGAGGAGCTTGCAGAGCAGGCTAAGAGCGATTCCCTGCTCCGTGATAAGGTAACTGAGGACGAGATCGCGCGTATCGTTTCCCGCTGGACCGGCATTCCGGTAACGAAGCTGGTCGAGGGCGAGCGCGAGAAGATACTCGCACTGGGCGACACGCTCCACAAGAGGGTCATCGGTCAGGACGAGGCGGTCGACCGCGTGACCGAGGCGATCATGCGCTCCCGTGCAGGTATCAACGACCCGAAGAAGCCGCTCGGCTCCTTTCTGTTCCTCGGCCCTACCGGCGTCGGCAAGACCGAGCTTGCTAAGGCGCTCGCGGAGGCTCTGTTCGACGACGAGCACAGCATCGTACGTCTCGACATGAGCGAATATATGGAGAAATACAGCGTGTCCAGACTTATCGGCGCGCCTCCAGGATATGTAGGCTATGAGGAGGGCGGTCAGCTCACCGAGGCAGTACGCCGCAAGCCCTACTCCGTCGTTCTGTTCGACGAGGTGGAGAAGGCTCACCCCGATGTGTTCAACGTACTCCTGCAGGTACTGGACGACGGTCGTATCACCGACGGTCAGGGCAGAACCGTAGATTTCCGCAACACGATAATCATACTGACTTCAAACCTCGGCTCGCAGTATATCCTCGACGGTATCAACGAGCAGGGCGAGATCTCCGAGGAAGCGCGGAAGTCCGTGGATATGCTGCTCAAGCAGTCGTTCAGACCGGAGTTCCTCAACAGACTTGACGAGATCGTGTTCTACAAGCCGCTCCGCAAGGAAGAGATATTTAAGATCATCGATCTGCTGGCAGCTTCCCTCAAGGCTCGCCTGAAGGACAAGCAGCTTGACCTCGACATCACCGACGCCGCAAAGCAGGCGATAGTCGACGCAAGCTACGACCCGAGCTTCGGCGCGCGTCCGCTCAAGAGGTATATCCAGCGCAACGTTGAGACCATCGTCGCTAAGGAGATACTCCGCGGCGAGGTCCACCAGGGTGATATTATCGTTATCGACGCAGTCGGCGGCGAACTCACCTCGATGGTTCAGCACGCGGAATAATTCCGCATGACAAAGCCGTTTTCGCGGTTTGAATACTAATGTGCCGCCCCGGAAGGTCAACTCCCGGGGCGGCATTTTGTCTATAATTCAACTGGGAATTTCAGTATTTTTTGTCTAATCTGCGAACTTCACCAGCGGAAAAGTTAACGAAAAATTAATTTTCGCATGGTATCATACTTATTGTGGAACACTAGGAAAGCGCTGATTAAATCTGGTGCGCAGATTGTGCCGCAGATTTTTCGTCAGATTGTACAATGAGGACGACGCAAGGCTTGCGCCTTGCTAGGACGAATTGTGCAAGATGCAAGTTTGGCGCAACACGGATCATATCCGTTAAGCAATTAAGTGATTTTTTGCGCCAAACTAAAAAGATGCAAGCAAGATGCGTACCAAGCCGTCAGGCGTGATTTAATCAGTGATTTCCTAATTATACATGCTGAAATCATGGCAGGTGAGGTTAATTATGAAAACAGGACTTATATTAGAAGGCGGCGCCGTAAGAGGAATATTCACGGCAGGAGTTCTTGACCGCCTGATGGAAAACGGGATATACTACCCCTACGTATGCGGAGTTTCCGCAGGCGGCGGCAACGCGATGAGCTATGTTTCAAGGCAGATAGGGCGCACCGCGCGGCAGATAAACGCTCCGAAATCGGAATCCTACTTCGGATTCAAGCAGTTTGTTGAGGTTCACAAGATAATCAACCTCGATAAAATGGCGTTCGAGTACCCCTACAAGCAGTTCCCCTTCGACTTTGATACATATTTCAAGAGCGGAATAGATGTGGAGTACGCGTGCACCTGCTGCGAGACCGGCAAGGCGGAGTTCTTCTCCGAATCCTCAGACGAGCAGAAGCTGCTGACCATCGTCAAGGCGACCTGCTCCGTGCCTATGCTCTGCGACCCGGTGGAGATAAACGGAAAGCACTACCTCGACGGCAGCATCGCGGATTCCATACCGATACAGCACGCGCTCGACATGGGCTGCGACCGCGTTGTTATCGTCATGACGAAGCCGGACACCAACGTACCGCCGACGAACTACGCGAAGTTCCGCCAGGTGATCTCCCACATGTACAAGGACTACCCGGCGTTCATCGAAGCCTGCATGGAACGCGTTGACAACTACAACCGGAACATCGCACTGATGGATAAGCTCCAGGCAGAGGGAAAGGCGTTCGTGATACGTCCGCAGATACCCACCATAAGCAAGTTCGAGCAGGACAGCCGCAAGATAATGGAGCTGTACCGCCACGGCTACACCCTGATGGACAAGCGGCTGATGGAGCTTGTGGAGTGGAACGAGGGCAAACCCGCAGCCGAGTCTATCGTGGCTTCCGAGCCAACAAAATCCCAGGCTGTTCCCAGCGAGTTCTCCGGGGAAGAAAACGTTCTGCTGGCTTCCGGCTGAACAGATAACCGAATAACCAAATAACCGAGCCGCGATGTATCACATAGCGGCTCTTTTGGCATAATATATGGTGTTGAAAGGGGTAATCGTATGAGGAAATTTACAGCGCTGATGATCGCTTCAGCAATAGTAATGTGTACAGGCTGCCGGGCGAATACGTCCGAGGGTGCCGGAAGCCTGACCGATACCAGCGCGTCCGCGGCGGATACGTCCACGGCTCCGGCCGAAACTGAGAAAGCTCCCACAGAGGAGCCTGAAAAAACCAGCACGGCGGAGGAAAACAGCACAGTCAGCGAATCCGGCACGTCGGAAAAGACCCCGGACGGTCATTTTGATATCGAAATGCGCTCCGCGATATGGCGCGGCGTGGACAGCTACTTCGTATTCTACCCGGACGGCACCGGCGGCTGCACGATGAGCTTCGAAAACGGAACCGGAGTCGCATTCGAGTACGAGGCGAACCCGGACGGCTCCACAACTTTCCACATGGGCGCGGCGGATAACTCGATAAACTCCGTAGCCGTAAACAATCCCGACGGCACCATGAGCATTGAATGGAGCGACGGCAGAACCGAGCTGTTCACTCCAGTCAACGCCAACGCTGAGGAATTCACGTTCTACACCAACCAGGAGCTTCAGTACATCGCACTCGCCTACTACCAGGCGGAAACCGGGTATACTCCGCAGTATTCCGGAGTTCGCACAAACGACGGCGGCACCGCCACGATACAGCTCTACGACGAAACGGACGGCCACAATTCAACCTCCGCATGGTACACCATCGACCGCGTGACCCTCACCGGCACCGACGATATCTCAGGCAATACAGTCGACATGACCGCTTACGCGGACGCGGCTCAGCAGGCTTACCAGTAATAAGATCGCCGGGACTTTGCAAAGCCCCGGTGATTTTATATGCGGTCTGGTGGTCTGGTGGTCTGGCTTTCCGGCTTACTGCATTTTCCGCAGGAGCTGCTCCATCTCGTGTATGCCACGGGTCTGCGAGGAGATTATAGCGTCCAGTATCGGGCGCAGCTCCCCGCACAGCGGATATTGCAGGGCGTTCTCGGACATGAGAACCGCGCCGCGGTGATGAGGTATCATCTCCCGCATGAAGTCCGCGGCGATGCAGCCCGTAGTGCAGGCGCTCTTCATCTGCTCGAACATTATCCCGGTGATATCCCGGAAGCGACGCTGATAGCCGCACAGCTCCTGGCTGCAGTTCTTCACCTGGGAGCAGCACTCCAGCGCGGACTGCATGTTCTCTATGCTTTTGGTCTGCGAGGTGATGATGTTCTCTGCGATACACCGCACCGGTCTGAACCGGGAGTGCTCCAGCAGATTCCGGGACATTTCAATTGCGGCCCGGTGGTGCGGTATCATCTGCATGATGAAGTTCTGCGATATGCTGCACCCAAGCTGCGCGTTGGTCATTTCGTCGATCATTGTATCGAGGATCTCACGGTAGCGGCGGAGGTACTCCGCGGCTCCGCTTTCTGTTGTGTTCATAGGCGGCTCCTTTCAGAATTTTGATGTACTATTATATGCTCCCCAGCGTTTTTCGGTGAATATATCACGAAATTCCGGGTATTATATATTCACAAACCGCATTGCAGAGCGGTTTCCCCTGCCCTCTCAAAAAAAGTTTAAAAAATTTCAGATTTTTTCAAAAAAACTATTGACAAATCGTAATTCCTGTGATATAATATTATTCGTTAAGTCACCAGGCAAACGAAATGACTGAACAAAATATTGCGGTGTCGCCAAGCGGTAAGGCAGATGACTCTGACTCATCCATTGCGAGGGTTCAAATCCTTCCACCGCAACCAAACAAAACCCGTGCTTCATTGCACGGGTTTTTTATTTGTATATTGCAGAAAATAAGCCGGAGTCCGCACATCAGCAGACCCCGGCTCTTTCTATTTGCTTCTTAGCTGTTCCCAGATGACAGCCTTCATCTTTTCGATCTCCAGCGGCTTTGCCAGATGTGCGTTCATTCCCGCCGCGAGACATTTCTGCACGTCCTCGGCGAAAGCGTTTGCCGTCATGGCAATTATGGGTATCGTCTTGGCGTCGGGACGCTCCAATGCGCGGATAGTCTGCGTGGCGGTCAGACCGTCCATCACCGGCATCATGACGTCCATCAGTATCGCGTCGAAGGTTCCCGGCTCGCTTGCGCTGAATAACTCGACCGCCTGCTTTCCGTCGTTTACTACCGTGATGTCCGCGCCTTCGTCGGTCAGCAGGACCTCCGCTATCTCGGCGTTCAGCGTATTGTCCTCGACCACCATAAGGTGCAATCCGGCTATGCTGGCGGGTTTGTCCTCCTGCACGTTCGCGGGTCTGTCCGATATCTCAAACGGCAGAGTTACCACAAACGAGGAGCCAACGCCTTCCCTGCTCGAAACCTCGATACTGCCGCCCATGCGGTCAACGAGATTCTTCACGATCGACATTCCAAGACCAGTGCCCTGGTAAACGCTCCTTGCGTCGTAATGCTCCTGCACGAACGGGTCGAAAATTTGCTTTACAAATTCCTCGCTCATACCGATGCCCGTATCCGATATCGTCCAGCGGTAAGTTACTGTGTTGTTTTCCCTGCCCAGGCACTCCAGTTTGCTGTGTATTTTTCCGCCCGGATCCGTGTACTTTATCGAATTTCCGTAGATGTTCAGGAATATCTGCCGTAGATGAAGCGGGCTAGCATACACATATGGATAAAATTCATCAGGGTTGCCGTCAAATTCCCAGGATATGCCCTTTTCCGTCGCACGCTCGTGGATTATTGTAACTACGTCCCGTGAAAGGCCGATAAGGTCGGTAGGCTCGCGGACAAGCTCCTCTTTTCCCTCTTCCAGCTTGCTCATTTCCAGAACGTCGTTAACAAGGGAAAGCAGGTGATTTGCGGAAACCATCATCTTCTGGTGATTCTCGAACACAATATCCCTGTCGTCGAAATGAGCCTCGTCTATCTTCAGCAGACCGATGATACCGTTAAGCGGAGTCCGTATATCGTGGCTCATGCGGGAAAGGAAGTCGCTCTTTGCATTGCTTGCCTTGACAAGCTCCCGGTTCTTGCTCTTCATCAGCGTGGAATAAACCACCATAAGCACAGCAGCCAGCAGAGCCGCGATGACGCCTGCTATCAGAAGCGACTGAAGCGGATACAGCGCGATAAGCTGCGTAAAAGTAAGCGTGTCAGAATGATAGTTACCCTCGTCTAGGTAGTATGTCCGGGTATAAGTTGAAAGGCTGCTTATGTAGTTGTTCAGTATTCCCAGCAGCGGCATAGCGTTCTCCCTTGAGACCGCAATACAGACATCGTGAGTTATTCCGGAAATAGCAGCGGTGGACATCGTGTTTCCCGCCTCGTAGATGTAGTAATCCATTATGGAGCGGTCGCCCGCCGCAACGTCCGCCTGGCCGTTCTTTACAGCTTCAATGCACTCGGAGGCGTTATCAAACAGCATCACTTTCTGAAACAGGGTTGTATCAAAGGATTCTTCCAGCCCGCGAACTACCGCGACAGTTTCGTTATCGTAGGTATTTTCGCGCTTGTTCCTTACAAGGGACATACCGGCTGAAAATACCGGTTCGCTTCTGATAAGTCCGTTTTCAGCACCGAACGAGGACGTAAACGGCAGACCTATCATAAAATCAAAGTGCTCTCCGGAAATGGCTCTCTCTTTCATGTCGTCGATACTTTCGCAGAACGTGTATTCCGCCGTAAGTCCCACTGCGGAAGCGAAATCGTTTATCGCCAGCACAAGAGCGCCTCGTGCCTCTCCGTTCTGCCGGTAGGAATACGGAGCGTCGTTATCAATGCACAGCACATGTATCGTCCGGATCCCCGCAAGTGATTCCTTCTGTTTATCAGTAAGCACGAATGAATTTTCGACGTCCTGAAAGTACTTTTCAAACAGTGAGTCCTGAAGCCCCGGCTGAAGGCTGCTTATCTGTTTCATTGCGGTGTCGAGCTGTTCGGTAAGCTCACTGTTGCCCTTGGTCGCCGCGAAGTAATACGGCCTTGCGGCGAACTTCGCGATTATACGGGTATTCTCGACCGGCGAAAGCGACAGACTGGATATCATGTCCACTTCCCCGTTTGTCAGAGCTTCGCGCTGTTCCTGGGAAGTCGGATAATACCTGACGCTGTATGAGATATTTTCCGAATCCAGATAATTCAGCACCTCAGCGTTCCTGTTCTCAGCCGTCTCCCAAAGCCCGACGGTGAACGTGGAAGCGGAATGCAGGTCGCTTTCATGCAGACCGCTGTTCGAAAGCGCGCAGAGCGTGGTGTAGACCGTGCCATAGCTCGTACGCGGGTATTCGAACAGCTTCTCGGTCTGCTCGGTTTTAAGCAGCGGTCCCAGCAGGTCGACCTTGCCGTCCATAAGGTCCTGTATCGCGTTACCGACGGCTTCGTTTCCGTCCTCTGCGGGATATGCTATGTACTCCATTTCCCAGCCGGTAAATTCCGATATTTTTTCAAGATAATCGTAATTATATCCCGTCAGCTTTCCGGAATGCCCGATAAGGCTCATTCCGGCCTGCTCGGGAAATGCTACGCGGACAACGCGCCTTTGAGCTTCCGCAAACGACACGCTCTGACGTGCTATAATAAAGTTGTAACACCCACCCCCAAAGTGATATAATAAACAC
>CAMELR010000044.1 GCA_945923775.1 uncultured Clostridia bacterium | reverse complement strand
GGCTCTGCCCTTGACTCGCAAGCCTTTTGAAAAAGGCTTGAGCGAAAACTTTAATTGCTGACGCGGTGGTTAACATGCAGCCGCTAAATTATAGTTTATAGCAAAAAGGGCAGGCTCTCAGCCTGCCCATAACTCGTTTTAATCGCCGAAGCCGCCATGATCCCAAACTGAATTCATGGCTGTTGGTTAACGCTCTTGACCTTCAGCCGGACTGTAGCCCTTGCAAGGGTCATCTGCGCCGCGTGGAACTCGCGTATGCTCCGCTTCTGGAGCATAGCCTCCTTAGCCGCCGCCGCCTTTTCCCGCGCACGGTTGGCGTCGATCTCCTCGGGGCGCTCCGCCGAATCTACCAGCACCAGCACCTCGCCGTCCTCGACCTTCACAAGCCCGCCGGACACCGCCGCTATCTGGTTTTCACCGCCGGGTACCCGGTAGGTCATCTTGCCGGGTACCACCGCGCTGATTATGTCGCAGTGACCCGCAAGTATGCCGTACTGCCCGTCGGCAGTCGGAACTATCAGCGACTCGCACTCGCCCTCATAGAACGTGTTGGAAGCCGCCAGTATATGCGTCTTGAATGTGTTCATGCCGCACCCCTTACAGCTTTGCAGCCTTTTCTACCACATCGTCGATGGTGCCGACATTGTAGAACGCAGCCTCCGGGTACTTATCCATGTCGCCGGAGATTATCGCCTGGAAGCCCTTTATCGTCTCCGTCAGCGGAACGTAGATTCCCGGGATACCCGTGAACTTCTCCGCAACGTGGGTCGGCTGTGCCAGGAAACGCTGTATCTTTCTCGCTCTGGTGACTACCTGCTTATCCTCGTCGGAAAGCTCGTCCATACCCAGTATCGCGATGATATCCTGAAGCTCGTTGTACTTCTGGAGTATCTCCTGGACCGTTCTCGCGGTCTCGTAGTGGTCGGCGCCGACTATATCGGCCTCGAGGATCCTCGATGTGGAGGCAAGCGGGTCGACAGCCGGGTAAATACCCTGCTCGGCTATCTTACGGCTCAGAACCGTGGTGGCGTCCAGATGTGTGAACGTCGTAGCCGGAGCCGGGTCGGTAAGGTCGTCCGCCGGAACGTATACCGCCTGTACGGAGGTAACGGAACCGCTCCTCGTGGAGGTGATACGCTCCTGGAGAGCGCCCATTTCCTCGGAAAGGGTCGGCTGGTAGCCTACTGCGGAAGGCATTCTGCCCAGCAGCGTGGATACCTCGGAGCCTGCCTGTACGAAACGGAATATGTTGTCGATGAACAGCAGCACGTCCTTATGCTGCACGTCGCGGAAGTACTCCGCCATCGTAAGTCCCGACAGAGCCACGCGCATACGCACGCCCGGGGACTCGTTCATCTGACCGAATACCAGCGCGGTCTTGTCGGAAACTCCGCTCTCGCGCATTTCGTTCCAGAGGTCGTTACCCTCACGGCTGCGCTCGCCGACGCCGGTGAATACCGAGTAGCCGCCGTGCTCCATCGCAACGTTGTGGATAAGCTCCTGAATAAGCACCGTCTTGCCGACGCCCGCGCCGCCGAACAGACCTATCTTACCGCCCTTGGGGTACGGCTCCAGCAGGTCTATTACCTTGATACCGGTCTCGAGCACCTGAGCCACCGGCTGCTGCTCCTCGAATCCCGGAGCCTTGCGGTGTATCTCCCAGCGCTCGCCGTCGGAGAGGTCGCCCTCGCCGTCTATCGGCTCACCGAGTACGTTGAACATGCGTCCTAAAGTACGGTCGCCGACCGGCACGCTTATCGCCCTTCCGGTGGCTGTGACCTCCATGCCTCTTGCGAGGTTCTCGCTTGCGCCCAGCAGTATGCAGCGGACTCTGTCCTTTCCTGTATGCTGTGCGACTTCCATAACGCGCTGTGCGCCCCTTACGTTGACGGTCAGCGCTTCTTTTATCTTAGGCAGTTCGCCCGGAGCGAACCTGCAGTCTATAACTGGTCCGGATATCTGTGTTATCTTACCTGTGTTCAATGTCCGCACGCCTCCTCACTTTTCTTCTTTGCCAGCTTCCTCTTCTGCGCCTTTGCGCCGGAGGATATCTCGGTTATCTCCTGCGTTATCGCAGCCTGTCTTGAGCGGTTGTACTGCACGGACAGCTCGCCCAGCAGCTTCTCCGCGTTCTGGTTGGCGGAGTTCATCGCGGTCATTCGCGCGTTCTGCTCAGCGCAGAAGCTGTCGACCAGCGCACTGTAGATGTATCCCGAAACGTAGCTCGGAACCAGAGTTTCCAGCACCGCGGTTATCGACGGAGTGAACTCGAACGGTCTTGCTACCGCCTTCTCGGTGGTGTTGTCCGCGAATACCTTTCTGTGGAACGGCAGCAGACGCTCGGTCTTTGCCTCCTCGAACATTCCGTTGCGGATATCCGTGTAGACCACGAATATCTTGCATACCTCGTTACGCTCGAACAGGTCGAGCAGGATATCGGTTATCTCACGGGCGCGGTGCATCGTAGGATTCTGCGCCGTGTAGAGGAAGCTCCGCTCCACGGGTATGCCGTGGTGCGCGAAGTACTGCCGTCCGTACTCGCCGACTACGAAGAGCTTCGTAGCGGGGTGTTCCTTCAGCAGCTTCTCAGCCTCGCGTATAACGTTCTGGTTGTACATTCCGGCAAGTCCCTTGTCTGCGGTAACTACCAGGCAGGCGTACGGACCCGTCAGTGAGTGGCCGCCGTCCTCGGGATAGAACCAGCGGCTCTCCGCGTCCTTCTTCGAGGTACGGAAGATACGCTTTATCTCGCCCTTTATCGCCTCGAAGTAGGGGCGGGTGTGGTCCAGCTCCGACTTTGCCTTGCGCATTTTCGTGGAGGCTATCAGGTACATCGCGTTGGTTATCTTCTGAGTATCCCGGACGCTTTTAATGCGGTCCTTAATCTCTTTCGTGTTAGCCATAGCGCACCGCCTTAACCGCCGTTACGCTCCAGAAAGCGCTTTGCGAAGCCGAGCAGGGACTCTCTCTCCTCCTCGGAGGTCTCTCCGGTGCGGTCTATCTTCTCGCAGAGGTCGGGTATCTCCGAAGCTGCGGAATCCAGCAGGTCACGGCTGAACTGCGGTATTTTGTCCACCGGGACGTCCTGGAAGATGTGACCCATAGCGGCGGTCAGCAGAATGACCTGCTCGTGCTGCTTGTAGGGGTTGTACTGCTTCTGGCGGAGCAGTCTCATCAGACCCTGACCGTAGCGGAGCTGCTTCTTGGTAGCCTCGTCCAGGTCGCTGGAGAACTGCATGAAAACTTCCATCTCGCGGTACTGTGCGAGGTCGAGACGGATAGCGCCGGTCGCCTTCTTCATTGCCTTTGTCTGAGCCGCGCCGCCCACACGGGATACCGACAGTCCGACGTTTACAGCCGGGCGCTGACCGGAGTGGAACAGGTCGCTCTCAAGGAATATCTGACCATCTGTGATGGAGATTATATTGGTAGGGATATACGCGGAAACGTCGCCCGCCTGGGTCTCGACTATCGGGAGGGCGGTCATGCTGCCGCCGCCGAGCGCGTCGGAGAGGTGCGCGGAACGCTCCAGCAGACGTGAATGCAGGTAGAATACGTCGCCGGGATACGCCTCACGTCCAGGGGAGCGCTCCAGCAGGAGGCTCAGCGTACGGTAAGCTACCGCGTGCTTGGAAAGGTCGTCGTAAACTATGAGGACGTCCTTGCCGTGGTTCATGAAGAACTCGCCCATTGCGCAGCCGGAGTAGGGCGCGATGTACTGAAGCGTTGCGGAGTCGCTGGCGGTCGCGTTTACGATTATCGTGTAATCCATCGCGCCGTGCTTGCGGAGGTTCTCGGCGAGCTGCGCCACGGAGGACGCCTTCTGACCGATAGCAACGTAAATGCAGACTACTCCCTTGCCCTTCTGGTTGAGGATAGTGTCCAGTGCGATTGCGGTCTTGCCGGTCTGGCGGTCGCCGATTATCAGCTCACGCTGACCTCTGCCTATAGGGAACATGGAGTCTATCGAAAGCAGACCGGTCTCCATCGGGCGGTTGACCGGCTGGCGGTCGATGATGCCGGGGGCGGGGTTCTCTATCGGGTAGTAGTCCTCCTGGGTTATCGGGCCTTTGCCGTCGACCGGCTCGCCCAGTGCGTTGATTACGCGTCCCATGAACGCCTCGCCGACCGGGATACCAGCGACCTTCTTGGTGCGGCGCACCATGCTGCCCTCGGTTATCTCGCTCTCATCTCCGAAGATTACGCAGCCTATCTCGTCCTCCTTGAGGTCGAGAATCATGCCCTTGATACCGCATTCGAACAGCAGTATCTCGCCGTACTCGGCGTCCTCGAGTCCGCTGATGGTCGCGATTCCGTCGCCGACGGTGAGCACCGTGCCGACCTCCTCGTCCTTCGGGACAGGCTCGAAGTCCTCTATCGCCTGGCGGATCATCGGCAGGACGTCCTGCTTGCCGCGGATAGCCTCGGAAATGCTCTGCTTGAGCTGCTTTGCGCGGCCCTCGGCGCTCCAGTCGAATATGCGGTCGAGGTTCCACTTGTAGGTGGAGGTGCCTATCTCGATGCGGAAGCCGTCGCGCACGCTGTCGTCCTGCTTCGGAATGACTGCTACTGCGGCGTTGTACTTCTTCTCGAGGAAGTCCTGAACCTTTTTGAGCTGTTCGTCCGTGGGAGTTTCACGGCTGTATACGAACGCTTCGACCTCGACTTTTCTGATCTCGTGTTCTGTCATCAGTCATTACTCCTTTCCGGGGTCGTCGGACTCAGCGCTGTCAAAGCTGTCGTATGCGCTTCCGGCAGGTACGAGCAGCTTGTCGACCGCAGCGGATACCATTTCCTCGATCTGCGCGTTTGCTTCCTGAAGCACCTTGTTCTTCTCGGCGAGCGCGGCTCTCTTTGCGTCGGCGAGTATACGCTGCTTCTCCTGCTCGGCTTCATCGAGGTGAGCCTTCGCAGCGGCGTCGGCGTCCGCCATAGCCTTCTTCTTGAGCTCTGCGGCTTCGTCCTGAGCCTTCTCGATAAGTCCGGAGTACTTCTGCTGCTCGTTTTCAGCGGCTGCGAGCTTGTCGGCGGCAGCCTTGTCCATATCCTTGTAGTAAGCCTCGCGCTTTGCCATGAAGTTCTTCACCGGCTTGTAGAGCAGCAGCCAGAGTCCGCCGAAGAGGATAATGAAGTTGAACAGATGCAGCAGGATCTGCTGCCAGTCTACATTCAGAGGGATTCCCATAAAATTACCCCCTTACAGTACGAAGATGATGAGGATTGCAACTACCAGGGCGTAAATGATCGCGGTCTCAATGAATACCAGACCAAGCATCATGTTGGTACGGATCTTGTCCGCAGCCTCGGGCTGGCGGGAGATGCCTTCAGAGGACTTCGCGGTGGTAAGACCCATGCCTATGCCGGCGCCGCATGCTGCGATACCTACGCAGATACCCGCTGCGATAGCCTTGCTGCCGGTGGAATCAGCGGCGCTGTTCGTCTCAGCCTCCTGGGAAACGCTTGTGCCGTCCTGGGGAGCGGGCTCGGGCTTATCTGCGGCAGCGAAAGCTACCAGGCTGCAAAGTGCGCATACCATCAGCGCAATGATTCCGCAAACTACTAATTTCTTAACAGATCTCTTCATGATCGTATCCTCCATTGTTCAGTAAAAATTATTTGTTGGTTGATTTGGAAAGGCGCTTTTTTATCGCCTTGACGGGAGGTTCGGAAACCTCGCCGTAGAACATTGCCGTGAGCATAGTCAGGACGTACGCCTGAATAAGCGCGTGCAGCAGCGTGAACATGATCCCCACGAATACCGGGAGAACGAAGCTCAGGCTGATGTTGTAGTAAACCAGCTCGGTGACGAGCAGACCGCTGAGCAGCGCGCCGAAAAGACGGAAGCTCATTGAGATGGGCAGCGAGAACTCCTTGAGGGTCCTGCCGACGCCCTTGATCTTTGCGCCCGCGATGCCTCCGCTGAGGATCACGAGGTAGGACAGGCAGCCGAGCATGATAGCGGCGTTGATGTCAGACAGCGGAGCCGGGAGGGAAATCGTACCTCCTGCGGTGGTCGGCGCCTGAATGCCGAACAGCTCGAACAGGGTCCCCACGAAGATGTAAACGCCCGCTGCGAACACATAAGCCCCGAGGAACGAGTTCTTATGGGGGCTGCTGGTCTTGGCGAGGTTGTCAAAGAAGCTGACGAGCTGCTCGAGCAGCATCTGGAACTTCCCCGGAACCATTTTAAACTTAGGTATCACGAATATCCGGATAACAGCCGCGAAAACAAGGAGCGCCCCGCACACTATCAGCGATGAGATATACGCCGGGTTGACGTCCTTGATACCGAAAAGGCTGACCTTATTCGTTCCGTGCAGCACCGCGTCGCGCATGACCACCTTGATGGACTCGGACTCGCTGCTGCCGCCCACCAGGAGCGCCGCAACAAGCACTATGACCATCAGCGCGACCCATACGACGATGAATACTGCGCGTTTCTTTTTGCTCATAAAGTTTCTCCTTTCTTTATGTGTCTTTATATATTATCCGCATTTCTGCGGTGATCGTTGCGTTAAGAATGCAATGGGATAAATTGTCTGCAAAGTGCGGGTCACTGCTCCTGTTTTTCGTGAATGAACATCAGGCAGAAGCTAACCGAGAGCAGACCGCAGCAAACCCAGATTATTCCGTGGCCCATCAACTGCGAAAGCACGCTGCCGATTCCGGCTCCTGCGGCGAACACGCCGATGACCCCGAAGTAGGTCAGCGACTTTACGAGGGTCTCATGGTCGCGGCTGCGGAAGTACGCCACCAGGGATTCCATGCCGCTGCGCATGTTGCCTATGCACATCGTGCTGGCGTAGGGCTGACCGTGTATTTTGTGGAAGGTCTGCACCTGGAGCGCGCACACGAACGACACAAGCGCGTTGGCAAGCGGGTCGAGCGTCCCCGGAATGAACCCCACGATGAACAGCAGCAGCATTTCCTCGATGAGGACTATCTGCCGCCAGTGTATCTTCTCCTGTCTGCGGTAGTGTACGTGAACCAGCTCAGCCACCGCGATCCCCAGCAGGAACGACATCACCGGCACGAGGTACTTCACGACGGACTGCCAGTCCCCGCGAAACAGCGCCGAGGACATAAGCACGATGTTGCCGGTCTGGGCGTTGGCGAAAACTCCGCCGCGGCAGCAATAGGTGTAGGCGTCCTGGAATCCTCCGGAAAGAATGATGAACACCGCCGACCGGAATTTATCCGACATCTGCCCATGGAAGCCATTTCCGCTCATAACTGACCGCCTCCGCAACATATGTAACAATTTTTGTGCATGATACGGCGCATAATGCCGCCTAGTATATTATAATACGTAGATGAAAAAAAGTATAATCTGAATTTTGAATGCCTCGTATATCAATTTGACATATGTAAACGTCAGGTACATGCGGATTTGTATATAAAATACAGAAGCCCGAATCGCTGATAGTCGGAAACGGTGCAGAATCGTTCACGGCGGGGAAGCCCGAGAATCCGAGCGGCTTCAGAACACGCGCTCAAACAGCATTTCGCTGCGCACCTCGTCGGAGCCTCGGTTTTTTCTGCCGGAGTGCTTCTCCACAAAGTGAAGCCCCAGCTTCTGCATAACGCGCTGTGAAGCGGAATTCTCGCTGTCGCAGTGCGCGATGAAGCGGCGTACCCCGGTGTTTTCAAGGCAGTATTCCATCAGGGCGCGCGCCGCCTCAGCGGCGTAGCCGCAGCCCTGAGCCTCCCGGGAGATTATCCAGCCCAGCTCCCATGCCGTGCCGTTTTCCTCGAGGTACGCGCTGACCGAGCCGATGTGCCTGCCGTCCAGCAGCACCGCCGTCTCGTAGAACTGCGGACGCTCCTTTGCGGCTTCGGCTTCGCACTTTTTGAGGTAGCGCTCCGTTTCCGCGAGGTCGTCGGTGGGCAGGAACACCATCAGCCTGGTAAGCTCCGGGTCGGAGGCGTAGGCGTGGGTGGATTCCAGGAATTTTGTTCCGAGAGGCTCAAGGGTCAGGCGCTGGGTTTTTATCTGCATTTTTTCCTCCGCAAATCACCCCTCTGTTCTGCACAGAGGGGCGCTGTTTATCTGAAATAGGTGTCCGCAAGGCCGCGGAGCTTTTTTGCGCGGGACGCGGTGAGCTTACCCGGGAGCATTCTCCACTTCCAGTTCCCGCCGACGGTGGAGGGGACGTTCATGCGCGCGTCGGCTCCAAGCCCGAGGATATCCTGCATGGGGATAATCGCGAGATCCGCCGGGCTGGCGTAGACAATACGCACGCAGGCGGCGCTGAACCGCTCGAACAGCCGGGGCTTTACGTACCTCCGCGCCATCGCCCGGGACTTCGGGTCGGCTTCGCGGTACCACTGCATTATTGTGGAGTTGTCGTGGGTGCCGGTGTAGGCACAGCAGTTTTTCGGGTAGTTGTGCGGGAGATGGTCGTTATCGGTGTTATCCGGGTTGAACCCGAACTGGAGCACGCGCATTCCGGGGAATCCGGTGTCGCGCAGGAGCTCCTTCACGCTGTCGAAGATATCGCCGAGATCCTCCGCGATGATGTTGACGTCGCCGAGGTCGTTCTTTATCGCGTTGAACAGCTCCATGCCGGGGCCTTTTTCCCAGACGCCGTTCTCGGCGGTCTTGTGACCGTAGGGGATAGCGTAGTAGGTGTCGAAGGCGCGGAAGTGGTCGATGCGCAGCATGTCGAAGTTCTCCTTTGACTTGCCTATGCGCTTGAGCCACCACTTGTAGCCGGTCTTGTGCATTTCCTCCCAGTTGTAGAGGGGGTTCCCCCAGAGCTGACCGGTGGCGGAGAAGTAATCCGGCGGAACTCCCGCAACGCGCTTGGGAACGCGCTTTTCGTCAAGCTCGAACAGCTCGGGCTGCGCCCAGACGTCCGCGCAGTCTGGGGAGACGTATATCGGGATATCGCCGATGAGCTGTATGCCGTTCTTGTTGCAGTAGCGGTGGAATCTGTCCCACTGGCGGTAGAAGATATACTGCACGAACTTGTAGAACTTGATGTCGTCCTTGAGCTCCTCGGTCCAGCGCTTGACTGCCTCCGGCTCGCGGAGCTTGATGTCGTCGTCCCAGTCGGACCAGGGTCTGCCGCCGAATTTGTCCTTCAGCGCCATGAAAAGCGCGTAGTCGTCGAGCCAGTCCTGCTCCTCGATGACGAACGAGGTGTAGCCCACGTCGTCGGTGAACCCCGCGAAGGCTTCCCGCAGGAGGGCGGTCTTGTTGCGGTTCACGATGTCGAAGTCAACATAGGACGGGTCGGCGCCGTAGTCGGAGTTGTCGAGGGACTTCTTTGCGAGGTAGCCGTGCTCCACAAGCTCGTCAAGGTCGATGAGCAGGGGATTCCCCGCGAAGGAGGAAAACGGCTGGTAGGGGGAATCGCCGTAGCCGGTGGGGCCTGTCGGCAGCACCTGCCAGTACTTCTGACCTGCTTCCTTGAGCCAGTCGGCGAATTTTTCGGCTTCCGTCCCGAATGTTCCTATGCCGTACGGAGACGGCAGGCTGGAAATGTGCATTAGTATTCCGCAGCTTCTCATATAGCCTCCTTTTATTTGTCAGGGGTCATATCGACATGTTCTTCAAGTATTTCGTCCACGAGTTCATCCTCGGCGATCTCTTCCTTTTCAGCCTCGGGGGTGAGGGTTCTGAGCTTCTTAGCCCAGATCCCGGATTTGTAGAATGCAACGGACATCACCGTAGCGACAGCCCAGGCTCCCGGCCAGGAGTACCAGATACCGGTAACGTCGTTCATCGCGTTGGAGAGTATCGCGGCGAGGATAACGCGGAGTATAAGGTCGGTGAAGGTCGCCGCCATGAAGCAGCCCATGCTCTCGCTGCCGCGGAGGACTCCGTCGCAGAGGAGTTTCAGGCACACGATGAAGTAGAACGGAGCGACTATCCGGAGGAAGTCGACGCCGGTATCCATAGCGAGCTGCGAGCCGTCCTCGTTCATGAACAGCGACAGCAGCGGCTGATTGAGCAGGAAGAACAGCAGGAAGAAAACCAGCGCGGTAGCGAGTGAAAAGATGAGCACCGAGCGGAATCCCTGCTTGATACGCTCCGGCTTGTTTGCGCCGATGTTCTGCGCGGTGAAGCTGGACATGCCGTTTCCGATGGTGGTGAAGCAGGTGATGGCGAAGGTGTTGAGCTTTATTGCCGCAGAGTAACCGGCGACGATAGCCGACGAACCAAATCCGTTGACCATATACTGAATGAACAGGTTGCCGACGGAGATGAAGCTCTGCTGAAGCACGCTGGGGACAGCGACCTTGCATATATCTGCGAGGGCGGCTCCGCTGAACAGCCTGCCGCCGGAAATGTTCATGGACTTAACGCGGCGCAGCAGCAGGAACAGCGCGAGCAGGCATGCGGCTCCCTGCGCGATGAAGGTAGCCCAGGCGGCGCCTGCGACTCCCATCTGGAGCGGAATGATGAAAACGCAGTCGAGGATAACGTTGCCGACGGAGCTTCCGATGAGCAGGTAGAGCGGGGTCTTGCTGTCGCCGAGGGAGTTGAAGATACCCGTGACGACGTTGTAGATAAACAGGAACACGAACCCGCCGGTGTAAATCATGAGGTACAGGCAGCCGTCGTCGAAGATGTTGTCAGGGGTCTGCACCCACTGCATGAAAACTCCGCTGAAAAGCACGCCGATAACGGTGAGCACCGCGGAAAGCACGGTGCCTGAAATGAGCGCGGTGGAAATGCAGGTCTTGGTCATCGGCATGTTGCCCGCGCCGAAGTGCTTGCTTATGACTACCGAGCAGCCTATCTGGCAGCCGACCGCCACCGCCATGAAGATCATGGTTATGGGGTAGCTGGCTCCGATGGCGGCGAGGGCGTCCTCACCGGCGAACTTGCCCGCGATAACGCTGTCCGCGATGTTGTACATCTGCTGGAACATAACGCTGATGAACAGCGGTATGGTGAACATTATCAGCGATCTTCCCGGGCTCCCTACTGTTAGATCCTTGTTCATTGATATTGCTTCTTTCTTCTGTGTAGTACTATAGCGGTCTTTGAGCGCCGCCTGATGAGATTATAACACAAAATACCCACAAAGTAAACTTTATTATAACTCATTCGGCGTTTTTTGGGCAGATTTTGCATGAATGCGACAAAAAAACACTAGACAAATCAAATTTTTTGTGATATTCTATAAACGTAAACATAAGGGTATACACTGTCCGTCGGTAAAATCTTATATTCGCCGCCGCTCTGTATGACGTGGGATCTGAGGCTTTCCCGCCGGTTTGACAGGTGTATTCCCGGAATATAAATGATGAGAGGATAAAACCTATGAACAACATTCCTGAAATCAAGCTTGGCATAGTTGCCGTATCCCGCGACTGCTTCCCCATCGCTTTATCCGAAAGCCGCCGCAAGGCAATCGTAAGCGCTTACGGCGAGGGAATCTACGAATGTCCCGTTACAGTTGAGAACGAGCTTGACATGCTGAAGGCTGTCGAGGACGTAAAGAAGGCGGAGTGCAACGCATTAGTAGTGTTCCTCGGAAACTTCGGTCCTGAGACCCCCGAGACCCTTATCGCAAAGAACTTTGACGGTCCCTGCATGTTCGTTGCAGCGGCAGAGGGCGACGGCGACATGATCAACGGCAGAGGCGACGCTTACTGCGGCATGCTGAACTGCTCCTACAACCTGGGCATGCGCCACCTCAAGGGCTTTATCCCCGAGTACCCCGTTGGCACCAGCGACGACATCGTAAAGATGATCAGGGACTTCGTACCCGTAGCAAGAGCCATCGTAGGCGTAAAGAACTTAAAGATCATCACCTTCGGTCCGCGTCCGCAGGACTTCTTCGCATGCAACGCTCCTATCAAGGGCTTATACGAGTTAGGCGTTGAGATCGAGGAGAACTCCGAGCTGGATCTGCTGGTTTCCTTCAAGGAGCACGAGAACGATCCCAGGATCGACGGCGTATGCGCTGATATGGCGAAGGAAATGGGCGAGGGCAACTATTACTCCGACCTCAACAGACGTATGGCTCAGTTCGAGCTGACCCTTTTAGACTGGGCAGAGAAGCACAAAGGCTCCAAGAAGTACGTTGCATTTGCAGACAAGTGCTGGCCTGCGTTCCCGTCCCAGTTCGGCTTTGAGCCCTGCTACGTAAACAGCCGCCTTGTAAGCCGCGGTATCCCGGTATCCTGCGAGGTAGATATCTACGGCGCGCTGAGCGAATACATCGGTCTGTGCATTTCCGCTGACGCAGTTACGCTGCTTGATATCAACAACTCCGTTCCCCAGTACATATACGACGAGGACATCAAGGGCAAGTACGATTACAAGCTCACCGATACGTTCATGGGCTTCCACTGCGGAAACACACCCGAGTGCAAGATGTGTTCCACACGCGCGGTCAAGTACCAGCTCATTCAGCACCGCCTGCTTGAACCCGCTGGCAGCGATCCTGACTTCACAAGAGGCACCCTCGAGGGCGACATCGCAGCAAGCGACATCACATTCTACCGCTTACAGTGCGACAGCGAGGGAGAGCTCCGCGCATACATCGCAGAGGGCGAGATCCTCGACGTGCCTACTCGTTCCTTTGGCGGCATCGGCATCTTCGCTATTCCTGAGATGGGACGCTTCTACCGTCACGTTTTAGTTGAGAAGCGTTATCCGCACCACGGCGCGGTAGCGTTCGGCCACTACGGAAAGCTCCTGTTCGACCTGTTCCGTTACCTCGGTATCAAGGACATCGGATTCAACCAGCCCAAGGGCATGCTGTATCCGTCCGAGAACCCCTTCGTTAAGTAATATTCGGATATAAAATTACAGGGTCGCAGTAATGCGGCCCTGTTTTTGTTTTCCATCTGCTGAAAGGGGAGGGGATTGTTGAATTCTGAATTAAGGTGCGCGCTTCGCGCGGATTTTAAATTGTTGGAAGTTGAAAAGCTGACAGGCTGTTGATTATGCGGCTGGTTTAAATTTCGAGCCGCCTGTCCCGAAGTTAACAGCACAACCTATAAATCTCAACAAAAACGGGCAGACCTCGCAGCCTGCCCGTCATTTGAAATAACCCGCCGAAGGCGGCACCATAATTCCGAATTCCTAATTCCGAATTCCGAATTAACTCAAGTATCCGCATTCCCGCATGGAGTTCAGCACCTGTTCCGCGCGCTGGTCGGCAAGCTCCTGGGAATTATCCGGGGAGTACACGCTCGGAGCCTGCGGTATACCCGCAAGGACCGCGCACTGCTGGTCTGTGAGCTCCTGCGGGGGGACTCCGTAGTACCCCATGGAAGCCGCGTAGATCCCGTAATAATTGCTTCCGAAGTATATCGTGTTGACGTACAGCTCGAATATCTGCTCCTTGCTGAGCTTATCTTCCAGCTCGAACGCCGTGAATACCTCCGCCGCCTTGCGCTCGAAGCGCTTATCCTGCGTGTAGTAGATGTTCTTTGCGGTCTGCATGGTGATGGTGCTCCCGCCCTCCGCGAAATCCATCGCGGCGATGTCGTGGAGCAGCGCCCGGACTATCGCGGAAGGGTCGATGCCGCTGTGACCCCAGAAATCGCGGTCCTCGGTGGCGGTGACTGCATTCACATAGAATTCCGGGAGTTCGTCGTAACTCACGAAATGCTCGTCGGCGGAAGCGTCCGCGTAGACCTGCCGCACAGGCCTTGCCTCGACCGCCTCCGAGTGCATGTTCCACCCGAGCACTGCGAACACTCCGACCGCCGTCAGCGCCAGCGACAGCAGCGAGATAAGTACGAGCAGTATAACCCGGATAACTATGTGTTTAGCCTTCATCGTTGCTCCTTTCCGTCTTTCTGAGTATAACGTCCGTGAGCCGGAACACCGCCCACAGCACTCCGAAGCACGCTCCCGCCGGGACTGCCGCCACCGCCAGCAGTGCGAAGCACAGTCCCCGTACAGCGCGCCTCATCTGTTGTTTCCGCTGACTATCCTGTAGTAGCTGCGGGAGGTCAGCGCGTATACCGCGACATACAGCGCGGCGAACACCGCGAAGCATATCAGCGTAACTATCGCGAGGAATCCGGCGTCCCTCATGCTGAACAGACCGAGTATCTTGGTCAGCAGCGGGAAAGCGAACGCCATGTGTATCCCCGCGGCGATAAGCGGCGCGAAGAACACCGTCAGCACCTGGGAGTTCACCGCGCGGCGTATCTCGCGGTCGTTCATGCCGACCTTGCGGAGAATGTCGAACCGCGCGCGGTCGTTGAAGCCCTCGCTTATCTGCTTGTAGTACATTATAAGCACCGCCGCCAGGATAAATACCCCGCCGAACAGTATTCCGAGGAAAAACAGTCCGCCGTAAAGCCCGAGGAATTCCTCGTGGTCGCGGGCGCGGCATTCGGTTTTGAGCCTCTCGAAGTGGAACGGTAACTCCACGTCTCCGTATTCCATTTCGTAGTAGAGGTCGAGCTGGGAATCCTCGCCGCAGTCAAGGTCGAAGCAGTAGTAGTACACCATGTTCGAGCGTATTCCGCCGTACTCGTCGGTGAGGCGGTTCTGATAATCGTTCAGGCTCTCGAGGTCGGACCAGTTCTTCACGAAAAGGTATATCGTGTCGTAGATAGTCGCGGAGTCCGTGCCGGTTATCGTGAATTCGCCGAGCCGCTGCGTTATGCGGTAGCTTCCCCAGTCGTCGAGCTGGATCTCGTCGCAGCCGAAGCCCTTGCCCTTGAAGTACGCCGCCGCCTCGCCGTCCGCAAGCCGGATATCCGTGCCGTAGAGCGCGTTGTAGTCGGCTATCGGCACGACGTATACCGAGCGCAGGTCGAGGGATACGTCGTCGGAATTCCCCCGCGCCATATCCAGGCGGTTTCCTATCACAGCGCCGGAAAGGTCGGCGTAGGAGTAGGCGAGCACGTTCTCCGGGGAGGCTCCGTGCTTTTCAGCGAGCGCGCCTATGCTTTCGCGGAACGCCGGAATTTCTTCCTCCGGAAGTCCGTACGCCATCGTGACCATATCCCGGGGATAGCGCTGGCAGAGTATCTGCTCCTCGCCCGTGTAAAGGCAGATAGTGGTGGAGAGCGTCACCAGCACCATCGTGCTGAGAATGCATATAGAAGCAAGCCCGGCGCCGTTCTTCCGCATGCGGTAGGACATCTGCGACACGGAGATGAAGTGGTTGGTCTTGTAGTAGTACCCCTTGTTCTTCTGGAGCACCTTGCACAGCACCACCGAGCCAGCCACGAACAGCAGGTAGGTCGCGGCGATAACGAGGAGAACAGCCGCCATGAACGCGAGGATAGCGCTGAGCGGCTCCTCTATCGTGACCGCCATGAAGTACGCCAGCCCGAGCATGAGCGCTCCGAGGACTGCTGCAAACCAGTTAGCCTTCGGGGGCTTTTCTCCGGAGTTCTCCGAGCGGAGAAGCTCCACGGGCTTTGAGAAGAACACCTGCCGCAGAACGTTGAGGTATATCAGCAGGAAGATAACGGCGAACAGTATCAGCGAAGCGGCGGCAGCCGGTCCGCTGACGGAGAACTGATAAGCCGCGTCGCCCTGCACGATCTTTACTGCGAGGAGCTCCGCGAGCTTTGAAAAGAGGATACCGGAGCCAAGTCCGAACACCATGGAGATAACGTAGACCATCAGCGTTTCCCAGGTCATGACCCGGGCTATGCCGCTCTTTCCCATGCCGAGAATGTTGTATAGCCCGAATTCGCGCATGCGGCTCTTTATCAGAAACGAGTTGGTGTAAAACAGGAAGATAGCGGCGAACAGAGCCATGACCACCTTGCCTATTATCATCATCTCCTGCATGACGTCGCCGCCGCGCATCGCGCTGAGCATTCCGTCGCCGGAGAGCGCGTCGGTGATGTAGTACATCATCACCATCAGCGAGCAGGTCATGATGTACGGGACGTACAGTCTGGAGTTTCTGCGGATACCGCCGGCGGCAAGTCTGAAATAGAGCTTCATTCCGCGCCCTCCCTCTTTATACGGAGGCTCTGCGGCTCCCCGGAGGAGGACAGCAGCGTGAGCGCGTCGGTTATGCGGCGGTAGAATTCGTCGTCGGAGCAGTTCCCGCGGTAGAGCTGGTGGAACACCGCGCCGTCCTTGATGAACAGCACCCGCTTCGCGCGGCTAGCCGCCTTCGCCGAGTGAGTCACCATCAGTATCGTCTGACCGCGGCGGTTTATCTCCGCGAAAAGCGCGAGCAGCTCGTCGGAGCTTCTGCTGTCGAGGGCGCCGGTCGGCTCGTCCGCGAGGAGCAGCTTCGGCTCGGTTATCATCGCCCGGGCTGCGGCGGTGCGCTGCTTCTGACCGCCGGATATCTCGTAGGGGTACTTGTCGAGCAGCGCGGATATCCCGAGCAGCTCCGCAGTGGAGCTAAGCTTCGGCTGCATGGCGGGGTACTTCTCGCCCCTCAGCACCAGCGGGAGCAGTATGTTGTCCCGCACCGTGAACGTATCCAGCAGGTTGAACTCCTGGAACACGAACCCCAGATTGTCCCGGCGGAAATCCGCGAGCTTCGATTCCTTTATCTTCGCGAGGTCCATTCCATCGAGGATAACGCTGCCCCCGGTCGGCTTGTCGAGCGCCGCGAGGATATTCAGCAGCGTGGTCTTTCCGGAGCCGCTCTCGCCCATTATCGCGATGTATTCCCCCGGCTCCGCAGTGAAGCTGACGTTCTTCAGCGCTTCCACGCGGTTTCCGCCGAGGCGTGTGGTGTAGGTCTTTCTGAGACCTGTTATCTCTAATATCGGCATTTCGTCCTTCCTTTCCGACAGACCCGGCGCGCGGTGGTTTTCAGGGGAAGGTCATGTTTTGGAGTGCGCGCCGTTTCCGTCTGTATTTATTCTAGCATTTTCCCGGAAGGACCGCAATCGAAACGGCTTACATCTGTCTTACACTTTTGTAATGCCGCAGGAATTATTCCCGCAGGTCGACCCCGCTGCGGCGCAGGTCGATGAAAACCGACGTGCCGCCGCTGCTTTCCGCCGTTATCCTGTGACCCAGCCTGCCGCATATCTGCCTGCAAAGGTACAGCCCCAGCCCGCTCGCCTTCATGTCCGACCTGCCGTTGCACCCGGTGTAGCCCTTCTCGAATATCCTCGGGAGGTCCTCCGGGGCTATGCCGATACCGGTGTCCTGTATTTTCAGAACGTCGTTTTCGCAGGTTATCGTTATTCCGCCGGTGCGGGTGTACTTCACCGCGTTGGACAGCACCTGCCCTATCACGAACAGCAGCCACTTTTCGTCGGTCAGCACCATGCAGTCAAGCCCGCTCATCCGGAGGGTCAGCTTCTTGCGAATGAACTGCCCGGAGAACCTCCGCACCGCGGATTTTACGATGTCCTCCAGGCGGCATTCCTTTATAACGTAGTCGGTGTCGCTGCTCTCGAGCCTGATGTAGCACAGCACCATCTCAACGTACTGCTCTATCCGCGTCAGCTCCTCGGCGAGGGAGCGGCTCTCCGGGGAGTCCTGCTCCGCCAGCGAGAGCCTCATTGCCGCGATGGGAGTTTTTATCTGGTGCGCCCACATCGTGTAGTAGTCCGTCATGTCGGAAATGCTCTGCTCGCAGTGCTCCTGAAGCTCCGCGCGGCTGCGGAACAGCACCCTGAGAAGCTCCGCGTATCCCTCCTCAGCAGCGTTCTGCGGCTCCGGGAGGTTATCGACGGAAACGGTTATTTCGTCCTGGAGCTTTTTCAGCACGGCGCATCTCTGCCGGAACCTCAGAAAATCAACGCAGCCGAAAGCAAGCGCCAGAACTCCGCATATAGCCGAGGCGTACCCGACCGCGCCCATCGGAACTCCCCCCAGCCAGAACACCACGCCGAACACCGCCGCGAACAGCAGGAACGCCGCAATGACTCTCCGCCGCGCGTAGAGATACGCCCTCATGCGACGATGTACCCCATGCCTACCTTAGTCGTGATGAATCCCGGAAGCCCGGCGGATTCCAGCTTTCTGCGCAGCCTTGCGACGTTGACGGTCAGCGTGTTCTCGTCGATGAAACAGTCGGTCTCCCAGAGCTTGTCCATCAGCTTTTCGCGGCTGACTACCTTTCCCTTGTTCTCCATCAGCGTCTGGAGTATGCGGTACTCGTTGCGGGTCAGCTCTACGCGGGTCTGACCGACGTACAGCGCCGCCTCGGAGGTATTGAGCTTTGCACCGTTGTGCTCGATAACTCCGACCTGCTCCGCGAAGTCGTAGGTCCGCCGGAGAAGCGCCTGTATCTTCGCGGTCAGCACCGACATGTCGAAGGGTTTCGCGATGAAGTCGTCGCCGCCCATGTTCATTGCCATTACGATGTTCATGTTGTCCGCCGCCGAGGATATGAACACCACCGGGACCTTGCTGTTACGGCGAAGTTCGCTGCACCAGTAGAATCCGTTGTAGAAGGGAAGGGTGATGTCGAGCAGGACAAGGTGCGGGTCGTATTCCGCGATTTCGTCGGCTATCCGCTTGAAATCCGACGCAGTGCGCACCTCGAAGTCCCACGCGGACAGCCCCCGGGCGATGGAGGCGGCGATGCTCTCGTCGTCCTCTGCTATGTAAATTCGGTACATTGTTGCTCCATTCCGTTTTTTGTAAAATCAGTATATTGAAATTATAGCACATTCACGTCATTTCGTCAACAGATAAAATACTGCGTCAGCAATTGATTTTCGCTTCCTTTTGGTACAAAAGGAAGCGGGGCGTGGGGTTGTTCTTGTCAAGCAAAATTGTAACACTTTCCACCAAAATCAAGCCATACGTTTCTGCCAAGGGGTAAGACCATTGTTGAACGAATGA
>CAMELR010000043.1 GCA_945923775.1 uncultured Clostridia bacterium | reverse complement strand
GCGGGGATCAGCTCGTTGGCTGTTTTAGTTGTGTTGCTCATATATTTATGTCCCCTTTCTCTTGTTTCATTTTCGTATGAACACTATTATATAACATTTCGCGAAAAAAAGCAAGCCCTTATTTGTGGTATTAAAATCCCACATTAATATGTAAGCAGAAAATGCTCAATCGTCAACCTGGATAAAAACGTTTTCCTGCGAATGTCAGCGATGGAATATAAGGCTGAAAATTCCATAAAGCACCGGCTGATGGAGAACGTATATCCAGATGGTGTACCTGCCGACCGTTGCGAGCCATTTGATATGGGTTGGGTAGCAGAATTTCGGGAGCCTTCCCGCCTTTGCGATTATTCCGAAGTAGCTTCCCGCGAGGAACAGGAAGAACCACGGCATCATCGGGAAGTAATCCGAGGAACTGAACGACGCGTTGTGAAGTCCCAGCGGGAACAGCACGCCGACATTGTAAGCCTCCATCGGGAGCTTTATTGCGAACAGATTCGGGATACCGATGTAACCCGGGGAGATCATGCCGTTTGCGTAGGTCAGCCGGACGTTCATCGTGAGAATGAACAGCAGAACGCAGACACCTATGCCCACCCAGGAGGGGAGCAGGTCGAAAAGCTTCTGCCACAGCCCGAATAGCATCATGCTGATGCCGAGGAAATGCAGGATCCCGAACATGATGGTTCCGTTTGTGAAGAACGGCATGACGAAGGTCATTATCATGCCGATGAAGAAGCACTGCGCGCCGCGCTTGATGTTGTTGGAGGAATAGCGGCAGACCGTACCGGAAATAAATATGAACAGTCCCGCGAAGATATCACGTATCACATCGAACCAGCCGTCGAAGAAAATCGGAATATCCAGCCCGAACAGGTATTTCAGGTCGTACATGGCGTGGTAGACCACCATGCAGATTATGGCAAATCCGCGGAGCTCGTCGAGGATACCGACCCTTGAGGAGCCGGAACTTTTCTTTGTATTATCCATTTATGTATATCTCCGTTCTGATTATTTGTACAACATACATAACATTGTATCACATTTCAAGAAAAATTACAAGAAGAACTTGAACAGTTTTGCATTTTGTGATACAATAATAAAATGAAATTCTGATGAAAATCGGCAGAATGAGAGGAAAACCGATGGAATACACCAATATAGGCGGCGTAAAGATAGAAAAGACCGCCGCGCTTGCTCCGATGGCGAGCGTAGCCGACAGGGCGTACCGCATCATGGCGAAGGAATACGGAGCCTGCTATGTGGTCGGCGAGATGGCAAGCTGCAAGGGCTTGTGCTACAACGACAGAAAGACCGCCGAGCTGCTTTCGGTGACTCCCGGGGAGCGCCCGATGGCGGTGCAGCTTTTCGGGAACGAGCCGGAGTTCGTGAAGGGCGCGGTGGAGATCGCCGAGCGTTTCCAGCCCGACATAATCGACATAAATTCCGGCTGCCCCATGCCGAAGATAGTCTCCGGCGGCGCGGGGAGCGCGCTCATGAAAACTCCGGAGCTTTTTGGTGATGTGGTAAGGGCGGCGGTGGAAGCCGCGCATGTCCCGGTGACGGTGAAGATACGCGCCGGCTGGGACGAAAACAGTATAAACGCGGTGGAGATAGCAAAAATCGCGGAGCAGAGCGGCGCAGCGGCGGTGGCAGTCCACGGGCGCACGAAAACGCAGCTCTACGCCGGGAAGGCTGACTGGGACGTGATCCGCGCCGTGAAGCAGTCAGTGAGCATTCCGGTCATCGGAAACGGCGACGTATCCACCCCGGAACTTTGCAGGGAAATGTACGAATACACCGGCTGCGACCTCGTGATGGTCGGCAGGGGAAGCTACGGCAGACCTTGGCTGTTCCGGCAGATACGCGAGTACCTCGAGACCGGGAGCTATTCCCCCGACCCCACCGCCGAGGAAAAACTCGGCATAATGCGCCGGCATATCCGGCTGATAGTCGAGGATAAGGGCGAGCGCGTCGGAATGAAGGAAGCGCGCCGTCCGGCGTCGTGGTACCTCAAGGGAATGAAGGGCGCGGCGAAGTTCCGCGACATGTGCAGCGAGCTTACAACGCTCGACCAGCTCGAGCGGCTTATAGAAAAAATAAAAGAACAACAAGGAGAACACGAAAATGAAGATCTGTGAAGAAAAGATACCACCCCTGATGGTATTCCAGGAACTTTTCAATGAAAATGTGCTGTTCGCACGCGGAATAAACTGGCTCTATCCCGACAAGACCGAGGAACAGCGCCTGATGGGATTCGCGAACATAAGCTCCGAACTCCTGATGACCGGCAAGACCCTGGGAGAGTACCTCACCGACGCTGTCATGTATTCAAAGTCCCCGCTTTTCGCGGCGATAGTCAAGGAGCCTACCGAGGCGCGCAAAAAGGCGCTTGCCTACGATATCGCGCTTATCAAGAAAATCGTGAAGGAGTATACAGCCTCCGCGGTAAAGAAGGCGCTTGCGGATATCGCGGGCGCGACAGCCGACTACGCGGCGCTTCCTGAGTATGAGAGCGGCAAGTTCACCCTCACCGCCGACCGCCTGATAAAGTTCGCGCAGAAGAACGGCACCGGCGACTTTGCAAAGTACAAGGCGTTCACATTCCGCGGCGGAAAGCTGATACCCGTCGAGCACATCGACCCAATCAGGCTGACCGACCTCAAGAATTACGAGCTTCAGCGCAATCAGGTCGTAGAGAACACCATAGCGTTCCTGAACGGACTCCCCGCGCAGAACGCCCTGCTTTACGGCGACCGCGGCTGCGGAAAGTCCTCCACAATCAAGGCTATACTCAACGAGTACGACCAGCTCCGCATGATAGAGCTTCCGAAGGCGGAGATCGCAGGCCTCGGCGACCTTTACGCAATGCTGAAGGATATCCCGATGCATTTCATAGTCACCATCGACGACCTGACATTCACTCAGGACGACGAGCGGTTCGGAATACTCAAGGCGACGCTTGACGGAAGCCTTTCCGCACGCCCCGACAACATACTTATCTACGCCACCACCAACCGCCGCAAGCTCATCAAGGAGACCTACGCAGACCGCTCCGCGACCGACGTAAACAAGAGCGACGCGGTAGATGAGAGCATGTCCCTTGCGGATCGTTTCGGACTGTTCATCACGTTCACACAGCCGAACCGCGAGATTTATTTCGACATAGTAAGGCAGCTTGCAGAGGATATGGATATAGAGATCGACGACAACGAGCTTACACAGGCTGCGGAGCGCTTCGCACTCAAGCGCGGCGGACGTTCACCGCGTATCGCACGGCAGTTCGTGGACTGGCTCAACGCGCGCATCGAGCTCGGATTGGATTACTGAAATGAAGAAATTCGCACGGATAATTCCCGCACTGATTGCGGCTTCGATGCTCTCCGGGTGCAGCGGCGATAATTCCCCCGCGCCCTCGGAGATTATCATTACAGGGGTGACTTCCGAGGCTGAAAACGCGGTGTTCCCGGTGAAACTCGTCGACGGAACGATGATAGACCACAACCCGGAAAGCGCGGCGAGTCTTTCCCCGGCCGCGACCGAGATACTCGCGGAGCTGGGATATTCCGACCGGCTGACCGCAGTCTGCCGCTACTGCGACTTCCCGGAAGGGCTGACCGCCCAGACCGCAGGCAGCAGTGAAAATCCCGACATTGATAAACTGACTGAGCTTCAGCCGGAGGTGCTGTTCACGACATCTCCGCTGGCGGAGCGCGAGGTCTACGCCCTCCAGACCGCCGGGATCACTATCGTGGAGCTTCCCGCGCCCAAATCCATCGAGGACTACGGCAGTCTTTACGGCACGATAGCGGCGGTGTTCAGCGGCGAGGAGGCTGGTAAAGCCGCTTCCGCTAAGGTGGTAAGCGACCTGGAAAGCGCCGCTTCCGGTGTTGAGATGGGTACATTTATATATGTAACGCCAAAGCTTACAGCGGCGGGCGCAGACACCTTCGAAAGCGCGGTGTTGTCCCTTTGCGGGAGCAACCTCTGTGTGGCTTCCGGATACAGCGAGAGCGCCGATGACATCACCGGCACTCCCGAGTATATCGTTGCGGCTGACAGCCTGAGTGAATCGGACATCACCGGCAGAGAGCTGTTCGGAGGCTTTGTTTCTGACGGCGCGAAGGTGGTTTTCGTTCCTGCGCAGCGCTTTGAGCGTCCCTCCGGCAGGCTTGCGGAGATATTCACCTACATCGGCGAGACTGAGTAACCGCTGTCCTTCCAGAAATCCAACACATCACCGAGAATAGCTGAATTAGTTTCGGAAACGGCGTGGAGCAGATAAACCGCGCCGTTATGCGTTTTCCCGGTGATTTTCTTGAATGCCGCGTCCTTGTCGGGCTGGTTGTTTACGTCCCAGTCTGGGTAGGCGAAGCTCCACAGAACGGTGGTGTAGCCGAGATCCTTTGCGCAGGCGAGCACCCGCTCGGAGAATTCGCCCATAGGCGGCCGCATGACGTACATTTCGTAGCCAAACTCCTTTTTAACGTAGTCGTGGAGCAGCGACAGCTCGGAATACAGCTCGTCCGGCGAGCAGTCCGGGAGGGAAGGGTGGCTCCAGGTGTGGTTCCCGACTGTGTGACCCTCGGCGATCATGCGCCGGACAAGCTCAGGGTTTCGCTTGCAGTAGTCGTAGGTCACGAAGAACACCGCGCGTACATTCTTCTCTTTCAGCGTATCGAGAATGTCAGCGGTGCAGCCGTTCTCGTAGCCCTCGTCGAACGTGAGCCACAGCCGCTTTTCCTCGCTTCCGCCGATGAACAGACCGCCCATGTCGCCGTACTGCTTCTGCGCCCTAATTGCGCCGAGCGGCCGGTTATTGCTGTCGGTCTCGACGCCCATTCCGTACGCGACCTTGGTGTTGTCGAGGCTTTCGTAACGCGAGTATTCCGACAGCGGCGGAGCCGCAGCCACCGCCGCAGCAAGCACTATTGAATAAAAGCTATTCATTTTTATCCCACCTTATTTCATATTTCAGCTCCCGCCCGGCGAAAAAGTCGCCGAGGCTCTGGAGGGTCGTTTCTGCAATGCTCCGGAGCGCTTCCCGCGTCAGGAATGCCTGGTGCGAGGTTATCAGCACGTTCGGCCGCGATACAAGCAGCGACAGGGTTTCGTCGGTGACTATCCGGTCGGAGTTGTCCTCGAAAAACAGCCCTGTCTCCTCCTCGTAGACATCGAGAGCTGCGCCGCTTATCCGCTTTTCGTTGAGCGCGTTCAGCAGAGCTTCGCTGTCGATGAGCTTCCCTCGGGAGGTGTTGACGATGAGGGTATCCGGCTTCATCAGGGAAAGCGCCTGCTCGTTTATGATGTAGCGCGTGTCCTCGGTCAGCGGGCAGTGCAGCGAGATGATGTCAGAGCGCCGGAACAGCTCCTCCCGGGAAACGTAGTCGATACCGCTGCCTTCAGCCGGGAACGGGTCATTTGCAATGACTTCCATTCCGAACCCGCGGCAGATATCTATAAACGTACGTCCGATCTTTCCGGTTCCGATAACTCCGGCGGTCTTTCCGTGGAGGTCGAACCCGATAAGCCCGTTAAGGCTGAAATTGAAGTCGCGGGTGCGAATGTACGCTTTGTGGAGCTTCCGGTTGAGCATGAGTATCATTCCCATCGCATGCTCCGCGACCGCATAGGGCGAGTACGCGGGGACTCTCACGACCCGGAGCTTCCCGGCGGCTTCCTTCAGCGCGACATTGTTGTAGCCCGCGCATCTCATCGCGACCATCTCCACACCGATGTCCGCGAGGGAGCGCACAGTTGCGGCTCCGATGTCGTCGTTGACGAACGCGCAGACTGCGCGGCAGCCCTCGGCGAGCTTCACGGATTCAGGGCGGAGGCGGCTTTCAAAATAGACAAGCTCAAAATCCCTGTTCAGCTTGTCAAAGTATATCCGGTCGTAGGGCTTGGTGTCGAAAAAGGCGATTCGTTCCATTTTATTCTCTCCTTGCTGCGATTTTTCGAACTCTGCGAATATTGTTGCCGGAAGCGAGCAGAATATGCTTTTTAAGAATTTTGTAAGATTTATGTCGATTCTTTTGTAAGAAATTCATGTTATAATCAAATCATCAAAGGAAAAGGAGGCGGTCTGTTGGAAAGGTCAGACAAGCAGCGCGTACTTGTGGTCGACGACGACCGGGAGATAGTAGCGGCTATAGTCCGGCTGCTGGGGCGCGAGGGAATCGAAGCGATACCCGCATACAACGGCAGGGAAGCGGTGGAGCGGCTCTCTGAAAACGAGATACACCTTATTATTATCGACATCATGATGCCGGAAATGGACGGCATCTCGGCGACGATAAAGATTCGCACCGAGCGGAACATTCCGGTTATAATGCTGTCGGCAAAGACCGAGGAGAGCGACAAGATACTTGGTCTGTCGGTGGGCGCGGACGATTACGTCACGAAGCCGTTTTCGCCTGCGGAGCTTATCGCGAGGGTGAAGTCGCAGCTAAGGCGCTACATGACCCTGGGCGACTACGCGAACCGTTCCGGCGGCAGCGATGTTGCGCTTGGAGGTCTGCTGCTGCACCGCGAGCAGCGTCAGCTCGACGTAGACGGCGAGCCGGTGAAGCTCACGCCGAAGGAGTACCGCATAGTGGAGCTGCTGATGTCGAACCCGGGAAGGGTGTTTTCCGCAGAGGAAATTTACGAGAGAGTATGGAACGAGACGGCATATTCGGTAGAAAATACGATCATGGTGCATATCCGCAGGATACGCGAGAAGATCGAGATAAATCCGAACGAGCCGAGATATTTAAAGGTGGTGTGGGGAATTGGATACAAAATGGAGAAAATTCAGCCGCAGCGGGGGCTTTAAGGCGATCCTGCTGCTGATAGTGCTGGGCTGCGCGGCGGCTGTCGGCGCGATAACCGGATACATTCCGGAGAGCAATTATTTCAGGGGCGGTCTGTACAGCGACGTGCTTTCGCACAGCAGGTTTACCGATTCTGAGACCTACGCAGAAGAGTTAAGCGCGATCGCAGGTTCGGCCGCAGAGGAGTGCAGCACTTTTTTAAGAGATGGTCAGCCGGACTATGTGAAGTATTATTATAAGGTCACAAACGGCAGCAGGACTGTAGAGTCCAGCATTCAGCCGTACTATACATATTATATTGACGACAGCGGATTTCTGGCTTCGGAGGATTCGCCTATCCCGGACTCCCTGTACGGAGCGGTATATGAAGTTCACGACAACATAAAGGTTTCCTTTGGAATACCTCAGCGTCGGTTTGATTTCCTGAAAATCAACTGGGAAATAACACGCCACAACATGCTTGTGATCATCATTTCCGATGGCGTTCTGCTGCTTGTTGGACTGGCAGCGCTTATCATGCTGTGCAGGACTTCCGGCGAAAAGGCTGATGGTACTGTGACGTTCCCGAAGTTTTTCAAGCTGTGGTTTGAGCCGTCGGTATTCCTGCTTTGCTGGTATACCTATGTTGCGATCAGGTCCGCTGATACAGTTGCAAGGGACGTCATTTTCAGGTCGTATTATACGAGCGGCATTCTTGAAGTTGGATTTTCAGGAACTGTAGAAAGCGTTATGGCGCTCGTCATGTACGGGCTTGGCGTAATGGCTTTCGGCGCAATACTGACCTACATTGCAGTCAGCGTTTGCATAAGGGCGAAGAACAAGAGCGTTGAAAAGGGCTTCCTGACCTACTGGGTGTTCCATTTTATATGGAAGGCGCTCAGAGCGCTTGGCAGAGCGTTACTGACTGTATGCAGGACCGTTCGTGAGTTCTGCACCGGGGAGCTTTACAAAACCGACCGTGCAGCGAAGAAATTTGTCCTTCTTGATGTGACGTTCATCGGAATAACACTAGTTGTCCTGGCGCTGTTCCTTGTTGCTGCGTCCAACCATGTGGGGGGATTGATGCTGTTCTGGAGCGTTGTTTGGCTGATCGCGCTGGGACTTTTCCTCTACGGAAGGTACCTCGTTACCCGCGACGAAGCAAAGCTTGAGCAGCAGATACGCGAGATAAGCCAGGGAAACTACTCCTACGACCCGCAGCTCAGCAGGAATTCACCGTACACCACAAGCTGCGAGGTGCTGAGCAAAGTTGCTGACGGCTATCGCCGCGGCATCGAGGAAAGCGTAAAAGCGGAGCGCACCAAGATAGAGCTCATCACGAATGTCTCTCACGACCTTAAAACTCCGCTGACCTCGATAATCAGCTACATCGACCTGCTGTCAAGGGAAAATCTCGAACCGCAGGCAAGGGAGTACGTCGAGATACTGCAGAAGAAATCTGAGCGGCTGAAGCACATCGTATCGGACGTATTCGAGCTTGCCAAGACCACTAGCGGCGAAATAACGGTAGAGCATGAGCGCCTTGACCTGACGCGCCTCTCCAACCAGACCCTCGCTGAGATGGAGGACAAAATCAGCGCGGCGGGTCTGGTGGTCAAAACCGACATCTGCGAACCTCCAGTAGAAGTCATAAGCGACGGAAAGCGGCTCTACCGCGTTATACAGAACCTGATGGACAACGCGCTTAAATACTCCCTCAAGGGAACGCGCATATATTACACCTTGAAAAAGGACGGCGGAACAGCCGAAATAACCATAAAGAACATAGCCGCCTACGAGATGGATTTCACCAAGGAGGAGATCCTGGAGCGGTTCTCCAGGGGCGACAAGGCGCGCTCCACCGAGGGAAGCGGACTTGGACTGTCCATCGCGCAGGGCTTCACGATAGCCTGCGGCGGTGCGTTCGATATTGACATCGACGGCGACATGTTCAAGGTGCGCATGACCTTCCCGCTGGCGGCTCCGGCTGAAATAACCGAAGAAAAGACGGCGGTGACGGCAGATGCATAAATCTCTGCTGTCCAAGCGGCGCGGGCTTGCGATATTCAGCGAAAAGGCGCTGATGATAGCCGCCGCGCTGATCTCGCTGCTTTTGCAGATCATCTCTTTCGTCACGACATGGCAAGGCGCGGAGGCGTACTTTTCCTCCGCGTTTCCGCTGGCGCCGCTGCTTTTTGCGGTCGCGGTGCAGTCGGTGGTGTATTTCACCTCGAACTCGATACGCAGGAAGCCCGGCGCGGGAAAAATAATCGCGCTGGCGCTTGCATTACTGTGCTCAAACTACTTCTCGTTCGTGGGTATATACAGCGCCGTTAATCCGCCGACGGTGTACCTCCAGCGGACATACAATGCCTACTCCGCAGAGCTGACCGCGGCGGCTGAGGAGCTTGACTCCGCGCGAAAAGCGAAAAGCACCGGAGACATCGACGCCGCTGTAAACGCCGTTATCAGCCGGTATTCCGAGCTTACCTCGCAGAAAGCGGCGATGGATAAGCTGACGGAGCAGCTTGCGGAGATCAGCGGCACCGGCGTGACCGCCGGAATGACCCCGCCGTCACGGTGGAACTACGCGACCTACGAGGACTACGCCGCGGCGTATCAGGCATACATCGCGGGGATCTCCCAGGGAACGGCGGCTGCGGCTGGCACCGAAGCGCAGGCGCTCCTGAGCCGATACGGCTTCACGAGCGACGCCGACGTCGCGGAGCGCTCTGCGGAGCTGACCGCCGAAATGTCGCTGATAGAGGGCGTGTTCGGAGCCTCCGGAAACGGATTTTATTCCGCCGCCGAGCAGATACGCGCTGAAATGCTCGCCGGCGGAAGAAGTACGGCTGAACGCGTGTTTTCGCTGTACGAAAAGCTGTCCGGGAATCGCCTGGAGTACACGGCGGATATCCCCGGCGTGACTCTCGACCTGCCGGAGTATTCCGAGCTGTCGGCGGGTAAGGCTCCGGCGGCAGTCCGGGAGCAGATGCTCGGGAAGATCTCCTCCGCGTGCGATACGATCAACGCCGCCGGAGGAGATGTCAGCGCTGACAGCTTCCCGGTGGAGAATGTGTACACGCTTCCGCTGCGGGCTGTGTTCGTGGATTTCAGAACCGACGCGGCGGTCTCGATGGCGCTTGCGCTGCTGACAGATTACCTGTCGCTGGCGGCAGCGGTGAGCTACGTGCAGAAGAAAAGCATTCTTTCTGCGCGTAATACGGCTCAGGCTGCGGCTTCCGACGAGTTTTTCTTTGAGCAGAACATCGCCGGAGCGCTCCGCTTGGGGGCGTTCGCCGAGGGGACTGAACTCCGGGAAGCGGACGAAAAGCAGCTTTCCGAGCGCCTGGCGGAGTACGTCAGCAGGTTCACGGCGGCGGATTTCGCGGCGGAGCAGGGGTGCACTCTGCTGGCTCGCCGCGAGGATGTAAAGGATCACGAGCTGCTGACTGCATTCCTTTGCCAGTGCGGCTACGCTAAGCTGCTGACCGCCGAGGAGGTCGGAACGCTTGGCGGCAAGGCTCATTCCGACTGCGTTCTGCTGCGGACAAAGTTCCTGATGTGGGTCAGCGAAAAGACTGCGGGAAAGGCGGTGTGATCGGTTGAATATTCCGATATTCCTTGCCGCTGGAATGGCGGCGGAGCTTGTCCTGGCGCTGGTCAGACCGTTTCGCGGCGCGACCAGGGGACTGGTCTGCTGGAGCGTAGCCGCTGTGGTGCTGTCGATGTGCTGCGCGGTGTACTTCATAAGCTCCGGCGATATCACGTTCGACCTTCCAAGCGCGATACGCGGCATAGGAGGCGCGGGCGTGCTGATATTGATTGCGGCTCTTATCGAGCTGTTTTCTCCTTCACGCCGGAGCCGCCAGAAACCGGAGCAGGATCCGCAGCGCTCGGAGCGCTCACTGAATATCGTGCTGTCTGTTGCGGCGGGTATACTCTGCGCGGCCTCTCTGGCTCTGTCGCTTTTCGGGGAGCGCGATACAGCGGCGCTGCTTCTTGTGCCTCCGACTGCGGCGGCACTTCGGCAGACAGTGTGGTTCATGAAGTCAGCCGGAGCAGAACACCCTGCCACCCAGCGCGAAAAACTCGCGAAGCGTATCTCCTGCGGCAAGTATAAATTATAACGTGACCGCCGCCGGAAAGAAGCGGCGGTCTCCCATTTGTAGATATATACAATTATAGGCTGCTCGTTTTGTGAAGTTAGCTAAAATGCGGCTTCGCATAACGTACGCTGTGCTAAATTTTAGCTTAAAACCTGCGGCTATTTCACAAAAATCTATTGATTTTTTTAATGGAATGTGATAAAATAGTGATAACTGGTGTGGAGTTGATCGTAGGCTCCTCCGGAATTAACTGCTATAAGGAGTGCCTGCATGTCTCCGAAATTAAGTGAGTTGATAACCCTGCTCAAAGGGCACAGGGTGTTTATACAAACGCATAACTTTCCAGACCCTGACGCGATAGCCAGCGCATTTGGCCTGCAAGTTCTTCTGGAGCGTTTCAAGATACCTACGACGATATGCCATCACGGAAATGTCGAGCGTACCGCGACTGCGAATATGGTCGCTGAATTCGGGATCAAAATGACCGAGGATACCGAGCTTGAGGACATGACCAGCGACGACTATATAATCACGGTGGATTCTCAGAAGGGAAACGCGAATATACTCGACCTTGTTGGCAACGAAGTAGCCTGTATCGACCATCACCCGACATTCTGCCCGGCTGATTATATATACAAGGATATCCGCATAGTCGGAAGCTGCGCGACGCTTATCGCGGACTACTACATGTCCTACAAGATGGATATGCCAAAGGACGTCGCGACCGCGCTGCTGTACGGTCTGAAAATGGATACGGCGGATTTCACCCGCGGCGTTACCGAGCTTGATATCGACGTATACAAGTACCTGTTCCCGAGGGCGGACAATTCGCTGATACGCAAGTTCCAGTCGGGAGTTATACAGTACGATGAGCTGGAAGCGTTCGTGGACTCAATGAAGAACATCGACATTCTGAACGGCGTGGCATTCGCGTTTCTGAATTTCCAGTGTGCGGACGCATTTGTTGCTACTATATCCGATTTTATTCTGAACCTCGACGTTGTAACGTTCGCGGTCGTGTATTCCCGTAAGGCGAAGGGCTTCAAATTTTCTGTTCGCTCCGAGCTTGACGAGCTGAACGCCGGGAAAATCGCGGAGCAGGCGCTGAAAACAGTCGGAAGCGGCGGCGGACACAGCTCCATGGCAGGCGGATTCGCCGAGGAGAGCAAGGTGCTGGATATCAGCATTGACTTTAACCGCGTGATACAGAATCTGTTCCTTGACGTTATCGACCCTCTGCGCCCGAAAGACGACGAGCCGGAGGAAGTCCCCGTTGAGGAAAGCCAGAACACGATAGATTTAGAACAGGCAAAACCGCAGCTTTGACAAGAGCTGCGGCTTTTTTTGTGCAAAGTGGTTGAAATTTTCCCTGATTTGTGGTAAAATATACTCTGTAAAAATATATAAGCGGGAAACCGCGAAAGGACGATTCCAGAATGAATATAGCAGTTGTAGGACTTGGCCTTATCGGAGGCTCTGTTTGTAAGGCTCTGAAGGCTAATACTTTCCATCATATAATGGGAATGGATACCGACAAGGAAACCGTAAGAAAGGCTCTCGAGCAGGGCGCGATCGACGAGGAGATCGACGAGTCCAGATTAGGCGAGGCTAATCTTACCGTAGTTGCGCTCTACCCGGTTCCGACAGTGGAATTCGTGAAGAAAAACGCCGACCGTTTCAAGAAAGGCTCGATCGTAATAGATGTCGGCGGCGTAAAGGGGTACGTGGTCAACGGCTGCACCCCGATACTCGACGAAAAGGGCGTGTACTTCCTCGGAACCCACCCTATGGCGGGCACTGAAAACTCCGGATTCGATTACTCTAAGGCGGATATGTTCGTAAAGGCAAGCTATATCCTGACCCCGACTGAGAGCACTCCGCAGATAGCTATAGACCTCGTTTCCACGCTGGGAAGCTGCATGGGATTCGGTCAGGTGGTTATCGCAACGCCGGAGCAGCACGATATCAACATCGCGTTCACCTCGCAGCTTGCTCACGTTGTTTCCAACGCCTATGTCAAAAGTCCCTCGCTGCTCCGCGCGGACGGATTCTCCGCAGGCAGCTTCCTTGACCTGACGAGAGTTGCAAAGCTGAACGAAGAAATGTGGTCGAGCCTGTTCCTGTGCAACAAGGACGCCCTGCTTTTTGAGATCAACACGATAATCGAGAAGCTGTCGGAGTACCGCGACGCAATGGTGAACGACGACAAGCCCACGCTGAAGGAGCTGCTGAAGGTCGGCAGGGAGCGCAAGGAAGAAAGCATGAAGTACTACGGTCAGGAGAAGGCGCTGAATGGCTGAGAAACAAAGCCCGGGCATTGCCTACATCGTATCCCTGTGCGGAATAATGTGCGGACTGTCGCTCGCGCTGATGTTCTGCCTGGGAATGATACCCGGTTTCGAGTATGTCAGCCCGGCGGTCGCCGGGGTGCTGATATGGGTCGTGAGGGAACGCCTCGGCGTGCGGTACGGGCTGGTCAGCTACGCCGCAGTCGGGATACTTACCATGCTGTTCACCGCGAATTACGAGGCGAGCATGATGTATATTTTCCTGCTCGGCTACTATCCTATCGTGAGACAGTACCTCATGAAGCTGAAATATCCCGTGCTGCGCTGGATCAGCAAGCTGGCTCTGTATGCCGCAGCGGCGATCGCATGCTATTTTGTGCTGATAAACATTTTCGGAATGTCGCAGCTTCTTGAGGACATGGGCGAGTTCGGACAGTACGGTCAGTGGGTGCTGCTCGGGCTGGGCGCAGTCGCGTTCGTGCTGTACGACATTTTCCTCGGGCTGTACTACCCGTTCTATGAAAAGGTACTGAAACCCAAGATATCCAAACGAATGAAATAAAGGAGAATTTGATATGTCAGAAAGGATCCCACAGAGAAACGAGATACCCGCAGAGCACAAGTGGTCGATCGAGGATCTTTACGCCACCGACGCCGCATGGGAGCAGGATCTCGGCAAGGCGAAGGAATTCCCGGCGAAGATCGCTTCCTATAAGGGGCTTCTCTCCACAGATTCTGCAAAGCTGCTGGAATACCTGAAATACGACGATGATATGACCGTCCTTCTGGAGAACATGATAAACTACGCTCAGCGCAAAAATGACGAGGACACTCGCGAGGCAAAGTATCAGGACATGGTAAGCCGTCTTGAGATGCTGTTCGTAGACATTTCCGGAGCGTCCGCGTTCGTAACTCCCGAGATACTTTCCATCGACGACGAAACGATGGAGCGCTTCTATAAGGAGCAGCCCGGCATGGAGCTTTACCGCCTGTGCATCGACAGAGTACGCCGCAAGAAGGCGCATATCCTTTCCGAAGCAGAGGAGCGCATAATGGCTCTGGCAGGCGACATGACTAACTCCCCGGACACGATATTCTCAATGCTGGACGACGCCGACATGAAGTTCCCGGACGCAGTCGACAAGGACGGAAACAGGCACCAGGTAACTCACGGCAGCTATATCCCGCTCATGCATTCCAACGACCGCGCGCTGAGAAAATCCGCGTTTGAGAGCCTTTACGGCGTTTACGAGAACTTCAAGAATACCTCCGCGGCTGTGCTTGCTTCCCAGGTCAAGTGCCTGACGTTCAACGCAAGGGCGAGAAGATACGAAAGCACCCTTGAGGCTGCACTCAGCGGCAACGAGGTGCCGGTTGAGGTATACAAACAGCTCATCGAGGCAGTTCACGAAAACATGGATTACATGTATAAGTACGTGAAGCTGCGCAAGAAGCTGCTCGGCGTTGACGAGCTGCACGCCTACGACCTGTATGCGCCTATCGTAAGCGACATCGAGGTAAAGATCCCGTTCGACCAGGCAAAGCAGGAGGTCTACGACTCCCTGGCGCCGATGGGCGAGGATTACCGCGCGATATTCCGCGAGGGAATCGAGAACCGTTGGATAGACATTTACGAAAACGAGGGCAAGCGCAGCGGAGCGTATTCCGCAGGCGCGAGGGTACACCCGTACGTCCTGCTGAACCACAAGGACACTCTGGACAGCGAGTTTACTCTGGCGCACGAGATGGGTCACGCTATTCATTCCTACCTGTCAAATAAGAATCAGCCCGTTGTTTACGCGGATTACGTGATTTTCGTAGCCGAGGTTGCTTCCACCTGCAATGAGAGCCTGCTCATGCAGCATCTGCTCAAGACCACCACGGACAAGAAGCGCCGCGCGTACCTCATCAATTATTTCCTCGAGCAGTTCCGCACAACGCTTTACCGTCAGACTATGTTCGCGGAATTCGAGCTGATGATAAATGAGAAGGTCGAAAACGGCGAGAGCCTTACTGCGGAAGCACTGTGCGATATGTACAGAAAGCTGAACCTGCTGTACTACGGCGAGGACATCGTTATCGACCATGAGCTTGACATGGAGTGGGCAAGGATCCCGCACTTCTATTACAATTATTACGTTTACCAGTATGCAACCGGATTCTCCGCTGCGATCGCGCTCAGCCAGCGTATCCTCAGGGAGGGCGAGTCCGCCGTCAAGGACTACATCGGATTCCTGAGCGGCGGCTGCTCGAAGGATCCTATATCGCTGCTGCGCGGCGCGGGAGTCGATATGACCTCCAAGAAGCCGGTAACGGAAGCGCTCAAGCTGTTCGGCGAGCTCATCGACGAGATGGAAGATCTCATGAAGTGACGGAGGCGGTATGCAGGTAACTTCAAAAGAGGAGATCTTCAAGCCGTATCTCTGCCTGTTCAGCGGAAGCAACGTCGTGTGCCTTGACAACAGGTTCTGCGTGGTGAGCTGCGAAGGCTCCCTGCTTGAGCCGGGCGAGTGCGTGCTGAAAAGCGTCCGCGAAACGGTGCCGGAACCTCTCGGCGTAGTGATGGATACCACGCTGTATAAAAACGAGCATTTCTACTGCCTGAGGCTCCACCCGATAAAGAACGGAATAGGCGAAACGATAGCGTATATCGGCGAGATACTGGATTCCGGGTCGGTGCGCGGCATGATGGAGCGCACCGAGGGTCCGTCGGACATACTGCCGCTTTATAACGCGGTGGAGATGAACTCCGCAGCGATCTGGAAGCACGCCGCGAATCTGCGCTACGACATGGTAAAAGCGAAGGATTTCACGCGCCTGACCGAGGTGCTCGGAATAGAAACGGCGATGTCGAATCTGTCGTCGGTGTGCGAGAATGCGTTCAACTACGCTGAAATGCTGTACCGCACCCAGCGTGAAACGGTCGTAGACGCAGGCGAGCTTTGCGAGAATCTCGCGAAACGCTGCAACGCGGCGCTCGCCAAGTGCGGAAGGCGCATAGAAGCGCTGATAGACCCGGGCAGTCTGTACATTTATGCAGACAGCCGCCGCGCCGTGGTCGCGCTGGTGAACGCGGTTCAGAATGCGCTGCTGTATTCCCCGAAGGAGACCGAGCCGATACTTACCGCGTGTTATCGTGAGTCCCGCGGCAGAAAGTTCGTGGAGATACGCGTTGTAAATGAAAGCTCCATGTTCAGCAGCAAGGATTTCAGCGGCAACGTGGACGTAAATTTCAGCTACCAGCGGCTGGGCTACGGAATTCCGATAATCAAGCGGTTTGCGCAGGTCAGCGGCGGGTGGTTCGACATGACGGAGGAAAACGGCAGAGTGACCGTGACGATATCGCTTCCGGCGGCACATTACGGCTCCGGCGCGGAGCTTCCGCTCAGGAAGCCGGCTGGTACTCAGTACGATACTGGTATCCCGGATTTCACAGAGATAATGATGCGCGAGGTCGTGCAGTTCTTCGGCGAAAGCGCCGAAAGCGCGGAGGAAATTCACAGCTGATATTCAGTGTATTTTCACAGCGCTGTCATATTTTCTGTGTATAATCAAACTAGTTTATAAGGCGGCGTCTGAAAATGGCGCCTGCTTTTAGCAGAAAAATCTATTGTGAAAAGAAACAGTTAGAATCAATACTTGACAGGAGATGGATCTATGTACAGAATTCTTGTTGTTGACGATGAGGAGAATATCCGCGAGGTGATCAAGGAGTACGCCGAGTTCGAGGGCCATCAGGTATCCGAGGCGTGCGACGGCATGCAGGCTATCGAGATGGTGAAGAACAACGATTACGACATCATCATAATGGACGTAATGATGCCGCGCCTTGACGGCTATTCCGCCTGCAAGGAGATCCGCAAGATCAAGCAGATCCCGGTACTTATGCTCTCCGCCCGCGGCGAGGAGTACGACAAGCTGTTCGGATTTGAGATAGGCATTGACGACTACGTTGTAAAGCCGTTCTCTCCGAAGGAGGTCATGGCGCGTGTTAACGCGATAGTAAAGCGCAACCAGGGAGCCAAGCAGGCTCCCGCGGCTCCGGCGCCCGAAACCGTGAAGTTCGGCGGGCTGGAGATCAACTTTACCTCCCGCGACGTGTACATCGACGGCGTGAAGGCGAACCTCACCCCGAAGGAGTACGACCTGCTGTTCTATCTCGTGCGCAATAAGAACATCGCGCTCACAAGAAACAAGCTCCTCGAGGAAGTCTGGGGCTACGATTTCTTCGGAGACGATCGCACCATTGACACCCACATCAAAATGCTCAGAAACAACCTGGGTCCGTACCGTAACTACATTGTAACGCTCAGGGGAATGGGCTACAAGTTCGAGGCTGACTGATGAAATTCCGCAGGAGCATTAAATTTAATGTCTGGGCGCGTTTCGAGGCTATAGTCATTGCAATGCTGGCGTTCACCTATGTGTTCCTGATAGTGCTGTTTCCGCCGTTCTACGAGTGGATGAAAACTTACGAGATAGCCGAGTCGATGGCGTACATCAAAACTAGCTGGAGCCTCGGAGATTCCGATGATTTCGGCACCGTAGTGACCAACATTGCACGTAAGAACAAAATGTACATCGAGGTCTCAACGCCATACCGTATCGGTTACGTTGACTATCTCGGCGGAAGCCAGTCGCTTTCGCAGCTGTCGAAAACGCAGTACCAGCAGGCGGCGCTTGATTCGGACACCGGCGTTTATTACGACCAGATAAGGGACGAGCGCGAAAATAACACCGTGCTGATGATGTGCACCTACATCGGCACCAAGGACGATCCGCAGGCTTATATATTCATTTGCAGCTACCTTCAGCCTATCGGTACAACAGTGGCGATATTCCAGCGGCAGTTCCTGTTCGTGTCGCTGATAATGATGATGTTGACGCTGTTCGTGTCGCTGTTCTTTGCGAACAAGATAACCAACCCGATAATCAACATCAATAAGCATGCGAAGGATCTTCCGCAGGGCAAGTTCGACGCGGTGATAGACGACCACGACTTCAACGAGATCCAGCAGCTTGCGTCCACGCTTCAGGAGGCTTCAAAGGAGATCGCAAAATCCGACGACCTCCGCCGGGAGCTCATGGCGAACATCTCCCACGACCTGCGTACGCCGCTGACGATGATAAAGGCGTATGCCGAGATGATACGCGACCTTTCCGGCGATAATCCGGAGAAGCGGGCGCGGCACCTTAAAGTCATAATCGACGAGACTGACCGTCTGTCCTCGCTGGTTAACGATATCCTCGACCTGTCGAAGCTTCAGGCAGGCGTTACCGAGATGAACATGACGGTGTTCGATCTGTCGGAGCGGCTGTCCGGAGTTATCTCAAGATTTGACATTCTGAAAGAGAACGACGGTATAATAATCAAGCTGGAAGCAGAGGATAACATCGTTATCAACGCGGATATAACAAAGCTTGAGCAGGTGGTCTACAATCTGATAAACAACGCCGTGACCTACACCGGGGACGACAACACGGTCATCGTGCGGCTGTTCCGCAAGGAAGGCGGGCTGATAAGGTTCGAAGTGACCGACCACGGCGACGGAATCGCGCCGGAGTACCTGCCGTACATCTGGGACAGATACTACAAGGTCAGCGAGCGGAACAAGACGCACAAGCGCGCCAAAATGGGAAGCGGCATCGGACTTTCCATCGTAAAGAACGTGCTGGAGCAGCACGGATTCAAGTATGGCGCGGACAGCGAAGTCGGGAAGGGGAGCACCTTCTGGTTCGAGGCTCCCGAGTACCACGAGCAGCCCGAGCCGCAGCCTGAGCAGCCGAGATTATCCCTCCGGCTGAAAAAGCAGCCGGAAAATAAGGAGCAGTCCGACGACACCAGCAAGAAATAAATTCCGGCAGTTTACAGGAAACATCAAAGTAATATAGCTGCAAAATCGTATTACAAAGGGATTTGTAGTGACGTATAACCAATGCACGATACTTTGACCAATAAAAATGACGCTTTTCACTGAAAGGCGTCATTTTTCTATATAAATTATGAAACAATGACATAAAGTTTTTTAAGCTGCAAGCAAAGCGGCAAAAGCACAATGTTCCGATTTGTCACGTCATGTTTATAAAAATGTGATATAATTTTATTGCGGAAATTTTGAATCTGATGTAGTATTTGCCGCTAAATCCGTAGTATATAGATGAAGCCGGAAAGGAGGCGATAAAATGATAGAAGATGAAAAAATCGTGGAATTGTTTTTCGAACGGTCAGAACAAGCAATACAGGAGCTTGGCAATAAGTACGGCAAAGTCTGTCACAAGCTGTCATACAATATCGTGAACAACATGCAGGACGCAGAAGAATGTGTAAACGACGCTTATCTGGGAGCGTGGAATGCGATACCGCCGGAAAAGCCTGATCCGCTGCTGACCTACCTTTGCAAGATCGTTCGGAATATTTCTCTGAAAATGTATTACAGGAAAGAAGCCGCCAAGCGAAGCAGCACATATGCAATCGCTATGGAGGAGATCGAAGCCTGCTTAGCAGCCCCGAATACGGTAGAAACCGAATTTGAAGCAAGGGAGCTGGCGCGGGTCATCGAAAGTTTTCTGGATACGCTGACCGTCGAAAATCGCGTAATCTTCATGCGGCGGTATTGGTTTTCTGACAACTGTAAGGATATATCCAAGTTCGTAGGGCTTACAGAGAAAAATATCTCTGTCCGGCTGACGCGCATACGTCGGAAAATGAAAAAATACTTAATCGAGAGGGAGGTGTTTATATGAACTCAAAGAAGTTTACCGAAGCTATGAACGAAATCGACAACAAGTATATCGGCGAAGCACTTTTTTACAACGGAACCAGTTTGGTGAAAAAAAGCTCTAAAAGAA
>CAMELR010000042.1 GCA_945923775.1 uncultured Clostridia bacterium | reverse complement strand
AAAAATTTTTGAAATAACTGTTGCACTTGTATTGACAAATCAAAATTCAGAATTCGGAATTCGGAATTTTGGTGTCCGCTTCGCGGACTTATTTCAAAAGTGCAGCAAATTATTATATGCAGATATTTGTCGAAATGCACAAACTAAATCGTGATAATGCACAAATCCCCTCAGTTAACATAATTAACCCTTGCAAAACACACCTTAAACATGGTATAATGATATCGTATAGACGGACATGCCCACTTCCGGGCGCAGCCGCCAAATTATTCAGGAGGACACAGGAGAATGTACAAGATTCTTACCAAGAAAATCCTCAACCCCACAGTTACTCTTATGGAAGTTGACGCTCCGATGATCGCCAAGAAGGCTGAACCGGGACAGTTCATAATCCTCAGAGTTGACGCAGAGGGAGAGAGAATCCCGCTGACTATCGCGGACTTTGACAGAGAAAAGGGCACTATCACGATCATCTTCCAGATCGTAGGCGCTACGACTGAAAAGCTGAACCACCTCGAAGAGGGCGAGTTCATTCACGACTTCGTAGGACCCCTCGGCGTTCCGAGCCACACTGACGGTCTGAAGAAGGTCGCTGTAGTAGGCGGCGGCGTAGGCTGCGCTATCGCATACCCCATCGCAAAGAAGCTCCACCACCTGGGCGCTGAGGTCCACAGCATCGTAGGCTTCAGAAACAAGGATCTCGTTATCCTCGAGGACGAATTCAAGGCGGCTTCCGACGTAATGAAGCTGATGACCGACGACGGCAGCCACGGCGAGAAGGGTCTCGTTACCAACGCGCTTGAGGAGCTCATCAAGGCTGGCAACCAGTACGACGAAGTAATCGCCATCGGCCCGCTGGTAATGATGAAGTTCGTATGTAAGCTCACCAAGGAATATGGCATAAAGACCGTAGTTTCCATGAACCCGATAATGATCGACGGCACCGGCATGTGCGGCGGCTGTCGTCTGACCGTAGGCGGCGAGACTAAGTTCGCCTGTGTTGACGGCCCCGACTTCGACGGCCACCTTGTTGACTTCGACGAGGCTATGGAGCGCGGTACGATGTACAAGGAATTCGAGACCAGAAAGCGCGAAGAGGTCTGCAACCTCTACAAAAAGGAGGTAAAGTAAGATGCCTAACATGAGCCTTAAAAAGAACGAAATGCCCGTTCAGGACCCGAACGTCCGCAACAAGAACTTCAAGGAAGTAGCTCTCGGCTACACCGAGGAGCAGGCTGTCGACGAGGCAAACCGCTGCCTGCACTGCCCCAAGAAGCCCTGCCAGAGCGGCTGCCCGGTTTCCATCAACATTCCGGAATTCATCGCAAAGATAAAGGAGCGCGATTTTGAGGGCGCTTATCAGGTTATCCACCAGTCCAGCTCCCTGCCGGCTGTCTGCGGACGTGTATGTCCCCAGGAGACCCAGTGCGAGAGCAAGTGCGTACGCGGCATCAAGGGCGAGCCGGTAGCTATCGGCCGTCTTGAGAGATTCGTTGCCGACTGGCACAATGCGCACGCAACAGAGGCTACCGCTGTTCCCGCCCCGAACGGACACAAGGTAGCCATCATCGGCGCAGGTCCTTCCGGTCTGACATGCGCGGGCGACCTCGCTAAGCTCGGCTATGACGTTACTGTTTTCGAAGCGCTCCACCTCGCAGGCGGCGTTCTCGTTTACGGTATCCCCGAGTTCAGACTGCCGAAGTCCATCGTTCAGCACGAGGTAGACAACCTCATCGCTATGGGCGTTAAGGTAAACACCAACGTCGTTGTAGGACGCACCATCGAAGTCGACGAGCTGTTCGAGCAGGGCTTCGAGGCCATCTTCATCGGCTCCGGCGCAGGTCTGCCGAGATTCATGAATATCCCCGGCGAGAACTTCAAGGGCGTTTACTCCGCTAACGAGTTCCTCACCAGAGTAAACCTCATGAAGGCATACAAGCCCGAGAGCGACACTCCCATCAAGAAGAACACAAGCGTTGCAGTTGTCGGCGGCGGCAACGTTGCAATGGACGCAGCGCGCTGCGCAAAGCGTCTGGGTGCCGAGAACGTATACATAGTATACCGCCGCGGTCTGGACGAAATGCCCGCACGTAAGGAAGAAGTAGAGCACGCAATGGAGGAGGGCATCATCTTCAAGACCCTCAACAACCCCGTTGAGATACTGGGCAACGAGCACAAGTTCGTAACCGGCATGAAGTGCGTTGAGATGGAGCTTGGCGAGCCTGACGCTTCCGGCCGCCGCAGACCTGTCGAGAAGCCGAACAGCGAGTTCGTACTCGATGTTGACTGCGTTGTAATGTCCATCGGTACTTCCCCGAACCCGCTCATCAGAAACACCACCAAGGGACTGGACACCAACAAGCACGGCTGCTTCATCGCAGACGAGAACGGCCAGACCTCCCGCGAGGGCGTATTCGCAGGCGGCGACGCTGTAACAGGCGCTGCTACCGTAATCCTGGCAATGGGCGCAGGCAAGACTGCTGCCAAGGCTATGGACGAGTACATCAAGAGCAAGAATTGATTTATAAATGTCAGGCGCTCCGCAGGGGCGCCTGATTTTTTAATTCGGAATTATGAATTCGGAATTCGGAATTAATGAGCGCGCTTCGCGCGGTGATTTCTAAAGAACGAAAAAGGCAAAGCAGTTTTAAATCTGCTTTGCCTTTTGTTTTGAATCTGCTATTTTGATCTCGTCCCGCGCAGCGGGACACCATAATTCCGAATTCCTAATTCCGAATTCCGAATTTACATAAGCGACTTGATGTATTCAGTCAGGTCTGCCGCTGCGATGTCGTGGGTCTTTGCGGTGGGGTGCCAGTCTGCGGCGTAGCCGTTGGCGTTGCCGTCCTGGGTCTTGAACTGGAAGGTGGAGATGTTGGTGTCGCCGGTCTCCTCGGTGTACTTCTCAGCCGCCTTCTTCACGCCTACCATCAGATCAGCGCCCATCACGCCGAGGGAGCAGATGATGTGCGCGTTCGGGTTCTTCTCGCGTACCACCTTGAGAAACTCCGCGTATGCGTCGGCGTACTCGAGCACCTTCTCCTTGTCGCCCTTGGTGTAGCTTGCGTCGTTGGTTCCGAGGTTTATCACCACGAAATCAGGCTGGAACTTGCTGAAATCCCAGTCGAGATCGGAAACGTTGAATATGCCGTTGTAGTTGCCCCAGCTCTTCGCGAACTTGGTGTAGACAGGCGGTACCTGCTGGCTCTCTACCTTCTTGCCGTCGTTGGTGTAGCCGGAGATTATTCCGTTGCCGCTGTAGGAAACCAGGCTGTAGTCAGCGTCCAGCGCCTGGGCAGTCTTGAATGCGTACGCCTTCGTAGCGTCCTCGGTGGAGCACTTGAAGTGATGGTCGCGGTCCTCGTCGTCGACGCCGTAGCCGCAGGTGATGGAGTCGCCGATGAACTCGATTTTCAGCTTCTTCTCAGCGGTGGGCTTAGCTTCGCCGACGGAGGTAATGCTGATATCCTTGATACCCATGGTGGATTCCTGAGCCTCAGAGAGCTTCAGCAGCTTGACGGTGGTCTCCTGCGCCTCGTCGGCGGTGAAAACTGTGACCGTAGCCTCCGCGGAATCTACGAGGTTATCCATGGTCTGCTCGCCGTTGATGTAAACCGCGTATCTCGGCTGCTTCTCGGCGTTAGTTATCATGCTGTCGCCGACTATCGTGAACGCCGCGCTGGTTCCGGTGAACGTGAACTCAACTCCGCTCGCGGAAAGCGCCAGCCAGCGGATACCCTCCGCCTCGCCTGTTCTTCCGATGAGCTTTACATGCTGCTCGTCCGCTGCGAAAGTTTTCTGTGTAAGTTCCATGGTGGTTTCCTCCGTGATGTTGGTGTCGCCGCCCTCTGCGGGTGAGCCGGACTGTTCCGGCTTGGTAGCGCAGCCGGTCAGCAGCATAATAATGGCAGTCGCAGCACTGATCAGCGATTTTGTTATCTCCATTTTATCCTCCGATGTAATTAAAAAGTTATATTAGGAAATTAAGTAAAACGAAAACCGTCCTCCGGCGACCCGTCAGGAAATCCTGACCTGTCAACCGGACGGACGGTCTAGATCATTTCTTCAGAAAGCCTGGGAATTAAACACCGAACTTGATGGTGTTGACCTTAACGCCAGGGCCCATTGTGGAAGAAACTGTGCAGCTCTTGATATACTGACCCTTTGCTGCAGCAGGCTTAGCCTTAGCAACAGCCTCCATCAGTGCGTTAAAGTTCTGCTCGAGCTTCTCTGCGCCGAAAGATGCCTTGCCGATGGGGCAGTGAATGATGTTAGCCTTGTCAAGACGATACTCGATCTTACCAGCCTTAGCTTCCTGAACAGCCTTAGCTACGTCAGGGGTAACAGTACCAGCCTTGGGGTTAGGCATGAGGCCTCTCGGACCGAGGACCTTACCGAGTCTACCAACAACGCCCATCATGTCGGGAGTTGCGATAACAACTTCGAAGTCCATCCAGCCGCCGTTGATCTTAGCAACGGTATCGTTGTCAGCGATGTAATCTGCGCCAGCGTCCTTGGCAGCCTGCTCCTTGTCAGCCTTGCAGAATACCAGGGTGCGTACCTTCTTACCGGTACCGTTGGGCAGTACAACTGCGCCTCTAACCTGCTGGTCAGCGTGACGGGAGTCAACGCCCAGACGAACGTGCAGCTCAACAGTCTCGTCGAACTTAGCCTTAGCGGTCTTGCATACTAAATCGAAAGCTTCGCCGGACTCGTAAACCTTAGCGGACTCAACGAGCTTGGTGCTCTCTACATACTTCTTTCCGTGTTTCATTAAAAAATCCTCCTTGTGGTCAAGCGGAATAGATCCTCCCACTGAATTTAGTGTTTTAGTAATACGGGGGTGTTATCAGTCAACGACCTCTACGCCCATGGAACGTGCAGTACCAGCGATCATAGACATAGCTGTGTCGATGTTAGCTGCGTTCAGGTCGGGCATCTTTGTTTCAGCGATCTCCTTAAGCTGAGCCTTGGTGATCTTTGCGACCTTGGTCTTGTTGGGAACGCCGGAACCGCTCTCGATCTTGCAAGCCTTCTTGATGAGTACGCTTGCGGGAGGGGTCTTTGTAATGAAAGAGAAGCTCTTATCAGCGTAAACGGTGATAACAACAGGGATTATGAGACCTGCCTTATCCTTTGTGCGCTCGTTGAACTCCTTAGTGAATGCCATGATGTTAACGCCGTGCTGACCCAGTGCAGGACCAACAGGGGGCGCAGGTGTTGCTTTACCGGCAGGGATCTGTAACTTTATAAATCCTGTAACCTTCTGTGCCATGATTTTTTATCCTCCATAAAAAACTTGAAGTTTGTCTGCGCGTAAGCGTCAGATCTTGGCGATAGCTGAAAGCTCAAGTGTAGCCGGGGTGGATCTTCCGAACATGGATACATCGACGTCAGCAGTGCTGTGCTCGAGATCAATGCTCTTAACGACGCCCTCGAAGCCCTCAAGCGGGCCGGACTTGATGCTGACTCTGTCGCCAGCGTCGAAGGAAATCGAGGTTTCCTTCTCAATAATACCGAGGTTCTTGACCTCTTCTTCGCTCAGAGGAGTAGGCTGTGACCCTGGACCTACGAAACCGGTAACGCCTCTTGTGTTGCGGCAGATGTACCATGACTCGTTGGTAATGATCATCTTGACGAACACGTAGCTCGGGAACAGCTTTTCCTCGACCTCGACCTCCTGACCGTTTTCCTTGGTCTGCTTGGTCATTTCAACGGGGAGATAGACCTCCTCGATGACGTTCTGAAGATTTCTGTTCTCAACGACCTTCATGATGTCGTTAGCGACCTTGTTTTCGTAGCCGGAATATGTGTGAAGTATATACCACTTTGCCTCTGTGTCAGCCATGTTTACCCCCTTGAACCTGTCAGCCCAGTATCAGCTTGTTGAGGAATGCGAAAAGCGAGTCGATACCGAAGATGAACAGTCCAGCCACCAGACATACGACGATAACAACAATGGTGTTGTTCGTTGTGCTCTTCGGTGTGGGCCATACGACCTTCTTGAACTCAGCCTTGCAATCCTTGAAGTACTTTACGATACCCTTCTTGGGCTTCTTTGCGGACGCAGCCTTTTTGGACTTGTCCTTATCCTTTGACTTCTTGGAGTCTGCGCTATCCTTCACATCGGAAGCAACGGGAGTGTCTTTGCCAACGTTCTTAATCTCGTCGATCTCGTTTGCCATTCTGACTCCTCCTGATTACTTGGTTTCCTTGTGAAGAGTATGCTTTTTGCAGAAGCGGCAGTACTTGTTCATCTCAAGTCTGTCAGGATCGTTCTTCTTGTTCTTCATGGTGTTGTAGTTGCGCTGCTTGCATTCTGTACACGCCAGTGTAATTTTAACTCTCACTTTCGGCACCTCCTATTTTCTTGCCCGTTTCGGGCATTATTGCCTCCCTCGGCCGCGGGATTGCGGGTTTAAACGGCGGCTCAACCGTATCTATAAAAAGACACAAAAAAATAAGCCCCATTCGAGGTATCACCATTATACCACATATATCCCGGCTTGTCAAGGGCTTTTTTCAATTTTTATGCGATTTCAGGCGGAGTTGACAAATCCCCGCGCATGCTGTATTATTATAGCAGTAAGGAGTTGATTTCATGATAAGGATCGGCACAGGCTACGACGTACACCGCCTGGTTCCTGAGCGGAAGCTCATTCTGTGCGGCGTGGAGGTACCCTGCGAACTGGGACTGCTCGGGCATTCCGACGCGGACGTCGCGGTGCACGCCCTGATGGACGCGATACTCGGTGCGCTGGCGATGGGCGACATCGGGAAGCTCTTCCCGGACAGCGACCCGCAGTACAAGGGCGCGGACAGCATGAAGCTGCTTGCGGAGGTCATTCGCCGCATGGAGGGCGCGGGTTTCCGGCTCGGCAACCTCGACCTGACGATAATCGCGGAGCGCCCGAAGCTCGCAAAGCATATCCCCGCAATGCGGGAGAGCCTCGCGGCGGCGTTCGGCTGCGATATTTCGCAGGTCAGCGTGAAGGCGACCACCGAGGAGGGGCTCGGACTTGCGGGCGCGGGCATAGGAGCGCAGGCAGTCGTGCTTCTCGAAAAGTAAATCAGGGCGCAGTCAGATACGGCTGCGCCCCAAATTTTTATTTTCTGGCAGCTGACGAAGTAAAATCAATGCCGATATTCTTTTCCAGCATATCTCCCGCCGTGTCCGTTCCGACGTAGAATGTATAAATGCCAGGTATTTCCTCCGGAGTGCCGTCAGCGCGGACTGTAACGAATGCAGAATCCGAATACTGAACGCGTACCGTCTTAGTTTCATGCGGCTCAAGTCTCACCCGCTGGAAACCGCACAGCGAACGGTTCGGCACGGAATCCTCGCTATAACCTTTGATATAGACCTGCACGACCTCCTCAGCCGGGATATCGCTGCGGTTTTCGACCGTGACGTCAATCCCGCCGCCGTCAGCGAACCTCATATCCACGCAGCGCACGTCCGCGTAGCTCAGCCCGTGCCCGAACGGGTAGAGTACATTCTCATCTGTGCAGTAGCGGTAAGTTCTGCCCTTCATGCTGTAGTCATGGATATCCGGCAGGAGGTCAGCCGTTCTGTAGAACGTCACCGGGAGTTTTCCGCTCGGGGAGACGTCGCCGAACAGCAGATTCGCGAGCGCCCGCCCGCCGAGCTGACCCGGATACCACATATCAAGCAGCGCGGCGCACTTCACCTCAACGTTGACCGAGCTTCCCGCCGCAAGCACGATAACAAGCGGCTTCCCGAGCTCCTCCAGCTTCCGGAGGAGAACGCGCTGGCTCTCCGGCAGGCGCAGGTCGGGCTTGTCGCCGGAGCTGAACTCGTTTCCGGTGTCGCCCTCCTCGCCCTCGAGGGTCGCGTCAAGACCTACGCAGGCTACGACCACATCGGCGCACTCCGCCATCGCAAGCGCCTCGGAATACAGGTCGCCGGGCTGCGCCAGACCCTGGGTGCGGTCCTTGTAGAGGTGGCAGCCCTGGGAGTACAGAATGCGACCGGAAAACCGCTCCCTTATGCCGTCCAGGAACGTCACGTACTCGTCGGCGGTGCCGTTGTAGTTCCCGGTGAGCGCCTCGCGGCTGTCGGCGTTCGGACCTATCACCGCGATTGTTCCGAGCTTGTCCGAAAGCGGGAGTATCCCGTTATTTTCCAGCAGAACGGCGGAGCGCAGAGCGCACTCCAGGGAATGCCGCTTGTTCTCCTCCGTGGAGACCGCGGTCAGCGGGATATCGTCGTACTCCGTCCGGTCGAGCTGACCGAGGCGTATTCTCGTGCGCATTAAGTGCACGCAGGCGCGGCGGATATCCTCCTCGGAAACCAGCCCCTTTTCGAGCGCCGCGAGCACGTGGAGGTATGTATTGCCGCAGTTCATGTCGCAGCCGGCTTTCAGCGCGAGGGCGGCGGACTCCGGCGCGGTGGCGGTTATGCAGTGGGTGGTGTGGAAGTCCCGGATAGCCCAGCAGTCGGAGGTGAAATAGCCGTCGAAGCCCCATTCCTTCAGCTTACCCATGAGGAACGGGCTTGCACAGGCAGGCTCGCCGTTCACGAGATTATACGCGCCCATCACGCTTTCAACGTGCGCGTCCTTCACCAGGGCGCGGAACGCCGGGAGGTAGGTCTCCTCGATGTCCTTCGGGGATACCCGCGCGTCGAAGGTGTGGCGCTCCGCCTCGGGGCCGCTGTGCACCGCGAAATGCTTCGCGCAGGCGGCGGTTTTCAGGTACTTCCCGTCGCCCTGAAGCCCCCGGACGTATTCCTTGCCCAGTTCAGAGGTGAGGTACGGGTCCTCGCCGTAGGTCTCGTGACCCCTGCCCCAGCGCGGGTCGCGGAAAATATTAACGTTGGGCGCCCAGAGGGTCAGTCCCTTGTAGATGTCGTGGTCGCCGTGGTGGCTCGCCGCGTTGTACTTCGCACGCGCCTCCGTGGAGGTTATCTCGCCACACTTCCGGAGCATTTCCCGGTCGAACATCGCCGCAAGCCCTATCGCCTGCGGGAACATCGTCGCCGTACCCGCCCGGGCAACTCCGTGGAGCCCCTCGTTCCACCAGTTGTAGGCGGGAAGTCCCGCGGAGGGAACCGCCGGTGCGTCGTATTTGAGCTGCTCCGCCTGCTGCTGGACTGTCAGCGTGTCGGTCAGGGCTTCCGCGCGCTCCTGCGCGGTGAGGTTCGGGTCGTGGTAGTCTGGCATGGAATACCTCCTGTTATTTTTTGTTGCTGTATTTCTGAGAGTTATCAATTTGCTTCGCATTCAGGCGTATATTGTGCAATACCCGCATTATTCCGGGATTATTCCCTTCCTGACGGCGCGTCTGGAATTTGCATTACCATTCGTATAATATCGTGCGATTATCCGTTCTGTAATCGCTGTATTCTGCGGAAAAGGAGCCGCGTACCCTCGTAGATCGGCTCGATACGCCCGGTTTTCAGCAGCCAGGTGACGTAGCTGCGGACGGTCTGCCCCACGAGAAGGTACTGCATGAGGTACAGCCGGATATGGTACTTTTCGAGGCACCTGGCGATAAGGTCGTCGATGGTCTGGGGAGTTCCGCACATCTCCTCAATGTCGGCGGCGACCTCGTTCATAGCGGCGAGGTTCTCCTGGACCAGCGGCGCGATATCCTCGCATGGAACGTCGTGGGCGGGAATGAACAGCTTCCCGCTGAATCCGCTGAGCCGCGCGAGGGACTCCCGGTGCTGCTCCTGCGAATACACGAATGAGATACGGTGCTTCTGCAAGTCCCCGGCGCTGACTACGGCGTCCGCCGTGAACCACACTCCGTCCCGGGTGCGGAACACCGCCTGTGCCATGTCGTGGCCGTCCAGCCGCTCGAAATCAAGCCCCGGCGGGAGCGCGTCCCCGGAAAGCTCCGAGCAGGCGCAGGGCGGCGGGGTGAGCAGCCTGGAGCACATCTCCGGAGTGGTGCTTCCTCCGTAAAGGGTCACGGGGATAAGGAAGCTGTGCTCCACCGCCGCCGCGGAAACTCCCGGCGCATAGACATCGCAGCCGGTCTGCTCACGCAGGAACGCGGCTCCGGCTACGTGGTCGGCGTGGGAGTGCGTCAGGAACAGTTTTTTCAGCTCCCAGCCCTGGGCTCTTACCTGCTCCAGAACCCCCGCGGCTATGTCCCGGGAGCCTGCGTCTATCATGCAGACCTCCCGCCCGGAATAACGGAAAATTCCAATATTTGTAGGGGTCGGGGCGTACCAAGTATCCTCGCCGACCCTGATAAGACTATACAATTCGTTGCCTCCAGCTATAACTATCTGTAATTTCCCGGAGCTGAAATACGCCGGGTACTGTAAAAAACAGCTTCTGGACTTATTATACCCCATATATTTATAATAGTCAAGCAGTAATCTGCAAAAGAAATCGCCCCGGAACAAATACGCTCCGGGGCAGTATATATTGAGGAAGAAACCTGTGAAAACAGCTTATTCAGCGAACATAGCGGTGGAGAGGTATCTCTCGCCGGTGTCGGGGAGGAGAACAACGATGTTCTTGCCCTTGTTCTCGGGGCGCTTTGCGAGCTGGATAGCAGCCCACATAGCCGCGCCGGAGGAAATGCCTACCAGAACGCCCTGGGTGCGTGCGATACGTCTGCCTGTAGCGAAAGCGTCCTCGTTCTCAACGGGAATGATCTCGTCGTAGATCTTGGTGTCGAGGGTCTCCGGAACGAAGCCTGCGCCGATACCCTGGATCTTGTGCGGGCCGGACTTGCCCTCGGAAAGAACCGGAGAGCTCTTCGGCTCAACGGCAACGACCTTAACGCCGGGGTTCTTGGACTTGAGGTATCTGCCCACGCCGCTGACGGTTCCGCCGGTGCCTACGCCTGCAACGAAGATGTCTACCTTACCATCGGTGTCCTCCCAGATCTCGGGGCCAGTTGCAGCCTCGTGCGCGGAGGGGTTAGCCGGGTTGGTGAACTGTGACGGAATAAAGCCGCCGGGAATCTCCTTGGCAAGCTCGTTTGCCTTCTCGATAGCGCCCTTCATGCCCTTTGCGCCGTCGGTAAGTACCAGCTCCGCGCCGTACGCCTTCATCAGGTTGCGGCGCTCGATGCTCATGGTCTCGGGCATTACGATGATTATGCGGTAGTTTCTTGCTGCGGCTACTGCTGCAAGGCCGATACCGGTGTTGCCGCTGGTCGGCTCGATGATAACGCTGTCGGGCTTGAGCACGCCGCGCTTCTCAGCGTCGTTGATCATTGCGACTGCTACTCTGTCCTTTACGCTGCCTGCCGGGTTGAAAAGCTCCAGCTTCGCGAAGATCTTTGCTCCGGTCTGCTCCTCAGCCTCGATCTTTGTTACTTCGAGAAGGGGGGTGCGTCCTACGAGGTCGGTTATTGTCTGATAAACTTTCATGGTTGTTCTCCTTTACTGTTACAATATATTTCCGACAGGCATCTTTCCTAATCACTAGATTACCTATCAACTTGATAGGATTATAGCACATTTTTTAGGATATGTCAAGGGGTTTGAGAAATTTTATGAAAAATTTTTTCTCCCCTCTCTCTTTAATGGAATAAATACCCGTTTATAAAGATGACGAGTCTGCAGATAATAACTCTGTGCAGTCAGAAGCTGAGGAAACGCTCTCGATCACCTCGCGCTTCATCAGCTTCCGGTCTGCATACCTGAAGATATACGATAAAGAAAGGGATACTGATATGAGAAAGCTTTTAAGTCTTGCAGCAGCCCTCGCAGCGGCGGGAGCGCTCACCATCGGCGCTTCGGCTAACGGCGGAGTAGTCGGCGGCGTTGTACGCGCGGGCGAGGACGTCGTAAACGGCGTAGTGGACGCAGGCGAGGACATCGTGAACGGCGTGACCGGAACAGCAAACGGTACGAACGGCGCGGCGGGTACAACAGGCGAAGCAGGCACAAACGGAGCCGCAGGCGGCATGAACAGCGCCACCGGCGCAGGAACAACTAACGGCACAAACGGTACGAATGGTACGACCGGAACAGCAGGCGCGACTGGAACCAACGGCGCAAGCGGAACCACAACAGCTCCCGGAAACCCGAACACAGGCGTTCCGTTCAGCATGGCGGCGGTAGGCGCGGCTGCGCTGGGTCTTGCCGGAGTGGCTCTTTCCTGCCGGAGAGACGGCTGATTTTAAGTCAATTAAGTAATTTAAAATGCACTTTCGTGAATGCGGAGGTGCATTTTATTATTAAGGTAAAAATATTATTGCTTTTCACTAAATTTTTCTGTAATTTGTGTTTAAAATGACAGTTGCATTTTTTTGAAGTTTATTGTAAAATATAAAAGAGGATTTAGTGTTTGCTATCCGCTCAAAAATATCTAGGAGGATTTTTCTTATGAAGTTAAGAAATGTATTTGCAGCAGTTACAGCTGCTGTAGTTGCTGCTGCAACTGTTGTCACCGCTGGCGCTACCAGCTACTTCGGTGGCACAAACGCAGACAAGTCCGGTATGCTGGCTTGCATTCTGTCTGATGACCCCAATGTTCCGCTTTTCACTGACTACGATTCCATCTCTGACCTGGTAGGCTTCACTGTTACAATCAAGGCTACCGATAAGAGAGCTGTTGAGGGTGCTATCGCTGAAGGTTCCTGGATCGGCGGCGCTTTCATCTTCAACTCCCAGTCCACTGGCTGGAAGCAGTACTCCTGGGCAGTTGAGGGAACCGGCACAGCTGACGGTTACTTCGTACCCGGCGCTAAGAGAGGCGAGTATGTTCTGACCTATACTCAGGACACACCTATCTTCGCTTCTACTGATACTTATGCACAAATCTGCCTGCACAACTATGCAGACGCTTATGCATTCGACGTTGAGAGCTACACTCTTCTGAACTCCAAGGGCGAGGACATCACAAAGGCTGCTGCTGAGACTCCTGCTGAGACCACAGCTCCCGCTGAGACCACTGCTGCTCCTGAGGAGACCAAGGCTCCCGAGGAGACAACCGCTCCTGCTGAGGAGACCGTTGAGGTTTCCATCGACACCGCTGAGGTTGAGACCTACGAGGTAGAGACCGCTGAGGTTGAGACTGCTGAAGTTGAGACCGCTGAGGTTGAGACCGCTGAAGTAGCTACCGCTGACGCTGCTACCGCTGAGGCTCCTGCTGACAACGCTGCTGACGCTAACAAGGGCAACCCTGAGACTGGCGTTGCTGGCGTTGCTGTTGCTGCTGGCGTAGTTGCTCTGGCTGGCGCTGCTGTTGTAGCTTCCCGCAAGAGAAAGTAATCAACAATAAGTGACAGATAGTACAAACACTAACCGCACCCCCGGACTTACGTCCGGGGGTGTTTTTATTGTGTTCCGGAATTTACCCGGTTTATACGAGGTGGTTGTCCGGAGGTTCAGCGCGGCAAAGTCTGGGCGGTTCGGAGGCTGTGCAGTTCGCAGGAACAGTAATTCGTAGCAAGTGCTGTACCGCCGAAGCGTCAGCACGTCAGCCGGACGGTATTGCAAAGCTCCGCGGGAGCTTACTGCATAAAAAACAGCTCCTCGGAGAGGAGCTGTTCAGTACGCCGCACTGGTTCGGATATCCAGCCGCAGCGGAACGATTCACTTAACGAGGAGCTTCTTGAGCGGCTTCCGCACGAGCTTGTTCCAGAACTTGACGACGAATCCGGTGAGCACCGCCGCGATTATCGTACCCTCCCGGGTTCCCATAACGTGGAAATCGAAAAATATCAGCGACAGCACCACCGCGACAATAACGCAGGATATATCGAACACGACCTTCACCGAGCCGAACTCCTTGTGAACCGTATCGGAAACCGCCTTAACGAACGCCTCACCCGAGTTCATGACCACGTTCGCGATCACCGAAAGCGAGATTCCGAACGCCAGCACGACCGTCCCGCAGAGCACCAGCGCAAGCTGCTCGAGGTAGTTATCCGGTCTGAGGAACGAGAAGATCCACATGCCGAAATCCGTGAACCACCCGAACAGGAACGACAGCGGAAGCTGAATGAGCTGAATCCACTGAAAGCGCTTCCGCAGAATCACTATCTGCCCGAGGATAAGCACGCAGTTCCAGATTATCAGCCAGTTTCCGAGGGACAGCGCCGTGAATTTCAGGCTCATTACGTTCGCGACTGAGGATATCGGCGACACTCCAAGCTCGCCTTTTTTCGTGATAGCGACTCCCAGCGCCGAAATAAACAGGCTGATTATGAACAGCGCGTACCGTTTCGCAAGCTCTTTTACCGGGATAAGGGGTTTTCTCTCTTCCATTTGTTCTCCTTTTTCAACTTTTCCACAAAAAAACCTGCGTTTCCGCAGGCGCATTATTTATTTTAGCTGTGGAAATCCAATTACTATTTAACATATCTATTATACCACTTCTGATATAAACAATCAAGCCCCTGATTTACTGAATCAGGGGCCGTTGTTATGCGATTTTTTGTAAGTTCCGATTCCAGAAGATTACAGAACTCTCGCGAGGAAGTCGCGCAGGCGCGGGTTCTTCGGGTCGGTGAAGATCTCCTGGGGAGTTCCCTGCTCCTGTATTTTGCCGTCTGCCATGAACAGCACGCGGCTTGCTACTTCCCTTGCGAAGCCCATCTCATGGGTGACTACTATCATAGTCATGCCGCCCTCTGCGAGCTTCTTCATCAGCTCCAGCACCTCGCCGACCATCTCCGGGTCAAGCGCGGAGGTAGGCTCGTCGAACAGGATAACGTCGGGGTTCATCGCCAGCGTGCGCGCTATCGCGATACGCTGCTTCTGACCGCCGGAGAGCTGCGCGGGGTACGCGTCAGCCTTGTCGGAAAGCCCGACCATCGCGAGCAGCTCGTCTGCGCGCTTGTCCGCCTGAGCCTGGGTCATTATCTTGTTCTTCACCGGAGCTATCGTTATGTTCCGGCGGATAGTCAGGTGCGGGAACAGGTTGAAATGCTGGAACACCATGCCCATCTTCATGCGGACGGAGTTCAGCTCCCTGCCCTTTGCGTGGGTGATGTCCCTGCCCTCGAACTCGATAACGCCGCTTGTGGGCTGCTCGAGGAGGTTCAGGCAGCGCAGGAACGTACTCTTACCGGAGCCTGACGGCCCGATAACGACTACCTTCTCGCCCTTTTCGATGGTCTCGGTGATGCCGTCAAGGACGACCAGGTCGCCGAAGCTCTTTTTAAGATTACTTACGCTTATCATTCGACAGTCTCCTTTCCAGACGGTTAACAAGTGCGGACAGTCCCACTACCATCAGCAGGTAGATGAGGGCCACAGCGATCAGCGGCAGGAATGCCTCGTAGGTCTGCGAACGGATAGTATCGCCGCCCTTGGTGAGGTCGTTCAGCGCTATGTAGCCGGAAACGGAGGTCTCCTTCAGAAGCACGATGGCCTCGTTGCCGAGCGCGGGGAGGATATTCCTGATAGCCTGCGGGAGGATAATGGAGATCATCGTCCTCGTGTAGCCGAAGCCCAGCGAGGAGCCTGCCTCGAACTGACCGCGGTCAACGGACATGATACCGGAGCGGACGATCTCAGCAACGTAAGCCGCAGAGTTCAGACCGAACGCGATAACGGCAACCAGTATCTTGCTGATGTTCACGGAGCTGAACACAACAAAGTAGATGATAAGGAGCTGTACGACCATAGGCGTACCGCGGACTACCGTCAGGTAAATGCGGCAGATGAAATTCGGTATCTTGAGCCTGCCGGTGAGCTGGTTAGTGGAGCGGATTATCGCGATCACGAATCCGAGCACGATACCTATAACGACCGCCAGAACGGTGATGAGCAGAGTGTTTCCGAGGCCCTGCACCAGGTATACCCAGCGGTCCTTGTCAAGGAAAGTGCTCTTGAGCTTTTCAGCGAAATTCTGGGAGGAAGCGTTTCCGCTCTTGTAAATGATGACCTGGCTCGCCTCGGTGTAGCTGTCGGAGAAGTTGACGTTCTTCAGACGATCCTCGGTGACGGTCATGCCGGCTACGCCTACGTCAGCCTTGCCGGAATCAACCGCAGCTATAACGGAATCGAACGCCATATCGTCAATGACAAGCTCCTTGCCGAGGATATCGCACACGGCTCTCATCATGTCAACGTCGAAGCCGACTATCTCGCCCTCTTCCTTCAGTTCATAGGGCGGGAACTCAGCGTTGGTAGCCATTACCAGCTTGCCGCTGTAGGTGATGCCCTCCGGGCTTTCGTAGGGGTGCTTGCCGTACTCGGCGTCAACCAGCCAGTTCTGCTCGATGAGGTTCAGCGTGCCGTTCTCGCGGAGCTGAGAGAGCGCGTCGTTTATCTGCTGGGTCAGCTCGTCGTTGCCCTTCTTTATCGCGCAGGCGTACTTCTCGACTGCAAACGGCTTCGGAGCGATGGAAAGCTCCGGATTCTTGCTTACAAAGTACTTCGCCGGGGAGGAGTCGATGAGCACTACGTCGACCTTGCCCTGCTTGAGCGCTTCGATGGCGTCGGCGCCCTTGTTGTACTTCTCGACGGTCGCGCCCTCTACGCCCTCGGCGTAGGTCATGCCGGTGGTTCCCATCTGAACGCCGATGGTCTTGCCGGTGAGGTCGGTGGACATGCCCTTTACAATGATGACCTGGCTCGCCTCGGTGTAGCTGTCGGAGAAGTTGACGTTCTTGAGGCGGTCCTCGGTGACGGTCATACCGGCTACGCCTACGTCAGCCTTGCCGGAATCCACCGCGGCGATGATGGAATCGAACGCCATATCGTCTATGACAAGCTCCTTGCCGAGAATGTCGCAGACGGCGGTCATCATGTCGACGTCGAAGCCGACGATCTCGCCCTCTTCCTTGAACTCATACGGAGCAAACTCGGCGTTCGTAGCCATGACAAGCTTGCCGTCGTATGTTATGCCCTCGGGGCTTTCGTAGGGATGCTTGCCGTACTCGTCGTCAACGAGCCAGTTCTGCTCGATGAGGGTCAGCGTGCCGTCCTCGCGGAGCTTTGCCAGCGCGTCGTTTATCTGCTGGGTCAGCTCGTCGTTGCCCTTCTTCACCGCGCAGGCGTATTCCTCGACTGCGAACGGGTCGTCAAGCGCAACTATGTCGGAGTTCTTGCTTACAAAGTACTTCGCGGGGGAAGCGTCGATAAGCACCGCGTCGATCTTTCCCTGCTTGAGCGCCTCGATGGCGTCTGCGCCCTTGTTGTACTTCTCAACGGTCGCGCCCTCCACGCCCTCGGCGTAGGTCATGCCTGTGGTTCCGATCTGGACGCCTATTTTCTTGCCGACAAGGTCGTCCGCGCAGGTGACGGAGCTCTGCTGCGAGGACTGCTCCGCCGCGCAGCCCGTGAACATGCACAGCGTGAGCAGCAGCGCAGAAACCGCCGCTAAAAATTTCTTCATGGTGAGTAACTCTCCTTTTTTCAAAACTATCTATAATTATACATCATCGCGCACGCAATTGCAAGCGTTATTTCAAAAAATGGAGTGAAAAGGAGAGATTAAGTTTAATTCGGAGTTGTGGAACACTATAAACTATAATTTAGCGGCGAGATATTAACTACCGCGTCAGCAATTGGTTTTCGCTTCCTTTTGCTTACAAAAGGAAGTGGGAGCGTGAGGGCAAAGCCCTCACACTCTGCGCACTGGTGCGCAGTTACTCCGCGCGGAAGCGCGGTAAAATGCCAAAAGAGCGCTAAAGGGGTGTGGGGGAAAACAAGAGTTTTCCCCCACAAGCAACACATTGTCTTTGTTGAACCTATCCTCCGAAACAGTCCGGTGGACTGTTTCGGAAGCATAATGCGCCGCTTCGAAAAACCGCGCAATTTCATTAATGGTTCATGACATTTTAATTAACCAGTCTGTGCAAGTTTCAGCGTGAATGCTGTTTCAAAAACAGTCCACCGGACTGTTTTTGAGGAAAGGCACTTCTGTATTTAACATGTGGCTCGTGGGGGAAAACTCTTGTTTTCCCCCACACCCCTTTAGCGCTCTTTTTCTTTTGGAGAGTTTCGCCGTCTGCGGACGGCGACAAGGGCTCTGCCCTTGACTCGCAAGCCTTTTGAAAAAGGCTTGAGCGAAAACTTTAATAGCTGACGCGGTAGTTATCATGTAGCCGCTAAATTACAGTTTTCCACAATAAAAACAGGCAGGCTCAGCGCCTGCCCGCAATTTTTTAACCTCACCGTTTCATCTCCGGGTGGCTCTTATAGAACTCATGCTTATCCTCGTACATGCGCGCCTCCGCGACCCTGATAAGCTCGTCCACCGAGGAAACGTGGTCTCCCCACGCCCAGCCGACTGAAGCCTGCGGCACGTTCATCACCTGGAGCGAATCGTGGAACCTCTCCGCCTGGGTAAGAAACTCCTCCCGGGAAATATCCTCGATAAGCACCACAAACTCATCGCCGCTGATACGGAAGCACGAATTTACCCCGAACTGCGCCCCGAGGCGCTCCGCAAAGCCGGTTATGAGCTGGTCCCCGAACTCGTGACCCTGGGTGTCGTTCGTGAATTTCAGACCGTTCACATCGGCGAAGATCGCCGCCAGAGCACCGCCGTGCTCCTCAAAGTCCCGGCAGAAATTGTTGTAGCAGAACCGGCTGTGCAGCCCGGTCAGCGTATCGTAGTTGCAGAAATACTCCAGCGCCTTCTGGCGGGTAAGCTCCGAGGCGTAGTCGTCGTGAATATCCCGGATATACAGCATTATCACCGGCGATTCATCGGTGTACTCGATACTTGGAAGCAGCTCCATGTACACCCAGCGGTACTGCCCGTCGTAACGGCGGCGGTACCTCAGCCGCTGACAGCCCATGTCCTCGCGAAAACGGCTGCATATCCTGTCGGGGCTGACAAATTTCAGAAACTCGTTCACGTCCTGCTCGAAAACGGAACCCCTTGCAATATTGTTCCTGTACCACCCGCTGAAGCTGTCCGAGTAGCCGTTTTCCGGCAGCAGCTCCTTCGGGTTCGCCTTGATAACGCTGAAACTGTCGCTGGCAAGGTCTACCCTGAGTATTTTGTGGAAGCACTGTGACAGCATGTGCATTGCGTCCTCGACGTTGCAGGTGCCCGCGTCGGATTCCTTCCAGGTGTAGACTACCCATGGGTGCTCCTCCGAGAAATCATCGGGTATTACGACCTCCAGCCTTACCCACCGCACGGTGCTGCCGATTACGCGCCGGAAGTTCACCGTGACCCGGCTGCGCTTCTCCATGACTTCCCGCAGGATATAGCTGCGGTTCGTGCAGCGCTGGTACTGCGCGATGTCGTCGTCGGGAACCAGCCCGGTGGACACTATCAGCTCCGAATATTCGTAGATCGTTCTGGCGTCCAGGCAGGGTTTCTCCTCTGCGGTCTCGAGGATCTTCACAAAGTCGTACCCGCCGGTGACGATGTTCACCCACGCGACCTTGTAATAATCATTCCAGAGTATCCTCTCGACCATATTCTGATCAGTCATAAAACAGCCCTCCCTGCCTGCGTTATGGTTATATAACCGCCGTATATTATTATATCGGCAGCTTCCGGCAAAAACTTAGCTTTTTCAGCCGCATTCCCCTCTTTTTGTGGACTTCCCCGAATTTCCGGGGCGCTTTTTGTTCATTAATCCATATTGATTATTTTTTTGAAAAAAAGTCCTTGACAAACCGTGACTTCTGTGATATAATATATACACGATGTGTTCAGGAGCGTTAATGCACTTCCTATTATATGCACTTCGTTATAGTTGGTTTTCAGCATTTGGAGAAATACCCAAGTGGTGAAGGGGCTCCCCTGCTAAGGGAGTAGGTCGGGAAACCGGCGCGAGGGTTCAAATCCCTCTTTCTCCGCCAGGAATAAGGTGCACAACCGTGCGCCTTATTCTTTTTTTGTGAACAAACACCGTCCGCACCGGGCGGTCTTTTTGTATAGAAAGGATACCGCATGATAAGTCTGGAACCCTGCACGAAGGAAAACATGAGCAAAATGAAGCGGCTCTATCTGACCGCGTTCCCCGCGGAGGAACGCGCGCCGTGGTGGCTGCTGAAGCGACGTGCAGGTCAGGGGCGGGCGGAAATGCTCGCGGCAGTGGAAGGCGGAAGCTTCGCAGGAATGGCGTACATGGTGACGCTCCGCGACATGGCGTACCTGTTCTACCTTACAGTTGAGGACAGCCGGCGCGGTCAGGGAATCGGCGGGGAGATACTCGCGGCGCTGAAGGAGCGCTACCCTGACAAGCGTATATTCCTCGCCCGTGAGCAGCTCGACCCCTCCGCAGAGAACGCCGCCCAGCGCGAGAGCCGTCACCGTTTCTACCTCGCGAACGGCTTCCAGGACTGGGGCGTACAGATACGCGAAAGCACCGTGACCTACGACGCTATGGGCATAGGCAAGCCGGTAACTGCTCCGGAATACGCCGCGCTGATAGGCTCCTGGTCGGGAAAGCTTCTCCGCCTTTTTTTCAACGCACACATTATTTAAAATTCGGAATGATGGATGTACAATATAAGTGCAACACATCAAAAAAAGAGTGACA
>CAMELR010000041.1 GCA_945923775.1 uncultured Clostridia bacterium | reverse complement strand
TCTGGGTCGAGAAGGAAGAGCGCAGAGTAAACGCAAAGTCCCTGCTCGGTATCCTCTCTCTCGGTATCGTTGGCGGCGCTAAGATCCGCATCATCGCTGACGGCAGCGACGAGCAGCTCGCTGTTGACGGCCTCGTTAAGCTCGTAGAGAGCGGCTTCTCTGAGTAATCTGACTCGGGACATATAAGCGGCGGGGTTCCGCTGCAAAGAATCAGGATTTAGGGGCAGGATCCGTTCATGCGGTTTCTGCCCTGATTTGTTTAGGCAGTGTAAATCGTTTACACACGCAATTTCGGAGGACCTATGAAAAAGACCATCGCCGCAGTTCTCGCGGCTGTTTCCATATCCCTTGCCGCTGGCTGCGCGGCGAATCTCCCGGCGGGCTACGACAAGTTCACCGCCGCGCGCGAGAAATACGAGACCCTCAGCAGCGGCAGAGTGACCATGACCGACCTTACAACCGGCGATGAAATAATGCGGTTCAGCTTTTATTTCAACGTCAACGACGAGATGGTGTTCAGCTACTGGGGAAGCTGGCAGGGCGAGGAACAGCAGGCGTACAGCGACGGCGCGGAATTTTTCTACAAGGAAGCCGGCGACGAGAAGTGGACGGTCATCGGCTCCGACGACGACGGGTACATCTACAACGTGTACAACCGCGGCTACCGCTACCCCTACGCGGAGGGCAGGCTGTTCTTCCTTGCCGGGGAGGCTGTCCAGCATGCGGGGATACTCGAAAGCGACGACGGCCCTACCTCCATCACCTACACCTACGACCCGGAGAAGCTAAACTCCGCTTCAATGCCCGGCGTACAGGAGGATATCCAGAGCTTCGAAAGGCTGACAACGACCCTTGAGATCGACCAGCAGGGTTATCCGTCGAGCTTCACCGAGGACGGCTCAGTCGTCACCGCCGCCGGAGAGGTCATGGACTTCAGCATGCGCATCGACATCTCCGATATCAACGATGTCTACGACGTACAGAACCCGGTCGACGAGATCTACAAGAAGGGCGAAAAGCCTGACGAAAATTCGGAAAGCTCGGAAAGCTCGGGAAGCTCTGAAAGTTCGGGAAACTGATAAATTACCGCCGGAATGCGCTGATTGCCGCGCTTCCGGCGGTTTTGTCTGAAAATTCCGTGAATTTGTTTCAGGAGGTTGCAAATTTCCCGGAAGTGTGCTATAATATTTCATAAGTGTAGAAAATAACGCAGTACTTATTTAAAAGTAATGGAGATAATATGAGCAACGAAAATCCAACAAGCACCCGCAGCAGCGCAGGCGCTTTATATGACAGCACATCAGCCGCCGGGGAATACCTGTTCTCGGTGATGATGGTCATGCTCGCCGCGCTCGGAAGGGCGCTGGCAAGGCTGTTCGCCGCGATAGACCGCCGCCTGGGCTGGCTCGGCGGAAAGATACTCAGCGGACTGAAAATCCTCGGCGAGAAGATAGCTTCGCCGTTCCACAGGTACGGCATGGCGTTCCGAATGGGCTGCGCCGATATACGCCGCGCCCGCGCAGACGGGATCATTCCGGCGTGCAAAGCCGGTTTCCGCATGGTAGGCCGCATTCTGTTAGGAAAGCGCGGACTTGCAGTTACGCTGTGCAACTGGGCGCTTCCGATACTTAGCTGCGTGTTCCTGTTCAGCGTGGTGTCGTACGCCAACAGCATGACCTACGCGCTAAGACTCTCTGTGAACGGCGACCTGATGGGCTACGTTTCAGATGAGACGGTGTTCACAGAGGCGGAAAAAATCGTTCAGCAGAGGATAACTTACCTCGACAGCAACACCGAAATGTTCAGCTTCGACAGCGACTACACCGTTGAAATGGTGGGCTACGGCTCGACCATGACAAAATACCAGCTCGCCGATAAAATGCTCGAATCCATGGGAGCTGAGATCTCCTACGCATACGGAATGTACATAGGAAACTCCTTCTACGGAGCGCTCGAGACCAAAGACCGCGTAGACGCGGCTCTTGAGGGTCTGCTCGACCAGTACCGCGAGGGCGGCGACGAGACCGTACAGTTTGAAAGCGAGATAAGCTACGAACCGGGTCTGTACCTCACGGAAAGTATCGTCAGCGAGGACTCGATAATAAAGCTCATCACCTCTAAAAAGAGCGTTGCGGCGTACTACACCGTGGTCGAGGGAGACTCCCCCTACGGCATACTCGACAAGCTCGGAATGTCCGAGGAGGAGGTCGCGCTGCTGAACCCCGGCTTCTCAATGGACAGCTCTCTGTTCATCGGCGATAAGATCCTGATAAACCAGGAGGAGCCGTTCCTGGCAGTTTCCGTCACGAGGACCGAGACTTACGACGAGCGCACTCCCTATGACACCACGTACACCGAGGATTCCACGCATTACGAGGGAACCTCCACGATCGTGCAGGAGGGCGTAAAGGGAACCGAGCGCGTTACCGCGAACGTTTCCTACATCAACGGCATTGAGACCCGCCGCAAGGTCATCGAGCGCGTGACAGTCGAGGAGCCTACGACCGAGATAATCTCCATGGGCACAAAGGTAAAGCCCGCAGGAGTCACCGCTGACATACCGGATAACATGCCTATCGGACAATTCCTGTGGCCGGTCGGCGGCGACGGCGGTCAGATCTCCGAGATGATGTACGGCTACGGCGGATACTACGGCCACAGCGGCATTGATATCACTGCGCCGTACGGAACGCCTATCTACGCTGCGGAATCCGGTACGGTTATCCTGGCGTCGTGGTACTACGGCTACGGAAACTGCGTAATGATCCAGCATGCGAACGGCATGGTGACGGTCTACGGCCACGCAAGCTACCTGCACGTTTACGTAGGTCAGCAGGTAACTATGGGCGAGGTCATTGCGGACGTTGGTTCTACGGGACAGTCCACCGGCAACCACTGCCACTTCGAGGTGAGACTCAACGGAATGAACGGCGCGCGCCTCAATCCGATAAATTACCTCCCGTGGCACAGGAGAGCCTCCTGGTGCGTTGAGTACTGATAATATTAAGGAGCTGTATGTTTCATACAGCTCCTTTTTTACTATAGGGCACCTCTAAAAAATGGAGCTGTTTTCACAGCTCCATTTTAATTTTGCAAGCAATATCACACAAGGTATTCCCGCACAGCGGCAGCAAAATAGAAGCTCCCGCCGAAGTACATCAGACCGCCCTCGTGGTCGCGGCGTGCAAACTTGAGAGCCTCCCTGGGCGAGTGGAATATCTCCGCCCCGTCAAGCCCGGAGGCGCGGCGCAGTTCCTCCGCAGGAACCTCTCCCTCAGAGAAGCCGTCGCAGAAATACACCCTGTCGAAGCAGGGCAGTATTTCCTGTAGAAACGCGCGGTGATCCTTCGTGTTCATCATGCCGATGAACGCAGTCCGGCGCTCGTACCCGGAATCCTCCAGCGCTGAGCGCACCGCCTTCGCCGCCTGCGGATTGTGTCCGCCGTCGAGCAGTATGTCCCCGGGGAGCAGCTCCATTCGCGCGGGGATCCTGGCGCGCTCTATGCCCATCGCGATGTGCTCCGGAGCTATTCCGGCGCAGGTCAGCGCCTCTATCGCGGTAAGCGCGTTCGTTACCTGGTAGGCTCCGCCGAGGTTCAGGCGGTACTCCTGCCCCCTGTAGCGGAATCTGCTGCCGCGAAGCCCGGGCTTTTCCAGTATCTCCAGCTCCGAGCGGTCGGGAGTTATCAGCCTTGCGCCGGTCTGCGCACAGCGTTCTCGGATAACATCCATCGCAGGCTCCGGAATATCCAGTGCCGCAACAGCGTTCCCGCCCTTTATTATGCCGCATTTCGACCGCGCTATCTCCTCCACGGTGCCGCCGAGTATCTTAGTGTGGTCAAGACCTATCGAGGTGAAAACCGCGCACTCCGGCTGCTTTATCACGTTCGTGGAATCCAGCGTGCCGCCGATGCCCGCTTCCAGAACTACCCAGTCCACCTGCTTTTCAGCATAGTGGAGGAACGCCGCCGCGTTAAGTATCTCAAACTGCGAAAATTCGAGGCCGCCGCACTGCTCCGCTGCGTCGGCGGTCTTGTTCAGGAGCCGCGCAAGGTCAGCACAGGAGATCTCGTACAGCCCGTCGGGGTAGCCTATCGCTATGCGCTCGCATACGCTGCGGACATAGGGCGAGGTGAATTTCCCCGCGGTGAATCCCGCCGCGGCCAGCGATAAGGCGCAGAACTCCGCCACGGAACCTTTGCCGTTCGTACCAACGATGTGGATATAGCGCAGTTTATCCTGCGGGTCGCCGAGCTTATGGCACAGCGCCTCGAACCGGGACAGATCCTTCACCGGCGCGCCAAAGTGCGAGTACTGCCCCAGGAACTGTTCAATTTCGCTGCATTCGCAGCTCAGTGCCAGCCGCATTCGTCGTAGTCCTTCCACTTCTCATGGTAGCGCATCTCGTCCGCGAGCTTCATGCAGATGTAAGCCACCGCGCCTGCGACAACGATCACAGCGCCGATTATCGGGATAACTACCTTAGCGGTAGGGCCGATCTTCTTCTGAACTCTTTCGTGAATAGTTTTCATAGAATTACGTTCCTTTCTGTAATAACCTGTCGTTATTCGCCTGAGAGTAATTTGTACAGTTCCTTGCGGGAAACGCCCGCCGCCTGCGCGGCAGTCTTGCAAGCCTCGGACAGCTTCATGCCGCCCTCGGCGTAGCCCCTTGCAAGCTCCGCCGCCTGCTCGATGGACATTTCCTCCGGTGCCTCCGGAGAGGCTCCCTCGATCACGATGACGTACTCGCCCCGGGGGTCGGTCTGCTCGTATAGCTGTATCAGCTCGTCGAGAGTCCCGTGCAGGACTTCCTCATGCAGCTTCGTGAGTTCCCGGCAGAGAGCCGCACGGCGCGTTCCGCCGAGAGTCTCCGCGAGATCCGCGAGGGTCTGCCGCAGCTTGTGCGGAGCCTCGTAGTATATCAGCGTGTGCGGGAGCTTCGCCGTCTCGGCAAGCCGCTGTCGGCGCTCCTTCTTATCCACCGGCATGAACCCTTCAAACGCGAACCGCGCGGTGTCTATTCCGGATATCGCAACGGCGGCGATCGCAGCGTTGCAGCACGGAACGGACTCCACCGGGATACCCTGCTCATAGCAGCGCTGAACGAGGTACACTCCAGGATCGGAAATGCAGGGCATTCCGGCGTCGCTTACCAGCGCAACGGAGTTCCCTCCGTGCAGCAGTTCAAGGATCTTTGCGCTTTTTTCCGCTTCGTGGGGCTTGTAGTAGCTCAGAAGCGGCTTTTTTATTCCGAAGTGGGTCAGCAGCCGGAGCGTTACCCGGGTGTCCTCGGCGGCGATGTAGTCCACGCTTTCCAGCGTTTCTATGCCGCGCGGGGAGAAATCCGAGAGGTTCCCTATCGGCGTACCCACAACGTAGAGCTTACCTGTTTCAGTCATATAGCCTTGTGTACTCCTCAGTGTAGGATTTATCGTCGTTGCGCAGTATCATGGGCTTCTCGACGATCATGCCGGACTTCCCGCCCTTCTTTCCGGTCACGAGGAACAGCCACGGCTTGTCGAGAATGCTGTTGAACACGAACGTAATGCTCTTAGGCTCGATTTTGTTCTCGCGCATGGAGTTCAGCACGTCCGCCAGGCGCTCGGGGCGGTGGCACATCTTCAGCAGGCCTCCGTATTTCAGGAGCTTCCCCGCTGCGCGGCACACGTCGTCTATGTTGCACATCAGCTCGTGCCGTGCGACCGCCTGTGGTCTTGCAAGCTTCTCAAACCCGGAGCCGCTCGTCATGTAAGGCGGATTCGCGGTGACGATATCCATTGTCTCAAAGCCGATCTGGCTCTGCTTCAGCTCGCGGAGGTCGGCGAGGACCGGCTGGAGCCTGTTCTCAAGATGGTTTTTCTCAACTGACATCTTCAGCAGCTCGATCGCTTCCTCCTGTATATCCACGGCGTAGATAAGGTGCGGCTTTACGTTCTTGCAGAATATCAGCGGGATTATTCCGCAGCCGGTGCACAGATCGCAAACCACGCTGTCGGGCTTTACGTTCGCGTAGTACGCCAGCAGGAAAGCGTCCGTGCCGAAGCGGTGATCCTCGGAAACGTACATCGTAAGCGGTCCCAGGGTGAAGGTTTCAGTTTGCATATAATTGCTTTCCTTTCATGTGATTTATCCGACGATTATCTGCCCGTCGGGGTAAACGATGTTCTTGCGTTTTGCGGAGTTCACAAGCATTGAAAGCACCAGCGACACCGGGCCAACGCGCCCTATGAACATCGTGATTATAAGCAGTATACGCCCGGGTGTTCCGGAAATTTCAGTTATCCCCGCGGAAAGTCCCGCGGTAGAGAACGCCGACACGGCTTCAAACAGGCACTGAACTCCCCGGCCGTCCTCGGGCAGCGTGAAATACAGCACCGAGAAGCAGAGGATAACAGCCGTCAGCGAAAGCAGCGTGACGGTCAGCGTGCGGTAGACCGCCAGCTTGTCTATCTTGTGCTTCATGATCTCAACGTCGTTCTTGCTCTGCATATATGAAACCACGGTCATAATCAGCACAAGCAGCGTGGTGGTCTTGATACCGCCGCCGGTGGAAGCCGGAGAGGCTCCGATGAACATAAGTATGCAGGTCCCGAGCTGTGAAAAATCCGACAGGTCGTCTATCGGCACGGAGTTGAACCCGGCTGTTCTGGCGGTAACGCTCGAGAAAAACGCGTTGAGCAGCTTCCCGCCGAAGTTCATCTCGCCAAGAGCGCCGTTCCATTCCGCGAGGAGGTAGAACAGCGTTCCGCCGACGGTAAGCGCCGCGGAGGTCAGCAGCACCGCCTTGGTGTGCAGGCTGAGCTTGCGTACCTTACGAATGTTGAGGAAGTTTTCCCAGACGATGAAGCCGAGACCTCCCACGGTTATCAGCATCGCAACGGTGACGAGCACCAGGGGGTCGTTCTGATATCCGGTGAGGCTCGCGAACGGCGAGGATATCCCGCACAGGTCGAAGCCGGCGTTGCAGAACGCGGTTATGCTCGTGAAAACTCCCATCCACACGCCGTAGCCGCCGTACTGCGGAACGAACCGCAGGCAGAGCAGCACGGCTCCGGCTCCCTCGAATATCATTGAATACTTGATTATGCTGATGAAAATGCGGCGTCCGCCCTGGAAGGTGCTTTCAGTAAGCCCGTCCGACACATTCGCGAGGGTGCGGAATCCCAGCTTTTTCCCGGCGGCAACGTTGAAAAACGTGATTATCGTCACGAATCCCAGACCGCCCACCTGGATAAGCAGTGCAATGACCGCCTGCCCGAATATCGTCCAGTTTGAGTAGGTATCCGCGACTATGAGACCAGTCACGCAGGTAGCGGAGGTCGCGGTGAACAGGCAGTCGAAGAACGACGTGCTGCCGCTCTTTGATGAGAACGGAAGCCACAGCAGCAGCGTCCCCACAGCGATTATAATGAGGAATCCCAGGCAGAGGGTGCGCGCGGGCTGCATAGGCTTTGCTTTTTTAATGACCGGCATGACATACCTCCGCTCAGGCGGCGGTAGTCGCCGGAAGAATTATCAGCGGCGCCACGGAATCCCTGGTCAGCTTCACCGATGTGACCGTAACCGGAGACCCGCTGCGGTTGGTGAGCTTGAGCTGCACGTTTTCGGTCTTTACGGCTGCGGCATTGAATTTCAGCACCAGCTCGCCGTCATCGGAGGATACTATCTCGTAGTCGATACTGTTCGCCTTCTTGTCGGAGGTAAGCGCGATGGAAAGCTGCTCAAGTCCGGTTCCGCGCAGCGTGAACGTGAAGCCGCCGGAGCTGTAGAGCGCGAAGTAGTTGGTGTACACTGCGGAGCCCTCCGGCAGTACGGCTGTGTCGCCGTCCCGGGTGACTGAGCTTGTCGACGGAATGTTCCCGCCGCTGTATTCGAAGGAAGCGGGCGCGGAAAGCTCCAGACCCTGCTCCTCGCACCATTCGCGCGCTGCGTTGGTGCAGGCGTAGAGGTGGATATTGTGGTTGATGTCCCCAACCAGCCAGAGGTCGCCCGACCAGAGCTGGAGGTTATCCTCGCGGTCGGCTATGATGAAGTCGGGGCGTGTGGTCTGGGAATTCAGCTTTTTCAGCGTGGAGGCAAGCCGCACGTGCATATCCGGGAACAGGAACTGCGCCTTTACATAGCGCTCGGATTTCAGCGAGAATGCGAGTACGTCGTCAAATCCGCTGTCGTTTACCATCTCGAGCGCCTCGGAGACGTACTCTCCGCCGTAGCTTGCGTTCCTGCCCTGAACCACGGTGTAGCCGTCGAAGCAGTAGAGGCTCGTGTACATAAGCATCGCGCCCAGCGGAATAGTTACCCAGTTGAACATGCTGCTGTTCTTTTTCACGGTTATCAGACGGATTATCACCACGGCAAGCAGCAGAGCCATTACAACGGCGATGATCTTGATAAATGTCGTTTCGGTTATCTTGTCCTTGAGACCCTCGCCCAGCTTCAGCGGAGTGATCCCGAGGATCATCGCGCTTACTACGCCCTTATCAGTGGTGCCGTCGCCGACGACCGCCGGAACGGTCACAAGTTCGGTGAGCGCGAATATACCGCCCGCGGTGATAAGCGCCGCAAGGCTGTGCATAACGCTGAACCTTCCCCGGTAGATCATTATGAGCGCCGGGAATATCGCAACGGGGAAGAAAGTCTCGATGTAGCGCCCGAATATCGTTGTATCGGCGCGGGTGTCGAACACCGTGGAGGTAGCCTTGAAGCCGACGCTCACCACGAATATCGCGCCCATAACCAGGAACGCGAACCAGCAGAACATTGCAAGCGAGCTTGTGATGTAGGTCTTTGCCCTGCCGTCGGCGGTCAGCTCAGCGGTTCCCTTCTTCGCGCGGTTTCTGGTGACGTAATACATCACCAGTCCGGAGATTATCAGCACCATCGCGATGGCTCCGAAGCCCCAGGTGGAGCTGATAAAGTAGAAGAAATGTCCGACGAGGGTCTGCGGGAAGCGCATGAGCTTCTCAGGATCCGCGTCGAATATTCTGCCGAGGGTGTTTTCGATGGTGTTCACGGAAGCCTTGTCGGACTGCTCCTTGAGCCACAGGACATTCTGTAAGTAGCCCTTTATCATCTTGTCCGCGAGGAATCCCACAACAACGCTTGAGAAGAAGCCGCTCAGCGCGAACACCTTCCGCTTCATCGTGAATAGAACCACAAGCTCCATGACCACTCCGGCGGCGAGCATTGCGATCATTCTGCCGTGGGTAGCGTAGGCTGCGACGAGGGTAAGTCCCGCGAGCGCCGCCCAGAGCTGCTGACGGAACACCGCCTTACTGCTGTGCGACGTATCCTTGAAGCTCTTCAGCGACTTGTACATCAGCAGCGCGAACACCCACGGAAGCAGGCAGCACAGCGTTTCGTTCCAGGTGTACTTAGTGAGAAGCAGGTACGCGGGGTACATTCCGCATACTATCGCCGTGAATACGGAGGAAAGCTTCCGCACGCCGAACCACTTCCGTGCGAGGAAGTACACGATGACTGGTGCGAAGCTCATCAGCACGCCGTTTATCAGTATCATTACACGGTACTGGAGCATAGGGTCGTCAACGAACCAGAACACCGGAATGTAGAACAGGCTCTGGAAATACCCGTAGTAGCCGCCGGCGGACACCGTCTGCGACCAGTCGTAGCCGTTGAACCATGCGGCGACCGCGGTAACTGCGTACTCGTCGGGGGTGAGGTTGAACATAGTCGTGACCTGCGTCATCAGGACGTGTATCGCAAGCGTTACGACGTACAGCGCCAGCATAAGGAACCAGTCGCTGAGGAACACGCTCTCCTTTTTCGGAGCGGCAGGTGCGGCCGCTTCCGGCTCCTCCGGCTTCGGGACTTCGTATATCGGGTGAACGTCAGAGCCTTCTGCGCCCGAGCTGCCCTCCAGCGGAGCCGCGTTTTCGTTTATATTTTCAAGTTCGTTTTCGCCTGTCAAAGTTACTGCCTCCTTAATGGTCTGAAAGCGCCGGAGCTTGTATCGTTGCGCCCTCTTCCGCCAGCGCGGTTATGTCCGCGGAGCGCTTGTATCTCATATAGTCGCGGGCGGTCTCGCCCTTTGCGTAGACGGAAAGCCCGCCTTCCGTGCCGATGTAGTCGAAGCTGAACGGCTCCAGCGGGAGCTGCTCCTCCTCGTCGGCTATGATTATGCAGTTGTCCGGGAGGTTCTTCGCCTTGCGGATTATCGCTACCCGGGTGTTAAGATTCAGAAACTGTATAAGCCCCGCGTTTCGCGTTCCGATGTTGTAAGCCACGATGACCGGCGAAGCGCTCTCATTATACAGCAGCTCGGAAACCAGCCGCGCCGGCTCGGTCTTTACCAGGTTGTCCTCGGCGCGTGCGGGGAGGTAAACCGCCCCGGCAAACACCGTGGTGTAAAGGAACAGGCAGCAGCACAGCCCGGAGATAAGCTCCTTGCCGTGCTTGCGGGTGCACAGCGTGAACACTGCGAACGCCGCCAGCACCGTGAACACCACGGAGGTCATTATAATAAAGCTTTCCACGGTGAACGGCTTGGTGTAGTCCTCGCCGATTCGCCAGGGCATAAGTCCCAGCATGGGGGATTCGCGGTAGCCGCGCGCCTTTTCGAGCATCTGCCAGGACACCGTGAAGAATCCGTAGCAGGTATATGCGTACACGATCGCCGCCCAGCCGATGTTAGCGACGCTCAGCCTGTAGCGGAACATGAACACCAGCACCAGCATGACCGCCAGCGGAGCCACATTGTCGGTGTATCTTCCGAACATCGTTAGGTCCTTGATGGCGCTGATCTGCCCGGAATTGAACTTGAACAGCACCGAAAGCAGCATGGAGCCTCCGACGGAGAGGAACGCGTAAATTCCGAGTATGGTTATGTGGCCGCTGTAGGTGTGCTTCGAGGTAGGCTCGTACACCTTCACGCCGTCGACCATCTCGCCGGGGCGGTTTTTGCTCCACTCGCGGATACGAACAAAGATGAGCATGAAGAACACAACGCAGGCGATGGCTCCGAGACCAGCTGTGGAGGTCATGAAGGTGTAGATATGTCCGAACAGCGTGGAAACGAACCTGCCGAATCCGCCTTCGTCAAACAGACCTAACACGCGGTTTGCCTCGGCTTCCATGGTGTTGCCGCTCGCCTTGCCGTTCCAGACTAGCTGCTGGATCGTCTTTTTGCAGAAATGCTCCCCGACGAAGCCCAGCGCAAGCGCCGGGAAAAACACCGGCAGGGTGAATATCCTGCGGTTCATGAAGATACGCGCGATAAGCACGGTCATAACGAATGCGATAACTACAGCCAGCAGCCGGGAGTGCGCCCCGTAGCAGACCGCGCAGAGAACTCCGGCGGCGGCTGACCACAGCACGCGCAGCGCGTCCTTCTGGCAGTCCATCGACATGAACATCACCCACATCAGCACCCACGGGAGCAGGCTGCATATGGCCTCGTTCCACATGAACTTGGAGTGGGCTATGTATGTGATGTAAGCTCCACAGCAGAACGCCACGGTGATTTTCTGCCATACCTTGGAAACACCCAGCTTTGTGGATACATGGTAAGCTATCACCGGAATGAAGCTCATGAGCACGCCGTTCATTATCAGGCACGCCTTATAAAGCGCATAGGAGTTGCTGAAGAACAGGAACAGCGGCGCGTAGAAAATAGCCTGTACGTATCCGTAATAGTAGTAGACCTGCCCCATCAGCGCCGACCAGTCGCGCCCGGAATAGAACGCGGCAACGCTTGCAACGCCTATTTCGTCGGGGTTAACGGCGGGAAGCTCCATATGCATGGTAAGCAGCGAATGCACGATGACGCTCACCGTGAAGATCACCATCATCACGCCGCGGTCGCCGAAGCTGTTGTAGAAACGTCTGAGAGCGTTTATCATTTCTTGTTGATTTCCTCTTTGGTGTAGCTGCAAAGATTGTAGTTAGAATAGTTGGAGTTGGTGTTGTTGTACTCAATGCGCTTTACGTGGAACAGAGTCTCGTCCATTACCTTGCGGCAGCCGGAGATAGCGTCCGCCACAAGCCCGAAAATTCCTATCTGGAATCCCACGATAGCAAGCACAGCCATCAGCACCAGGGACTGAATATGTCCGCCGCCCTCGCCGAGGCATGCGTAAACGATGAAGCGCACCGCAAGCACCAGCGCGGCAAGCACGAATACCGCAGCAATTCCCAGGAAGGTCTTGAGCGGCTTTCTCATCACGTAGTTGCGGATAATAGTTCCGCTGGAGCGCTTGATGTAGCCCCACATGGACTTGAACAGGCGGCTCTTGCGAAGCTCCGGGTTGGTGTTGATGTCCACGGACATTATCTTGGTGCGGTCTGCACCGGCGGTGATGATGGTCTCCAGCGTGTAGGTGTAGTCGGAGAGCACGTTAAGGCGCAGCGCTGCTTCTCTTGTGTAGCTGCGGAATCCGCTGGTGGTGTCCACGACGTCGGTGCCGCTCGCCTTTCTTACAACGCCGCTGCCGAGCTTCTGGAGCTTCTTTTTCAGCGGGGAGAAGTGCTCGATGGAGTCTGTGCGGCGGTTGCCTATTACCATCGTCGCCTTGCCCTCGAGCAGCGGACGCACCAGCTTTTCAATGTCCGCGCCGGCGTACTGGTTGTCGGCGTCGGTGTTGACGATGATGTCGGCGCCCAGGCGCAGACATGCGTCTATTCCCGCCATGAAGCCCTTTGCAAGTCCTCGGTTGTGCACGAAGCTTACTATGTGGTGTACGCCCAGCTCCTTTGCGCGCTCTACGGTGCGGTCGGTGCTGCCGTCGTTGATGATGAGGTATTCGATCTCGTCGATACCGTCGATGTGCCGGGGGAGGTCGTGTATGGTCACATCGAGGGTCTCAGCTTCGTTATAGCAGGGTATCTGGATTATCAGTTTCATGTTATTGTTCTTCCTTTTGATTTTGTTATTGGAACGCTCCCGCAGGAGCAGTTTTTCATATCATCGTGCCGGTCATTCCGGAGTTCATGCGGACGAAATACAGCAGCAGTATCGCCTGGAGCAGGTACACCGCAAGTATCGAGATTATCGCGCGCAGCCAGGAGGGGCTCCCCTTTGCATTGAGCGCCTCGTAGTAGCCCGGGGCGTTTCCGTCGTCGTAATTTGCGCGGATCTGCTTTATGCGCTTCACGCAGTGGCGGTAGTAGATGTAATCGCCGAACATGCACAGCGCTATCTTCGCGACGAAATACAGCCCGCTGGTCGCGAACTGCAAGGCTCCCACCACCGAAGCGCTGAACGACCCGGCAACGGAAAGCAGCGTCGGAACGTAGTAAGCAAGCTCGAGCAGCACCAGGATAACTCCGGCGGCGTCGAGCTTCCGGTAGAACTGGTGCACAGGCGTGAACAGCCCGGCGCAGAGGTTGAAGAAAACCTTCCGCTTCTTCTGCCCCGGAGCCGCCGGCGCGCGGAACGCCGCGAACGCCTGGGAATAGTGCATTACGGATTTACCGACGTAGCAGGAAAGCTCCTTTGCGCTTACGCCGTCCTCGCCGCGGGTGTCGTCCATGGTCTGGCGGTTTATCTGGTCCAGGAACTCCTGAATATCCACCGGCTGACCGTCCGGGCCGTAGGCGTTGAAGCCGCCGTTCGGAACTCCGCCGGGGTACTCCGCGCGGTGGTCGCTGAAGTCTCCGGACTGCCCCTCGGCGTCATCATGCTTGCTGAGGTCAACGCCGGACTGGTTCTCCTGCCCGACGGAAGGCTCAGGCTCTTCACCGGGGAGGTGCCCTTCCCACACAAAGCCGGAGGCGTGCCACTCCTCAACTCCGCAGCCGCCCTTTTCATTGTAGCAGGCGCGGTGATGCGGAGTTCCGCAGACAGGGCATACCACGATGTCGTCATTTTCGGTGAACGGCTTGCGGCAGACCGGGCAGAGCTTGTTTTCAAATCTTGTCATTGATATTCCTTTCTGTCTACATTCTACATCATATATAATATGTGACGAATAGCTCGTCTGGATATGCATATACATTTTATAGTATACCACATTCCGGAACAGATTTCAATAATAATCGCCCCGTGCTGTGTGAAAATTAGCAAAAATTTGGCGGCGGCAGGCTCTGCGTATTTCTGTCCATAAAAAAACGGGCGGAGCTGTCAGCCCGCCAGCTTGTCGAAAAAGTCATAACGGCAGTAAATTGCAAAAACCAGTGGGGGAAAACTCTTGTTTTCCCCCATACCCCTTTAGCGCCATTGAATCGTTTAACTGCGCGCCAGCGCACAGAGTGGTGAGGGCTCTGGTCTTACGCTAGTTTGGCACAAAACATAACATCACGCTTATAGCAGGCGGTCATATGTTGTGCCAAACTAACCCCTCCGGCACTTCGTGCCACCTCCCCCGCTGGGGGAGACACCTCACACTCCCGCTTCCTTTTGTAAGCAAAAGGAAGCGAAAACCAATATGCTACGCGAAAATTTATAGACTTTTTCGACGGACTGACGGGCGTAGCTGTCAGCCCGCCCACTATTATAATCATTGCCGGATTTAATCCGCGCCTCTGCCGCCGCCCTCGACCATGAATATCAGCATACCCGCCATAATAAGAACGCACACCGACAGCCCGGCGTTTATCGAAAACGCCTGTCCCGCCGCGGACGCGTCAGACGCGTTAGGAGAATACGCCTCCGCAGCGGCGGTGAGTTTCCCCGCCGGAACCGCCAGCAGACCGCTGAGCAGAGCCGCCGGAAGCCGCGATATCAGCAGCGGCTTCATTGATATCTCCCCGCCTGTGAGCGCCCCGACCTGCATAAGCACGCAGACTCCCCCGAACGAGAGAGCCGCCGCGCACAGCGAGGCCGCCGCGCCCTCCGGAATCAGCCCGCGCACCTGCGTGACCTCCAGAAGCGCCGGGAGCAGCCTGTCGGAATTCCCGCCAAGCCCGAGCTTTCCGAGTGCCCACGCCGCAAGCTCGGTTATCCCGGCGGAATCCAGCAGCGCCGTGACCGCCGCAAACGCCACCGACATCACGCACACCGTATACATCACCCGCGCGCCTGCGTCCACTGAACTTATGAAGCACTCCGCGGTGAGATCCTGCGCGGAACTGCTCTCGTCAAGGAGTATAGGCTCCCCGAACCTGCAAACCGCCGCGGCGACAGCCAGCGACGACAGTATACATGCCCCGAAGATCATACCGCCCGCCGCTGCGCTCCCGAACACCTGCATTCCGGCTGTGCCGATAACGAAGGAAGGTCCGCTGCCGTAGCAGCAGCAAAGCAGCCGCGAGGCGTCCCCGCGCCGGAGCCTCCCTGACCTGACAAGCCCGGTCAGCAGCTTTGCCCCCACCGGATATCCGCCGATGTTCGACATCAGGAACACCGCGCAAAGCTCCTCCGGGAGCCGCAGCAGCTTCGACAGCGGAACGGTCAGCGGCTTCAGTGCCACGCGGTACAGCCCGCTGCGCTGGAGGTACACCGCCAGCACAGTAAACGCAAACAGCGCCGGTATGACTACCTCCAGGCAGCCCCCTACCGAGCCTCTCACCGCCTCGGAAAGCTCCCCGGGAAACAGCACTATACCCGCCCCGGCGCACAGCGCGAGCGCCGCAAGCAGGTACTTCCGAAGCGCCTTCACTTCTCAGGCGAGTTCACTCCGGAAACTCCCCCCGCCGCTGCGAAGCCTATGCACAGAGCCGCCTTCACCGGGAGCAGTATCCCCTGCACCGTCCCGAAAATAAGCGCCGCCAGTATCAGCGGAACGCAGTAGAGCACCCCGCAGACCGCGCCTGTTTTAAGTCCGCCGCGCCTGCGCTGCTTCCCCGCAGTCCTGCCGCAGAGGAAGCTCCCCAGCGCCGCCGCCGGGACCGCCGTCAGCCACGCCATGGAGCTGTCCGCGCCGGTCAGCCACATCACCAGCGCTCCCGCCGCCGCAATGCCGATAGTCAGGAGGTACCCCGCCGCCAGCCCGGCTCCGAATGGCAGCAGCCGGGAGCGGTTTTTCTTTCTGCGCATGTCATCACCCTTTTCTTTCTTATATGAGATGTATATGCCGCACTTGTCCGCTTTATGGCTCCACTTATTCGTTATATGTGAATTATTCACAAAATTTTCACCTTAAATTAGCCGGGCTTTGCTTGATTTTACAGAAAACCCCTTGATTTATTTGTGGAGATATTGTATAATATAGGTAAACAAAAAGTGAGAACTGTTTTTCAGCTTTCATCAAATAAAAAGGAGAACTCACTATGGATATTGAGAACATCACCTTACTTGACGTCATCGACAGACGTACTCTTCAGAATTTACAGGACGCATTTGCAGCAGCTACAGGCATGGCTGCTCTCGCAACCGACGAAAACGGCCCTGTCACCGAAGGCAGCAACTTCACCGATTTCTGCATGAAGCTTACCCGTAAATCACGTGCAGGCTCAGAGCAGTGCAACCGCTGCGACCTCAAGGGCGGCGAGGAAGCAAGCCGCACCGGTAAGCCTTCCGTATATTACTGCACAAACGGTCTGATGGACTTTGCAGCTCCGGTGATCGTAAACGGCAAGCACATCGGCTCTCTTATCGGCGGTCAGGTCCTGCCGGAGGCTCCCGACGAGGCTAAGTTCCGTAAGATCGCTGATGAACTCGGTATCGACCCGGACGAATACATAGCTGCTCTGAAAAAGGTCAAGATCGTCCCCAAGCGCCAGATAGAGGCTGCGGCAAACCTGCTGTGGCAGATGGCGAACTCCCTGTCCGAGGTCGGATACCAGCGCCTTGTTGCCCTCGAAAGCCAGAAAAGCAAGGAGGACACTGTCAAGGAAGTGGACAAGAAGTTCACCGAAATCGACAACCGCATGGGCGATGTAGTTGCCAATATCCAGAACCTCGAAAACGTGTTCGGCGCTATCAAGGATTCCGCCGCTTCCTCCACGAAGGCGGTCGAAAGCACCGACGGCATTGTTAAGGCTATCGAGAACGCCTCCACACAGCTCACGCTTATCGGATTCAACGCCTCCATCGAGGCTAAGCGCGCAGGCGCCGCCGGAGCGGGCTTCAATGTAATCGCGCAGGAAGTCCGTACGCTCGCTGACAAGAACACCAAGCAGGCTAACGAAGTTGAGAACACCCTGAACGAGATCAAGAAGGCCATCACAGGCATCAACGCTCAGCTCAAGAACTGCAATTCTGAGATACAGAAGAACGTTGAAGTGCTTGAGAACCTCAAGGCGCTCGTTGATGAGGCAAGCGTTCAGGTCAAGAACCTCAAATAATAAGGCTGGATCAGCGTAAGCTGTTCAGATATACGAATCTCCACGGAGAAAGGAAAGATTATCATGGCAAACAGATTTGTACTCAACGAGACATCTTATCATGGCGCAGGGGCAATCGCCAACATCGCTGTAGAAGCGAAGAACAGAGCATTCAAGAAGGCATTCGTATGCTCCGACCCCGACCTCATCAAGTTCGGCGTTACCAAGAAGGTACTCGACGTTCTGGATAAAGACGGTCTTGCTTACGAGGTTTACGATAATATCAAGCCGAATCCCACGATCGAAAACGTTCAGTCCGGCGTTGCAGCGTTCAAGAAGAGCGGCGCTGATTACCTCATAGCTATCGGCGGAGGTTCTTCCATGGATACCGCAAAGGCTATCGGTATCATCATCAACAACCCTGAGTTCGCTGATGTACGCTCCCTGGAGGGTGTAGCTCCCACAAAGAAGCCGGCAGTGCCGATAATCGCAGTTCCTACCACCGCTGGTACCGCTGCCGAGGTTACTATCAACTATGTTATCACAGATGTTGAGAAGAACCGCAAGATGGTTTGCGTTGACCCGCACGACATTCCTGTTGTTGCAGTCGTTGACCCGGACATGATGTCCTCTATGCCTAAGGGTCTGACCGCAGCCACCGGCATGGACGCCCTGACCCACGCAATCGAGGGCTACATCACAAAGGCTGCCTGGGAGCTTTCCGATATGTTCCACCTCAAGGCTATCGAGATCATCTCCAGATCGCTCCGCGGCGCAGTTGCTAACACTCCCGAGGGACGCGAGGGCATGGCGCTCGGTCAGTACGTTGCTGGCATGGGCTTCTCTAACGTAGGTCTGGGTATCGTTCACTCCATGGCTCACCCGCTTGGCGCGCTGTATGATACTCCTCACGGCGTTGCTAACGCGATAATCCTCCCGACCGTTATGGAGTACAATGCTCCCTGCACCGGCGAGAAGTACCGCGACATCGCAAAGGCTATGGGCGTTGAGGGCACCGAGAAGATGTCCCAGGAAGAGTACAGAAAGGCTGCTATCGACGCAGTTAAGCAGCTCTCCCACGACGTTGGAATCCCTGCAAACCTCAAGGATATCGTTAAGCCCGAGGATATTCCGTTCCTCGCTCAGTCCGCTTACGACGACGCTTGCAGACCCGGCAACCCGCGTGATACCTCCGTTGAGGAGATCACAGAGCTTTATAAGAGCCTGCTGTAATTGATTCGAACATAGTTTACTCCCCCGGTTTGCGCCGGGGGAGTTTTATTATTTTAAGTTTATAAAACGATTAATAACGAATTGAATCGCACCTAATATATAAATAATTATTGAGGAAACGGTCGGTGTAACACTACCAATAGATTCAAGACTAGAAGAAGAAATCCACATACCAGTTATTAATACTGCAAAAAGGAAACAAAAAGGAATCACTGAAAAGGTTTTATAAGACTTACAGATTAAAAAACTTGTACTACTTTTCGCGTTCTCCCAGCATGAATAAGCAAAATCTAAAATATAAATTACGTACATTAATGCGACTACACAAATAGAAAGTCCCCACAAAAATAGTAACGCAGAAACTTGTTGTACATCGGTACTTATATATGAAAATGTATTAAGCATATCTGCATTTTCAAACAAATCTAATACTCCGAAATGTGTACTACCTGAATATAAATCTCCAATATTAACATTTAAATTAAATAAGTCCGTTAAGCATAAGAGTATTATTGCGCAATTGATAATTATACTAGATATAGAAACTATAAACTGCTTAGATATATTTGAACTATACGACACTAGTCTAGTCATGTTACCGGTATTTCTTTCAGTTTGATTCATTCCGCAGAATCCGCAAAATTTCGCGCCATCAGAAAGCGGTTTGCCACAATATTTACAATACATAATTGACCCTCCATGTAAGTTTATGATTATATTATAGTCCAAAATGCTCTATTTGTCAATAGAGCAAAACGTTCTAAGCCTATAATATTTTTAATAAATACTATAGGAGAAATAATATGTATAGATTAAGATATCTCAGAGAGAGCGAATTACTTACTCAGACCCAGGTAGCAAATGCGATATTTTGCAGTCAGCGTGCCTATAGCCACTACGAAACAGGTCAGCGTGATATCCCCACCCAAACCCTGATACGCTTAGCTGACTTCTACAATGTTTCAGTGGATTTCATACTTGGCAGAACCGAAAACCCCAAAATGAACAAATAACCACATAACACAAAAACCGCTCCCCTTACGGGAAGCGGTCTTATTATTGAAGTGGAACGTTTGTAGTCCAGTTCAGCGGGAATTAGCCGTTGATCTTGGTAACAACGCCGGAACCTACGGTTCTGCCACCCTCACGGATAGCGAAACGCAGACCCTCTTCGATTGCGATAGGAGTGATGAGCTCAACGTCCATAACTACGTTATCGCCAGGCATGCACATTTCCTTGTCAGCAGGCAGGGTGATTACGCCGGTAACGTCGGTAGTTCTGAAGAAGAACTGCGGACGGTAGTTGGAAACGAACGGAGTATGACGGCCGCCCTCTTCCTTCTTAAGAACGTAAACCTGACCAGTGAACTTGGTGTGCGGGTGGATAGAACCGGGCTTGCAGAGAACCTGACCACGCTCGATATCGGTACGGTTGATACCACGGAGCAGAGCGCCGATGTTGTAACCAGCAACTGCCTCGTCCAGGGTCTTTCTGAACATCTCAAGACCAGTAACAACAGTGGACTTGGGCTCCTCGGTCAGACCGGTGATCTCAACGGTATCGTTAACCTTAACAACGCCACGCTCAACTCTACCAGTTGCAACGGTACCACGGCCAGTGATGGTCATAGTATCCTCAACAGGCATCAGGAACGGCTTGTTCTCATCGCGCTCAGGAGCAGGAATGTACTCGTCAACAGCGTCCATGAGCTCCTTGATGCACTGATACTCAGGAGCGTTAGGATCGGTAGAAGTGCAATCCAGAGCAACCTTAGCGGAACCACGGATAACGGGAACGTCATCGCCAGGGAAGTCGTTCTGAGTCAGAACGTCACGGATATCCATCTCTACGAGGTCGAGCAGCTCAGGATCGTCAACGTCATCGCACTTGTTGATGAATACAACGATTGCAGGAACGCCTACCTGACGAGCCAGAAGGATGTGCTCCTTGGTCTGAGCCATAGGGCCATCAGTACCAGCAACAACGAGGATAGCGCCGTCCATCTGAGCAGCACCGGTGATCATGTTCTTGATATAGTCAGCATGGCCGGGGCAGTCAACGTGAGCGTAGTGACGCTTGTCGGTCTCGTACTCAACGTGAGCGGTGTTGATTGTGATACCACGCTCTCTCTCCTCAGGAGCCTTATCGATCATGTCATATGCCTCGAACTTAGCCTTGCCCTGAAGGGACAGCCACTTTGTGATAGCTGCGGTTGTGGTGGTCTTGCCGTGGTCAACGTGACCGATGGTGCCGATGTTTACGTGGGGCTTAGTGGAATTATAATGTTCCTTTGCCATTGGTATTTCCTCCTTAATAGGTGATATCTGGTGTCCCCCATTGGGCGGGGGACGCCGTAATTTCAGTAATAATATTGTAACATCTTTCCGCGAAAAAATCAAGTAGTTTCACAGAAAAAATGCGCTGAGAGTGCAATTTGCAGCCGGAATTAGCCGTTCTGCTTGCGCTTGCTCATGATAGCCTCGGAAATGGACTTCGGAACCTCGATGTAGTGGCTCGGCTGCATTACATACTGGCCGCGGCCCTGGGTCTTGGAACGAAGGTCATTGGAGTAACCGAACATCTCAGAAAGCGGAACATATGCAGTAACCTGAACGGAACCGTTTCTGGTCTCCTGGTTCTGGATCTGTCCACGTCTGGAGTTGAGGTCGCCGATTACGTTACCGATGTAATCATCAGGAACGACAACGTCAACACGCATGATTGGCTCGAGGATTACGGAGTGAGCCTGTCTGAGGGCTTCCTTGATAGCCATAGAACCAGCGATCTTGAACGCCATTTCAGAAGAGTCGACTTCGTGATAAGAACCGTCGTACAGGGAAACCTTGATGTCTACTACAGGGTAGCCTGCGAGGACACCGGCGTTAAGAGCGCCCTGGATACCTGCGTCAACAGCAGGAATGAACTCCTTCGGGATAGAGCCGCCGACAACGTCGTTGCTGAACTCGTAACCCTTACCGGACTCGTTCGGCTCAACTCTGATCTTAACGTGACCGTACTGACCGGAACCACCGGACTGACGCTTGTACTTCATGTCGATATCAGCGGTGCCAGTAATGGTCTCCTTATAAGCAACCTGCGGAGCGCCTACGTTAGCCTCAACCTTGAACTCACGGAGCAGTCTGTCAACGATGATATCGAGGTGGAGCTCACCCATACCAGCGATGATGGTCTGACCGGTCTCCTGGTTTGTCCAGGTCTTGAAGGTCGGGTCTTCTTCAGCAAGCTTTGCGAGTGCGATAGCCATCTTTTCCTGACCAGCCTTGGTCTTGGGCTCGATAGCCAGGTCGATAACCGGCTCCGGGAACTCCATGGACTCGAGGATTACAGGGTGGTTCTCATCGCAGAGAGTATCACCAGTGGTGGTGTACTTTGTACCAACTACGGCTGCGATATCACCGCACGGGCATGCGTCGATATCCTGTCTGTGGTTGGAGTGCATCTGAAGGATACGGCCCATACGCTCGTTCTTGTCCTTGGTAGCGTTGAGAACGGTTGTACCAGCCTCAACGTAACCGGAGTAAACTCTGAAGAAGCAGAGCTTACCAACGAACGGGTCGGTAGCGATCTTGAATGC
>CAMELR010000040.1 GCA_945923775.1 uncultured Clostridia bacterium | reverse complement strand
CCTATTGTGTCACTCTTTTTTTGATGTGTTGCACTTATATTGTACATCCATCATTTAAAAAGGGCTGCCGCCGGCAGCCCTTTTTAAATTAGTTCTTTAAGCTCTGTAACGGAGCGGGAATGCGTCCGCCGCGGCTGATGAACTTGCTTGCGGAGAACTTGCTTACCGGCATTACCGGAGCGCTTCCGAACAGACCGCCGAACTCTATTATGTCGCCTTCCTTCTTGCCGATGGCAGGAATTACGCGCACTGCGGTGGTCTTGCTGTTGACCATGCCGATAGCGGCTTCGTCAGCGATGATGGCGGATATGGTGTCAGCGGAGGTGTCGCCGGGAATTGCGATCATATCCAGACCTACGGAGCAGACAGCGGTCATTGCTTCCAGCTTCTCAAGGCCGAGGGAGCCCTTGACTGCTGCGTCGATCATGCCGGCGTCCTCAGATACGGGAATGAACGCGCCGGAAAGTCCGCCGACGTGGGAGGAAGCCATTACGCCGCCCTTCTTAACTGCGTCGTTGAGCATTGCGAGGCACGCGGTCGTACCGTGGCAGCCGCAGCTCTCGAGGCCGATCTCCTCGAGGATATGCGCGACGGAGTCGCCGACAGCGGGAGTCGGGGCAAGGGAGAGGTCAACGATACCGAACGGAACGCCGAGTCTCTGGGAAGCCTCCGTACCAACGAGCTGACCCATTCTTGTGATCTTGAACGCGGTCTTTTTGATGACGTCAGCTATCTCGCTGATGTTTGCGTCGGGGTGCTTGCGGAGCGCAGCGCGTACAACGCCGGGTCCGGAAACGCCTACGTTTATCTCGCAGTCGTACTCGCCAACACCGTGGAATGCGCCCGCCATGAAGGGGTTATCCTCTACTGCGTTGCAGAATACAACGATCTTTGCAGCGCCGAAGTAGCTGTTGTCCTTGGTAGCCTTCGCGGCGTCAAGTATCACCTGACCCATCATAGCTACTGCGTCCATGTTGATACCAGCCCTTGTGGAGCCGATGTTGACGGAGGAGCAAACGTTGCTTGTTTCAGCGAGAGCCTCCGGAATGGACTGGATAAGCTCCAGGTCGCCTGCGGAGAATCCCTTGTGGACAAGCGCGGAGTAACCGCCGAGGTAGTTTACTCCGGTACCGTCAGCAGCGCGCTGGAGCGCCTTCGCGAACTTCACAGGGCTGCCCTTGCACGCAGCGGAGACCATCGCGATAGGCGTAACGGAGATACGCTTGTTGACTATCGGGATACCGTACTGCTTTTCGATGTCCTCGCCGGTCTTTACGAGGTTCTCAGCCTTGCGCATTATCTTGTCGTATACCTTGTCGCAAGCCTTGTCGATGTCGCTGTCGATGCAGTCGAGAAGGGAGATACCCATTGTGATGGTACGGATATCCAGGTTCTCCTCCTGTATCATCTTTATCGTTTCTAAAATATCGGTCGAATTCAGCATTTGTCGGTGTTCTCCTTATCAGATTCTGTGCATCGCGTTGAAGATGTCCTCGTGCATAACATGTACCTGAAGACCCATGTCGCTGCCTGCCTTTGTCAGCTTGTCAGCGAAGTCGATGTAGTCGATGTTGAGCTTGGAGATCTCGATCATCATTGTCATTGCGAACAGATCCTGCATGATGGTCTGTGTAACGTCCATTACGTTTGCATTGTGCTCTGCGCAGATACCGCTGACCTTTGCCAGAATACCTACAGTGTCCTTACCGATAACAGCTACTACGGCTCTCATACTTGTCCTCCTTGTCTGCGGGCATGTCATTATGTATAAAATTATGCACCGCGACCCTTGAATTTTTATCTTTCTTATCTATTATACTAAAAAAAACTGAAAAAGTAAATGTATTCATAGACAAATTTAAAAATTTGTGATAAAATAATAAAAAAAGCATTTGAAAGAGTAATATTATAGTCACTTTTTCAAATCAGACACAGAACAGAAGAAGGTAGACAAATGGAAACTGAAATACTCCGCCATATCCCGGCGGATATCCATAACCATTCCACCCTCTCCCCGGACGGCTGCGACGAGCCGATGAGAATGACCGAGCGAGCCTGCGGGCTGGGAATAAAGCACTTTGCGCTGACGGATCATATCGAATGCGAAAAGCTGGAAAGCTGGGATTACGCAGGTGCGATAGCCAGGTCACACGATGTGTTCCTTGAGATACAGGAGCGCTTCCGCGGGAAGATGGAGGTATACTACGGCGCGGAGCTTGGACAGGCGCTGTTCAACCTGCCCGCCGCCGAAAAGATACTTGCGGAGCATGAATACGATTTCGTGTTAGGCTCCACGCACCGCACCCGCACCTACCCGCGCCTTGATCGCGTACCCGACAGCGACGAGGACAGGTACCGCTGCCTTGACGAGTATTTCGATGAGGAACTCCGCCTTGCCGAGTGGGGCAGGTTCTGCTCGCTGTCGCACCTGACTTTCCCGCTGCGCTTTATAAGCGGTGACGTGGGCGGTCACGAGGTCGACATGAGCCGCTACAGCGCGATAATCGACAAAATACTGGAAACAATAATCCGGCAGGGTATCGCCCTGGAGGTAAATTCCGCCGGCATACGCAAGGGACTGCACGTTCCCATGCCGAATGCGGAGTACGTCAAGCGTTACTACGACAAGGGCGGCAGAATGGTGACGGTCGGTTCCGACGCGCACCGGGTCGCAGACGTCGCGGCGGACGCTCCGCAGGTGTACGATATGCTGCAGGATATCGGATTCACCGAGGTATGCGTTTTCAGGAAGAAACAGCCCATTTTTGTTTCAATCAATTAAAATAGCTTAAAAGGCGGCAGAAAGCAGTCAGATCTCAGCCAGGCATTGTGGCTGGCGGCGGAAAGGCTGTTTATCGCCAGCTTGAACAGGAGGATAATGCAATGACACCTACCAACAAGAAGTTACTTGCCTTATTAAAGCAGAACGCGCGGCTCTCCAACGCGGAGCTTTCCACCATGCTCGGCATTTCCGAGCAGGAGGTCGCAGCAGGTATAAAGGAGCTTGAGACTTCCGGAATAATCATCGGCTATGCGGCCATCGTCAACGAGGAAAAGGCTGACGACAACGCAGTGACCGCTATAATCGAGCTGAAAGTCACCCCGTTCAAGGACAGGGGCTTTGACGACCTCGCACACACCATCATGCAGTACGAGGAGGTAGACAGCGTGTTCCTGCTTTCCGGCGCGAACGACCTGTCCATCACCATCACCGGCACGAGCCTCAGAAAGGTAGCTCTGTTCGTTTCCGAGCGCCTTGCAGTGCTTGACGGAGTTCTGTCCACAACGACCCACTTCGTCCTCAGAAGATACAAGGAGAAGAACCACGTTTTCAGCGAGGAACACTCCGATGAAAGGAGCCTGGTTTCCCCGTGATAGACTATGATAAGGTAATTCCTGAAAAAATACGGAATATTCAGCCGTCAGGCATTCGTAAATTCTTCGACATCGCTCAGCAGGTGGAGGGAGTTATCTCCCTGTCCGTCGGCGAGCCGGACTTCAAGACCCCGTGGGCTGCAAGAAAAGCCGCTATAGGCGTCCTTGAAAAGGGCAGGACTGCATATACTGCAAACGCAGGTCTTATTCAGCTCCGTGAGGAGATCTCAAAGTACCTGCTCAACTTCATACACACAGAATACGACCCCAACGGCGAGATAATCGTCACCGTCGGCGGTTCCGAGGCGCTCGACCTTGCAATGCGCGCGCTGATACAGCCCGGCGACGAGGTGCTTGTCCCGGAGCCGAGCTTCGTGTGCTATTCCCCGATAATCACGGTCTGCGGCGGAACTCCAGTCCCGATAGTCATGACAGAGGAGGACAAGTTCAAGCTCCGTGCGGACGCGCTCAAAGCCAAGATAACTCCCCGCACCAAGGCGCTGATACTGCCGTTCCCGAACAACCCGACCGGCTCCATAATGCGCCGCGGCGAGCTTGAAGCTATCGCAGAAGTACTCCGCGGAACCGACATCATGATAATCTCCGACGAGATATATTCCGAGATGACATACGGCGGCGAAAAGCACGTTTCCATCGCTGAGATAGACGGCATGAGGGAGCGCACCATCGTTGTAAACGGATTCTCCAAGACCTACGCCATGACTGGCTGGAGACTCGGCTACTGCGCAGGCCCGAAGCCCGTGATAAAGCAGATGCTGAAGCTCCACCAGTACTGCATAATGAGCAGCCCGACGGTCAGCCAGTACGCTGCGATAACGGCTCTGACCCAGTGCCGCGACGACGTTGAAAGAATGCTCGAGGAGTACGACATGCGCCGCAGACTGGTAGTAAAGGGCTTCAATGATATGGGGCTTACCTGCTTCGAACCGGAGGGAGCATTCTACGTGTTCCCCTGTATAAAGTCCACCGGAATGAAGTCCAGCGAATTCTGCGAGAAGCTGATATACAGCAAGAAGGTCGCGGTAGTTCCTGGAAGCGCATTCGGCGAGAGCGGCGAGGGCTATGTAAGAGTTTCCTATGCGTACTCCGTGCAGCACATCACTACTGCGCTCCAGCGCATAAAGGAATTCGTAGAGGAGCTTAAAAAGTGAGAACCGTGAGCGGGATACGGATCTATAAGCTGAATGCATACGCAAAGCTGAATCTGTATCTTGATATTACCGGAAGGCGCGCCGACGGCTACCATCTTCTTGAGACCGTAATGCAGAGCATTTCCATTGCCGACGAGGTGACTGTTGTGGTCAGCGCCGGAAGCGGGATATCGCTGTCCGTCAGCCGGAAGGATATCCCCACGGACAGCCGCAACACCGCTTTCCGCGCCGCTGAGCTGTTCCTCGAAAAAGCGGGGGCTTCCGGTTCGGTCTGCATTGATATCGAAAAGCGTATTCCCAGCGGCGCTGGTATGGGCGGCGGCAGCGCCGACGCTGCGGCAGTCCTGAAAGCGCTGAACACTGCGTTCGGAGAGCCGCTTACTGAAGCGCAGATTCTTGATATCGCGGCACAGGTCGGCGCGGACGTTCCGTTCTGCCTTATCGGTGGGACTAAGCTGTGTCGGGGTATCGGCGAGGAGATGTCGGATATTCCGGCGGCTGAGGGCGTGTTCCTTGTTGTAAAGCCGGAATTCGGCTGCCCCACCGGGGAAGCGTACCGCAAGTACGACGAAAGCCCTATCGGGGTACGCGGAGGTCTGGAGCGGTTCACCGCAGGACTGCCCGGGAATTACGCCCCGGAAATGTACAACGTATTCCAGAAGCTGTATTCCGACCGGCGCATTGAGGATATCTGCGCCCGGCTGACCGAACTCGGCGCTAAGGGTGCAATGCTCACCGGAAGCGGCTCGGCGGTTTTCGGCGTATTTGATAACGAAGCGAATGCAAAGCGCGCGTCCGGAGAGTTTCCGGGCTGCTTTACGGCGGTCTGCGGGTGCGTCCGGGAGGGCGTTTCCATCACAGAAAGGGAGGTACTATGATCAAGGTCCAGAACAATATCGGTACGATAACCATTTCGCAGGATTACTTCACATCGCTCATAGGAAGCACCGTGACCGGCTGTTTCGGCGTTGTTCAGATGAATATCAGCAGCGCAAAGCAGACGATACTTGCGGCGCTGCCCTTCGTAAAGAAGAAAAGCTACGAGCGCGGCATAAGCGTCCGCGCAGGCCGTGACAAGCTGGTAGTAGACCTCCACATCACGGTGCTTTACGGCGTGAACGTCGGCACTGTGGTGAAGAGCATCATCAACAAGGTGAAGTACGTCATGGAAGAAAGCACGGGCATTTCCGTTGAGCGCGTGAATGTCTATGTTGACGAAATAAAGACATAAGGCAACACCGCACAAAGACCATTTATAGGATTTTGCACGTGTCTTGCTTGCATCTTTTCCGTCATATAGCACAATTCGTCCTAGCAAGGCGACAGCCTTGCTTCGTCCTCATTGTACTATCTGACGAAAAATCTGACGGCGCAATACACGCACAATCTTTGTGCGGTATTGCCATAATAAACAGGAAGGGATATCACATAAAATGACACTTACAGGAAAGCTGTTCCGTGACGCGGTAATATCAGGAGCAAACAACATTGCCAACAACCGCGCTGCGGTCGATGAGCTGAACGTATTTCCCGTGCCGGACGGCGATACCGGCACAAACATGTCCATGACCATCGGCAACGCACTGCCTGAACTGAAGGCGGCTGGCGACGGTATATCCGCAGGCGACGCCGCAAAGCTGACTGCCTCCGCAATGCTGAGGGGCGCGCGTGGAAACTCCGGCGTTATTCTGTCGCTTATTTTCCGTGGACTTTCAAAGGGCCTCGCAGGACAGGCAGAGGCGGACGCTAAAATGCTGTCAGACGCTTTCAAGCTGGGCGTTGACGCAGCGTACAAGTCCGTAATGAAGCCCACCGAGGGCACCATACTCACTGTTGTAAGGGAAGCATGGGAGAACACGAAGGATTCAGCGCAGGAGGGCGGCGACGCTGCCGAATTCCTCGCGAAATTCATCGAAGAAGGCGAAAAGAGCCTTGCGAATACTCCGAAGCTGCTCCCGGCGCTGAAAAAGGCTGGCGTAGTTGACGCGGGCGGCAAGGGTCTGCTGGTTATCCTCAGCGGAATGCAGCAGGTGATCTCCGGCGGCGAGATGATACGCTCCGAGGAGGAGACGAAGCCCTCCGCACCGGCGGCTGTTGCGGCTGCGGGAGCGGCACAGGAGGATATCAAGTTCGCGTACTGCACCGAGTTCATCGTAAACAAGAAGCCCGGCGCAAAGGACGCGACAGCGCTCCGTGCGTTCCTTGAGACCATCGGCGACTGCGTTGTAGTGGTCGACGACGATGACATCATCAAGGTGCATGTTCATTCCAACCACCCCGGCAAGGCAATCGAGGAGGGCATAAAGTTCGGCGAGCTGACCAAGATGAAGATAGAGAACATGCGCGAGCAGCATCACAACATCATCAAGGCTGACGAAGCGGTCCAGAAGAACCGCAAGGTTCCCGTGAAGCCCGAGAAGGACTTCGGATTCGTTGCCGTTGCGGCGGGCGCGGGTATCGAGGCGCTGTTCCGCGATCTCGGCGCCGACAGCGTAGTACGCGGCGGTCAGACGATGAACCCCTCCACGGAGGATATCCTGGAGGCAATCGGACAGACTCCGGCGAATAACGTGTTCGTTCTGCCGAATAATAAGAACATCATCATGGCTGCGGAGCAGGCTGTGTCCCTCGCTGACAGAAACGTCTGCGTGCTCCAGTCAAGGAGCATTCCGCAGGGCATAACCGCGCTGATGAATTTCGATCCCAGCGCTGATTTCGTCACCAACCGCAGCAACATGACTGACGCCCTGGACAGAGTGCAGAGCGGTCAGATCACCTTTGCTGTGCGCGACAGCGAGTACGACGGCCACAAGATAAAGCAGGGCGAGATTCTCGCGATGGACAACGGCAAGATCGTGTTCACCGAGAAGGACGTCACAAAGGCGCTGGTGAAGCTCACAAAGCGCCTGGTGAACAGCTCCAGCAGCTTTATCACCGTGATGTACGGCTCCGATGTCAGCGACGAGGCGGCGAATGCGGCTTACGAGCAGCTTCGCGCGCGTATCAGCGACAGCATCGACATCAACCTTGTAAACGGCGGTCAGCCGGTATATTACTACATCATTTCTGTTGAGTAAATGGATATCACCTATCTCAAGGGCGTAGGCCCCAAACGGGCGGAATTGTACAGGAAGCTCGGCATTGAAACTGCGGAGCAGCTCATAGAGCTGTATCCGCGGGATTATGTCGACCTCACCGCCCCGGTAACAGTTGCACAGGCGCACATCGGCGAGGTATGCGCCTTTCGCGCTTTTGTAAGGAGCAAGAAATCTCCGTTCAACGAGTACGCGAGAATGGCTCTGTACAAGGCGGAGCTTTCAGATGGCACCGGGAATATCACGGCGGTGTTCTTCAACACGAAATACACGTTCAGCAAGCTGGAAACAGGCAGGGAGTACATCTTCTACGGCAAAATAACCGGCGACGAGGTTCGAAAGCAGATCAGCACGCCGCTGTTCGTGGACGTTTCCGAGAACGTGCTCATGCCGAAATATCCGCTTACCGCCGGGCTTTCCAACAACATGGTGTCGGCGAACGTAAAGACCGCACTGCAGCAGGTGCCTGTCGCTGAGAGCCTTCCGCAGCCGCTTATTGAAAAGCTCGGGCTGCTCCCGCGGGAGACCGCGGTAAGGCAGATACACTTCCCGCGCACCCGGCAGGAGTACACCGAGGCGCGCCGCCGTCTGGTGCTCGAGGAGCTGCTGACCCTGAAACTGGGGCTGTCCATGATGAAGCGCCGGGGCAGGGAGCACACCGGCGCAGTCATGAAGCCGGCGGATATCACTCCGCTGTGGAGGGCGCTGCCGTTCGAGCCTACGAACGCGCAGAAAAACGCCGTTCGGGACTGTATCGCGGATATGCAGCGGGAATTCCCCATGAACCGTCTGATACAGGGCGATGTCGGCAGCGGCAAGACGCTGGTCGCGGCGGCTGCAGCGTATTTCGCGTTCCTGAACGGCCACGGAACTATGGTGATGGCTCCGACTGAGGTTCTGGCACAGCAGCATTACAAGACATTCACTGAAATGCTCTCCGGGCTTGGCGTGCGGGTGGAGCTGCTTTCCGGCAGCCTTACCGTCAAGGAGAAAAATGATGTCCGCCGCCGCGCGGAAGCCGGGGAGATAGACGTGCTGATAGGCACTCAGGCGCTTATCCAGAAAACCTCCGCGATGAGCTCCGCCGGGCTTGTTATCGTCGATGAGCAGCACCGCTTCGGAGTTTCGCAGCGCAGCACCCTCGCCGAAAAAGGAAAAGCGCCGCATATCCTTGCGATGTCCGCGACGCCGATACCGCGCACGCTGGCGCTGATAATCTACGGCGACCTTGACGTTTCCGTGCTGGGCGAAATGCCGAAGGGAAGGCTCCCGGTAAAGACCTACGCGGTGGACGGAAGCTTCCGGCAGAGAGTGTACAATTTTATTAAGAAGCACATTGCCGCCGGGCGGCAGGCGTACATCGTCTGCCCGCTGGTGGAATCCGCCGAGGGAAAGAGCGAGAAGGCTAGCGCGATAGAGTACTACGATCGGCTTGTAAACGGAGATTTCCGGGATATCCCGACGGGATTGCTCTACGGAAAGCTGAAACAGTCGGAAAAAGAGCAGGTCATGTCGGATTTCAAGGCGGGGAAGCTCAAGCTGCTGGTTTCGACTACCGTTATCGAGGTCGGCATCGACGTCCCAAACGCGGTGGTGATACTCATTGAAAATGCGGAGCAGTTCGGGCTTTCGCAGCTCCATCAGCTCCGCGGACGTGTCGGTAGAGGCAGCGAGCAGAGCTTCTGCGTGCTCATGACCGACAACCGCAGCGACTACACAAAAGCACGAATGGACGCGATGGTGCGTACTACGAACGGCTTTGAAATTGCGCAGGAGGACCTGGAACTGCGAGGTCCCGGAAACTTCTTCGGCAGGGAGCAGCACGGTCTGCCGCCGCTGAAGGTGGCGGATATCGCGGACGACGCGGGGCTTCTCACCGAGGCGGACAGGGTTTCAGCCGCGATACTGTCGGCTGACCCGCAGCTCACAAGGCAGGAAAACGAGCTTCTGCGGCGCAATGTTGAGCGCCTATTCGGTGGCAACGGAGAATACGGCTGGAATTAAAGGAGATACAATGTCAGAACTGGAGCTTAAAATGGAACGCTGGCGCTATCCGCGTTTCTTCACGGAGAACATTTCGGATACTTCGGCGGTGCTTGACCGCGAGGATTCCAAGCATGTTTCACAGGTGCTGAGAATGCGCCCGGGCGAATTCGCGGTGATATGCGACGGAAAGGGTACAGATTACCTCGGCAGGCTCGAGAGCGCCGAGGGTGAATGCGTGTTCGAAATACTCGAAAAATCGCCGAACCAGGCGGAGCCGAGCGTACATCTGCGGCTGTTTCAGGCAATGCCGAAGGGCGACAAGATGGATTTCATCGTGCAGAAAGCCGTCGAGTGCGGCGCGTGCGAGGTGGTTCCGTTTATTTCAAAGAGATGCGTTTCCCGCCCGGACGCGAAGCAGCTCGCGAAAAAGACCGAGCGCTGGCAGCGCATAGCCTACGAGGCCGCAAAGCAGTGCGGCAGGGGAATTATTCCGCAGGTCGGTTCGACTATAGATATTTCTAAGATACCGGCGCTCATATCTCCGGAGAATACGGGCATACTATTCTACGAATGCGCGGAAACTCCGCTGCGCGAGGCGGCCGGGGAGTTCACGCGCAATATCGACATCGTTATCGGCAGCGAGGGCGGATTTGAGCAGTCCGAAGCGGAAAAGCTCATTGAGGCGGGGCTGAAGTGCGCCTCCCTCGGCAAGCGTATCCTGCGCTGCGAGACCGCTCCGATAGCGGCAATTTCAGTTTTGATGAATATGACAGGAAACATGTGAATTTTTTGGCACATCTGACTAAAATTCCGCCTGACACTTGAAAAAAACCTGAAATGGGTATATACTATACAATACAGGAAGAAAAAATTGGACTGCGGCTTCGGCGTTTTTCGCGTCCGCAGTATGTTATTGAACTATGGAGGTATTGTCATGAAGGGTTTAGGCATTGCTCTCGTTGGTATCCTTGCGGTAGCAGGCGGTATCGCAGCAGCTACTATTATCACTAAGAAGAAGCTCGAGAAGGAAAACGACGAGGACTACTACGACGACTGGGACGAAGAGTGGGACGACGACGGCGCTGACTTCGACTTCGACGAGGACGAGGACATCACCGACATCGAGGAGGAGCCTGACGACGCTCCCATTGAGGACAAAAAGACCGCTCCCGCTGAGGAAACCAGAAAGGTAGTCGAGGAGGAAGAAGCTCCTGAGACCAGCGAGAAGCTCTGATCAGGTTACGGCATTTAAACTGCATACTTGTGCGGTGGTGCGAAGGCATTGCCGCATTTTGTTGTCCGGAGGGATTTTATGAAGAAATTACTTGCTGTCTGTCTTGCGGCTGGAATACTTAGCATAACTGGCTGTTCTGCTGACACGGTGGCGGGTATCACGGAGCAGTCGCAGTTTCAGCGCGGCGAAGCTGATTCCGCAAGCCAGGCTGAGCAGAACGGAACGGCTTCTGCGTATGCGGCGGTACGTTCCGCTGAACAGACCGGAGAAACGCATGAGCCTTTTGAGCCGTCTGTAACTGCTGAGACCGCTGAAACTGCGGAGCTAGTCGACCCGGTGAAGCTGGTGGAAGCGCTGGGCGGTGAATATCTCGGGCTTCCCGACAGCGATAAGGTATACATCTACCGCAACCGGAACGAGCAGCGCGAGATAAACGGAGAACTGCTCTACGGCGTATCCTGCTACGATGAGGGTGATTTGCTGGAGTTCATCTGCGATATCTGGGTGAATTCCGACGGAAGCCGCGCATACCGCCAGTACGGCGAGGAGTACCGGCTGCTTCCTGAATCCCAGGCGTATTCCGGGTTTGACCCCGAAACGCAGCTCCCGGCGGATATTTTCGCGGAGGCAAACGCGCTTTACGCCGCAGTTTACGGGGAACTCCCGTACGACCAGGAAAGTAGTGCGCTTCCATCGGAGCGCGGGAATTACTACCGTGTGACGGGTCAGCTGGACACCAAGGGAAAGCTCAATGCGGCGCTGGAGCGCTTCTTCACCGGGGACATTCTGGACACCCTTTCGGAAGTCTCGGATAACGTCATTGCCGACGACGAGGGCGCGCTTTACGTTCTGGAGCATTCCGGCGGGAATATATCGTATCTCGGTACGGAGTACACGCTGACGTCGCTGACCGACGATACCGCGGTATTCACGGGAATTTCCCGGTTTGAGTACGAGGCGGGGAGCGTTACAGAAAAGAAAATCACGTGCAGAGCCGTGAAAACCTCCACCGGGTGGAGATTCACTCAGTTCAGACTTCCTTACTAATACAGCAATGGCTGCCGTTTCCGGCAGCCATTGTTCATATAGCGAATAAGTTTTGCAGGGTCTTATCTGCGGAGAGTGAACCTTCCGACCAGGGACTTCATTGTATTAGCCTGACCTGCAAGCTCCTCGGCTGCGGCAGCGCTCTGCTCGGAAGCAGCGGAGTTGTTCTGCGTTACGGTGGAAAGCTGCTCCACGCCCTGAGTTACCTGTTCGATAGCCTCGGACTGGCTCTGGGAGTTCTTTGAGATGTCGTCGATCGAGGTGACGATATCGTCTATGCTGTTCACTACAGTGTGGAGGGATTCTGCGGTCTGGTTTGCTATCTCTGAGCCGTTCTCGACTGCTTCCATCGTCTTGCTGATGAGCGCTGCGGTGTTCTGGGAAGCTTCCGCAGACTTGGAGGCAAGGTTCCTTACCTCGTCGGCTACTACTGCAAAGCCCTTTCCGGCTTCGCCTGCGCGTGCGGCTTCAATAGCTGCATTGAGCGCCAGTATGTTGGTCTGGAACGCGATATCTTCGATGGTCTTGATTATCTCGCTTATCTCATCGGTGTTCTGGTTGATATCCTGCATTGCAGCGAGCATGTCGTTCATGCGCTGGTTGCTCAGGTTGGCCTCTCTGCCGATGGAGTTCATGCTGGTGTTGGCAAGCTCTGCCTTTTCAGCGTTCTTCTTTATCTGCTCGGAAATGTCAGCGATGGTAGCGGAAAGCTCCTCGATAGAGCCAGCCTGCTCAGTTGAGCCAGCCGCCAGTGACTGGGCGCCGACGGATACCTGATCGGCTCCGGTTGCGACCTGATCTGCTGCGAGGTCGATATCAACGAGGGTGCTGTTGAGAGAGTTCGTGATGTTGTCAAGCGCTGCCTTGAGCTTTGCGAACTGACCCTTATAATCCATTGTCAGCGCAATATCAAGATTGCCGTCTGCGATCTGATCCAGCACGGAGGAAATTTCGGTTATGTAGCCGACATAGTTGCGCAGTCTGCCTGTGGTCTTGCCGAAGTTCTCTGCGAGGTCGCCGATATCGTCGTTGGAGGTGCGCTCAACAGTAACGTCGAACTGACCGTCTGCGATCTTTGCGGCAGCGTCTGTAAGGGCCTTTATCGGGCGGGTCATCTTTTTGGTGATGAACAGCGCGATAACTACGGCGATGACAGAAACGAGGACGATCGCGCCGATTATCATTACGAAAAGCTGGTTGGTCTGCTTGAATATCTCCATGCCGTCGGCAGTTACGATAAACTTCATGCCATTTTCAAGGGTGGTGAATACTGCGCGGCGGTTCACACCGTTGAGTTTTTCGGTGGTCATTCCGGAGCTGCTCTGGTTTGAAAGATTGTTTACCAGGGAGCCGATATTGCTGTTGGGAACGTCCGTAAGGCTGGTTCCGAAGTCGATTTCGGGGCAGTACATAACGGCGCCGGAATCATCGGTGATTATCGGCATGTAGGTGGAGTACTCATCGGATTGCATTGCGATGTCCTGGAGCATGGTGAAGTCAATATCCATGCCGATTACGCCGACGTTCGTGCCGTCGATGAACAGCGGAACTACATAAGATATCATGTATATCCCGACGTTCTCGTTGAGGTAGGGGGACATCCACGTTGCCTTGCCGTTGTTTACCGGGGTGTAGTACCAGCCGACATGCGCTATATCAGTCTTGTCGTAGGTGCTGAAATCCGTCGGGGTAACGCTCTGGAACGGATCCGTGGTATTGTTCCTGGTCATGAAAAGGCCAGAGGTAGGCTCGGTGAAGTCCGGATTGTATCTGAGGTATGCACAGACTGCGCCCTCAGTGTTAGAAGCGGAGCTCATCAGCGTCTGCTCCATTTTGGCGGTGTAGTCTGAAACGTAGCTGGAATCGGTTTTGAATTTGCTGAAATCCCCGATGGAGTTCAGTGCGATGTCTGACAGAGTGTCCACTGACAGTTCAACGTGGCCGAGATATGCGTCTATGTCCGCTGCGATATTGCTGCATTCTGCGGTCATTATTGCCTCGGCATTGTTTGTCATGAACTGGCTGGAATCAATGAGCGACAAAGCGCCGACAGCTATAGACGATACAACTGTACATGCTGCGACCATTATACTGATCTTTTTAGTAATAGTCATAGTTTGCCTCCAAAAAATTCGCATTATTTCATTATCCGAGCATTTGGCTGCACGAGTAACTACTTTTAGCGTAATTATACCACAAAATGAAAGAAATTTCAATAATTTTTCAAAAAAATATGTAACAAGTGTTGCGATACTAAATTTTTGATGTTTCTAAATAATACTTGAAATATATTAAAAAAAGTGCTACAATAAAGAGAACGCATTTTCGTATCATTAATATAGAGGAGACAGTCAAAAATGAAATTAGGCATGGTAGGTCTGCCGAATGTCGGCAAGAGCACCCTTTTCAACGCACTCACAAACGCAGGTGCAGAATCCGCGAACTATCCGTTCTGCACCATCGAGCCGAACGTCGGCATAGTATCCGTTCCGGACGAGCGTCTTGACAAGCTCGCCGAGATGTATAATCCCGAGAAGTTCACTCCGGCTACGCTGGAATTCGTGGACATTGCAGGTCTTGTAAAGGGCGCTTCCAAGGGCGAGGGTCTTGGCAACAAGTTCCTTTCCAATATCCGCGAGGTGGACGCCATCGTACACGTTGTCCGCTGCTTCCAGGACGACAACATAATCCATGTTGACGGCAGCATCGGCGCTGCAAGGGATATCGAGACAATCAACCTTGAGCTGATATTCTCCGACCTTGAGATACTCGACCGCCGCATCGACCGCGCAAAGAAGGCGGTAAAGGGCGACAAGTCGCTCCAGAAGGAAGTTGATTTCTTCGAGGCTCTGAAGGCTCACCTTGAGAACGGAAAGTCTGCCCGCAGCTACGACTTCACCGAGGACGAGCGTGCAATGCTCAAGGATACTCCGCTGCTCTCCAACAAGCCTGTTATCTACGCTGCGAACCTCTCCGAGGCTGACTTCACCGGCGATATCAACAGCAACAAGGAGTACCAGGCGGTCTGCGCCATCGCAAAGGAGGAGAACGCGGAAGTTCTTCCTATCTGCGCGCAGATCGAGGCTGAGATCTCCGGCATGAGCGACGAGGACAAGGAGCTGTTCCTTGCGGATATGCACCTTGAAAGCTCCGGACTCGCAAGAATAATCAAGACCGGCTACCATCTGCTGGGTCTGATCTCCTACCTTACCGCAGGTCCGCAGGAAGTCCGCGCGTGGACTATCACCCGCGGCACGAAGGCTCCGCAGGCGGCAGGAAAGATCCACACCGACTTTGAGAAGGGCTTTATCCGCGCCGAGATCGTTGCATTCGACGACCTCATGAAGTGCGGAAGCATGGCGGCGGCAAAGGAAAAAGGCCTCGTACGCCTTGAGGGCAAGGACTACGTTATGCAGGACGGCGACGTTACACTGTTCCGCTTCAACGTATAACTGCCGGACAGACTGACGAAGCGAGGCGACGATGAACAAGATCATTCGCGGGCGAAATGCCAACACCAAAAAAGTTAAGACCCTGTTCATCGCTCAGGTGGTGCTTGGAGTCATGCCTGTGATGCTGCTTATCTTTTTCGTCTGGAAGAAGATGTACCAGACTCCTATAGTGGGTACGGTTTTCATAATCCTTATATTCCTGTGCAACCTTGCGTATGCGTTCCTGGCACGGTGGTATGCCGTGCTGCATTCCGGTGTGAAGGGGGAGCGCAGGCTGTTCCGGACGGTGAAGAAGCTCCACGGAACCAACATCGTGTTCCACAATCTGCCGGTGCGCTACAAGCGCGGGCGCTCAGAGCTTGACATGCTGATAGTGTGCCATGCCGGAGTTCTCATCATCGAGGTGAAGAACCATTCCGGAACCATCTCCGGAAGCTGGAAGGACGAAAAGTGGACGCAGCGCAAGCACTACCGCGACGGCAAGGTCACGGAGACCATGATGGATAATCCGATAAAGCAGATGCGCCGTCAGCGCGACATTGTAAAGAGCATTCTGACCGCTGCGGGTGAGAACGTGTGGATAGATTCCGTGCTGTATTTCTCCTCGCCGAACGCGAAGCTGAAGCTCTCCCTGCGCGAGAACGACTACGTATGCTGCGAAAGCGCCGAGCTGCTGGAGTTCCTGAAAAGCTACGACAGCGGAGAAACGCTTTCCAAGAGCCGCATGGAGCATATCGCGCAGATACTCCGGGAAAGTTCCGGGGTGTAAGGCGGCAGCCTGCGGTCTCACTTGACAAACCGATTTATAAGTGGTATAATAAAATACGCTGGGGGGACTCCTTGGAGTTGAGAGGGCACAGCGCCCGACCCTTTGAACCTGTTGGTTAATACCATCGTAGGGAAGCCGTGATGAATCAGCTTTTCAGGACTTCTGCTATTGTTTTGCGGAAGTCCTTTTTCATTAGGAGGTACCGCGATGAAAAACTGCCTTACCATTGCCGGCTCGGACTGTTCCGGCGGCGCGGGTATACAAGCAGACCTCAAGACGTTTTCCGCGCTTGGCTGCTATGGAATGAGCGTTATAACTTCCGTTTTCGCCGAGAATACGCACGAGCTGCTGTCCAGCATGACAGTCTCACCGGAGGTCATAGCCGACCAGTTGGAAGCGGTGTTCTCGGATATCCGGGTAGACGCCGTAAAGATAGGCGTGCTGCCTGATACCGGCGCTATGCGGGCGGTGGCTGCGGCTCTGTTCAAGTACAAGCCGGAGATCGTCGTATGCGACCCGGTCATAGCCGCTACGGCTGGCGGGGAGCTGATGAGCAGTTCCGCGCTGGGTGCGTTCATCAACGGAATTATCCCGATGTGCAGCCTGCTCACCCCGAATATCCCGGAGGCGGAAACGCTGCTTTCCTGCCATATCGAGAACGTCACCGACATGAAGGCGGCGGCGCTCAGCCTGTTTGCGCACGGCGCGGGAGCAGTGCTCATCAAGGGCGGACATCTCCCAGGCGACGCCACGGACGTTCTGTTCGACGGAAAGGAGTTCAGCATTTTCACGCATGAGCGGCTCGACAGGAAGTCGACCCATGGAACCGGCTGTACGCTGTCGTCGGCGATAGCGGCGTACCAGGCGCAGGGGAAGCCCCTACCGGAAGCGGTGAGCCTCGCTAAGGACTATCTCACCGGCGCGATAGAACACGGATTAGATATCGGAAACGGACACGGCCCCACAGATCATTTTTACCGTCTGTTTCCGGAAAGGACATAACATGAGAGAATACAAAACACAGATGGAAGCCGCAAAGAAGGGCATAATCACCCCTGAAATGCAGACCGTTGCGGCAAAGGAATACATGGAGCCGGAGAAGCTCCGCGAGCTGGTGGCAAAGGGCTGGGTAGCTATCCCGGCTAACGTGAACCACACGTCGCTTTCCGCCGAGGGCGTAGGCTCCGGGCTGAAAACCAAGATCAACGTTAATCTGGGCATTTCCGGCGACTGCAAGGACTACACCATGGAAATGCAGAAGGTCGACATGGCGATAAAGTTCGGCGCGGAGGCAATAATGGATCTTTCCAACTACGGCAAGACCAACACTTTCCGCAAGCAGCTCATCGAGCGTTCGCCGGCCATGATAGGCACCGTTCCGATGTACGACGCGATCGGCTATCTCGACAAGGATCTGCTTGAGATATCTGCGGAGGACTTCCTCAAGGTCGTACGCGCCCACGCAGAGGAAGGCGTCGACTTCATGACCATCCACGCCGGAATAAACCGCCGTGCAATAGAGGCGTTCCGCCGTGACCCTCGCAAGATGAACATTGTATCCCGAGGAGGCTCCCTGCTGTTCGCTTGGATGATGATGACCGGCAACGAGAATCCGTTCTATGAGCATTACGATGAAGTCCTCGACATTCTTCGCGAGTATGACGTTACCATCTCGCTCGGCGACGCGCTGCGCCCCGGCTGTATCGACGACGCCACCGACGCGGGTCAGATCTCCGAGCTTATCGAGCTTGGAGCGCTCACCGAACGCGCATGGGCAAAGGACGTTCAGGTAATGGTAGAGGGTCCTGGACACATGGCGATGAACGAGATAGAGGCAAACATGAAGCTTGAGAAGCGTATCTGCCACAACGCTCCGTTCTATGTACTGGGGCCGCTGGTAACTGATATTTTCCCGGGCTACGATCACATCACCTCCGCTATCGGCGGCGCGATCGCAGCGGCAAGCGGCGCTGATTTCCTGTGCTACGTAACTCCTGCGGAGCACCTCCGCCTGCCCGACCTCAACGACGTTAAGGAGGGCATAATCGCCAGCAAGATAGCAGCCCACGCCGCAGACATCGCGAAGGGTATCCCCCACGCCCGCGACAAGGACAACGAGATGGCGGCGGCACGCCACAAGCTCGACTGGGAGGAGATGTTCAAGGTAGCCGCAGACCCGGACAAGGCTCGCGCTTACTTTGAGAGCGTACCTCCGGCTGACCGTCATTCCTGCTCGATGTGCGGCAAGATGTGCGCAGTCCGCACCACCAACATGATTCTTGAGGGCAAGGAAGTCAAGTTCTGCACAGAAAAATAAAATATTAATTCGGAATTCTTAATTCGGAATTATGGAGCGCGCTTTGCGCGGTATCACAGAAGAATCGAAAAATCGAAATCGCAAAACTTGCTTTTTCACTATTGATGATTCATTTGAAATATATCCGCGAAGCGGATACCTTAATTCCGCATTCCACATTCCTAATTCCGAGTTTATTATTGCCCCTGGCGGGGAGCGCCGTCCGGGGTATATTCCAGCGAGGGAACGCGTGTTTCGCGGTGAGAGGATACTTCTGAGTATCGACCGGCAGTACGGATAAGCCGTACTGTAACGCATTTGTGCGTGCGCCGGGATAACTCTGCCCTGCGCCGCGCAGGAAAGAGGTATCTTATGAAAAAGACAAACATCAGAAAGCTTGCTATGGCTGCCGTTTTAGTAGCAGTCGCCGTGGTCGGATCGCTGTTCTCGTTCCCGTTCCTGGGAGCAAAGTGCAGCCCGGTTCAGCACCTTGTGAACATCATCGGCGGCGTTTATCTCGGTCCGTGGTACTCCCTTGGAGTTGCGTTCTGCGCCAGCCTGCTGCGTAATATTTTCGGACTTGGTTCGCTCATGGCGTTCCCGGGAAGCATGGTCGGTGCGTTCCTTTCCGGCGTTATGTTCCACTGGATATTCAAGGGTAAGCCGCTGGCCCTGCGCCTTCCGATGGCGTATGTCGGCGAGCTGTTCGGAACTTCCGTCATCGGCGGCATGCTGTCCTTCCCGATCGCTTATCTGATCATGAACAACACCGCTGCAACACTGTTCGGATTCGTATTCCCGTTCTTCGCTTCCAGCGTTGTGGGAACCGTTATCGCTGCTATCGTAGTAACGTCGCTCAAGCGCGTGAAGGCGATAGACGCGTTCTTCGGCGACGTTCAGCCGCAGAAATCATGAAAGGTTCAGAATGACACTTAATAGGCGCATTGCTCATGTCCTTGCGGATATGCGGGGGTTGTCCCCGCTGATACACTGCATAACTAACTACGTCACGGCCGGTGACACTGCAAATATGCTTCTCGCTGCGGGGGCTTCCCCGATAATGGCAGACGACCCTGCGGAAAGCGCCGAAATAACCGCGCTGGCTCAGGGACTGACTCTCAATCTCGGCACGCCGTCAGTTTCCCGCTTGAAGGCTATGCTGCGCTCCGGCGGGGAAGCGAACCGGAGGGGCATTCCGGTGGTTTTCGACCCGGTCGGGGTCGGCTGTTCCGAGTTTCGGAGGGATTCAGCTTCGGAACTCCTGGGAAAAGTCAGGCTGACCGCAGTGCGTGGGAATCTGTCGGAGATATCCTACCTTGCGGGATTCGATTCTAAGGAAAACGGAGTGGATTCCTCGGAGGAGCTGATAACCCCACAGAACGCGGCGCAGACTGCGGCAAGGAACCTTGGGTGCGTATGCGCTGCAACGGGCGCGTATGACGTTATCTCAGACGGCGAACGAACAGCAGTTATCCGCAGCGGTACGCCGTATCTCAGGCGTATCACGGGAGCCGGGTGCATGACCTCCGCGCTGTGCGCAGCGTTCATTGCCGCAAGCGATGGATTCATCGGCACTGCTGCCGGGATTGCGTTCATGGATATCTGCGGAGAACTTGCCGCAGAGCGCTCAGAACTTCCCGGAACCCTCCGCGCGGCGCTTTTCGACTTTGCCGGGAGCATCTCACCGCAGACTCTGGCAGAAAGGCTTGATATCTATGAATGTTGACTATACTCTGTATCTCTGCACCGACAGCGGGCTTATGTCCTGCGATACTGTTGAGGAAAGCGTTGAGCGTGCAATCCAGGGCGGTGTTTCGGTGGTGCAGCTCCGTGAGAAGGAGGCTTCCTCCCGGGAGCTTTTCGAGCTTGCAAAGCGCGTCAAGCAGGTCACGGATAAATATGGCGTTCCGCTTATAATCAACGACCGTCTGGACATCTGCCTTGCCGTAGACGCCGCCGGCGTCCACCTCGGGCAGTCTGACCTGCCGTGTTCAGAGGCGCGGCGTATTCTCGGCGATGAGAAGATAATAGGCGTTTCCGCAGCTACCCCGGAGGAAGCAGCGAAAGCGCAGTCCGACGGCGCTGATTACCTCGGCGTAGGAGCGGTTTTCGCGACCTCCACCAAGACCAATACCCGCCCGGTAACTGCGGAGACTATACGCGCGATACGCAGCGCGGTGGATATTCCGTTTGTGGTGATAGGCGGGGTGAATTCAGAGAACATCAGCGGGCTGTACGGTCTGGGGATAAACGGCGCGGCTGTTATTTCCGCGATAATTTCTCAGCCGGATATCACCGCTGCGGCGCGTAAAATGCGTCAGGTTGCGGAGCGGCTGTAATATTTCCGTCAATTGCAGGGGCTGGGAAGTCCCTGCTTTTGATATGGCGCGCTGAATCCTGAATGCTCCGGAGTGGATTTCTTCGGTGATTTCCGGGAAAGCTATTGACAATCCGGCAAAAAAGGTTTACAATAATGAAGTAAGATGTTAGTTGATTCTAACACCCGAAAGGAGCATTAAAATGCATTGTAACTGTGAATCTGCATACGAGGAACACGACCTCGTTGAGTGTATAACCTCCGCGCTGGACGCCCGGGATCCGTATACCGGGAATCATTCCCGCCGCGTAGCGGATATGGCGTGTGATCTGTGCCATGTATTAGGCCTGCCGGAGGACATAACCAGGGAGATACATATTTCAGGACATCTCCATGACATAGGGAAGATAGGGATTCCGGACAAGGTACTGCTGAAGCCGGGCAGGCTCAATGACGAGGAGTGGGAGCTGATGAAGCAGCACCCGAAGATAGGCGCGGATATTCTTGCGGGGTCGCCCAAATTCGCGAGGATAGCGGCGATAATACTGCACCATCACGAGCGCTTTGATGGAAAGGGGTATCCATTCGGCGCAAAAGGCGAGGAAATACCGCTTGGCTCGAGGATAATTGCGGTATGCGATTCCATCGACGCTATGGCGAGCAGCAGAGCGTATCGCGGCGCGCTTCCGCTGGAAACGGTGCGAAATGAAATCGAGAAAAATTCCGGGCTGATGTATGATCCTAAGGTCGCTAAGGCTATGTTGGAAAATTGGCAGATCGTCGAGAATACTTATAGGTGATTGCGATAAATTGTTGTTTTCGGGTTTGTCTCAACTTTGAGCCGCCCCTAATCGGGAGTCAAGGGGGACTAGTCCCCCTTGCGAGTCGAGGGCAGAGCCCTCGTCGCCTTTAGGCGAAACACTCCGTGCGAAGCACGGCTACTCTGCGCGCTGGCGCGCAGTAGAATTATTAAAAAAGCGCTAAAGGGGTGTGGGGGAAAACAAGAGTTTTCCCCCACTAGCAACAAATTAAGTTCAAATGCGCCTTTCCTCAAAAACAGTCCAGTGGACTGTTTTTGACGTGCCATTAACCTATTAATAACGTCTTGAGACGTTAAAAAAACCGCACGCCCCCCTTTACCCCTTTATATAGAGCCTGTTTCAAAAGGAACATTATGCTTCCGAAACAGTCCACCGGACTGTTTCGGAGGACAGACCCAACAAAGACAACATGTTGCTTGTGGGGGAAAACTCTTGTTTTCCCCCACACCCCTTTAGCGCCTTTTTGCATTTAGCCGTGCTTACGCACGGAGTAGCTGCGCGCCAGCGCGCAGAGTACCGCACTTCGTGCGGAGGTTTCGCCTGACGGCGACAAGGGCTCTGCCCTTGACCTGCAAGGGGGACGCGTCCCCCTTGACTCCCGATATGGGGTTGCAACAATTGGAACACTCGCAGCCTGCCCGTCATTAAAACATTCCGCCGAAGGCGGACACCATAATTCCGAATTCCGCATTCTGAATTCCGAATTAAAAACTGCCGGGGCTTCATACGAAACCCCGGCAGAATTATTTATTCAGCAGCGTTTATTAATACATGCCGCCCATGCCGCCTGCCGGCATTGCGGGAGCTGCGGGAGTTTCCTCGGGCTTATCAGCTACGAGGGACTCTGTTGTCAGCACCATTGCTGCAACGGAAGCTGCATTCTGGAGCGCGGAACGTGTTACCTTTGCAGGGTCAACGATACCAGCGGAGATCATGTCGCCGTAGGTCTCGGTGTAAGCGTCGAAGCCGTAGCCTACCTTGCCCTCGCGGTTGATCGTGTCGATGATTACGGAGCCTTCCAGACCTGCGTTCAGCGCGATCTGACGTACCGGCTCCTCAAGAGCGCGGAGTACGATCTTTGCACCGGTCTTTTCGTCGCCCTCGAGGGTGTCGACCAGAGCCTTTACAGCAGGCATTGCGTTGATAAGAGCAGTACCGCCGCCGGCTACGATGCCTTCCTCAACGGCTGCCTTGGTAGCTGCCAGAGCGTCCTCGATGCGGAGCTTCTTCTCCTTCATCTCTACCTCGGTAGCAGCGCCGACCTTGATAACGCCTACGCCGCCGGA
>CAMELR010000039.1 GCA_945923775.1 uncultured Clostridia bacterium | reverse complement strand
GGCAGACCCGCTCTTGTATTCCCCGAAAACTGGAGCAGCGTATATTCTTCTTGGAAAGCAGGTGAGATTACAGCAAAGGTTGCTATGGAACAAACAGGCACAAAAAGAACGAGCTTTTACAAGCTCGTGAACATTACCGAAAACCAATAATTTCGGGACACTCTTTTCAAGGACACCTTTTTCAGATTTGATATACAGAAATTACGCAGGGACACCTTTTGAGGACACTTTTCAAGCGGAGAAATAGTAAAAAGGGCGCAAAAAAAGAGCGGCTCCCAAACGGAAACCGCCCTTTACTTATTCAGTTACTTATCACTCAACAGTGAAAGCGTCCTTACCCAGACCGCAAACCGGGCAAACCCAGTCCTCGGGGATATCTTCCCACTTGGTGCCGGGAGCGATACCGCTGTCGGGATCGCCTACTGCAGGGTCATAAACATATCCGCAGGGACAAACGTGCTTTTCCATGGTTTTGTTCTCCTTTCGCAGAAATATTATGCGCAGTTATTACTTGAAATATCTGTTCAGCAGACCCTCGAATGCCTTGCCATGTCTTGCCTCGTCCTTTGCCATCTCGTGAACTGTATCGTGGATTGCGTCGAGGTTGAGAGCCTTTGCCTTCTTTGCGAGGTCGAGCTTGCCTGCGGTAGCGCCGTGCTCAGCCTCTACGCGCTTTGTGAGGTTCTCCTTGGTGGAAGGAGAAACTACCTCGCCGAGAAGTTCAGCGAACTTTGCAGCGTGCTCTGCTTCTTCCCATGCAGCCTTCTCGTAGTAGAGGCCTACCTCGGGATAGCCCTCGCGGTGAGCGGCTCTTGCCATTGCAAGGTACATGCCGACCTCGGTGCACTCGCCGGTGAAGTTAGCGCGCAGACCCTCAACGATCTCCTCGGGAACGCCCTCGAGCTTTCCTACGCCGATCTTGTGCTCGTCAGCGAAAACCAGCTTGCCGCCGTTGTCGTCGATAACAGTGAACTTGGAACCGGGAACGCCGCACTGCGGGCACTTCTCAGGAGCTGCGTCGCCTTCGTAAACATAACCGCATACAGGACATACAAATTTCATAATGATTTACCTCCGTTGATTTGATTTTATTGATTTCAAAATTAGGAATTGTTCTTGATTTCCTTGATTAAATTATAGCACAACTGAATTGTTTTGTCAAGGGTTTTTTGTGTTTTTTTCGTGAAAAATGCAGTTATATAGAACTAACCGGAAGCCGTGGCACAAGATATAGCACTCCTACATTATATCAATCTATAAGTTCCGTACCGGGGTAGAACTGCCGCAGTATCTCCTGAGCCGTCGAACCGGAGCGCACCATGAGCTCCGCTGTGTAGACGCTCATACCCAGCCCGCCGCCGCTTCCGCGGGTGCGGAATTTGAACGAGTCGTGCTCCTGCGTAATTGTAACAGCCGCGCTGCGCAGTCCGAGCGCTTCCCGGAGCTGTTCTCCGGTGAGCTCCACGCCGCCGAACCTGATACAGCGTAGCGTTCCGTTCTTGGTGTACTGCGGCTCGGAGAACCACTCCGCCTTGTCTGCGGGGAGCACTACGCTCCCGGTGACCGGAGCCAGCATTTTCCGCACGGCAGTGCAGGTGTATTCTGCGCTGGCGGAGTATTCCGGTGAATCCGGGTCGCGGCTGAGCTTCAGCGCCGGCAGGTAGGTGAACCCCCCGTCGTCGGTCACGCCGGAGGATACCCGACAGCAGGGTGTGTACGCCGGTCCATCATTATAATAGAGACATTCCTGAGCCGCGCGATCCGCAACTCTGGAAACGCGTTCCAGCCACTCGGGGTACTGGTCGGCGTAGCGTTCCTCCAGCTCCTCAGGCGAAAGCCAGTCAGGATAGATGTTGCCGCGGTCGGCGAGGTCTGCGCCGAAATCCGCTTCGCAGTTCTGCATGCAGTACCGCGCCTGGCTTGAAAGCGCGATTCCCGCCGCAAGCAGAGTCTCCTCCTGAAATGACGGGTCCGCAGCGGCGAATATGCAGCCGGTGAGGTACTCGGCAAATCCGAGGGTGAGTATGCGGTTTTCGTCTTCGATGAGCAGAGTTACGGTCTCCGGCGCAGGCGGTGGAGCCTCCTGCCGGCAGCCGGTGAGCATTATTGAAAATCCAAGCAGGGAAGCAAGTATGGGTTTCGGAAACTTCATTGCAGCGACCCTCCATCACAAATAAACCACAAACGAGAATTTTGCAACCTGAAAATAAAAAATATTCAGAAAATACGAATAACGCTTGACAATCACGGCGAAATATGCTACAATACACTTATATATTTCTTAATTTGAAAATTCCGCCTGACGGAACGGCGATTAAGACCAGTATAAAAAATATGGCACGGAGGCGGATCTTCTAACCAATGAAAAGAATGGAACAGCTCAAGAACTCTGCTACCTTCAAGCAGATGTGCGACGATTTTTTAAGTACCACGGCTATCGACCCCAGCCTGCCCGGAAAGTTCGGAGTAAAGCGCGGTCTGCGTAATTCCGACGGTTCCGGCGTTGTTGCGGGCATCACAAACGTCTGCTGCGTACATGGCTACGTTATAAGCGAATGCGACAAGCAGCCCATCGAGGGCGAGCTCATTTACCGCGGATACAACATTCGTGATATCGTGAACGACGTGCTGGCGTCCGGGCGCTACGGCTACGAAGAGGTCGCGTATCTGCTCCTGTTCGGTATGCTCCCTGACGAGCGTCAGCTCACCACATTCTCGCGCCTTATCGCGGAGTACCGCGACCTTCCCATGTATTTCAGCGAGGACGTTATCATCAGAAATCCGTCCCCGAATATCATGAACAAGATGGCTCAGGCAGTGCTTGCGCTGTACAGCTATGATTCCGCGCCGGAGGACAAGTCCGTTGAGAGTGAAATGCTCAAGGCTATTTCGATCATCTCCAGACTTCCCGCGATCATGGTAACTTCCTACCAGGCAATGCGCCGGTTCTACCACAACGATTCAATGGTAATGCATCAGATAAACAAGGACGAGAGCCTTGCAGAGAGCATTCTTTCCACCCTGCGCGACGACCGTTCCTACACCGCCGAGGAAGCTCACCTGCTCGACCTCTGCCTTATGCTCCACGCTGAGCACGGCGGCGGAAACAACTCGACCTTCACCTGCCGTACCGTATCTTCCTCCGGCACCGACGCTTACTCCGCTTATGCGGCGGCTATCGGCTCTCTGAAGGGTCCGCGTCACGGCGGCGCAAATATCAAGGTTATGGAAATGCTCGACTTCGCAAAGGCTGGTATCAAGAACTGGGATAACGACCAGGAGGTCAGCGACTATCTGCACAAGCTGCTCCGCAAGGAAGCCGGAGATCATTCCGGACTTATCTACGGCATGGGTCACGCGGTTTACACGCTGTCTGACCCGAGAGCAAAGATACTCAAGGCAAACGCGATGAAGCTGGCTAAGGGCACCGAGTTCGAGAAGGAATTCCTGCTGCTCGACAGCATCGAGAGACTTACTCCGGGAGTATTCGCGGACGAGCGCGGTGATATCAAGAATATATGCGCAAACGTGGACATGTATTCTGGTCTGGTATACAAGATGCTGAAGATACCGGTAGAGATGTACACCGGTCTGTTCGCGTGCGCGAGAATCGCCGGCTGGTGCGCTCACAGAATGGAAGAAATGATCAACGGAAAGCGCATAATCCGTCCGGCTTACAAGGCGATAAACCTCAACAAGAACTACATACCGCTCAGTCAGAGAATATAATGCACAACAGGCTTTCAGCCTGAAATATTACTTAATTCGAGAGGGAAAGTGTCATGGCAGAAGAAAAGAAAGTTGAAAAGAAGGACAGATTCAAGCTGGCCAAGGAATTCAAGGCGTTCATTTCAAGAGGAAACGTGCTTGATATGGCAGTAGGTCTTATCATCGGTTCTGCGTTCACCGCCATCGTCAATTCGCTGGTCGGCGATCTGATGATGCCGCTGCTGGGACTTCTCACTGGCAAGATGGATTTCTCGCAGCTCAAGCTCGTGCTTCAGCCCGCGGTTGAGGAGGTCCTCGATGAGACCGGCGCGGTGGTTACTCCCGCAGTAGCTGAGATCTCGCTGAACTACGGCTCGTTCATTCAGTCGGTTATCAGCTTCCTGCTTATCGCACTGGCTGTTTTTATTCTTGTGAAGGCTATCTCCAAGCTCCACCGCAAGAAGAAGGAAGAGCCCAAGCCCGAGCCTAAGCCGGATCCCCAGATCGTTCTGCTTACGGAAATACGCGATCTGCTCAAGGAAAAGGAAACTTCCGTAAATAAGTAAAACCAGTGCCCCTGTAAAATCAGGGGCATTTTTGTGCTGTGAAGTACGAAAAGCCGCTTGACAATTGGGCGAGATGGTGATATAATGTCACATGGATATACTGCAAAAAAAGGAGAAATACATAAAATGTCAATGAATTTCCGCAGGAAGCTCCCCGTACCGAAGGAGATAAAGGAGCTTTACCCGCTCAACGATAAGATCAAGGCTATAAAGACCGAGCGCGACGCGATGATCGCGGACGTTTTCACCGGAAAGTCTGACAAGTTCCTGCTTATCATCGGGCCGTGCTCCGCGGATAACGAGGATTCCGTAATGGACTACACCTGCCGTCTTTCCAGACTTCAGGAGCAGGTCAAGGACAAGATCATTATTATTCCGAGAATCTACACCAACAAGCCGAGAACCACCGGCGAGGGCTACAAGGGAATGATCCACCAGCCAGACCCCACCAAGGGCGAGGACATGCTGGAGGGTCTTATCCACGTGCGCAAGCTGCACACCCGCGCCATCGAGGAGACCGGTCTTGTGTGCGCTGATGAAATGCTGTATCCCGAGAACTACCGCTACCTTTCCGATATACTCAGCTATGTCGCAGTAGGCGCGCGTTCCGTTGAGGATCAGGAGCACCGCCTTACCGCCAGCGGCATGGAGTGCCCCTGCGGTATGAAGAACCCTACCAGCGGCACAATTTCCATCATGCTGAATTCTATTCGTGCGGCTCAGAGCAGTCACACGTTCATCTACCGCGGCTGGGAGGTCAACACTGACGGCAACCCGCTTGCACACGCTATCCTCCGCGGCGCGCAGAACAAGCACGACCAGACTATCCCGAACTACCACTACGAGGATCTCAAGCTGCTGTACGATATGTACCAGGAGAAGAACCTCAAGAATATAGCGTGCATCGTGGATACAAACCACTCCAACAGCGGCAAGAAGTATCTCGAGCAGATCAGAATTGCAAACGAGATCCTCCACTCCATGCGCCACTCCCCGGAGATACGCAGCATGGTGAAGGGTCTGATGATCGAGAGCTACATCGAGGACGGCGTTCAGAAGGTGGGCGACGGCGTTTACGGCAAGTCTATCACCGACCCATGCCTTGGCTGGGAAAAGAGCGAAAAGCTCGTTCTCGAAATTGCAGACCAGCTTAGATAATAAGTTCCGAATCAATATTAAAAGCGTTGACGGGAATCCAGTAGTCCCGGAATATCCTTTCAGAGAGCCGCTGTCTGGTGAGAAGCGGCAGGAGTTCCGTGCGGCGAATTACCTCCCTGAGCGGCGGTGTGAAAGCGTACGCAAGTAGTTCCGCACGGGTAAGCCCGTTATAGCTGCCAGAGGCGGGAGAGATCCCGCAAACTGAGGTGGTACCGCGATAATTCGCCCTCTTTGAGCTTTGCTCGGGGAGGGCGTTTGTATTTCCCAGAGGTTTCCGGAGAAAATATCACGGAGGTGATATTATGAAGTTCACATACTGCCCAAGCTGCGGCGGACGGCTCACGCAAAAGGCGATAGGCGACGAGGGGGAAGTTCCTTTCTGCGAAGGCTGCAACAGACCCTGGTTCGGATTTTCCTACCCCTGCGTGATATGCCTGCTGACCGACGGCGCAGGAAAATACGCGCTGATACGCCAGACCTACGCGACCAGGAATTACGTCTGCGTTGCGGGGTTCATCAAGGAGCACGAGACCGCCGAGCAGACCGCCCTCCGGGAGATACGCGAGGAAACCGGACTGGAAGTCCTGAGCATGCGGTATATCAGCAGCTATTACTACCCGAAGCACGATAATCTCATGCTGGGGTATCTCTGCACGGTGGAGCACGGGGAGTTCCGGCTTTCCGGCGAGGTCGAAACGGCGGGGTGGTTCGGGCTGGAGGAAGCCCGGGAGCTTCTCAGCCATGGAACGGTCGGCAAGGACCTGATGAGAGATTCGCTAAGAATGAACGACGGGCGCTGATTCAGGCGCGGTGAAAGGGGTGGTATCAATGGAAATCAAGGTTTCCATCGCTTATGGGAGCTTTCCCGGATAATACACAGTTCAAAGTTGAAAAATTAACATATCAAGGAGAAAAACAATGACACTTTACGACGAATTAGTAGCACGCGGACTCATCGCGCAGGTAACCAACGAGGAAGAGATCAAGAAGATGATAAACGAAGGCAAGGCGACCTTCTACATCGGCTTCGACCCCACCGCTGACTCCCTGCACGTAGGACATTTCATGGCTCTGTGCCTGATGAAGCGCCTCCAGATGGCAGGCAACAAGCCCATCGCGCTCCTCGGCGGCGGAACCGGTATGATCGGCGACCCTTCCGGTAAGTCCGACATGAGAAAAATGCTCACTCCGGAGACCATTCAGCATAACATCGACTGCTTCAAGAAGCAGATGAGCCGCTTCATCGACTTCTCAGACGGCAAGGCTATCATGGTCAACAACGCCGACTGGCTGATGGACCTCAACTACATCGACGTTCTGCGCGAGGTAGGCGCATGCTTCAGCGTTAACAAGATGCTGTCCTTCGAGTGCTACAAGCAGCGCTGGGAGCGCGGTCTGACCTTCCTCGAGTTCAACTACATGATAATGCAGAGCTACGATTTCTACATGCTGTACCAGAAGTACGGCTGCAACATGCAGTTCGGCGGCGACGACCAGTGGGCTAACATGCTGGGCGGTACCGAGCTTATCCGCAAGAAGCTCGGCAAGGACGCTCACGCTATGACTATCACGCTGCTCCTCAACTCCGAGGGCAAGAAGATGGGCAAGACCGAGAAGGGCGCAGTATGGCTCGATCCTGAAAAGACCTCTCCGTTCGAGTTCTTCCAGTACTGGAGAAACGTAGCTGACGCGGACGTAATGAAGTGCATTCGCATGCTGACATTCCTCCCCATCGAGGAGATCGAGGCTATGTCCGGCTGGGAGGGCAGCCAGCTCAACAAGGCTAAGGAGATACTCGCATACGAGCTCACAAAGCTGGTTCACGGCGAGGAGGAAGCAAACAAGGCGCTCGACGCTGCAAAGGCTCTGTTCGGCGGCAAGGGCAACACCGAGAACATGCCCACTACCGAGCTTGAACTCCCCGAGGGCAAGATCGGCATTCTCGACCTGATGGTAGCCACTAAGCTTGTTAATTCCAAGCGCGAGGCAAGAACCCTGATCGCGGGTAAGGGCGTTGCAGTCAACGACGTTATCGTTGAGGATCCGAACGCTGAGATCGTGATCGACGGCGAAGTAATAATCCGCAAGGGCAAGAAGGTTTACCACAAGGTTGTAAGAAAGTGATTTCGGCATCTGTTTCGTAGGGTGGAGCTAGAATGTCGGGTAAACACCCGTAATTCCGGAATCGCTGAACGTTTTGGCAGAATGGACTAAAAATAGCTTTAAGCAACAAAACAGAGGGAGCGCGGTATGCGCTCCCTTTCGCGTTATATTTGATAGCAGGGTATTATGCGTTGAGTAAATACGTGTCTGCACAATATATGTGCAAAATATATTGTCATATTAAAGAAATTTAGAAAATATTTCAAAAGGCATTGACCTTAATTAAAATTCGTGATATAATAATCACACAAAACAACTTGATAAGGCTTCCGTATGAAAGTTTTGGCGGAAGCCCTATATTTCGGAATATGAGCTGGGCGTTAATATGGTGGCTTCGGAAATCAGAACTTGCGTAAAAGGAGGATAATTCATGCGTAAAAATGTACTCGTAATTTTCATGCTGGCTGTATTGTCACTCTCCTGCGGCTGTTCTTCCAGACAGTGGAACAAGGGGTCGGAGCTTGGGGAAAATCAGAACTATGCGGAACAGTTTTCAAAAGCTCCGGATAATCTGAGCAGCCTTCTTCCGGAGGATAACTATACTGACGATATGGTTCAGGCGCTGGCTGGGAGCGATAATTATTCTGATAAGCAGGAGTATGATCTGCTTATCAGCAATTATGAGCAGTATGGCCGGTACGACGGGCTTCAAATGATTGTATGGGGAGGCGCGAGGTACTTTGCGCTTTCGGATAAAGAAGCGCTGTGTTTCGTAAATTATGGCGTCAACCAGGCTGTAAGCCCCAAATGCTTTGAGATATACGATCTGGATACGGCAGAGAATACGTCGGCTTTAGTGACCTCATCACTTGATTCGTACATAATTGATGGAATATCAGACGGGGAAAATGTGTATTTCCTTTGCTCAGACGGCAGACTGCTTTGTATTGACAAGGACAAATCCATAAAGGAAGAAACCGGGGTGTATGATCCTTCGATATATTCCAGCATAGTAATATCGCTTTCCGGTGATTTGTCCGTTGTTTCGATCGTCGATATTGATGGAAATACAGTCTGGTCAAAGAAAGTGTAATCCTTTTCTGACTGCTGAATAAACTGATTTTGCCCCGGGGATTCCCCGGGGCAAAATGGATTTTAACAGCCAAATGTAAGTTGTGGCGATTTTTCAGGAACTGACCGCTTCAGTTTCTGTAAAGTTATGGCAGCGCGTTGAATTCCGCGCTCATGATGTATTTCCCGCCGGGATCGCTCGGATTCAGCAGACCGTACGCTTCATCGCCGTCTATTGTGAAGCTCTTAGTCAGGCGGTACCTGCCGCCGACCGGTTCGTATATCGAGAGATCCTCGTAATAATCCCTTGAAAGGAATATCAGGTCAGCCTGTGCTGTAAACGCGTATTCTATCGTCTTGTCGGCGTGTTCGGCAGGCGCCCACTCGCCGGAGTCTCCGCGGCGCAGCACTTCTATCTCTGAGCCGCCTATCAGCATATCAGTATTGTGGTTGTTGTTGTGTATCGTCATTGCGATGGGAATTTCTCCGGTGATGCTTATAGGCTCCGGGTATATTAAGGTAAGGAAAGCCGCCATGTCATTATAGCTGACGGTTTTTTCTCCGGCTGTCCATGTAACTCCGTTGTCGGTGCTGGTGTACACGGTCTTGTTCGGGAAAGTCACGGTCAGCACTAGGTCGGTGGAGTATTCCGGCTCGCTGGCTTCCGCCGTGCCGGACGTTCCGGCCTCCGGCGTGGGCGCAGGCGATGACTGACAGCCGGAAACCAGCATAAGCGCAAGAACGCCAGAAAGCATAATTGCAGAGCGTATTTTCATGGAAATCCCTCCTTTTAAGGTATATTATAGCACTGTTTTTAATTCGTGTCAATGGCAGACAGCAACAAAAACATAGGTTTCGAAATCACACAATTCACAAAGCGCAGCCGCGTAAAATGTAATTCTTGTGAAAACTCTTACTGGGACAAAAAAGGGCTTGAATTATATATGAATATGTGCTAAAATAATATGAGATATGTCTACGAACGACTTTACTGTTATTCAGGATATATCTTACTAGTTTTGTATTTGACAAGGAGTATCTTAGATATGAAAAACAACAGCAGACTGGGACTGTGGGTGATCATTCCCGGGTGGATACTTGCATTTGCGGCCAGAATGGCTCAGATATGCGCCGGAACCGATATGACCTCCGGCTTCCTGAAATACGACAACGGCTTCTTCATGAACGCGTGCTTCTGGGGTGCGGTTATCCTCACCCTCGCCGGAGCCGCGGCCGCAGCATTCTTCGACCGCAGGAACGGCTCCGCGTACTACCAGACCCCGGTGGAGCGCGTCACTGACAACAAGGCCGCTGTAATAGGCTTCGGTTTGCTCCTCCCCGCTATGGGAGCGCTCTACGAGGGCTACAGCGAGGCGGTTATCCCGGAGGGCAGCAACATTTCGCCTTCTCCGTTCATGATGGTGGTGAATTTCCTGTTCGGAGCCATAATGCTGATCACCTCGTTCGTGATACTCTACAAGAAGGAATTCAAGCCCGGTCTCGGCTTCGCTATGACCGGCGGTGCAGTTTACTATACTCTGCGCGGTATCGGAGTGTTCCTTGAAAGAATGGCCGTCACCACTCGCCCCGAGTACCTCATAAACTGTATGACCGACATCGTTGCGGCGGTACTCTTTATGCAGATCGCGAAGCTTCTTTCCGGCAATGAGGGCAAACGCACCCGCGAGGTGCTCACCGTCACCGGAGCGGTCTCCGTGTCGATGATCCTCGGAAACGCGATCGCCATTATCGCGGCTTCGCTGATGGGTCCCGCCGACGTGGCTTCGCATATCGTTACTTCAAACTCCGCTGCGGAAATGCTGTTCCAGCTCAATTACGGCTACGAGGCGTACTACATGAGCTGGGCGCCGGCTTCTGAGATCGCCGTTGGCATTTTCGCCGTGGCAGCGCTCATCGCGCTTTACATGAAGCCTTCCGACAAGCCCGCCCAGCAGCCCGAGACGACCGAAAGCGAGAGCTTCGCCGAGGCTCCAGCGAACATTCTCCCGGCTGAGGAGAGCGCAGCTTCCGAGCCGGCTGAACCCATTCAGCCGGCTGAGTCCGACCACCTTGACGACGAATACTGATACAACACCTGAGAGGGAAACGTGTTCAAAATAAAAAAATCGGCGGCGTTCCTGAAAGCGGCTGCCATTCTTTCCATAGCGGCGCTGACCGGCTGTCAGGCGACGATAGAGAACCTCCTCACCGCTCCCAAGCTCACCCATGAGCAGAGCGAGATCTATCAGGCGCTGATAAACAGCAGCGGCAGCTCGATAAAGCTGAAATATCCGCGCGGCGGCGAGTACCGCTCGGCATTCGTGCTCCAGGATATCGACTCCGACGGCACGCAGGAGGCGCTCGTGTTCTACGAGTCGCAGTCGGTGCAGTCCGGCGAGAGCGCTCTGCGCCTGAAGGTGCTGGATAATTTCGACGGTTCCTGGGAGGCGGTGTACGACCTTGCGTGCGTCGGCAGCGAGGTGGATTCCATCAGCTTTGCGAGCCTCGGCGACGACAGCACGACCGAGATACTCGTGTGCTACTCCATGCTGAACCAGTCGGAAAAGACCCTCAGCGTGCTCAATTACAGCGACGGTCTCATTTCCGAGCTTTACAGCGGCAGCTACTCCTGCATGGAGGTCATCGACCTCAACGGCGATGGTCAGCAGGAGCTTGTCTCGGTGGTTCCCGACAAGGCGACCCAGACCGCTATGGCGGTGATGTTCACAAAGCGGGAGGGTACGTTCCGGAAGCTCAGCGAGGTGCAGCTCAGCGGTATCGCGGCGGAGTACGTCAGCGTTTCAAAGGGAATGCTCGACGGGGACGTCACCGCACTTTTCCTTGACTACGGCCGCGGCGCGGGGCAGTACAGCACAGATGTGCTCTATTGCAGGAACGGCGCCGTGTACGCTCCGCTGAACACAGTCACCAACGCGGACGGCTCCCAGGGAAACATAATCTCCAGGTTCACCAACGACTACATGACGGATATCCGCTGCATCGACATCGACGGAGACGGCGCGGTGGAGATACCGTCAATGACGCCGCTCCCGGGCTACGAAACGCTGATGAGGTCGGAGCAGCTCTGCGCGGTGGAATGGTACACGGTGGAGAACAACCGTTATTCCCGGAAGTACTACAGCTATTACAGCAGCAAGTACAATTTCGTGCTGCTGTTTCCGAGCCGCTGGCAGGGGGTCGTCTCCGCAGTTCTGAATACGCAGGATAACGAGATAGTGTTCATATCCTACGACCCGGAGAAGAAATTCACCGTGGACAAGACAACTGAGCTGATGAGGATACGCACTATCGCCAAGGACGACACCGAGGCGCTGGTGAACTCGAAGGACTACCGCATGATAGGCGAGAGCGACGAGAGCATAATCTGCATAAAGGAAACTACGGGCTACCTCACCGGAAAGCTCGCGCTGACCGAAAGCGAGCTTCAAAACAGCCTGATAGTCCTGTGACCTTGACTGAGAAAGGGAGATCATGAAAAGGATACTGGTATGCGAGGACGAGGACGCTATCCGCGACTTCGTTGTGATAAATCTTGTAAGATCGGGCTACGACGTGGTGGACGTTTCCTGCGGCGAGGATGCGGTGAAGGTCTACACCGAGCAGAACGGAAATTTTGACGTCGCCCTGCTGGATATCATGATGCCGGGCATGGACGGCTTCGCGCTGTGCCGCTGGATACGCGAGCAGAGCAGCGAGATCGGCATAATCATGCTCTCCGCCAAGAGCCAGGAGATGGACAAGGTGAACTGCCTGATGATAGGCGCGGACGACTACGTTACAAAGCCGTTCTCGCCGTCCGAGCTGGTCGCCAGGGTGGACGCCATCTACCGCCGTGTGAACGTTACCCAGTCAAGGCAGGATACGGTGAAGAACATCACCTCCGGGCCGTTCACGCTGGATCACCAGAGCCACACGGTGCAGAAAAACGGAGAGCCGATAGAGCTGACGCAGGTGGAGTACCACATCATGGAATACCTGCTGAAGAACCGCGGCACGGCGCTTGACCGCAAGACTATCCTGCACCACATATGGGGCGAGGCGTACTACGGCGACGATAAGGTCGTTGACGTGAATATACGCCGCCTGCGCATGAAGATAGAGGACGACCCCTCCGACCCGCAGTACATACAGACCATCTGGGGCTTTGGCTATAAATGGAACGGGTGACGGGCAGAAAGGCGCACTTAGGGCTGCGCAGCTCCATCGCCGGAAGGTGGATGTTCAACACGCTGAGCGTGGTCGGGGTCCTGCTGGTCATCGCGAATGTGTGCATTTACTACTTCACGCGGCAGTACTACTACGGCTCGGCGGAGACCTACCTCGTTTCCGAGGCGAACGCCACCGCGACAGTACTGACGCGGCTGTATGAGGACATGGCGGTCAACTACTCCACCGAGGTCAGGGAGCTTATCGAGGGCTTCGACAAGAAAGACAAGATGGAAATGATGTCCATTAACAAGAACGGCGAGGTCACGCTCAGCAGCAGCGGATTCTCCCCGGACGAGAGCTACAACATGCCCGACTACGAAGCCGCGCTGAAGTCCGAGGACGGCGTTGGAGTTTTCCACGGCTACGAGACCGGCGAGAACATCATCGCCGTGACGGTCATGATAGCCCAGCCGAGCAGCAGCTACAGCGCGCTGCGGTACGTGTCCTCGATGAAGCTCATCGACAACCAGCTTTCCGGAATAATGCTCGCTGCGCTGCTGATAAGCGCGGGAGTTATCCTGGTGGTAGTTTTCAGCGGAATGTACTTTGTAAAGTCGATATGCGTGCCGCTCATGCAGATAAGCGTGACCGCGAAGAAGCTCGCGAAGGGCGATTTCTCCGAGCGTATCGCAATACGCAACAACGATGAGATAGGCGAGCTTTCCCGGGTGTTCAACGACATGGCGGACGAACTAGAGAACTCCGAGGCGATAAAGAACGATTTCATATCGTCGGTATCCCACGAGCTGCGGACTCCGCTCACCGCAATAAAGGGCTGGAGCGAGACCCTCGAAGCCGGCTACGACGAGGAGACCTACCGCAAGGGCATGAAGGTCATAACCCACGAGACCGGGCGCCTTGAGGGCATGGTCGAGGAGCTTCTCGACTTCTCGCGCATACAGAACGGCAGATTCACGCTGCAAATGGCAAATACCGACATCATAGCCGAGCTTGACGACGCGCTGCTCATCTACACCGACAAGGCGCGCAAGGAAAACAAGACGATACACTATGCCGAGCCGGAGTCGCTGTGCGTTGTATACGGCGACAAGAACCGTCTCAGGCAGGTATTCATAAACGTAATAGACAACGCGATAAAGTACACCGACCCGGGCGGAAGCGTGGATATCTCGGTGGAAAAGAACGACGACACGCTGTCGATAATCGTCGCGGATACCGGAATCGGGATCTCGGCGGCTGACCTTCCGAAGGTCAAGGCGAAGTTCTACAAGGCGAACAGTACCCGCCGCGGAAGCGGGATAGGGCTTGCAGTCGCGGACGAGATAATCTCGATGCACGGCGGAACGCTGGATATAGACAGCGTCCTCGGCAAGGGAACAACGGTAACGATAACCCTGCCGCTCAAGCAGATGAACGAAAGGAGCGACCCTGATGGGCAGTAAAAACAAGGATACTACAAAAAAGACCTCGATAGGAGGTCAGGCGCTGATCGAGGGTATAATGATGAAGGGCGTCTCGAAGGGCGCTATGGCGGTTCGGCTTCCGGACGGCTCCATCGACGTGGAGGACTGGGACATCAAGCCTAAAAAGTGGTACAATAAGTGCCCGGTAATTCGCGGAAGCATAAATTTCGTGCAGCAGCTCCGGGAGGGGTATAGCTGCCTGATGAAGTCCGCCGACAAGAGCGGCATGATGGACGACGACAGCGAAGAGGAGCAGTCCAAGTTTGAGAAGTGGCTGGACGATAAGTTCGGCGACAAGCTCACCGGCGCGATAATGGCGATCGCTATGGTCATCGGTATTGCACTGGCGGTGTTCCTGTTCCTGCTGCTGCCGAGCTACATTTTTACCGGCATCGAGGCTCTGCTCCCAACGGAGCCGATGAACGCGCTCTCCGGACTTCTCCCCGGACTTCCCGAGGGCAGCTATGTAATGGTGAAGTCGGTGGATATCTCCGGCTGGAGAACCGTGTTCGAGGGCGTCATGAAGATCGTAATTTTCGTGGCGTACATGTGGGTGACTTCCCTCACGAAGGATATGCACAGAATGTACCGCTACCACGGCGCCGAGCACAAGACCATCGCCTGCTACGAGGCGGGGAAGCCCCTCACCGTCGAGAATATCCGCCCCATGACGAGATTCCACCCGCGCTGCGGAACAAGCTTTATTATAATCACGCTGCTTGTCAGCATACTGGTCTACAGCGTGGTCCCGATAACTCCGGAGCTTTTCAAGGACCTGCTGAATACCAGCAGCGACACCGTAGCTATCATGCTGCGTACCATCTGCAAGCTGCTGCTGCTCCCTATAGTGGTTGGGTTCGCGTATGAGCTGATAAAGCTCGCGGGGCGCTACGACAACATCGTAACGCGCATATTCTCCGCGCCGGGGCTGTGGATGCAGCGCATAACCACCAAGGAGCCGGACGATTCCATGATCGAAGTGGCGATCGCCGCGGTAACTCCCTGCCTGCCCAAGGAAGGCGAGGACGATAACTGGTGAACGGGATAAACGGCACTGGCGGCGTGAAGGTCGGAGAGCTCCTGCGGGAGTGCACGAAAGCCCTCGCGGCGGCAGGAAACGACAACCCGCGTTTCGAAGCGGAGCAGCTCGTGATGAAGTTCTGCGGAGTCACCCGGAGCGACATGCTGATGTTCCCGGGGCTTGAAGCAACTGCGGAGCAGGCGGCGGAGGTACGCGGCGCTGTACAGCGGAGGAATTCCGGAGAGCCGCTGCAATATATCCTGGGCGAGTGGGAGTTCTACGGACTGCCGTTTTACGTCGGCGAGGGAGTCCTCATTCCGCGGCAGGATACGGAAACTCTCGTGGAGGTCGCGGCGAGGTTCCTGCGGGAACACCACGGAGTCTCCGGAGCAGCCGACCTGTGCGCAGGAAGCGGGTGTATCGGCATAACCCTGGCGAAGCTCACCGGAGTTCCGGTGAAGCTGCTTGAATTATCGGAGCAGGCGCTGGGATACCTCCGCAGGAACATCGCGCTCAACGGCGCCGAGGAGCTTTGCGAGGCGGTGCACGCCGATGTCCTGTCGGACGATACCGCGGCGGGAATGCCGCAGTTAGACCTGATCGTCACGAATCCGCCGTACCTCACTGCGCAGGATATGCGGGAGCTTCAGACGGAGGTCACGCACGAGCCGGAAACGGCGCTGTTCGGCGGCGAGGACGGTCTGGACTACTACCGCAGAATGGTTCCGCTGTGGGGCGCGAAGCTGAATACCGGCGGAATGCTGGCGGCTGAGATAGGAATGGGTCAGCACGGCGATGTAACGCGCATTTTTGAGGAAAACGGTCTGCACGCAGGGTCTGAAAAGGATCTGTGCGGCGTTATAAGAGTAATTTATGGAATAAAACAATAAACGGAGGAACACACAATGGCAGAGAAGAAAAAGGCAGCGCCCCCCAAGCCGGTGGTACGCATAGTAGACCCGGCGGAGCGTGAAAAGGTACTGAAAACTGCGATGGCGCAGCTTGAGAAGAAGTTCGGCGAGGGCACGGTAATGTTCATGGGCGAGAACCGCCGCATGGATATCGAGAGTATCTCCACCGGTTCGCTCATGCTCGACCTGGCGCTTGGCATAGGCGGTCTCCCGAGGGGACGTATCATTGAGATATACGGTACCGAGTCCTCCGGTAAGACCACCATTTCGCTCCAGGCAGTGGCGGAGGCTCAGAAGGCGGGTGGCATGGCGGCGTTCATCGACGTTGAGCATGCTCTCGACCCGGTTTACGCAAGAAAGCTCGGCGTTGACATCGACAACCTGCTGGTTTCCCAGCCGGATACCGGCGAGCAGGCTCTGGAGATAATCGAGACCCTGGTGCGCTCCGGCGCTATCGACATCATCGTCCTTGACTCGGTTGCGGCTATGACCACCAAGGCAGAGATAGACGGCGACATGGGCGACGCTCACGTAGGCGTGCAGGCGAGACTGATGTCCCAGGCGATGAGAAAGCTCACCGCTGTAATCAGCAACACCAACACCGTTGCAATATTCATCAACCAGATACGCGAGAAGATCGGCGTAATGTACGGCAACCCCGAGACCACTCCCGGCGGACGCGCGCTGAAGTTCTACTCCTCCGTGCGTATCGAGGTGCGCCGCGGCGAGCCTATCAAGGACGGCGGCGAGATAATCGGCAACCGCACCAAGTGCAAGGTCGTAAAGAACAAGGTTGCGCCTCCTTTCAAGACCGCGGAGTTCGATATACTGTACGGTCAGGGTGTTTCCAAGATGGGCGAGATTGTCGACACCGCAGTTGATTTCGACATCGTGAAGAAGAGCGGAAGCTGGTTCAGCTACAACGATATGAAGATAGGCCAGGGCCGTGAAAAGGTGCTGGATTACCTCAAGAATAACCCGGATATCTGCAACGAGATCGAGAAGAAGATACGCGACGAGGTCGCGAAGAACTCCTCGCTGCTTGACAGCCACGACGACGAGGACGAAGCCGAGGGCATAGAGGCAGAGGGCGCAGACAGCGCTGATACCTCCGAAAAGCCCGCAAAGAAGTCCTCCGCAGAAAGCGACGAGGACGACTACGCGGAGTTCTCCCCTGAGGACATCGAATAAGCTATGAAACGGCTTTCTGACTGGCGCGGGGACAATTTCTCCGGCGGCAGGATAACGGAGCTTTCGGTGTACAAGGGCGACACCTACAAGCTGGAGCTTGAGGGCGGTCAGACCTTTTTCATCAACTGCGCCATCGTTGCGGATTACGACCTGCACGAGGGCGGCGAGATGGACGCGGAGCTGCTGGAGAAGCTCCAGCATGCGGACAAGATGCGCAAGGCGAAGAAACGCGCGCTCTACCTGCTTGGAAGCCGCATGTACAGCTACAATGAGCTGTACAAGAAGCTGCTGCCGACCTACGGCGAGGAGGCTTCCCGGGCGGCGGCTGACGCCATGCAGGAGTACGGCTACATCGACGACGCGGATTACGCCGCTAAGCTCGCCGAAAAGCTGATACACGGGAAGCACTACGGCATGAGCAAGACCCGGTGGGAGATGCAGTCCCGGGGGCTTGACAAGAACCTCATCGAGGATATCCTCGCGGAATACACCGACGATGAGATCGACGAGGAGATAATGCGGCTGCTCCGGACGAAATACGCCGAGAAGCTGTCAGACCCGGACGACCGCCGCAGGACTGTCGCGGCTCTTGCCCGGAGGGGGTATTCCTACGGAGCGGTGAAACGGTGCATAGAAGCCGCGCTCGCCGATGAAGAGGATTTCGACCCCGATGAATTTGAAGAATAAACCAGGAGATAATATATGAGTAAAACAACAAAGGTAGCCATCGTGTCGCTTGGCTGCTCCAAAAATCAGGTGGACGCTGAGCAGATGATGGCAAAGATAGCCGACCGCGGATACGCATTCGTTGCGGAGCCGGGCATGGCTGACATAGTTCTCGTCAACACCTGCGGATTCATTCAGTCCGCAAAGGAAGAGGCGATAGGCTGGATAATGGAGCTTATCGACCTCAAGAACGAGGGCAGGATCAAGCGCATAGTTGTTACCGGCTGTCTCAGTGAGCGCTACCGCGACCAGTTCGCCGAGGAATTCCCGGAGATAGACGCGGTGGTAGGTATCGCGGAGTACGGAAAGATAGCGGATATCATCGACGGCCTGGCCGATTTCGAGAAGCCTTCCCACGAAGAAGGCGCTCCCGCGGTATGTTACTTCGGCAAGAAGGAGAGCCACAGCATGGAGGGCAAGCGTATCATTTCCACGCTTCCGCACTATGCGTACCTCCGTATCGCGGACGGCTGCGACAACTGCTGCACCTACTGCGCTATCCCGAAGATACGCGGACGCTTCCGCAGCCGGAAGATGGAGGACATCGTGGAGGAGACGAAGCTCCTCGCGAAGGACGGCGTGAAGGAGATCGTAATAATCGCCCAGGACGTAACCAGATACGGACTTGACCTGTACAATAAGCTGGCTCTGCCGGAGCTTCTGGACAAGCTCTGCGAGATCGAGGGGTTGAAGTGGATACGTCTGCTGTACTGCTATCCTGAGAGAGTCACCGACGAGCTCATCGACTGCATCAAGCGCCAGGACAAGATAGTGAAGTACCTCGATATCCCCATGCAGCACTGCAACGATGAGATACTCAAGCGCATGAACCGCAAGACCACCGGCGCGGAGCTCCGCGCGCTTGTCGCAAAGCTCCGCCGTGAGATTCCCGGTATCACGCTGAGGACTACGTTTATCACCGGCTTCCCGGGCGAGACCGAAGAGCAGTTCAACGAGCTGGGTGAATTCGCCGAGGAGATGAAGTTCGAGCGCATGGGCTGCTTTGCTTACTCCGAGGAGGAGGGAACTCCGGCGGCTTCCTTCCCCGATATGGTTGACGAGGAGGTCCGCGAGCACCGCAAGGAGATAATCGAGGAGCAGCAGGACACCCGCGTTGCCGAGATGTACGAGTCAATGATAGGCAGCACCGACGAGGTGGTAGTCGAGGGCTACGACAAGTACCTTGCTGAGGGCGGTCTGTACTTCGGAAGAAGCGCGATGTACGCTCCCGAGATCGACGGAATGATCTATTTCAGCGTTCCGAAGGGCGCTGAGAAGCCGCACATCGGCGACTTCGTGAAGGTACGCTTTGATGACGTTATCGACAACAATCTGCTGGGAGAAATGGTATGAATCTTGCAAACAAGCTGACCCTTATGCGGGTGATACTGGTTCCGTTCTTTGTGGCGCTCATGCTTATCGACGCGATCCCGCTGAACTACCTGTGGGCGCTTCTGGTGTTCGCGATAGCGAGCATAACCGACATGCTGGACGGCAAGATTGCCCGGAAATATAACATGATAACCAGCTTCGGAAAGTTCCTGGACCCGCTCGCGGACAAGATACTGGTCGCGGCGGCGCTGGTCTGTTTCGTTCAGCTCGGCTGGTGCAGCGCGTGGGTAACAGCGCTGATACTGGCTCGCGAGTTCGTAGTTTCCGGAGTGCGCCTTGTGGCTGCTTCCAGCGAGAAGAAGGTAGTTATCGCGGCGGGAATGCTCGGAAAGCTCAAGACCGCCATGACTATGGTGGCTATCTGCGTGATACTCTTTATGTGGATACTGGCGCAGTTCGGCGCGATTTCCCCGGAGGCATTCCCGATACAGATCATCAGCGATGTTCTGATGTACATTGCGGCGGCGCTGACAGTGGCTTCCGGCGTGAAGTACCTCTATGATTACCGGGAGTTTATCGACCCGGCGAAGTGATATTTATTGAATCCCATGCAGTCCCTGTGCTGCATGGGATTTTTTTGTGTCACGCCCCTCAAATAATTCATATAATGTACCGAACGGGTGCATTCTGCCCGGAAAAATCAGCAAAGGGGAATGGTCATGGAAAAGTGCCTAAATGAGATAAAGCCGGGAGAAACAGCCGTGGTAGAGCGGCTCAGGGTTCATGGGAGCATGCGCCGCCGGCTTCTGGATATAGGTCTTGTGGAGGGAACCCGGGTGGAGTGCGTGGGGGTAAGTCCGATGGGAGACCCTGCGGCGTACTGCATACGCGGAGCGGTCATAGCGATAAGGGCGGCTGACAGCCGGGACGTTCTTGTGAGGGAGGCGGCAGATGGGACTGACCTCTAGCTCCACCGGATTCGCCGCAGCGGAGACCTCGCTTGAAATAAAGCGCCACGCGTCCTCGGACGTAGTGGTCGCGATAGCGGGAAACCCCAACGTCGGGAAAAGCACCATCTTCAACGCCCTGACCGGAATGCGCCAGCACACCGGAAACTGGCCGGGCAAGACCGTCGCCGCCGCGCAGGGGTACTGCGAAACCGAGCGCTCCGGCTATGTCCTGGTGGATATCCCGGGGACTTACTCGCTGCTGGCTCATTCCGCCGAGGAGGAAGCCGCGCGTGACTTCCTGTGCTTTGGCGGGGCGGAGGCTGCGGTGGTGGTCTGCGACGCGACCTGCCTTCAGCGCAGCCTGAACCTCGCGCTGCAGGTCATGGAGCTTTGCCCGAAAACACTGGTCTGCGTGAACCTCTGCGACGAGGCGAAGCGCCGCGGGATAACCCTCGACCTAAAGCAGCTTGAGGAGAACCTGGGCGTTCCGGTGGTCGGGACCGCCGCCCACGATAAACGCACGCTGAAAGTTCTGACGGAAGCCCTCGACCGTCTATGCAGCGGCGAGACGGAGCTTCACCCGAAACGCCTGCACTACATCAAACCTGTGGAAGCCGCGATAGCCTGCGCCGAGCCGCTTCTCCGGGAGCGCTTCGGGGAGCGTCTCGACCCGCGATGGCTCGCGCTTCGGCTCATAGAGGGCGACAAGACCCTCGCCGCAGAAGCGGGGAAGTACCTCGGCACCGACCCGCTTTCCGACCCGGAGATAAGCGCGGCGGTGGAGCGCGGAAGACTGCGGCTCGCGGAGGACGAAATAACCCTCGATATCCTCCGGGACCGCATAGTTTCCTGCATAACGCTGAACTCCGAGGAAGCTGCTGACGGCGCGGTAAGCGAGTGCGCTGGCTGCCGCCGTGCCGACCGCCGCGCTGACCGTCTCCTGACCGGGAGAGCGCTGGGATTTCCGCTGATGATACTGCTTTTGCTGGTGGTGTTCTGGCTGACGATAAGCGGCGCGAATTACCCGTCGCAGCTATTGTCGGCGGGGCTGGGTTGGCTCGGGGAGCGGCTCTCGGAGCTTATGAGCGGCGCTCCGTGGTGGCTGAGTGGTGTTCTGGTGGACGGCGCTTACCGCACGCTTGCGTGGGTCACGGCGGTCATGCTGCCGCCGATGGCGATTTTCTTCCCGCTGTTTACGCTGCTGGAGGATTCCGGCTACCTGCCGAGGGTCGCGTATAATCTCGACAAGCCGTTCCAGCGGTGCAACGCCTGCGGAAAGCAGGCGCTGACCATGGCGATGGGATTCGGCTGCAACGCCGCCGGGATAGTCGGCTGCCGGATAATCGACAGCAAACGTGAGCGGCTCATCGCAATGCTGACAAACGCGTTCGTTCCCTGCAACGGGAAGTTTCCGTTCATACTGACCCTCGCCTCGGTGTTCTTCGTGGGTACTGCCGGAGGGTTTGGTGAATCCGCACTGTCCGCCGCGATAGTGACCGCCGCGGTGCTCCTCGGCGTGGGAATGACCTTTGCCGCTTCGAAGTTCCTTTCGGCTACGATACTGCGCGGTCAGCCCTCCGGCTTCACGCTGGAGCTTCCGCCATACAGAAAACCGCAGTTCGGGAAGGTGATAGTGCGCTCCCTGCTCGACCGCACGCTGTTCGTCCTCGGCAGAGCCGCCGCGGTAGCGGCTCCGGCAGGGGCGGTGATATGGATTCTCGCGAACGTCACCGTTGACGGCGGCTCGCTGCTGTCGTACTGCACCGGAGCGCTCGACCCATTCGCAAGGCTGCTCGGAATGGACGGCGTTATACTGATGGCGTTCATTTTGGGGCTTCCCGCCAACGAGATAGTCATACCGATAATTATAATGTGCTACATGTCGCAGGGGAGCCTTACGGAGCTTTCACTCCCGGCGCTGGCGCAGCTCCTCGGGGAAAACGGCTGGACCTGGCGCACGGCGGTATGCACTATGCTGTTTTCGCTCATGCACTGGCCGTGCTCTACCTCTCTGCTGACCGTCAGAAAGGAAGCAGGCGGCTGGAAGTGGGCACTGGCGGCATTCCTGCTGCCTACCTGCGCGGGAGTTATCGGGTGCTTCCTGGTCGCGCAGATATCGGGGCTGTTTATTTAAGCCAACAACTGAAAACACTGCCGCAGGCGTGAAGGAGTTCCGACTGCGGCAGTCAGTATTGAGCAGGCGTAAGTCCGGAACAGCCTTTCGGGGAGGAAAACCGCAAGAAATCCGTCCGTAAATTGCAGAAAAGAGAAAATTATTTTGCATAACGGGTATTTCAGTCTTGACATAACGGGAAAATTGTCTTATAATAGAAGTGTTGATTTATCAATGCAGACTGCGCAGCGGTTTGGGCAGTCCGCGCGTCATGATTTATGACAGCAAACATTACAGGAGGCAATTCAATGAGAGTTTATAACTTCAGCGCAGGTCCCGCAGTGCTGCCCGAGGAAGTCCTCAAGGAAGCAGCAGACGAAATGCTTGATTACAAGGGCACAGGCATGTCCGTTATGGAGATGTCCCACCGTTCAAAGGCATACGACGCGATCATCAAGGAAGCCGAGAAGGATATCCGCGAAATCATGAACATTCCGGACAACTACAAGGTGCTTTTCCTTCAGGGCGGCGCTTCACAGCAGTTCGCGGCTGTTCCGATGAACCTCATGAAGAACAAGAAGGCAGCTTACATAATCACAGGTCAGTGGGCTAAGAAGGCTTACCAGGAAGCAAAGATCTACGGCGACGCAGTTGCAGTGGCTTCCTCCGCAGACAAGACCTTCTCCTATATCCCTGACTGCTCCGACCTCGATATCCCCGAGGACGCTGACTATGTTTACATCTGCGAGAACAACACAATCTATGGCACCAAGTTCAAGACCCTCCCCAACACAAAGGGTCACACACTGGTTGCTGACGTGTCCTCCTGCTTCCTGTCAGAGCCGGTTGACGTTACAAAGTACGGCGTTATCTACGGCGGCGTTCAGAAGAACGTAGGCCCTGCAGGTCTCGTTATCGCAATTATCCGCGAGGATCTCATCACCGACGATGTCCTCCCCGGAACTCCTACCATGCTCAAGTGGAAGACCCAGGCTGACAACGACTCCCTCTACAACACTCCGAACTGCTATGCTATCTACATCTGCGGCAAGGTATTCAAGTGGATCAAGAAGATGGGCGGCCTCGAGGCTATGAAGGCTCACAACGAGAAGAAGGCTAAGATCCTTTACGATT
>CAMELR010000038.1 GCA_945923775.1 uncultured Clostridia bacterium | reverse complement strand
TGAGCTTAGCAGGGTCTGGATTGTTTGTTTCATACTAGAAAACTCCCCTCGTGATAAAAATAAACAAACAGATACGGTGAAATGTTTGTTGTATGAAATAATAACGGATAGAGGGATAAAATTCCTTCAAAAAAATAAAAATGAAAGAAAAATAAAAAAGTACTTGCATTTTCTTGGTTGCTTGACTATAATAAACCAAAACCTTGAAAGACAAATGTCCGCGAGGAAAAGACATTCCGGAATGGACCGGTGAGGAGGAGCGAAACATGTATTCATTGGATGAAGTGAAGGTGACAGACAGCGAAGTAGCAGCGGCGATTGAGGCGGAGATGGCGCGCCAGAACAGCCACATTGAGTTAATTGCATCGGAAAACTGGGTATCCAAGGCAGTGATGGCAGCCATGGGAAGCCCGTTGACCAATAAATACGCGGAAGGATATCCGGGAAAACGCTATTACGGCGGCTGCGAATGTGTAGACGAGGTAGAGCGTCTGGCAATCGAGCGTGCAAAGAAGCTGTTCGGCGCTAAGTTCGCAAACGTTCAGGCGCACTCCGGCGCACAGGCTAACACCGCGGTTTACGTAGCTCTGCTTCAGCCCGGCGATACCGTAATGGGCATGAGCCTTGCACACGGCGGTCACCTGACCCACGGCTCTCCGGTCAACATTTCCGGTAAGTTCTACAACTTTGTATCCTACGGCACCAACGATGATGGCTTCATTGATTACGAGGAGCTTTACAAGCAGGCAAACAAGTGCAAGCCGAAGCTCATCGTAGCAGGCGCTTCCGCTTATCCCAGAGTTATCGACTTCCCGAAGCTCGCTTCCATCGCAAGAGCAGTCGGCGCATACCTGATGGTAGATATGGCTCACATTGCAGGTCTGGTAGCTGCTGGTCAGCACATCAGCCCGGTTCCGTACGCTGACGTTGTTACCACCACCACTCACAAGACCCTGAGAGGTCCGAGAGGCGGTCTGATACTCACAAACAACGAGTACATCGCAAAGAAGATCAACTCCGCTATTTTCCCGGGCGTACAGGGCGGCCCGCTCATGCACGTTATCGCAGGTAAGGCGGTTTGCTTCGGCGAGGCTCTCAAGCCTGAGTTCAAGACCTACGGCGAGCAGATCGTGAAGAACGCGAAGGTACTCGCTGACACCCTTCTCGAAAAGGGCTTCAAGCTGGTATCCGGCGGCACTGACAACCACCTCATGCTGGTTGACCTCCGTCCGTTCGACATCACCGGTAAGGATCTCCAGAACAACCTTGACGAGTGCTACATCACTGTCAACAAGAACGCTATCCCGAACGACCCGCAGAAGCCTGCGCTCACTTCCGGCGTCCGCATAGGTACTCCGGCAGTCACCACAAGAGGCCTGAAGGAGGACGACATGCGCGTTATCGGTGAGTGCATCTACCTCACCGCGAAGGACTTCGAGGGCAACAAGGAGAAGGTACGCGGCATGGTCAACGAACTCTGCGCGAAGTATCCGCTCTACGAGTAATTAAATTTCTGTTCTCCCTTGCCCGGCGGCAGGGGAGGACTAAAGGAAATACGGTTAGCAAGGGCTATCAACAAACTGAATGATGAGGAAAAATACAAATGACAACTGTTAAGAATACAGAAGTTTTATATCAGAACTACAATTCCGTTGCTCCGCTTGGACTTATCTGCATGAACGGCACCCAGGAGCTGGGCGCAAAGATCAACAGTTACCTCGAGAGATGGGCAGACCGTAACGGCATGCCCCACGACGATTACATGATCGAGTGCCAGTGCCCGCGTTTCCAGTCCGGCGACGCCAAGGGACTTATCAAGAGCACCGTCCGCGGTAAGGATCTGTTTATCCTTGTAGACGTAGGAAACTATAGCTGCAAGTATCAGCTCTTTGACCAGGAGAACTGCATGTCCCCTGACGACCACTACATGGATCTGATGAGAATTATCCAGGCTGCAAGCGGCAAGCCCCACCGTATCAATGTAATCATGCCTCTGCTTTACGGCGGACGTCAGCACAGAAGAAGCTATCGTGAGTCCCTCGACTGCGCAGTAGCGCTCCAGGAGCTTCAGAGAATGGGCGTTTCCAACGTTGTCACCGTTGACGCTCACGACCCGAGAGTGTGCAACGCAGTTCCGTTGATGGGCTTCGATAACGTAATGCCTTCTTACCAGGTGCTCAAGGCTATGTTCGCTGATTTCCCCGACCTCGTTGTTGACAAGGATCACTTCATGGTAGTAAGCCCGGACGAAGGTGCGCTCCAGAGAAACATGTTCTACGCTTCCGTAATGGGCGTTGACATGGGTATGTTCTACAAGCGCCGCGACTACTCCGTTATCGTGGACGGCAGAAATCCCATCGTTGCTCACGAGTACCTCGGTACCTCCGTTGAGGGCAAGGACGTGTTCGTTGCCGACGATATCATCTCCTCCGGCGAGTCCATGCTCGACATCGCCAAGGAGCTGAAGGCTCGCAAGGCTAAGAGAATGTTCGCTTATGCGACCTACCCGATATTCACAAAGGGTCTTGCAAAGTTCGACGAGGCTTATGAGAAGGGGCTTATCCACGGCGTATTCGGCACCAACCTGACCTATCGCACGCCTGAGCTGCTCAAGCGCCCGTGGTTCAAGGAAGTTGACGTTTCCAAGTACCTCGCGTACTTCATCGCTTCTATCAACCACGATACCTCCATCAGCAACGTTATCGACCCGCACGAAAAGATCAAGGCACTCCTGAGAGAACACAGAGGTCTTTAAAATGCCCTTAGCAGACAGAATACGCCCCGCCACACTCAATGATGTGGTGGGGCAATCCCATCTGATAGGAAAAAACCGCCCGCTTACGAAAATTATCGAAAGCGGACGTATTCCTAATATGATATTTTACGGTCCCTCCGGCGTCGGAAAAACCACAGTAGCGCGAATAATCGCGGATTCAGCCAACATGCGGCTTCACAAGCTCAACGGAACCAACGCCTCCACCGCGGACATAAAAAGCGTGGTGTCGGAGGTCGATACGTTCCTCGGCTGCAACGGGATATTGCTGTACCTTGACGAGATACAGTACCTGAACAAAAAGCAGCAGCAGAGCCTTCTCGAATACATCGAGGACGGCAGCATAACGCTCATTGCCTCCACAACGGAGAATCCGTATTTCTACGTTTACAATGCGATCCTGTCCCGGAGCACGGTGTTCGAGTTCAAGCCGGTTCAGCCTGCGGAGCTTGAAAAGGCAATACGCCGCGGATTTTCACTCATGACCGAGGAAACCGGCGTTGAGTACCATCTGGACGACGAAGCGGTAAGGTACATCAGCCGCGGCTGCGGCGGTGACGTCCGCAAATCGCTGAACACGGTGGAGCTGTGCGCGCTGACCTGTACCGACGGAGAGATCACGCTGGAGCTTGCCCAGGAGCTGACTCAGCGCAGCAACATGCGCTACGACCGCGACGGAGATCAGCACTACGACCTGCTGTCCGCGCTCCAGAAGTCGATACGCGGCTCGGACGAAAACGCAGCGCTCCATTACGCGGCGCGGCTTCTTGAAGCCGGGGACATAATTTCGCTTTCGCGCCGCCTGCTGGTTATCGCCAGCGAGGACATCGGACTTGCGTACCCGCAGGCCGCGATGATAACCAAGGCGTGCGTAGATAATGCAATGCAGCTCGGGCTTCCGGAGGCGCGTATTCCCCTGGCTCAGGCGGTCATAATGCTCGCGACCTCGCCGAAGTCAAACAGCGCAGAAAAAGCAATCGACGCGGCCCTCGCGGACGTCAAAAACGGACAGTCCTACGATTTCCCGCGTCAATTGCAGAATGTTCATTGCGATGGAGAAGGCGCGGCGGTCAAGGGTCAGCATTATCTGTACCCGCATGATTATCCCAACCACTGGGTGAAGCAGCAGTACCTCCCCGACCCGCTGAAAAACCGGGTCTACTACGAGTACGGAGAGAACAAGCTGGAACAGGCAGCCAAGGATTACTGGAGCCGCATTAAAAAATAGTCTCGATCAGCTTCGGGGATTCGTCGCTGGAATAACGCCAGCGGTCGATATTCCCGGAAGTGAGGAAATATTTCAGCTCATTGTCGCGGTACGTCTCGCTGGACGTATTCACGATGATGAGCTTTATTTTCATCTTCTCCGGGTTGATAGCCTTTATGTAGACGCTCGCACAGTCGTTTACATGTACGTCCTCGCGGAGCTCCGCTAGGCCGGCGAGGTTCGGGGTCAGCTCCACGAAAATGCCGTATTCCTCGATGGAGCGCACAATGCCGGTTACTGTTTCTCCGGGTTCAAACAGGGAAGCGTTCTCCTGCCAGGTTCCGAGGAGTTCCTTGTGCGACAGGCATATTCTTCCGTTATCCACCGACTTGACAACAACGTGGATATTCTGCCCGACCGAGAAACGATCCTTCGGGTGGGTTATCCTGGACACTGATATCATGTCGATCGGGATAAGCGACGGAATACCGCAGCCGATATCGACGAAGCAGCCGAATGGCTCCAGATGAGTTACCCGAGCCGGGATAATATCGCCGGAGGTCAGCGGGCCGAGGTAATCGCGCATGCAGCGCTCCTGCGCAAGCCTGCGGGAAAGCACCGCGTAGGTCTCGCCGTTTTCGTTCACGCAGAAATCCGTTATCACGAAGGAGACCGGCTTGTTCACTCGGGATATCAGCGCGATGTCCTTTGTGGTTCCTTCGGCGATGCCAAGAGCGCCCTCCTCCCGGGGGATAAAGCCTTTCATACAGCCGAGGTCGAGGATCAGATTGTGGTGACTGTCGCATATAATGCAGGGAGCCTCCAGAATTTTCCCGGAAGCCATGCATTCGCTGAGGGTGTAGTAAGACAGCAGGGAACTCCTGTTGTCTGCGGTGCCGATAAGGCAGCCTTCAGGCAGATACTCTGTCATTTTGTACCTCCAGATAAATTTTTTCTGTAAATAATATGATGCAGCAAGTGCAATTATTCAAAATGATACAGGATATTTATACAGTTACTTCATGTGTTTTTTAGTAATCGGCTGTGAATGCTGTGAGAAATTGCCACAATAATGTTCAAAATACACTCCTGCTGTTAACAGGAGTGTATTGTTTTTATTATGCCTCGGGAGCCATCAGCCGTACCATTACAGCCTTCTGAGCGTGGAGTCTGTTCTCAGCCTCGTCGAAGATCTCGTCTGCATGCTGTTCGAATACCTTTGCGGTGATCTCCTCCTCGCGGTGAGCGGGCAGGCAGTGCATTACCATAGCGTCGGACTTAGCGGAAGCCATTACAGCGTCGTTGATCTGATAGCCCTTGAATACCTCGCGGCGCTTAGCAGCTTCGCCCTCCTGACCCATGGAAGCCCATACGTCTGTGTAAACAACGTCGGCGTCAGCGGCTGCTTCAACAGGGTTGCTGATGATCTGGAACTTTCCGGGGTACTGTTTTGCGAAGTCAATGATGGTCTGGTCGGGGAAGTAGCCCTCCGGGCAGCCGAGGGAAACGCTCATGCCGACCTTGAGAGCGCCTACTGTCAGGGAGTTCGCCATGTTGTTGCCGTCGCCGATGTAGCAGAACTTCAGACCGTCGAGCTTGTTCTTATGCTCGCGGACTGTCTGGAGGTCAGCGAGAACCTGGCAGGGGTGGCAGTAGTCGGTCAGACCGTTGATTATCGGGATAGAGCCGTACTCAGCGAGATCCTCGACTTCCTTCTGAGCGAAGGTGCGGATCATAATACCACTGAGGTAACGGGACAGAACGCGCGCGGTGTCCTGAACCGGCTCGCCGCGGCCGATCTGAAGATCGCGGGAAGAAAGGAACAGCGCCTGACCGCCGAGCTGGTACATACCGGTCTCAAAGGAAACGCGTGTTCTTGTGGAGGACTTCTGGAAGATCATACCGAGGGTCTGACCCTTGAGAATGTTGTGAGGAATACCGTGCTTCTGCTCGTACTTGAGCTGGTCGGCAAGGTTCAGAATGTCGATGATCTCTTCAGTGCTGAGATCAAGCAGCTTTAATAAATGTTTCATTGTGGATTTCCTTTCATATATCAGGCGTTCAGCAGACCGAGCAGGATCTCAAGACCCTTGTCGATCTCTTCGTAGGTGATGGTAAGCGGGGGAAGCAGGCGTATCTTCGTCTTTGCGGTCAGCAGCAGCAGTCCCTTGTCAAGAGCCGCTTTTACAACGTCGCCGGCCTTCTTGTTCTTGAGTTCAATGCCGATCATCAGACCCATTCCGGAAACGGAAGCGACCTCCGGGGAGGTGAGCAGCTTCTCACGAATGTACGCACCCTTGCGTGCGACCTCGTCCAGGAATCCGGGCTTGTTTACGGTCTCGAGAACTGCAAGTCCGCCTGCGCAGGAGATGGGGTTTCCGCCGAAGGTGGAACCGTGGGTTCCGGCGGTCAGAACCTTAGCGCACTTCTCTCCGGAGAGGCATACGCCGATCGGAACTCCGCCAGCCAGCCCCTTTGCGAGGGTAGTCAGGTCAGCCTTCTTGCCGAAGTTGTCGCCAGCAAGAAACTTACCGGTTCTGCCAACGCCGGTCTGAACCTCGTCAGCGATGGTGACGACGTCCTTTTCAGCGCAGAGTCTGAAGATCTCGTCAACGAACTCCTGCTGGAGAGCCATGACACCGCCCTCGCCCTGAATGTACTCGAACATTACGGCGCAGACTGTGTCATCGAGCTTAGCGCGGAGATCCTCGATGTTGTTCGCTTCAACGTTGACGAATCCCTCAACGAACGGGAAGAAGTAGTTGTGGAACACGTCCTGACCTGTTGCGGACAGCGTGCAGAGCGTTCTTCCGTGGAAGCTGTTCACGAGGGTGATTATGTTGCTTCTGCCCTTGCCGTACTTGTCGAAGCTGTACTTACGCGCGATCTTGATTGCGCATTCGTTGGCCTCCGCGCCGGAGTTGCCGAAGAACATATCAGTGTAGCCGGCGGTCTCGCAGAGAGCCTTCGCGAAATCCGCCTGTACCTTCGTGTAGTAATAGTTGGAGGTGTGCTGTATCTTGTGAGCCTGGTCGCAGATCGCCTTGACCCAGTTTTCGTTGCAGTAGCCCAGCGAGTTAGTGCCGATCCCGCTGCCGAAATCTATGTACTCCCTGCCGTTTTCGTCGACTGCCTGTCTGCCGGAGCCGCTGTCAAGAACCAGGTCGTACCTGCCGTAGCTCGGCATAACGTATTTATTGAATTGTTCTATTGTACTCATAATGACCCTCTTACGGAATTATCATCGTGCCCGCACCGATGTCGGTGAGAAGCTCGATAAGGATAGAATGCGGGATACGCCCGTCGATGATGTTGGTCTTTTTAACTCCGCGGCGGACTGCCTCAACGCAGCAGTCTATCTTGGGTATCATGCCGCCAGAGATAATGCCCTGATTTTTGAGGTAGGGCACTTCACTTACGCCGACCACCCTGATAAGAGTGCTGTCGTCGTCCTTGTCCTCAAGCAGACCCTTGATGTCGGTCAGGAGAATAAGGTTAGCCGCTCCCATTTCAGCCGCGATACGTGCTGCGGCGGTATCCGCGTTTATGTTGAATACCTCGCCGTTCTTTCCGGAAGCCACAGTGGAGACAACCGGAATGTAACCATTGTTGAGGGCGGTGTTTATAGGATCTGGGTTGATCTCGGTGATATCGCCGACAAATCCGAGGTCAGGGTTGAGCTGCTTTGCCTTAATGAGATCCCCGTCAAGGCCGCAGAGACCCATCGCCTTGCCGCCGGCACGCTGGAGGAGCTGCACCAGATCCTTGTTTACCTTGCCAGCGAGAACCATCTGAACGATGTCGATGGTTTCTCCGTCGGTATAGCGCAGACCGTTGACGAACTCGCTCTGCTTGTTGATTTTCTTGAGCATAGCGTTGATCTCAGGACCGCCGCCGTGCACGAGCACGACCTTGATTCCTACCAGGGAGAGCAGCACAATGTCCTGCATTACAGCCTGCTTGAGGGTTTCATTGGTCATGGCGTTGCCGCCGTATTTTACAACGACTACCTTATCGTTGTATTCTTGAAGATAGGGGAGCGCCTCTACAAGGGCGTTTGCCCGTATATCGTAATCTATCTGCATTTCTTCTGCTCCTTATGTGCGGTATTCCGCGTTGATTTTTACATACTCGAACGTGAGGTCGCAGCCCCATGCGATCGCTTCTCCCTCGCCGCAGTGGAGGTCGACAAGCACCTTGATCTCGTCCTCGGAGAGTATCTCGGAGGCGGATTCCTCGGAGAAGCTTACTCCGGCGCCGCTGATGCAGACTGTTACCTTGCCCTTTTCGCTGGCAAGCTCCACGGAAACCTTTGTGATATCGAAATCAGCCTTAGCGTAGCCGATAGCGCAGAGGATACGTCCCCAGTTTGCGTCAGCCGCGAACATTGCGGCCTTAACAAGGCTGGAGGAAATAACGGACTTTGCAACGATCTTCGCGGTGTTCTCATCGGGAGCGCCCTTTACGATGCACTCGAGAAGCTTTGTAGCGCCTTCGCCGTCGCGGGCAGTTTCGCGAGCGAGGTTCATCATAACAGCGTACAGCGCATTCTCGAACTTCTCGTAGTTCTTGTCCTCGCAGGTGATCTCAGGATTCTTCGCGAGACCGCTGCTCATGAGTATAAGCGTGTCGTTGGTGGAAGTGTCGCCGTCGACGCTTACCATGCTGTATGTCAGGGAGTTCACCTTGCGGAGCGCCTTTTCGAGCAGCTCATGGCAGATAGCAACGTCGGTAGTGATGAAGCCGAGCATTGTAGCCATGTTCGGCGCGATCATTCCGCTGCCCTTGGAGATTCCGCCGACATGGCACTTTCTGCCTTCGATTTCGAATTCAACGGCGATCTCCTTCTTGCGGGTGTCGGTGGTCATTATAGCTTCGCACGCCTCGCTGCTCTTTTTGGAGGAAAGCTCCTTTGCGAGGGTGGGTATGCGTGCCTTTATCGGCTTTATGGAAAGCGGCTGACCGATAACTCCGGTGGAGCCTATGAGAACATCGTTAGCGTCGATATCCAGCGCTTCAGCGGTGAGTTCGCACATCTGCTCGGCAATTTCAATGCCGTTTTCATTGCAGGTGTTGGCGTTGCCGGAGTTAACGATAACTGCCTGTGCGTATCCGTCCTCGAGGTGCTTTTTTGTAACGTAGATAGGAGCGCCTTTCACCTTGTTGGTGGTGTAGAGAGCCGCAGCCTTGCAGCGCTCAGCGCAGAATATCATCGCGAGGTCGCGCTTGGTGGTGTTGCCTGCCTTGATACCAGCAATTACGCCGGCGGCGGTGAAGCCCTCGGCAGCGCAGACGCCGCCGTCTACGAATTCGTAACCTTCAAATTTAACCATTTTATGTACCTTACAGCAGACCGGTGGTCTCGTCAATGCCCATCATGATGTTGAGGCACTGAACCGCCGCGCCGCTTGCTCCCTTTCCTAGATTATCAAGTCTTGAGCAGAGTATCAGCCGTTCATCATTTCCGTTGACGAAAAGCTGCATCATATTAGTTCCGCTGAGGTCGTTCGCGCTGAGGAATCCGTCCTCCGGAGCGCCCTCGGGCATTACCTTCACGAAGTTTGCGCCTGCGTAGTACTCGGCGAGCGCGTTGCGTACGTCGTCCGCGGTGTACTTCTTAGTGAGGAGCCTTGTGTGTAACGGCAGGGAAACCACCATACCGCTGAAATAATCGCACACCAGCGGATTGAACGCCGGAGCGTATTCCAGACCGCAGATCTTCTGCATTTCCGGAAGGTGCTTGTGCTGCTGGGTCAGCGCGTACTGACGGGGGCTGTCGAAGCTTGCGGGTCGGTCGTCGCTCTCGTAGACTGCGATTGCCTTCTTGCCAGCGCCGCTGTAGCCGGAGACCGCATGAACGCTCACGGGGTAGTCAGCAGGCATTATTCCGAGCTTCACCAGCGGGTATACCATTGAGATGAAGCCGCTTGCATAGCACCCGGGAACCGCAGTGTGCGAGGACTTCGCAATCTTCTCGCGGAAATCCTCGCCAAGCTCCGGGAAGCCGTAAGCCCAGTCGGGGTTGGTCCTGTGAGCGGTGGAAGCGTCGATGATCCTTGTATTGCTCCCCTCCGCGAGAGCTACAGCCTCTCTAGCTGCGGCGTCCGGCAGGCAGAGGAACGTGAAATCCGCGCTGTGAATGAGCTTTCTGCGCTCGTCCGCGTCCTTGCGCTTGTCCTCGTCGATACGGAGCATCTCTATATCGGAGCGGTTCTTGAAACGCTCAAGTATTTTAAGTCCGGTCGTACCTTCCTGACCGTCGATGTATACCTTAACCATTGCAAAGTTCCTCCAGTTTCTTTCTGGTAAGCTCGATCTGCTTCTTTACGCTCTCGGGCGCGGGACCGCCGAACGACTTTCTCTCGCGTACGCAGGTGTCAAGGCTGATAGCCTCGTAAACGTTGTCTGTGAAGAGGTCGCTCTGCTTCTGGTAATCAGCAAGCGGGAGCTCCTCAAGCGTGGTGCCCAGCTCGATACAGTGAGCAACGAGACCGCCGGTGATCTTATAAGCAGTACGGAACGGCATGCCCTTCTTAACGAGGTAGTCAGCGCAGTCGGTGGCGTTGATAAAGCCCTTTGCGGCTGCCTTGCGCATGTTGTCCTTGTACAGGGTCATTGTCTCAAGCATGGGGATAAACGTAGTCAGGCAGAGCTTGAGATTGTCCACTGCGTCGAATATCGCTTCCTTATCCTCCTGCATGTCCTTGTTGTAGGCGAGCGGCAGACCCTTCATCATGGCAAGGAGGGTCATATTGTCGCCAATAACGCGGGCTGTCTTTCCGCGGATAAGCTCGGTAACGTCCGGGTTTTTCTTCTGGGGCATAATGCTGGAGCCAGTGGAGAAGCGGTCGGAAAGTTCGATGAACTTGAATTCCCAGCTGCACCACATGATTATTTCCTCGGAAAAACGGGAGAGATGCATCATGCAGATGGAGATGGCGCTGGCAAGCTCAATGCAGAAATCGCGGTCGGAAACTCCATCGAGGGAGTTCACCATCGGAGCTTCCATGCCGAGCAGCTCAGCAGTTCTGTCGCGGTTGATGTGGTAGGTGGTTCCGGCGAGTGCGCAGCTTCCGAGCGGGGAAACGTTCATGCGGCGCAGAGTATCGTCGAAGCGCTCGATGTCGCGGAGCAGCATCTGAGCGTACGCCATCATGTGATGACCGAAGGTTATCGGCTGTGCGCGCTGAAGATGAGTGTAGCCGGGCATGATGGTCTCGGTGTTCTCGTCGGCGATGTTGCAGAGCACCTTGACAAGAGATACCACAAGCTCACGCAGGTCCTTGATGGCATCGCGGAGATAGAGGCGTATGTCAAGTGCGACCTGGTCGTTTCTTGAGCGCGAGGTGTGAAGGCGCTTTCCAACGTCGCCGAGGCGCTTTGTAAGCTCCGCCTCAATGAACATGTGAATGTCCTCCGCCGTCATGTCAAACTGGAGCTTTCCGCTCTCGATGTCCGCAAGGATCTCCTTGAGACCGCCGATAAGCTCCAGGCTGTCGCTCATGCTGATTATGCCCTGTTCGCCGAGCATGGTCGCGTGGGCAATGCTGCCCTGAATATCCTGTTTGTACATTCTTCCGTCGAAAGCGATAGAAGAATTGAACGCGTTAACTCTGCTGTCCACGCCCTGTGAGGAACGCCCAGCCCACATCATTTCTGCCATAAAACTACCTCGTTTTTATTTTCCTGAAAAATATTTAAGAGCGGAAAGGCTGAACTTCCCGCTCTTAACATCAGCCGTAAAATTACTTCTTGTTTCTCTCAGCGTCCAGGAGTGCCTTAACATGGATAGGCAGACCGAACAGGTTGATGAAGCCTGCGGAATCCTTCTGGTCGTAAACGTCGTCTTCGTCGAAGGAAGCGAAGTCTCTGCTGTACAGAGTGTCAGGAGATGTAACGCCTGCGTTGATGATGTTGCCCTTGTAGAGCTTCAGCTTAACGTCGCCGTTAACGGTTTCCTGGGTCTTGTTTACGAATGCGTCCATAGCTTCGCGGAGAGGAGTGTACCACTGACCGTTGTATACGATGTCAGCGTACTTCTGAGCCAGGCCAGCCTTGTAGTGCTGAGTTTCCTTATCAAGAGTGATGGTCTCCAGAACCTCGTGTGCGTGGTAGAGGATAGTTCCGCCGGGAGTCTCGTAAACGCCTCTGGACTTCATGCCTACCAGACGGTTCTCAACTACATCGTAGATACCGATGCCGTTCTCGCCGCCGAGCTTGTTCAGAGCCTTGATGAGCTTTACGCCGTCCATCTTCTCTCCGTTGAGTGCGGTCGGGATACCCTTCTCAAAGTGGATAGTAACATAAGTGGGCTTGTCAGGAGCCTGCTCGGGGGATACGCCGAGCTCCAGGAATCCGGGCTTGTTGTACTGCGGTTCGTTTGCGGGATCCTCGAGGTCGAGACCCTCGTGGGAGAGGTGCCACAGGTTCATATCCTTGGAGTAGTTGGTCTCACGTGTGATCTTTATCGGAACATTGTGAGCCTCTGCGTACTCGATCTCCTGCTCACGGGACTTGATGTTCCAGATTCTCCAGGGAGCGATGATCTGCATTTCAGGAGCAAGAGCCTTGATTGTCAGCTCGAAACGCACCTGGTCGTTGCCCTTACCGGTGCAGCCGTGGCAGATAGCGTCAGCACCTTCCTTGCGTGCGATCTCTACGATACGCTTTGCGATAGGAGGACGAGCGAAGGAAGTACCGAGCAGATAGCCTTCGTACTTTGCGCCAGCCTTGAGGGTCGGGAAGATGAAGTCGTTAACGAATTCGTCCTGGATATCCTCAATGTACAGCTTGGAAGCGCCTGTCTTCTTAGCTCTCTCCTCGAGACCAACGATCTCGGAATCCTGACCTACGTTGCCTGCTACGCAGATAACTTCGCAGCCGGGGTAATTCTCGTGCAGCCAGGGGATAATGATAGATGTGTCGAGACCGCCGGAGTAAGCCAGAACGATCTTTTTGATTTCCTTTGCCATGATTTGTGTCTCCTTTACGACATTTCAGCCCAAAAAGGTTGATTAATTTTTACAATCTTAATTATACTCATTTTCCGGCGTTTGTCAAGTGGAAAAATACCGTGCAGCGAATAATATACAGATTATTTTGAAATATTGAATATTTTTCTGCGTAAGATGAGAATAACCGCACAATTTAGCCAGATTTCTTATTTGAAAATGAATAAACACTGTATAATATACAATAACGGGCTAAGCGGCAGGGAAAATTAATCAGGAAAACCACTTGACAAAATCCGCGTTCATGTTTATAATATAATCATGAACGTACGCCGATGGAATTCAGCCGGCGTAAATTAGGAGGAAAACAGCATGAAAATGAACGAGAAACTTGAGATAATGCTGAGCAGAAAGCGAATCAAAAAGACTGATTTTGCGCACAGCATAGGAATAACCTACCGCGCATTTGCAAATTATCTAAATGGTACCCGCAACCCCCGCGCAGAGACTCTCCAGAAGATGGCCGATCAGCTCCAGCTTACGCCTGAATTCCTGAAGGACGACAACCAGGATCTGGAGCTTACGGTCGAGGAGCAGTTCATACGTAAGATATGCGTCAGCGACGCGGACAAGGCTCAGGCTGCTCAGTTCCTTGCGCAGTCCCGCGGGCTTTTCGCAGGAAACACGCTGAATTCCGAGGATAAGGAGAGCCTTATCAAGTGCCTTATGGAGATCTACGAGGATTCCCGCAATAACTCCGGCGAATGATGGATCGTATAATAAGCCTTGCCGAACAGGTCCGGGGCGAATTCGGCGGAAGGACTATCTTCCAGACCGCTGAAAATTCCGGCGCGACAGTATGGCTGCGGGAACTTGGCTCCCTCAAGGGCTTTTACCTGTTCGAAAACAACAGGCGGTACATTATTATAAACAAGTCGCTGGATAAGCTGCTGCAGCAGACGGTATGCGCGCATGAATTCGGCCACGATATGCTTCACCGGGAGCTGTCGGCGGGAGGAATACGCGAAAGCTCGCTGTTTCTGATGACCAACAAGACGGAGCGCGAGGCAAACCTCTTTGCGGCTGAGATACTTCTTACCGATAAGGAAACGCTCTCGGTGATGAGTTACGCTTCCGCCCTGGAGGACGCGGCGTTTGAACTCGGAGTTGTTCCGCAGATACTTTCGTATAAGCTGGAGCTTCTAAATCACAAGGGACATCACTTCAATATAACGGATACCGCGAGCGACTTTTTAAAGTAACTTTCCAAGAAAGGAACGACAGATTTTGGATATAAGGAAAACACTAGAGCTGCTGACCGGCGCGGTCGGAGTTTCGGGCGCAGAAAACGAGGCTTCCCGGACAGCTCTTGAACTGCTTAGCGAATACGCGCCGGACGCGCAGTGCGACGCATTCGGGAATGTGACCGCGCTTATTCCCGCGCAGGACGCTTCCTCGCCCACGCTCATGCTCGACGCGCACATTGACCAGATCGGATTTATCGTATCTTATATCGACCCGGACGGCTTCCTGAAGGTAGGCGCCTGCGGCGGTCCAGACATGCGCATTATGCTGGCTCAGAGCGTTACAGTTCACGGAGCGCATGATATACGCGGCGTAGTTTCGACTCTGCCGCCGCATGTTTCCAGTGACCACACGAAGGTCCCGGAGGCAGGCGAGATCGCAATAGATATCGGAATGACCCGGGAGGAAGCTGAAAAGGCGGTTCCGCTGGGCAGCCGCGTTACCGTGGATTCCGATTTTCGCGAGCTTTCCGACGGCGTGATATCCGCGCCTTCCGTTGACGACCGGAGCGGCGTCTGCGCTATACTCCGCGCACTGGATATGCTCCGCGGGAGGAAGCTCAGATACAACCTTGCGGTGTGCTTTTCCGCCCAGGAAGAGACCGGCGAACGCGGCGTAAAGGGCGCAGCGTTCCGCCTACAGCCGGACGAGGCGATAGCGGTCGACGTTTCCTTTGGAAGGACCCCGGACAGTGTTCCGCATGAGACCGCCGCACTTGGAAGCGGTGCAATGATAGGCTATTCCGCAGCGCTTGACCGCGGAATGTCGGACGCGCTGAAATCAGCCGCAGAAAAGAATGGGATCCCGTATACGATAGAGGTTATGCCGTCCTCCACAGGAACTAACGCGGACAGCATTTCAATAAGCAGAGCTGGCGTGAAGTGCTGTACTGTTTCTATTCCGATACGTTATATGCATACTCCTATCGAAACAGTTCGGCTGAGCGATATTGAGAGCGCTGCAAGACTGATCTGCGAGTACGCTGCGGGAGGTGAAAACTGATGATGGACAGGCTTCTTGAAATATGCGCGCTGGACGGAACCTCCGGAGATGAAAGCGCGGTACGCGATTACATCAAATCGAGGATAAATGCTGACAAGGTAATAACCGATAACCTGGGAAATCTGCTGGTGTTCAAAAAGGGCAGAAAGACCCCGAAAAACCGCATTATGTTCGCGGCGCACATGGACGAGGTCGGTTTTATGGTGACTGACATCACGAGCGACGGGTTACTGAGGTTCGGGGCAGTCGGCGGGATAGACCCCAGGGTCGTGCTGGGACGCGCCGTGAGATTCGGGAACGGCACCCGCGGAGTTATCGGCACGAAGGCTGTTCATCAGCAGAGCGCGGACGAGCGTAAAAAGGCTCCGGATTTTGACGCGCTTCTTATCGACATCGGCGCTGAAAATGCGGAGGAAGCAGGAAAGCGCGTGTCAAGGGGAGACTGCGCGGTGTTCGATTCGGACAGCTTCAGATTTGGAAGCGGTTTTGTAAAGAGCAAGGCTATAGACGACCGCGCCGGCTGCCTTATAATGATGGACATGATAAACGGCGAGCCCGAGTACGACGCATGGTATGCGTTCACGGTTCAGGAGGAAGTCGGGACCCGGGGAGCAAAGGCGGCTGCGTTCACGATAGAGCCGGATATCGCGGTTGTCCTGGAGACAACGACCGCCTGCGACATCGCGGAGACCTCCGGCGCCAAACGCGTATGCGAGCTTGGCAAGGGCTGCGTTGTGTCCTACATGGACAGAGCAACTATCTACGACCGCGAGCTGTACCAGTTTGCAAGGAGCACCGCAGATAAGCTCGGCATTGCAAACCAGACGAAAACGCTGATCGCCGGCGGAAACGACAGCGGCGCGATACATGTCAGCCGCGGCGGAGTACGCACCTGCGCGCTTTCGGTTCCGTGCAGGTATCTTCACTCGCCTGCGTGCGTTATCAATGAGGCGGACTATACAGCGACGGCAAAGCTCGCCGAAGCGGTGCTGAGCGCATTTGCAGAGCTGTGACGGAGCGTATTTATACGGCGGAGCAGCTTTCGGAGCTTCCGGCGCAGGGAGTTGAGGCGCTGAAAATCCGGGCGCTGTTCAATGCGTACAGCGGGGGCTACGATTTTTGCAGGTTCTTCCGGCAGGGGAGAACCTACCTTGCGTGCCTGGACGGCTCGTTTGTGATATGCGAAGATCCCGGCGCTGACTGGGAGGAGCTTGCGGGATTCCTGGCGATGAACGGATTCTCCGACCTGTTCTGCTCGGAAACGGCGGGGGATATGCTATGCGGGAAAATCCCCGCGGAGTTCAGCCGTGTCTGCCTGATGGAACTAAAAATGTCTGAAAAATCCGGAGACGAACTGCCGGAGTGTTCGCCGTCGGAGGCCTGGAAGGTTATTTCGACACGGTTTCCGATAGATTTTGAACCGTGGTACCTTGACATGTCGCATAGGGTGAGGCATGGAGTTTCACGGTGCGCTTCAGACGGGAGAGCCGCGCTTGTGGTTCAGCATTCGATAGGCTCAGAAAGCTTGATTTCCCAGGTGGCGGTGCTTCCTGAGTTCGAAGGGAAGGGGTACGCCGGCGGATTGCTTCGCAGAGTCTGCGGCGCCCTTGGCGGAGAGATCCAGGTGATATGCGAGGACAGGCTCACGGGATTTTACGTAAAATGTGGATTCCGGCACGAGGGGTATAGGTACTGCGCGGCGAGGATCCGGGAGGAATAATGGAAAACGGCAATACAAACTGGTCGCAGTCGGTGACCGCAGTTGTGATACATGAGGGAAAGGTGCTGCTGTCGCGGCATACATACGGCGCAGGCAAGGGCAGGCTGATAGTCCCGGGAGGGTACCTGAATCACGGAGAAATGCCGCGCGAGGCTCTGATCCGGGAATATCTCGAGGAAACCGGAGTGCTTATAGAGCCGCGTGAACTTATCGCAATGCGGTTTAACCTGAAGGACTGGTACGCAGCGTTCCGCGCGGATTACGTGTCAGGAGAAGCCCGCTCCGACAACGACGAGAACAGCGAGGCAGTCTGGGTGGACGTCAACGAAGCGCTGAACCGTGACGATATCCCGGATCTTACGAAAAAGCTGATAAAGTGCGCAGCGTCCGGCGGAGGATTCAGCGAGATAAGCTACGACGGAGTGGATCTGCAGCGCGAACTTTTCGGCGCTGAATAATTAGAAACCTGACACCCATACTTGCGAAAAAATACGCAAAAATGCGGTAAAATACATTTGCTTCGCGTCGCTGAAAACAAAGATAAAAATACCCGCCAAACAGCTAAACAAGCCATTTGGCGGGTACTACGCTATGGTCGGAGTGACAGGATTCGAACCTGCGGCCTCAACTTCCCAAAAGTCGCGCGCTACCAACTGCGCTACACCCCGATGACCTTAATATTTTACCACAAAACATTGGATTTGTCAAGTACAAAATTCTATAAATATCTATTGACAATTTACATTTTTTGAGTTAAAATAGATATATGTTATCCAATGGATTTCCGCATTTGAAAGGAGTTACACATGGGTTTAATTAAAGCAGCGATAAACGCAGTTGCCGGAAACCTTGCTGATCAGTACAAGGAATACATATACTGCGAGTCTCTTTCTAATGATATTCTTGCGGCGAAGGGTCATAAGCGCGTCGGTTCCCGCGGCACAAACAAGGGCGACGATAATGTTATAACCGATGGCTCCGCTATCGCAGTCAACGAGGGTCAGTGCGCACTTGTCGTTGTTGACGGCAAGGTTTCTGAAGTTGCGGCTGAGGCAGGCGTGTTTGAATTCAAATCCGCTGTTTCTCCCTCCGTGTTCTCCGGAAGCCTCGGCGATGGTATTATGAACACCATTAAGGACATCGGCTCCCGTATCACCTACGGCGGTCAGGCAGGCCACGACCAGCGCGTTTACTATGTAAACATCAAGGAAGTCATGGGCAACCGCTACGGTACTGTGAACCCTATCCCGTTCCGCGTGGTTGACAACAATATCGGCCTTGATGTCGATGTTTCCCTGCGCTGCAACGGCGAGTACTCCTTCCGTATAACCAACCCGGTTCTGTTCTATACTAATGTATGCGGAAACTTCGGCGAGACTTTCAACCGTTCCAATATCGACAGCATGCTGAAGGCTGAGATCCTGACTGCTCTCCAGCCCGCTCTTGGAAAGATCTCCGAGCAGGGCGTAAGACCCAGCGCGCTGCCCAGCAAGGCGGTGGAGATCTCCGACGCACTCAACGAAGCGCTCACTGAAAAGTGGGGCAAGCTCCGCGGAATGGTCGTTGCCTCCTTCGCAATGAATCCTCCGACCCTTCCGAAGGAAGACCAGGAGATGATAACCAACCTCCAGCGCACCGCTGTAATGCGTAATCCCAACATGGCGGCAGCGACCCTTGTCGAGGCTCAGGCAAGCGCAATGAAGACCGCTGCCGGCAACCAGGGCGGCGCAATGATGGGCTTCATGGGAATGAACATGGCTCAGCAGCAGGGCGGTTTCAATGCACAGAGCCTGTACCAGATGGGCGCTCAGCAGAATGTACAGCAGCCCGCAGCCCAGGCGGCTCCCGCCCAGGGCGCATGGACATGCGAGTGCGGAGCCTCCAACACCGGAAAGTTCTGCGCGAACTGCGGCAAGCCCAAGCCCGCCCAGGCAGAGGGCTGGACATGCTCCTGCGGCACTCTCAACAAGGGCAAGTTCTGCCAGAACTGCGGAAAGCCCAGACCCTCCGGAGCGCCGGTTTACCGCTGCGACAAGTGCGGCTGGCAGCCCGAGGATCCCGCGCACCCTCCGAAGTTCTGCCCGGAGTGCGGCGACCCGTTTGACGCAAACGATCTCGTCTGATTGCGAACTAAACAGCACAAATTACCACTCGCAGTATACTGCGGGTGGTCTTTGTGCGTTATATAAAATCACCGAAAGGCACATATACTATGTCAATAGCAGATATTTTCAAGAAACTCGAATCTGAAAGAACTCCCGCGCCGCAGGGCGCAGTCGAGTACATCATATGCGGTCTGGGCAACCCCGGAACGCAGTACGAGGGTACCCGCCACAACATCGGATTCATGACAATAGACACCCTTTGCGACAAATACAAGCTCGACTGCAAGAAGCTGCGGTTCAAGTCGCTGACATGCGACGCGATGATATCCGGAAAGCGCTGCCTTATCATGAAGCCCACGACCTTCATGAACAACAGCGGCGAAGCTGTGACCGAGGCAATGAGTTTCTACAAGATCCCGCCGGAGCGCACTATCATCGTGTTCGACGATATCTCACTTGAGCCTGGCAAGCTGCGTATACGCAGGAAGGGCAGTGACGGAGGTCATAACGGAATCAAGAGCATAATCTACCTTTCAGGTTCTGATATGTTCCCGCGCATAAAGATGGGCGTCGGGGCGAAGCCCCACCCCGACTACAACCTTGCCGACTGGGTGCTCGGTCATTTCAAGAAGGAGCAGGCGGAAGCCCTTGAAACTGCTATGGACAACGCTGTAAGCTCCATTGAACTGATGGTCGGCGACAAGATGAACGAAGCAATGAACAAGTTCAATTCCTGAGGAACAAACGATGGATATTTTTCTTAATGCGGCTCAGCAGATACCCGAGTACAAAAAGCTCGACAAGTATCTTGACGATCATAACACCCTGCCTGCCCTTGTGACAGGCGTTTCGCATATACACAAGGCTCACATTATCGGAGCGCTCCTGCAAAAGCAGGAGCTTCTCCCGGTGCTTGTGATCGCGGAAAGCGAGGCGGAATCCCAGCGCCTTTCCAACGATATCAACATGATGTACGGCGCGGATACCGCGTTGCTGTACCCCGCAAAGGAACTCCTTCTCGGAGATTTCGAGGCGGCGTCCAGGGAGTACGAGCACAAGCGGATTTTCGCGCTGTCCGCAATGCTTGACGGCAGCTGCAAAGCCGTGATATGCTCGCCGGAAGCCGCAGCACAGCTCACTATCCCGCCGGAGGAGCTGAAACAGCGTACCATCACGCTTTCAGCCGATATGGAGATCTCTCAGGAGGATATCGTAAAGCGCCTTCTCGCGGCGGGGTATTCCCGGTGCGACCTCATCGAAGGCGCAGGGCAGTTCTCAGTGCGCGGCGGTATTGTGGATATCTTCCCACCGAGCAGCTCCGCGCCCTGCCGCATTGAGCTGTGGGGAGATACCATCGACAGCATTTCACGGTTCGACCTTGACACTCAGCGCCGTACTGACCCGCTTGATGAGATCCGCATTTCTCCAGCGGGGGAGGTGCTTTTTGATTCCGCAGACGAGCTCTGCGACCGTATCGAGGCTCTTTCAAAGAAGCTCCGCGGCAAGAACGCCGAGGGAGTCCGCGAGCGGCTCAGCGCCGACGTTGCCAAAATGCGCGGCGGTGTTAATCTGAGCGCGGTCGACAAGTACTTCCCGCTGTGCTACTCAGAGGAAGCAACGGTGTTCGACTACTCAAACGCGGTGTTCGTCTGTGAGAACGTCTCCGCAAAGGAGAACTACCGCGCGGTGGCGCTCCAGCATGCGGAGGATTTAAAGATACTCACCGAGGAAAAGAAGCTGTGCAAGGGACTTGACCGCTACATGCTCACTAAAAACGAGCTGTATTCTGAACTCGAAAGCCGGACTTCGGTGTACTTCGACACGTTTATCCGCGGCGGCGGAATGGAGCTTGGTCTGATGCTGGACGTCCAGAGCGCCGTGCAGACCTCCCCGTGGAGCGGCGAATACGCCGTGCTGCGCTCGGAGCTGGACAATTACCTCAGCATGAAGTTTGCCTGCATGATATTCTCGGGAACGGAAAAGGGCGCGCGTACGCTTGCTTCCGACCTCGCCGACGACGGCTACAAGGCGGATTTCTCTATGGAGCCGGAAAAGCCGCTCCCCGGAAGGATAATCGTTTCTCCGGGAACGCTCAGCGCGGGTATTGAATACCCTGTGACAAAGTTTGCGGTGTTCACTCATACCGCAGTGCATGCGGACAGAAAGCGCCCTCCCAAGAAGAAAAAGGGCGAGGAGATTCGCTCGCTTTCCGATATTTCGATAGGCGACCTTGTGGTGCATTATTCTTACGGAATCGGAATTTTCGACGGCGTTCACAAGATAGAGACCGACGGTGTAGCCAAGGACTACATCAAGATACGCTACGCCGGTGCGGACGTGCTTCACATTCCGGTCACTCAGCTCGACCTTGTGTCGCGGTATATCGGCTCCGGCGACGCGGGCACCGTTAAGCTCAACAAGCTGAACTCCGACCAGTGGCAGAAGTCCAAGGCGAAAGCGAAGGCGGCTGCAAAGGAGATGGCGTCGGAGCTCATCGAGCTTTATTCCCGCCGCATGAAGAGCAAGGGGTACGAATTCCCGCCGGACGATTCGCTTCAGGAGGATTTCGAAGCGCACTTCAACTATATAGAGACGAATTCTCAGCTCCGCTGCGTTGACGAGATAAAGGCGGATATGATGAAGCCTGTCCCGATGGAGCGCCTTCTGTGCGGCGACGTTGGATTCGGCAAGACGGAGGTCGCGCTCAGGGCGGCTTTCAAGTGCGCCGAAAACGGGAAGCAGTGCGCGATACTTGTTCCTACGACCGTGCTTGCATGGCAGCATTTCCAGACCTGCTGCAACCGCATGGAGGGCTTCCCGGTCAACATCGCGCTTCTTTCGCGGCATAAGACCCCTGCGGAACAGCGCGAGATACTCCGCCGGCTGAAGGCTGGCAGTATTGACATTCTGATAGGTACGCACCGTATTATTCAGGACGACATTAAATTCAAGGACCTCGGGCTTGTAATAATCGACGAGGAGCAGCGTTTCGGCGTGGCTCACAAGGAAAAATTCAAGGAGATGTTTGCCGGAGTCGATGTGCTGACGCTCTCGGCTACCCCGATTCCGCGTACGCTCAATATGGCGATGAGCGGAATCCGCGACATGTCCGTGATCGACGAGCCGCCACAGGACAGGCAGCCCATCACGACCTACGTAATGGAGCACGACTGGGGTATCGTCATGCAGGCGATTCAGAAGGAGCTCCGCCGCAGCGGTCAGGTATATTATATCCACAACCGGATCGATTCGATATATAGCTGCGCCGAGAAGATACGAACACTGATTCCGGACGCGCGCGTAGGCGTGGCGCACGGAAGAATGTCAGAGGAGCAGATGCTCGAGATATGGCGGCAGCTCCTTGACGGAGACCTCGATGTGCTTGTGTGCACCACAATTATTGAAACGGGCGTGGACGTTCCGAACGTTAACACTCTCATAATTGAGAATGCTGATTATATGGGACTTGCGCAGCTCCATCAGCTCCGCGGGCGCGTCGGAAGAACCAACAAGCGCGCGTATGCTTACTTCACGTTCCAGCGCGGGAAGGTGCTGTCGGAGATCTCTCAGAAGCGGCTCGACGCTATCCGGGAGTTCACGCAGTTTGGCAGCGGATTCCGCATAGCCATGCGTGACCTTGAGATCCGCGGCGCGGGAAGCATACTTGGCGCGAGCCAGTCGGGACATCTTGCAAATGTCGGATATGATATGTACCTCCAGCTTCTTGACGAGGCGGTGCGCGAGGAGCGCGGCGAAAAGAACGTCCACAAGGAGGAGTGCCTGGTGGATATCAAGATAGACGCATATATCCCGGAGGACTATATTTCGAACCAGGCGCAGCGCGTCGACTGCTACCGCAAAATAGCGAAAATACAGAACGACGAGGACAGCACCGATGTAACCGACGAGCTCATCGACCGTTATGGCGACCCGCCAAAGTCGGTGGTCGGACTTATCGAGGTGGCGCGGCTGCGTAATATGGCAAGCGCCTGCAACATCGTTGAGATCAGCCAGATGAAAAACGACCTGATTTTCTATCTGTCCAAATTTGACATGGAAAAGATCGCAGCTCTGTCGGACGTTTATTCGAACCGTCTCAGGCTGGAGCCGACCGGCAAGGGTCACATACGCGTTTCGCTTAATAAGGGCGAAAAGCCGCTTGACGTCATGCGTACGGTCATCACAACAATGAATAAGGCGTAAATAAATTATCCCGGCTCGTGAGAACCGGGATCGTTTATTTGTTTGTGGGGTCTGGCATATCGTCAATTGCCTTGCTGATTTCCGGAACGTTCTTCACACAGAAGTCAACCATTACGCTTGCTACCTTTGCGGCGGTTTCAATGGAGACATCCTTGCCGGATTTGTTCCACTCCAGGAACAGATTCAGGAAGCCCGCGTTGATAAACGACGACATCAGCGTGATGTACTTTTCGTCCGCCGGAATGGTGAAACGACCGAGAATTTTATCGGCTGAGGCCTTCAGCACTGTTTTCATGCGGGTCACGAGAACTCCGCGGAAGTCGCTTTTCATCAGGTGGAAGTAGAAGCCGTATTCCTCGGTTATCAGACGATTCAGCTCTATGAAAATATGGTAGGTGCTGTCGACCAGACTCGCGCTGTCAAACTGCGATATTAGCTCGCCGAGGGATTCTACTATTTCGGATTCGGTCTCGTC